>NZ_JIBT01000001.1 GCF_001039575.1 Halomonas sp. PR-M31
TTGGGCCTTAGGTATTGCAGCATTGCTGTCGTTCAATGCTTGGTCTGAAGTCAGTATTTTGGGACTCAGCATTTTTGACTTCCTGGATACGCTGACCAGTAAGTATTTACTGCCGTTGACCGGTCTGCTGGTGGTGATATTCGTTGGCTGGTTCATGAACGGCGAAAAAGTGCGCGAGGAATTGGGTCTCGGCAAAACGGGAAGCACACTCTGGACGCTGACTACCCGCTTCGTGGCTCCGATTGGCGTTATTGTAGTGTTTATCAGCAGTCTTTGAATCTGTTGGAATAAAGTATGGCGGGCCTTCATAGGAAGGCCCGTCTGTTATTTTTAAACGATATATAAATAGCTCAGTATCGCAATGAGTTATCGCCAACCGTCATCGAAGTCGGCAATATCATGCTCGAGACGCTTTGTCTCGTTACGAATCTCGATGCCGCGGCGAGCGCGCAAATAGCGTACGGCAGCATTCTTTTTACGTGCTTCGTGTTCGGTGACTTTCATGGACATAAGAATATCGAGAAGTTCGTGTTTCAAAGGTATTAATTGTTTGGTTTTGCGCATGAGCGACGCTCCTCGTCATTAGAAGTCAATGTCATCGACGCGTCGAATCTGACTATAGCGCAAGTATTATAGCGATGGCGTTGAATACGAATTCTCAAGTAACGTGCATTAAAGACGACTATTCTTCATATAAGATGAATGTAAACGCTGTAGTTTTGAGGAAAACCCAGGAATGAAACTGTGAGCCGTGCTCTGTTCGATGAAATGAGACGCCGTATGGAGCACTTTCGTCGCTCCGAGCAAAAAGTGGCGCGCTTCGTCTTGCGCAATCCTGAAGAGGTCATTCATATGCGCATCGTCGACCTGGCCACCGAAGCCAAGGTCAGCGAACCGACGGTGGTACGCTTTTGCCGGGCGCTAGGTTGCAACGGTTTTCAGGATTTCAAGCTCAAGCTTGCTCAAATGCTGGCTTCAGGCAGTCAATTTGCTCAATTCTCCATGAACGACAGCGACAGCGTGGCTGAGTTTTCTCACAGCATCTTTGACTCTACCGTAGGTACCCTGCTTTCTGTACGTGATCGTCTCGACAATGAAGCGCTGAGCAAGGCTATCAATGCGCTGGCCATGGCCAATCGGGTCGAGTTCTACGGATTCGGCGCTTCTGGCGCGGTGGCTTTCGATGCTCAGCACAAGTTCTTCCGCCTTCAGATATCGACTTCCGCGTATTCGGATCCGCATATGCAGAACATGTCCGCAGCAACCCTCAAAGAAGGCGATGCGGTAGTGGCCATCTCTCAGACTGGACGTACCCGGGCGCTTGTTGCCAGTGTGCGTATGGCTCGGGAAACCGGTGCTACGGTGATTGGTTTATGCCCAAGTGGGTCCCCGCTGGCCGACGAGGTGACGCTGCCTTTACCCATTGATGTGCATGAAGACACCGAGATCTATACGCCGATGAGTTCACGTATTGCTCATTTGGTGCTGATCGATGTACTAGCGGTAGGCGTAGCCAAAACCCGCGGGCCCAAGTTGGCCGAACAACTCAAAGCGGTCAAACGCAGTCTCAATCCGTTGCGTTTTTAATTATTTTGTTTGACAAGACTGCCGCTACTAACCAATTTGACAAAACTGCCCAGCGGATTGGGAGGTCAGGGTTCGATAGAACAAAAAATCGAATATCCGTCAAAAAGGATGAAGTGTCATGTCGTTCAAATCCATTACCAGAAATTCTGAGCAGCATACCCCGGATTTTCAATCGGTGCTGGATGAGTTCAGCGCTGCCCTTGATCAGTTGTCGCTTACCTTCGATCAAGCGTTCGAACGGATAAGAAGCATCATTGAAGAGTATCGGGCCCCGAACAAGGATGATGACGGTAACGGCAATGATCCTCCCGATGATACCAATGGCGGCGACAACGCTTCGGAAGATGATCCCAGGCTCGTTGCCGCCGGTGAATCAGCGGCGTACACCGATGTCGTAACCGCTTCTGCCAGCCTTGCCGATGGCGTCATCGAAGATGGTCTGACCGCGATCTTTTCCGGTGATACCGCCACTGTAGAGTTGAACAATGCCGGCATCTACAGCACAGACGAGCCCGATTTCGCGAACTTCGATCCCGGTTTTGCCCTGACCCTGGATGAGGCCGACGACGCCAGCATCACCACGCTTGATATCGTCAACGAGAGCGATAACGGCCCCAACCGCGTGTTCGGCGTAGCGACCAACCTATTGTTCGATGTGACCAATGGTGATGACCAGGGCCTTCAGTCTCTCGAAACAATTAATATTGATACCGCGCTTTACGCCAATGCCAATATGCTATTCGATGGCGAATCTCTGGCTAATGTGACAACGATCGATGCTTCGGAATCAAAAGGTGAATTGAGCCTGGCATTGCCGCGGGGCGAAAGCGATATAGCCCTCGCAGAGGTGCTGTTGAGTAACGGAGACAGTCAGCTGACGCTTGAAACCGATCGGCTTACCGCTGGCTCGCTGGATATTAGAGATGGCAGGGGTGAAGATGTGATCACCTTGATTCTGGACGAACCGGAAAGTGATGACGCAGTGTCTACAGACATCAACGTGTTCGGAGGTCTGGGTGTTGATACCTATCGTTTTCAAGGGGGCAATATTACCCAGCGCGACGTCGATGGTGGCATGTTCGACAGCACCGACGACATCACTATCGGCTTCGACAATATCTTCGATCAGCTACAGCTTGAAGGCTTCGAAGGTCTGGCAGATCAATCCATGGTCGATGACCTGATCAATGACCGGGATACGTTGTACGACAATGTCGCCACCGTTGCCAACGCGATCGACGAAGGGGCCGTCGCCTGGTTCAGGTTCGATGGCAAGATCTACGTATATCAAGATACGAATGCCGGAGGCGCTGATGGCACCAATTTCAGTGGCGGTGACACGCTGATCGGACTACGAACCCTGGTATTCCCTGATGACCCTTTCAACGACAGCAGCATCATGGGAATTTGACCGGTTTGATAACGAAATCAGGAATTGGGAAGTCGTGAATCAAGCATTCATCGAACAAGGATGAAACGCCATGACAATTCAGACCGAACTCGAAGATTACGCAAAGCAGCATCCAAACCTTCTGGCTGCAATCGATCAACTTACCGCTGCATTCGATCAAGTGGTCGAACAGCTTCGGGTCTCTGTGGACAATTATTGGGAGCAGCTAAAGGACGATGACGGTGATGATCACGACGACACCGACATCAGCGAAAGCACCAACAATATTGAGGTCAGAAATGTCGCCGCTGGTGAAACGGCAGTCTACGAAGACGTGGTGACCGATGCCGACAGCTTCAGCGGCGGCGCCATCAACAATGGCTTGAAAGCTATCTTTGCCGGAGATACCGCCACTCTCGAGCTGAATGATGTGGGTGTCTACAAGGCGGACAATGTGTCGGACTTTTCGGATTTCGATTCCAGTTTCGCTATCACCCTAGATGAGGAAGACGATGCCAGTATCGAAACGCTGAATATCATTAGTCAAAAAGAGAGCGGAATAGTCGACAAGACAGCTAATTATCTGTTCGATGTGACTAACGGCGATACCGAAGGTCTTCAGTCTCTCGAAACCATCAATCTAGAGTTTGATTTTGGCAGCGATACTAACTTACTTCTGGACGGCGAATCCCTCGCTGGAGTGACATCAATCGACGCTTCTCGATCAGATGCTGATTTGAACCTGGCATTGCCGCCCCTGGAAAATACCGACAGCGCGCTCGAGTTCGTGTTGCTAGGTGACAGAAACGATCAGTTTACCCTAAGCACCGATCGACTTACTGCCGATAGTCTGGATATCGGCGTAGGTGGAGGCGAAAACGTAGTTGCTTTAACACTGGGCGAGCCGGTTAGCGATAGTGCAACTGCAACCGCTATTACCTTGAAAAGCAGTGGTGACAGCAATAAGTTCCAGCTTCAAGGGGGAAATATTATTCAAGAGGATATCAACGACGGCGTATTCACCAATACTGTTACCATCCTCGGGTTTACCAGCGGTTTCGATAAGCTGCAACTCGAGGGATATGAGGGGCTGGCTGAGCAGTCCGCGGTCGATGCGGCGCTGGATAGCCAGGACACTCTGTACAACAATGTCGTCAATATCGCTGATGCCCTCGACGAAGGCTCGACCGCCTGGTTTATATTCAGAGACAGCTATTATTACTATCAGGACACAAATCCCGGCGGGGAAGATGGGACCAACTTCAGTGCCGGCGATACGTTGATCGAACTACCAGGCGTAGAATTCGATCAGGGTTTTAGCCCCTCCGGGAGTATTTCGAGCTTCACGGATTTCTGATTGCCATTAGCGTAAGAATAATTCCATCAAGAGCCGATCAGTCTTGCACTGATCGGCTTTTTTGTTGCCGCAATTATTCTGCAAAGCGTCATTTTCCGATGCGGCACGTTTTCTCATTTTTTGCTTTTTTAGCGAAAACGTTTGTAGTGCGGCGTTTGCAGCTTGAACCATGAGCGAACGAGATCAAAACGAGAGCAAATGATGATGATACGCATTTGACAAATATGCCTCTGAGAACCATTTTGAGCAGCACTTCTATCAAGGGTTTAGCGTCACTCCACTGATAGTGCAGGAACTGAACATCCGCAAAACAGGATGGATAGGTGATAGCAGAGCGATGAAATTGCGATCGATGCACAGCGTCGACAAGAAGAAAGGTTTGTGCAGCGTCCGTGATGTACTCGTTCAGACGGCTCTATGAAAGGAGTCGTTGAAATTAAAGGATATTTACTTTTTAAAGGATGACACGCTATGTCACTTAAGTCCGATCTAGAAGATTTCGCTCAGCAGAACCCTGATCTCCAGTCAGCGATTGATCAGGCGTCGGCCTCAGTCGATCAGTTCACAGCCGCATTCGACAAGGTGGTCGCCCAGGTCCGTACCTCGGCGGAAAATTACTGGGAACAGGTCAAGAACGATTACGACAACGACGTCTCCGACGGCGATGACGTTGTAAACGGCGATACCGATGTCGATACTGACGACACCGACACCGATGACAACGTTGTGAACGGTGATACTGACGTCGACAACGGCAACACCGATGTCAGCGACGATGACGTCAAGATCGTGGCGGACGGTGAAACGGCGACCTATGACAATACGGTTACCGATGCCGACAACTTCAGTGGCGGCGCCGTGGAGAACGGACTGAAAGCCGTGTTCTCCGGCGACACCGCCAACGTCGAACTCAACGACGTGGGTCAAGACGACGGTGGCGATCCCGACTTCTCGGACTACGACTCGAGCTTTGCCTTGACCCTGGACGAAGCCGACGATGCGAACGTGGGCACGCTCAATGTCGACGGCACCGCCATTAACGGCGCCAATCTGCTCTTTGATGTGGCCAATGGCGACGACGAAGGCCTGCAGTCTCTCGATACCATCAACCTGGGCATTTCCTCCAACGCCGACTTCAGCGATTTCGAGAACTACCCCAGTGCCAATGTACTGCTCGACGGCGAATCTCTGGGCGGCGTGAGCACTATTGATGCCTCGGACTCGCCGGTGGATCTGACTCTGGCCGCCCCGTCCCTGGAAGACACTAATAGCGCACTTTCTTCTGTGATTCAGGGGGACGGCGATGACACGACAACGCTCTACACCGATCAGCTTACCTCCGATACCCTGGACGTTGAGCTCGGTCAGGGCGACGACACGATCACCCTGAACCAGGGCGAAGCAGACAGCGACGGTGCCAGCCCGACCGCAGTCAGCCTAACCGGGGGCGGTGGCGATAACACCTTCGCGTTCAAGGAAGGTAACATCACCAATGACGAGAACAGCGACACAGGATTCACCAACACCGTCGCTATTACCGACTTCGACGGCGGTGATGACGACATTCTGCAGTTCGAGCAGTTCGACGGCTTTGCCGATCAGTCCACCGTCGATGACGCGCTAAACAGCGATGCAAGCCTGTACGACAATGTCATGGCCGTTGCCAACGCAATCGATGAAGGCGCGACCGCCCAGTTCGGCTTCGACGGCAACACCTATGTCTATCAGGACACGGATACCGACGATGACGATCCCAACTTCGACGACGGCGATACGCTGATCGAGCTGACCGGGGTGGATCAGCCGATCGACACCGGCAGCGTTGTTGGGGCCTGAGAGACTTGACGGTGTCTAGCGCCGTGCTCGCACGCGCTAGAGAAAAGTATGAATTGGTCAGTCAAATCGAGCGTACGCGAAGCCAGTCGGCATGTTACCGACTGGCTTTTTGTTTTCAGGTGCTTTGGCCATCCACCGCTTGGTTATCATCCGGCAAATGGCCGTTGAGCAGGGCGGAATATGCTAGACTTGGCGTCTATTTTCGATCTGCAAGTGCGCTTTCATGGATGACGTTTTGCCGGGCGACGTTTCGCCACTTCTCGACGATCTCAACGCGGCTCAGCGAGAAGCCGTCAGCGCCCCCCAGGGCAATATGCTGGTGCTGGCCGGGGCCGGCTCCGGCAAGACTCGAGTGCTAGTGCATCGTATTGCCTGGCTGATGCAGGTTGAGCATCTCTCGCCCTATGCCATTCTCGCGGTGACCTTCACCAACAAGGCGGCCCGGGAAATGCGCACCCGCTTAGAGGCGTTGCTGGGTATGTCCCTGCGCAACGTCTGGGTCGGCACCTTTCACTCCATTGCCCATCGGCTACTGCGTACCCACTGGCAGGACGCCCGACTGCCTCAGCACTTCCAGATCATCGACTCAGACGATCAACTGCGGCTGGTCAAGCGGCTGCTCAAGGATCACAGCATCGACGACGAGCGCTATCCGCCGCGACAGGTGCAGTACTTCATTTCTGGCTGCAAGGAGGAAGGGCTGCGTCCACAGCAGGTGCAGACCCATGGCGATGCCTACATGGATCAGATGGTGGAGCTCTACGAGCGCTACCAGCTGACCTGTGAACGGGGTGGGCTGGTGGACTTCGGCGAGCTTTTGCTGCGAAGCCTCGAGCTCTTGCGAGACAACCCCCGCCTGCTGGCCCACTACCGGGAGCGCTTCGCCCACCTGTTGGTGGATGAGTTTCAGGATACCAACACGTTGCAGTACGCCTGGCTCAAGCTGCTCGCCGGTGATAAGGCGGGTGTTACCGTGGTCGGCGATGACGACCAGTCGATCTACGGCTGGCGCGGGGCTAAGATCGAGAACATTCGTCGCTTCGAGCAGGAGTTCGTGGATACCCGAACGGTGCGCCTGGAGCAAAACTATCGTTCTACCAGCGCCATTCTGGATGCCGCCAATGCGTTGATTAGCCATAACACGGGTCGCATGGGCAAGGAATTGTGGACCGCCGGCGCTAAAGGTGAACCGATCTCCGTCTATGCCGGCTTCAACGATCTTGACGAGGCTCGCTTCATTGTCGATACCATCAAGGAAAAGGTCGATGAAGGCTTTCATCGCAGCGAAATCGCCATTCTCTATCGCTCCAACGCTCAGTCCCGAGTGCTTGAGGAAGCCTTGATACGCCAAGGCATGCCTTACCGCATCTATGGCGGCCAGCGCTTCTACGAGCGATTGGAAATCAAGAATTCCCTGGCGTATCTGCGCTTGCTGCTCAATCGGGATGACGATGCCTCTCTGGAGCGGGTCATCAACGTGCCCGCCCGGGGTATCGGCACCCGTACCGTGGAAATCCTGCGAGAGCGTGCCCGTCATCAGAATGTATCACTTTGGCAGGCACTGCATGACAGCTTGAGTGATGGCACCTTGAAGGGGCGCGCGGGAAATGCCGTGCAGGGTTTTGCCAACCTGATCGAGCGGCTGGACAACGACACCGCCGGCATGGCCCTGCACGAGATCATCACTCACGTGAACGAGATCTCCGGGCTCATCGAGCATCATCGCAACGAGAAGGGCGAAAAGGGCCAGGCCCGGGTCGAGAATTTGGAAGAACTGGTCAACGCCGCCCGGGCCTTCACCCAGGGCGACGCCCTGCTGCTGCAGGAAGCAGGCGAAGGCGCCGCGGCCATGGAACCCTTCTTGGCGGAAGCCGCGCTCAATGCCGGCGATCACGAGGCGGACGAGTTCGAAGATGGCGTGCAATTGATGACCTTGCACTCCGCCAAGGGGTTGGAGTTTCCAATCGTGTTCGTGGCGGGGGTCGAAGAGGGGCTCTTCCCTCACAAGATGTCCCTGGAGGAGTCCGGGCGCCTCGAGGAAGAGCGCCGCCTCGCCTACGTAGGGCTGACCCGAGCCATGCACAAGCTCTATCTGACCTACGCGGAGCTGCGTCGGCTGCACGGAAAGGAAACTTTTCAGCGAGCATCACGTTTCCTGCGCGAGCTGCCGGAAGAACTACTTGAAGAAGTACGTCTGCGCGGCCAGATATCCCGCCCAGTCACTTCTCGCCCGAGCCCTGGGCTTCGACAGGATTCAGTTTCTGGAGGAGATGATCTGCCTTCTCTTTCCTTGGGTCAGCGGGTCAGTCATCCGCTGTTCGGCGAAGGCATCATTCTCAATGCCGAGGGCCAGGGTGAGCGGGCTCGGGTGCAGGTCAGCTTTGAAGGTGAAGGCGACAAGTGGCTGGTGCTGGGATTCGCCAAACTGACCCCCTTGTAGGATGTCTTATAAAAAGAACAAAAATAAAGCGTGCTCAAAATGAAATCTGTGCCCGCATGGTCAGAATCTCGGGATCATCGGACTCACCTTGCCGCCGGCTGTGCACATCGGTGTAATCGAGCATCAAGCGCAGATCGCTACTGATATACCAGTTCACCCCCAGCGTTAGATTGTGTTCGCTGCCGCCCTCAATATTACGATCGTTCAGATCGACATCGCTGTAGCGCGTCACCAGCTCCCAGGCCCCGCTATCGCGTTTGGGTTCGACGCTTTTGAACATGCCTTTTTCATAAGGGCGGGTCTCTCCAGTGATAAACCAGCTGCCTGAGAGATACCAGCCGTCGACATCTACGTCCGGTTGTCCTGAATCACGGCGCAGCCCGGCGTGAATCCATTCCGCCTGTGCCGATACAGGACCACGTTGCCAAGCCGCCTCGAGCCCTAGTCGATCGATACGATCGACGCCATCGATGCTATCGGTATCAACCAGCTGCGTGCTGCCCGGACGAGACTCCGGCGGGGTGCCAAGACTCGTCGAGCCTTTGGTATATTCCGTTGCCGCTGCCACGCCGATATGCAAAAGCCGCTGGTTCTTTTCAAGCAAAGGAGCAAATGTCGCTCGAACCGCTGCGCCGTAGCCATTGTTTTTGTCAATCTCGGGGCCAAAAGCCATCACGGATGCGCTATAGCGCTTGTCTGCGCGACTGAAGCCAATGCCTGTGCGGCGTGAAAGCACCAGGGCTTCGGTCGCCAGAGAACGCTCGATAAAGCTGATATCATCGGAGCTTATCTGCTGTTCCAGACCAAAAGGCACTTTGAACTGGCCGACGGTGACATTGCCTGCCTGAAAGCCCTCATATCCAAGATAGGCATCCTTGAAATCACCGTCATCGGTGAATTCATAGTCGAGCTTGAAGCGCCAATCGCCATGCCCGCCTTTAACACCAACACGGGCACGGCGTATCTGGAAATCGTCATCAAGGTTCGTTCTGTCTTCTCGCTGGGTGGCATAGTCAAGATGCAGTTTGCCTTGAGGGGAAATTTCAAAACCCTGGGTATGAACGCTGAACAGGAGCAGCGCACTGCTGGCAGATAGTAGCCATCGCTTCAATAGCATCTTGATGTCCTTATCCAGATGGGTCGATCGGCATGTTTAGCGTAAGCGTAATGTTCAGTCAGACTGGCGCAAAAGCAGTGCCCAGGCAACCGCGCCAAGCGTTCATCAGATCAAGTGATCTTCATTTTTTCATGCCCTCTCTTGATATCAATCAAGTTAACGTGTTGTTCGGCTGGTCGAAATTTATATAGACGGCTAACGTTACGATTAGCAAGCAGCTTAAAAATCACAATAATACCTCGGCGAACGACTTTCCTTAGACAATCCCCTCGGATGCAACATTGTATTCGAGCGCTGGTTATTGCATGCGCTATAGCAATTCATTTCTCAATGGCAACCACCGGAGTGCGCCATGGCAAGCAAACGCAAGAAGATTTCCATAACGGTGGCGGTAGTCGCCATTCTCGGCGTTGCCGGCTTTCTCGTACTGACCTCTCCCTGGACCTGGTCGCTGATACACGATGCTCCAGCGACCGCGAGCAACGAAGACCAAGCCGATATCGACAACGGTCGGCTCGTTTTCGTGGCTTCGGACTGCGCCACTTGCCACGCCACGACGGGTCAGGAGAGCGACGAACAGCTGGGCGGTGGCAAGGTGCTCGATACCGCTTTCGGCAAGTTTCACATGCCCAACATCTCGCCGGATTCCGAGCACGGTATCGGCGACTGGTCCCTGGCGGAATTCGATCGGGCGGTACGCGAAGGCGTCGGCCCCAGCGATCTCTGGCCTGATGGCGAAAACCTTTACCCGGCGTTCCCCTATACCTCCTACCAGCGTTTGATGCCAGAAGACGTACGGGATCTCTATGCTTACATGATGACGCTGCCGGAGAGCGACAAAGCCGTGCCGGATCATGAGCTCAAGTTTCCCTACAATATTCGTCGCGGTATCGGCGTCTGGCGCCTGGCCTTTCTCGATGGCAAGAGTACAGCGGAGATTGGTGCCGATACCGAGGATCTTCCAGGAGATATCGACCAGGCCAGATTCGAGCGTGGGCGCTATCTTGTCGAGGGTGCCGGGCACTGCGCCGAGTGTCACTCGCCGCGTACCTTCATGGGTAACATCCCCAACGACAAGCGCTACGCCGGCGGGCCGAATCCGGAAGGTACCGGCCACTTCCCCAACATCACCCCGGATGAGACCGGCATTGGCTTCTGGTCCGCTGCCTCTATCGCCAACTATCTGCATACCGGCATCAGCCCTATCGGACGCAAGGCCGGGGGCGATATGGCGGAAGTCATAGAAAATACCTCACAGTTGCCCTGGCAGGATTTGCAGGCCATGGCGACTTATCTCAATCACATTCCCGCCGTGGATAAGCCCGCTCCGGGCATGCCGGAGCCAAACCGCACGGAAGAAGTGGTGATGCTGGACAACAAAGTCGACAACCATGTTCCGTTACCCACCAGTGACCCACAGCAGATTAGCGAAGGAGACCAGGTTTTCGTGGCGGGCACCAAGTCGTTCTATACGACACCGGATGTGGAAGAAGCCGACAGCGAAGACGGCAAGTTTTTGGGCGGCGCCGCAGCCAAGGTCGTTGCCAAAGATGACGACAAGCTGCAGCTCGAGATCGAAGGTTGGCAGCCGGAAACCTCCAAATCCGTCATCTATCAGGAGAAAGGCAAGCGGGTGATCATGGCGGCATTGGGAGACAACGCTATCGCCGACACCGAGCGTGGCGATGCACAAACCGATCCCAATACGGATCAGGTCTGGCTGCCCGTCACCTTGAAAGTCTGGACCGATGCGAGTGAGCTCAATCTTGATCAGGAAGAGCTCTGGTCCTACAGCCTGAATGCTTATCAGACAACCTGCTCCTCATGTCACACTCTGCCAGGAAAGGAGCATTACACGGCCAACCAGTGGATCGGCACTCTCAAGTCCATGAAACGGTTCACGTCGTTCAATGACGATGAATACCGGCTGATTCTTTCCTATCTGCAGAATCATTCCAAGGATCTTGGGCCCGATACCGGTGCGCCGGTTGTTCAGCATGCCAGTGAGGGAGTGCCGCAATGAATCGCGACGCCATCGCTGAAGACCCCAATGCTAGCCTGAATGTCAGCGCGTTCATTGTCGCCGCCGAATGGTTGAGCGGGATCTTCATCGCGCCAATGTCTCCACAGCAAGTTGCTCAGGCCAGCACAGCCTCCAGTCAGGACACACTGCGCTGGATGGGGGCGCAGCTAGATGCTTCGGCGGAGGCGGAAACGCTCTGCCGTAAGCTCGAACAAGATGACCCGAAAGGCTTGACCGTGCATCTGCAGCGCCGCTATACGGCGCTGTTCGAAGGCATCTTCCGCGATCGTGCGGTGCTGCCCTACGAGAGTGCCTGGAAGGGGAGAGACAGATCGACGCTTGGCGGTGAATCCGTCGCCGAGATGAACGCGGTACTGCGAAATCTTGATCTACACGTCAGTAAGGACTGCTGTGAGCCTTCGGATCATCTTGCCATCGAGTTGTCTGCCCTGGTGGCAGCGCTTCGCGGCGATCGGATCACGATCGCCGCGGGCCTGGCATGTCGACTGCAAGACTGGGTGCCGGCATTCACCGAGGCGCTGACCCGGCAGGATGCCGAGGGCTTTTATGCTGGCGCCGGCAAACTGCTGCTCGCCTTGGTCCGCGAAGCCTCTGCCTTACTGACAGTTAATGAATTCGCAGCGGCTTCCGTGTCTGAATTTGTGCTTGAGCAACGTGAAGGAGAATCTGCATGAGTAACACACCCGACGAGTTGCACGTTGTATCCAAGGCTGACGTTGCTTCCCCCGGGCGGCGCCGCTTCCTGCAAGGTTCCGCCGCAACCGCGGCCCTTAGTGCGATGCCGTTTTCGCTCTCGCTTTTGAGCAAGGGCGCGCTTGCCCAAACCGGTCCGAAAGAAATCATCTCCGGCTGTCACTGGGGCGTCTTCAAAGGTGTTGTCGAGGACGGTCGTGCCGTCGAATTCAAGCCCTGGGCGAATGATCCGCAGCCCACGCCAATGCTCGAGGGAGTGCGGGATTCGATCTACTCTGCTTCGCGCATCCGCTACCCGATGGTGCGTCGCGCCTGGCTCGAGCAAGGCCCGGGCGCGGACCCGGACGGCCGCGGCGACGGCGATTTCGTGCGTGTCTCCTGGGACAAGGCCATTGAACTGGTCGCCAACGAAATCACCCGGGTACGGGAGCAGCACGGGCAGCAGGCGATCTACGGCGGCTCCTATGGCTGGAAGAGCCCGGGCAAGCTGCACAACTGCAAGACACTGCTGCGTCGTATGTTGAACCTGACCGGAGGCTTTACCTCTAGCATCGGCGACTACTCCACCGGTGCGGCCCAGGTCATTCTGCCCTATGTCACGGGCTCCATCGAAGTCTACGAGCAGTGCACGACCTATCCGGTGCTGGCTGAGAATACCGATCTCATGGTGTTCTGGGGTTGCGATCCCCGCAATAATTCCCAGATCTCCTGGCAGGTAGCGGATCACGGCGCCTTCAAGGGGTTCGAAGAGCTCAAGAAAGCCGGCGTGAAGGTCATTTCCATCGATCCGCTCAAGACCCTGTCCTGCGAGTATCTTGACGGTGAGTGGATCGCGCCCAAGCCTCAGACGGATGTGCCGCTGATGCTGGGTATCGCCCACACGCTGCTGAGCGAGGATCTGCACGATCAAAAGTTCCTCGACCGCTATACCACTGGGTTCGACGAGTTCAAACCTTATCTGACCGGCGAATCGGATGGTCAGCCCAAGGATGCGGACTGGGCAGCAGAGATTTGCGGCATCGACGCGGACACCATTCGCGATCTGGCCCGGCGGTTTGCCAACAACCGCACCATGCTCTCCTTGGGCTATTCCATGCAGCGCCAGCATCACGGCGAGCAGTCCACCTGGATGCTGGTGACTCTGGCCTGCATGCTGGGGCAGATCGGCTTGCCCGGGGGCGGTTATGGCCTGAGCTACCACTACTCTTCCGGCGGTGCGCCAACTCACGATAGTCCCATTCTCAAATCGATTGGCGATGCTGCCGGCGGTGGCAGCGGCGGGTCGGTCGACGAAGCCGGCAGTGACGTCATGATTCCAGTCGCACGCTTCGTCGAAACCCTGCTCAATCCCGGAAAAACCATGCAGTTCAACGGCAGCGAGATCGAGCTGCCGCTGGTCAAGCTCGCCTACTGGGCCGGGGGCAATCCGTTTGCCCACCATCAGGATCGCAACGAGATGCTCAAGGCCTGGCGTGAGCTCGACACTTTCATCGTCAACGATTTTCAATGGACGGCCACCGCTCGTCATGCGGATATCGTGCTGCCGTGCACCACCTCCTACGAGCGCAACGATATCGAACAGGTCGGCGACTATGCGCTTTCTCACGTGATAGCAATGAAGAAGATCGTCGAGCCGCAATTCGAAGCCCGAGATGATTTCGCTATCTTTGCCGCCATCGCAGACAAGCTGGGCAAGGGCTATGAGTTCACCGAAGGGCGTACGGAGATGGACTGGATTCGTGGGCTCTATGAGGGCGCCAAGATCGAATCCCGGGCCAAGGGCATGGAAATGCCGATCTTTGACGTGTTCTGGGAATCGAACAAGCCGCTTGCCTTCCCATTGAAGGATGAAGAAAAGAACTTCGTGCGCCATGCGGCCTTCCGCGAGGACCCCATTCTCAATGCGCTGGGTACCGCCACCGGCAAGTTCGAGATCTATTCCCGTGCCATCGCGAAATACGATTATGACGATTGCCCGCCTCATCCAACCTGGCTGGAGCCGATCGAGCGTCTTGATGGACCCACGACCAAGTATCCGCTGAGCATCGCCAGCAACCACCCCCGCGGTCGACTGCACTCGCAGCTGTGTGGAACGTCGTTCCGCGAGACTTACGCGGTGCAAAATCGTGAGCCCTGCTGGATAAACTCCAAGGATGCACAGGATCGTAATATCACCGATGGCGATGTGGTGCGGGTATTCAACGATCGTGGCCAGATTCTCGCGGGTGCGGTAGTGACCGATGACATCATGCCTGGCGTCATTCGCATTTCGGAAGGTGGCTGGTTCGATCCGCTTAAGCCTCGAGAGATTGGCAGTCTGTGCCGCTACGGCGACGTCAACAATCTCACGCCGGGTATCGCGACCTCCAAGCTATCCCAGGCCAACTGTGGACAGACCGGCGTAGCAGATGTCGAGAGGTTCAAGGGGGATCTGCCGAAGGTAACGGTCTTCTCTCAGCCCGAAGGCGCAGAGGATTCAAAGGCCACCAGCTAAGCATTATTCCATCTTTGACAAGAATTCACCGGGTCGCCAGTGCAGCCCGGTTTTTTTGTCGTGTCATCCTCTTATCAATGGGATTGTCAGCTCCCTTGCCCCGTAAATTGCTCATCGCGCATACTGGCGAGCATCCACAACAATGCGCAGGGAGTCATGCCACCATGCAACGTCGCAAGTTCCTCACCGGTCTAGGTGCCGGTGCCGCCGGTATCGCCGCCGCGCCTTTCGTATCAACCGCCCGTGCCGAGGACGAAAAAAAACCCATCAAATGGAAGATGGTGACCTCTTGGCCGAAGAATTTTCCGGCACTGGGCACTGGCGCCACGGATCTGGCGGAGCGCATCAACACGCTCTCCGGGGGCCGATTGCAGGTCGATGTGTACGGTGCCGGCGATTTGGTGCCGGCGCTTGAAGTGTTCGATGCGGTCTCAAGCGGCACGGCGCAAATGGGGCATTCCGCCGCCTATTATTGGCGAGGCAAAGTGCCCGCGGCGCAGTTCTTCACCGCGGTGCCCTTCGGCATGACGGTCAACGAGACCAACGCCTGGCTGTATCGTGGCGACGGCATGGAGCTGTGGGATGCGCTTTACGAAGAGCACAATCTCAAGCCCTTTGCGGTGGGCAATACCGGGACCCAGATGGCGGGCTGGTTCAAGAAGGAAATCGCGTCGTTGGAAGACATGAAAGGGCTCAAGATTCGACTGCCGGGTCTGGCCGGCGAGGTGATGAACCGCATTGGTGCCACGGCGGTGAACATGCCGGGTTCTGAAATCTTTACCTCAATGCAGACCGGTGTTCTGGATGCTGCCGATTGGGTCGGTCCTTACAACGATCTGGCCTTTGGCCTGCATCAGGTCGCCGATTATTACTACACTACCGCCTGGAACGAGCCCAGCGCGGCGCTGGAAGGCACCGTCAATCTGGATGCCTGGAACGATCTTCCTGAAGATCTTCAGGCGGTGGTCGAGGAGGCCGCACGCTCTGCCAATCTGGCTATGATCAACGAGTTTACCCACCGCAACGCGGAATCCTTGAAGGCGCTGGTGGAAAAGCACGACGTAAAACTGCGTTCTCTTCCCGAAGACGTCATCAAGGCATTGGCCAAGGCATCCGAGGAAGTGCTGCAAGAACAGATCGACAAGGACGACAGCTCGAAGAAGATCTACGACTCCTATAAGGAATTTCAGCAGCGCGTGTCGTCCTACACCGATGTAGGTGAGTTTGCCTATCTGAAGAATCGTCAGCTGGTGAACGAAGCGAAGTAATTAGTCACTCGCCAGGTACGGCACGTATCCGGCCGTTGTCGTCCAGAGCGACCATCACGAAGCGAGCCTCGGTGACCTTGTAAAGCTCATCGGGGTTGCGCTCCTGATGTGGGCGTATCCAGACCTGGACGTCGATCTTGATCGAACTGCGCCCGATGTCCTGGGCATTGGTAAAGATGTTCACCACGGAGCCCACTCGCACCGGACACAGAAAATCCATGGCCTCGATGGCCACCGTGGCAGTGCGCCCATGGGCCAGACGGCTGGCGCAGAGCTCTGCGGCCTGATCCATGTGATTGATCAACCAACCGCCGGTGATGTCGCCATAAAAATTGGTGTCCTGCCGGGAGGTAAGCAGCTTGAGGGTCAAATCACCCTGTGGTGTAGGGATATCATCGAGATCGGTCATGTGGGTCTTTTCCAATGGCTTATTGTGATGTTGTGAATGGCCAATTCAAGCAAAGCGACTTCAAACAGGTCATATCAAGCGCGCTATCTTAAACGCCATCTCGGGTAATCGGCCAGTCATGGCGTTGTTCGCCGCTGACGTTTGCGATCTAGAGCGCACCGGCGATCATGCGGACAGTCTGGCGGAGTTTGTGGTGTATCTGCTCAAGGGGCTGGATATTCGCCATATCGATGCCAATACACTTGACGAGGCGGCGCTCAAGGGTAAGGGTTAGGCTTTTTCTGCGGAGTAAAGCCTTTTTATGCTCAATGCCTTTGGTGCCCTGACCCAGGGAACGCGGCTGGTTCTTTCAAAAGGGCTGCGGCGTTATGTTTTTCTGCCGGTGCTGGTCAATCTCGTGCTTTATGTGGGCACTATCGCCTATCTGCTCAACAATTTTGGCGGCTGGCTCGATTACTGGATGCTCAAGGTGCCGAGTTGGCTGATGTGGCTCGAGTGGCTGATTTGGCCGCTACTGGTAATAAGCCTCGGGCTGATCGTTTTTTTCACCTTCTCCCTGGTCTCCAATCTCATCGCCGCGCCGTTCTACGGCTTTCTCGCCGAGAAGGTCGAACTGCGCGTGACCGGCAGCCCGCCCCTGGACGATCGCGGCTTCTGGCGCAGCGCCATTGACTCTTTAGGCCGGGAACTGGTCAAGCTGGCCTACATACTGCCGCGCATGGCGCTTCTGTTTCTGCTGGGGTTCGTGCCGGGGCTCAATTTAGCCATGCCTTTTCTGTGGGCGGCATTCTCCGCCTGGATGATGGCGATTACCTACCTCGACTACCCCATGGACAACAACCGGGTCAGTTTCGATGACATGAAGCGCCGGCTACGCTCGCGCTGGTGGCCGACCCTGACCTTCGGCGGCTGGGTGCTGCTGGCAACCTGGATCCCCGTGGCCAATCTCATTTTGCTGCCCGGCGCGGTGGCCGCCTCGGTACTGATGTGGCGGCAGCACTACCAGGCATTGCCGGCGCGTCTGTGACTGGCGGCGATCAGGCCATCCCGGACGTTCAGCCCCATTAGTGCGATGTTCGTCGCCCCCGCCAGTAATTCGATGCCTTGAATGGCGTAGAACATGGCATCGAGTTCACCCTGGTTTGCTTTCCAAGCCAGGAAGAAAGCCGAAGGCACGAGAACAAGAATACCCAGTGCCGCAATGATCGGCATACGACGTTTCTTCGCCAGGATCGGCGCGTCGATGCGCCGCTTTCCCATCGCCATGCCGGATCCGCCGGTAACCATCAACGCCGGAATAAGCAGAAGCAGTCCCCAGGGGATTGCTGTCTTGACCCAGACGATTGGCTCACGGGTGCCGAAGAGCTCGACCAGCACTGTCGAAAACCAGAATGTCAGAATGATGAATAGTGCGATCATTGCGGCGATTACATGGATACGCGGTTTCATGGGGCACTCCTGAATAACATAGCGTCGTTTTGACAATATGTTGTCAATTTGGTGTACCGTCAATTATTTCTCGCCTGGATAAGGTCAATTTGTCACTATGCTGTCGAGAACCCAATGCAAGGTAACGTAAAGAGCCATGACGCAAGACTATACCGAGAGCGGCGCGCTATTTACCGATATTGCTCTGGAGACCTTTCGCCTGAATGGCATGCTGGTAGCGGAGGGTGATCGTCTGACCGCGGATCTGGGGCTGACCAGCGCTCGCTGGAAAGTACTAGGCGCTATCGATCTCGAGGAGCGACCGCTCACCGTTGCCCAGATCGCGCGCCGCATGGGGCTCGCTCGCCAGTCCGTGCAGCGTATCGTCGGGGAGCTGGAGAAGACAGGCCATGTGACACTGTCTAGCAATCCCGATCACAAACGCTCGCCGTTTGTTGAGCGCACGCATCATGGCGAAAAGGCTTATGCCATCGTCATGGCGCGCTACGCGCAGTGGGCCAATCGAATGGCGGAAACGCTGGACCGAAAGGCGTTGACTCAAGCCGTCGACGTTCTCCAGCAGATGTCTGAACGTCTTGAAGACGTACCCTATGGATCGGAAGAGGTGACGCCGCCGTAAACGAGAGGCTCATCATCGCCGGCTACTGGCGATGGGCTTTGTCGCCTGCAGGAATATCGCTAGTGGCTTGCACCAATCGCGTCTCGGGAAAGACGCAGCGAAACAGCGCGCCCTGGCCCAGGCGAGATTCGATTTCCAGATGGGCGTCGTGGCGCAGCAGCACATGTTTGACGATGGCAAGCCCCAGCCCAGTGCCGCCGGTTGCGCTGCTGCGATCCTTGTCAATGCGGTAAAAGCGTTCCGTGAGACGCGGGATATGCACCGGATCGACTCCCTCGCCGTCGTCGCTCACCTCCAGTGCAGCGCCGCCATGCCAGGAATGCCAGCGCAGCACGATGGTGCTGCCTGCAGGCGTGTAGCGCACGGCGTTAAAGACCAGATTGGAAAGAGCGCTATGGATCTCTTGCTCGTCGCCTAAGAGGTCTTGCGGGTTGTCGATCTCGAGACGCAAGGTATGGCTGCCTTCCGAAAGCGTCTCGGCATCCCGACGAATGGCTTCCATCAGGCCGGGAAGATCGATGCTTGTGGTTTGCTTTGCACGATGATCGGTTTCCAGACGCGACAGCAGCAGCAGATCCGCCACCAGATTCTGCATGCGGTGGGTCTGTTCTTGCATCTGCTGCAGACCGCGCTGCCAGCGCGGGGGCAGCTGATCGGCATGTTCGCCGTAGGTTTCCAGATAGCCGACCAGAACCGTCAGTGGTGTCCTCAGCTCGTGGGAGACATTGGCAACGAAATCCTGGCGCATCTGCTCCAGGCGCCTCAACCGCGTGATGTCTCGCGCCATGATAAGGCGTTCATCGTCGCCGAACAGGGTCAGTTGAAACTGCAGGATCAGACCACTACGCACTGGCGACGGGAGAATCAAGGGCTCGCGATAGTCGCGCTTTTCAAAATAAGCGATGAACTGGGGATCTCGCAGCAGATGGGTGACATGCTGACCCCGGTCTTGAGGAGACTTGAATCCCAACATCCGTTCCGCGGCGCTGTTCCACCAGTCCAGGGTGCCACGGCGATCGAGCATCACCACGCTGTCTCGCATGGCTTCCGCGGACTCCTGAACGCGGTGGATGACAGTGCGCAGACGCGACTGGGCCTTGTGCTGCGCCTTTTGATAGCGATACAGACGATCGAAGAGATCACCCCATACGCCGGTGCCGGCAGGCGGCTCCTGGTGGGGATTCTGATACAGCCAGGCATAGAGCTGACGCAGATGACGGATATGGATGGCGATGAACAGGGCAAGTCCTGCCGCCAGCCCCCAGCCTGGAAAGCCGACGAGCCAGCCAAGACCGCCCATGCCGATGATCAGATAGGCCAGCCGCCAGAGTTCATTGGTCCAGTAGTACATGGATTAGGGTCAGGTCTGAATCGAAAAACGATAGCCGGTGCCACGTACGGTCTGGATCAGATGCTGATGAGACTCCCCCAGCGTCTTGCGCAAGCGACGAATATGTACGTCTACGGTACGCTCTTCGACGTAGACATTGCCCCCCCACACCTGATCCAGCAGTTGACCCCGGGTATAGGCGCGCTCCTGATGGGTCATGAAGAACTGGAGCAGACGATACTCCGTGGGGCCTATTTCCAAGGCTTGGCCCTTCGATGATACCCGATGACTGGCCGGATCAAGCAACAGGCCTTCGACCTCCACCGCCTCTTCGATGCCGCGGGGCGTGGTGCGACGCAAGACCGCCCGCAGGCGAGCCACCAGCTCCCGAGGTGAAAACGGCTTGGTGATGTAATCATCGGCGCCGGCTTCCAGGCCCAATATCTTGTTGTCTTCCTCGCTCTTGGCGGTGAGCAGAATGATTGGCAACTCGCCGGTGGCCTCTTCCCGCTTCAATCGACGAGCGAACTCGATGCCGCTGGTGCCCGGCATCATCCAGTCGAGCAGCAATAGATCGGGTTGTTCATCGATGATCAAGGCATGGGCCGCCTGAGCGTTGCCTGCTTCCAGTACGCGGTAATCCGCCATCTCCAGCGCCACGGCGATCATTTCGCGAATGGCGGCTTCGTCATCGACGATGAGAACGGTCTTGGCAGTCATCCACTGGCCTCGCTTTGCAATGACACAACGATGACGATTACACCGCGTATACATGACAATCTTATGACGGACACTTTTCAGACCGGCCAGAGATCCAGGACCAGCCCCGCACACACCACCAGTCCCGCCCAATGATTGTTGAGAAACGCCTGAAAGCAGCGATCCCGCGAACGATGGCGGATCAGCCAGTGCTGATAGAGGAAGATCAGCGCCATGCTCACAAGCCCCAGCCAGAAGAAATCACCCAGCGTGAGACGGGCCCCGACGATGACCAGAAGCGTCAGGGTGGCCAGCTGCAACAGGCCGATCATCAGCCGATCGTAACGACCGAACAGCACCGCAGTGGACTTGATGCCGACTTTCAAATCGTCATCCCGGTCCACCATGGCGTACTCGGTGTCATAAGCCACGGTCCAGGTCAGATTGGCGCAGAACAAGAGCCAGGCTTCCACCGGCACCGTTTCCAGTACGGCGCCGAAGGCCATGGGGATCGACCAGGAAAACGCCGCCCCGAGAAACAGCTGTGGCCAGTTCGTGTAGCGCTTCATGAAGGGATAGATGAAAGCCAGCACCACGCCGCCGAAGGCGAGCATCACGGTAAAGACATTGGTCAGACACACCAGTAGGAACGCGGCAATCACGAGACCCGCGAACAGTCCCTTGGCCTCGTTCTCGCTGATTCGCCCCGTGGCCAGAGGGCGCGTCTTGGTTCGTTTGACATGGCCATCCCAGTGACGATCCGCATAGTCATTGATCACGCAGCCTGCGGCGCGCATGAGATACACGCCGGCGACGAAGATCAGCAGCGTGTCTCGGGCCGGCATTCCATCCCCAGCAATCCATAAGGCCCATAGAGTCGGCCACATCAAAAGCCAGGTGCCGATCGGTCGGTCGAGCCGGGTCAGCTGCAGGAAGTCGGGGATTCGTTTGAGGCCACGGGGGCGAACGGCCTGGTCCATGAAGGTCTCCGCTAAATGTGTGAACAGTCTAGCGTTTAGGCAGCCCCAGATCATCCGCCATGCGCGCAAGAAAAAACTCTTGTACCAGCACCTTGAAGCGGCCATGACGAAACAGGGAGCGCCGCCCCCAGGGGCCTGGCGCAGCAGAATGAAAGGGCGCCGGTCGAGATGTTACCTCGATCGGACCTCGCTCGAGATCCGGCTGGCGGAACAACCAGCTGCCCAGAGAGCGTTCGCCTAGCTGGCGTAGACGCTGTCCCTGTAGCGCGCTCAGCGGCGCGACGGAGCGGGCCACTACCCAAGGGCGTCCGCCGGCGCATAAGGCCACTTCCCGGCGCCAGACCCACTGAGCGAAAGGAATATTCAATGCCAGCGCCTCGTCGCGTCGGGGCCGGTCCAAACGCTGAACAAGTAGGCGGACATTGAACTCGCCGTTCGCCGCTTCGGTCAAACGCCGGGTCAGCGAATCCGTGGAGGCGATCCAGTGCCACCAGGCGCTACTCATGGCCGGTCGCCAGGCGGCGGCGGGGCGCCAGGATATCAAGGCTTGGCAGGGCTGAAGATCGGCGCTCACGAGGGCTCCGGGTCAAAACAAGGGGCGGTAGTGTACCATGAGGGGTTAATGATGAATCGCTTGGCAGGAGTTTCATGAGCGCACCCTTGACCATTCTCGGCACTGGCATGGCCGGACTCGGACTGGCCCGTCAGCTGCGTGCCAAAGGATCGCAGCGTCCGATTACGCTTATCACCTCAGACAGTGGCGACGACTATTCCAAGCCCTTGCTCTCGACCGGTTTTGCCAAGAAGATATCCCCCGAGAAGCTGGTGGCACGCAGTGCCCTGCAGGTCGCCGATGAGTTGCAGGCAGTGGTGCGTACCCACACTCGGGTCGATGCCATCGATACTCGAACAGCCGAGCTTGTCATCGGGGCCGAGCGTCTTGGCTATGAAGAGCTGGTATTGGCGACCGGCGCCTCGTCTCGGCCACCTTTCGATATTCCCGAGTCTCTCCACGGGCGAGCCTTCACCATCAACGATCTCGATGACTATCGCGGCTTTCATGCGGCGTTGATGGCGCTGAATCGTCCTGGGCGGGTGGCCATCATCGGTGCAGGACTAGTGGGCTGTGAATACGCCAACGATCTACGTGCCGGAGGCCATGAGGTGATCATGATCGCCCCGGAAGACACGCCCTTGATACGGCTTCTTCCCGAGCCGCTGGGTCGCGTGCTGGGAAATACGTTTCTCGAGATCGGCATCGACATGAAACTCGGTCGCATGCTCGAAAGGTTGCGGGATGAAAAGACTCATGCAGCGCTGACGTTTGACGACGGGCAATCCCTGGAAGCCGATCTGGTGCTGATCGCCACCGGCTTGACGCCCCGCCTCGAGCTGGCGTGCCAGGCCGGGCTTGAGGTCAGCGCCCAAGGCATTCATACCGATCGCTATTTGCGTACCACGACACCGGGTATTTATGCCTTGGGAGACGGCGCCTGTGTGGCAGGGCTCAACGCCATGTACGTTCAACCTCTTCAGGCCAGCGCCAAGGCCTTGGCAGCGACCCTAACCGGTACCCTGAGCCCGGTCAGCTATGGCGCCTGGCCGATACTGGTCAAGACACCGGCCTGTCCGGTGGTAGCGCTGCCCCCAAGAAATACTCCCGCGCGTTGGCGTATTGAGGGCGAAGGCAACGATCTAACGGCGTTGGCCGAGGACGTGGAAGGACAGTTGATCGGCTTTGCGTTGACAGGGCAATGTGTGCGGAGGAAAGTCGAGCTGGCGCGAGTAGCACCTGGCTTGCTAGTCTAGGCGCGTAGTAATATTTCGCTGGTATCCATAATACGGCGAAGAAGTAGTTGTGTAATCGTTGGTACAACAACAACGGGTGGAAAATGCTGCCACCTTCGTCATAGCTCATATCAGGAGTGCTACATGCGTAAGCCAGAACTCGCCGCGGCAATTGCCGAGCGTGCCGATCTTTCCAAGGACAAGGCCAGTCAAGTTCTTAACGTCATTCTCGATGAGATTACCGAGACTGTCGCTCAGGGCCAGGATGTCTCATTGATCGGTTTTGGTTCCTTTGTGGTGCGTGAACGCGCTGCTCGTACCGGCAAGAACCCTCAAACCGGTGCGGCTTTGAAGATTCCCGCCAGCAAGACCGTTGCCTTCAAGGCAGGTAAATCCCTCAAGGATGCGGTTTCAAAGTAGACAAGACCCATCTTCATGAGTGTGCGGAACCAGCACCGTTGCGTGCAATGATCTAGCGTGCCGGCTATCCTACAGCCGGCAATTTTTTATGCCGCCAATGGGTAACGCCATGAAACTAAAATTGATGCTGTGGCTGCTAGGATTGATGTTGAAGCGTGCCAGGCGCGGCAATCAGCGCTTTCGTGAAACGCTGGCTGAAATGCATCGTCTGGACTGGGGTATCGCCACGGAAGATTTGAGTATCGCACGCCACTACCGCATGACACCGGATGCCATTGACAGTACTCCCGGTCTGCCGGTGGATCTCGATCTGGAGCTGCGCTTTCGCGACCCCGATGCGGCGGTTGCTCTCCTCAAGAAACCTACCCAGCGCGCCTTTTTGGATGGCATGATGGACGGTCGCGTACGTCTTGTGGGTGATTCGAAGGATTTGACGAAGTTGCAAAAGCTGTTGGGCTATTTGCGTTGACCGAATATAGAGCGTTTTGGCTCATACCTGGCCATAACGCCCCGCTTCCTCCCCCAACCAACGACGTATCAAGATCTCGCTGGCATCCGGGGCTTCTTCCAACAGCGCCTTGGCCAAGGGACTGACCCGATCAAGCAGATCCTTGTCCCGCTCCAGATCCGCGATCTTCATTTGGGCCAGGCCGGTCTGGCGAGTGCCCAACACTTCACCGGGGCCGCGCAGTTCAAGATCCTTCTCGGCAATACGAAAGCCGTCCGTAGTCTCCCGCATGACGCCCAGGCGTTCCCGAGAATGGGCTGACAGTGGCGGATGATAAAGCAGTACGCAGAAGCTTTCGGTACCGCCTCGACCAACCCGTCCGCGTAGCTGGTGCAGCTGGGAGAGGCCCAGGCGCTCCGGGTTCTCGATGATCATCAGGCTGGCGTTGGGCACATCGACCCCTACCTCGATCACCGTGGTGGCCACCAATAGATCCAGTTCCCCGGCCTTAAAGGCATCCATTACCTCGGCCTTCTCGGCGGGTTTCATACGGCCATGAATTAGACCGACGGCCAGTTCCGGTAAGGTTTCGGTCAGGGCATCTCGAGTCGCCTCCGCCGCCTGACACTGCAGCG
This sequence comes from Halomonas sp. PR-M31, assembly GCF_001039575.1. Classification (GTDB taxonomy): domain Bacteria; phylum Pseudomonadota; class Gammaproteobacteria; order Pseudomonadales; family Halomonadaceae; genus Modicisalibacter. Next base: position 25,004 of record NZ_JIBT01000001.1, read on the forward strand.
CCTCGGACTCCTCGATCAGGGTACAGACCCAGTAGGCCTGCCGCCCCTCGCCGCAGGCGTGACGAATACGCGTGACGACTTCCGGGCGGCGTTCGTCTGGCACGGCGACGGTCTGCACCGGAGTGCGCCCCGGTGGCAGTTCGTCGATCACGGATAAATCGAGATCCGCATAGGCGCTCATTGCCAGGGTGCGGGGAATCGGCGTGGCGGTCATGACCAGCTGGTGTGGCGTCAACCCGCCGGCTTCGCCCTTCTGACGCAGGGCCAGGCGCTGATGCACCCCGAAGCGATGCTGTTCGTCGACGATGGCCAGACCCAGACGCTTAAAATGCACGTCATCCTGGAACAGGGCATGGGTACCCACCGCCATCTGGACGCGGCCATCGGCGATGGCCGCCTTGGTATCGAGTCGGGCCTTGCCCTTGAGCTTGCCGGAAAGCCAGCCCACCTCGATGCCCAAGGGAGCGAACCACTCCCGCAAATTGCGAAAATGCTGCTCTGCCAGGAGCTCCGTGGGCGCCATCATCGCTGCCTGACAGTCCCCGGCAATGGCCTGGAGTGCCGCCATGGCTGCTACCACGGTCTTGCCGGAACCCACGTCCCCCTGAACCAGGCGTAGCATGGGAGTCGCGGTTTCCAGATCCCGGGCGATCTCGTCGAGTACTCGGCGCTGGGCGCCGGTCAAGGCAAAGGGTAGCTGGGTGAGAAAACGTGCCTGAAGGCCCCGTCCTGACGTCAACGGCGGTGCGCCATCGGTCTGGATACGCAGACGTACCTGACGCAGGCTGAGCTGATGGGCAAGTAGTTCTTCCAAAGCCAGGCGTCGCTGGGTGGGATGGGTACCACTGGCCAGGCGTTCGAGATCCGCATCCGGCGGTGGTTCGTGAAGATAGCCCAGACAGGCATGCAGCTCCGGCAATCTGAAGCGCTCTCGCAGCGCATCGGGAATGCCGTCCGGCAAGGTGTGCGGTGCTTCCTCCAGAGCTTTGAGCGCCTGGGCGATCAAACCGCGTAAACGTGGCTGGGTGAGGCCTTCCGTGGTGGGATAGATCGGGGTCAGATGATCCTCGACCGGAGCATCTTCCTGGCGCAGCAGACGGTATTCCGGGTGATAGATCTCAAGCCCAGTAGCACCGGCTCTGGCTTCACCAAAACAGCGGACATGAACACCTGGGGCGAACTGCTGCTGTTGGGCCGGGGAGAAGTGAAAAAAACGCAGGCTGAGAATACCGGAACCATCCTTGAGCCTCACCAACAGACTGCGCCGGCGCCCTTTTATCACATCGGCGGCGCAGACTTCGCCATCCACCACCGCCTCCTGGCCGGCCCGCAGAGTAGCGATCGGCGTGATACGCGTGCGATCCTGATAGCGTAGCGGCAGATGAAACAGCAGATCCGCAATTCGCTCGATGCGTAGCCGGCTCAGCTTGGCGGCCATGGCATCACCGACTCCAGCAAGGGAAGTGACCGCCTGCTCGAGATCAGAGCGACTCATGGACCGATTCATGCGGGCACGCTGTCCGGCTGCTCCTGATAGGACTGCTTGACACCGTCGATCAGCGCATCGATGGCTTTGGGTCGCGGGAAGCTGGCGCGCCAGGCGACTGCCACGGTGCGGCTGGGCGCTTCCGGAGTGAAGGGGCGGCTTTCCAGCATGCCCGCCTCGTAGTGCCCGGTGCCGATGGCGGATTGGGGCAGCACCGTGATGCCCAGTTTGGAGGCGACCATGTGACGAATGGTTTCAAGAGAGCCGCCTTCCGCGGTCAATGTATTGGAAGGACTGTTCAGTTGAGCACTGATGGCAGGACAGGCCTCGAGGATCTGATCGCGAAAGCAGTGCCCTTCGCCGAGCAGTAACAAACGCTCCTTCAGCAGATCTTCCTTGTCGATGGTGGATCTGCGCGTCCAGGGATGATCGCTTGGAATCAACACCTCGAAGGGTTCATCGTAAAGCGGACGCGTGACCACATCGACTTCGGTGAAGGGCAGCGCGACGATGATCGCATCGAGTTCACCGCTGCGCAGCTTATGGCGCAGGTTGGCGGTGAAGTTCTCCTCGATGTACAGGGGCATGTGAGGGGCCATGCGCGCCAGCTGCGGGATCAGATGCGGAAACAGATAAGGCCCGATGGTATAGATGGCGCCGATGCGCAAGGGGCTTGATAACTGATCCTTGCCTTCGCTTGCCAGCTCGCGAATGATGCTTGCCTGTTCGAGCACGCGCTGAGCCTGTTCGACGACCTTTGCGCCTAGCGGGGTCACTTGCACGGTAGCCTTGGAGCGTTCAAAAAGCGCTACCTCGAGTTCGTCCTCGAGTTTCTTTACCGCCACGGATAGGGTCGGCTGGGAGACGAAGCAACGCTCCGCAGCGCGTCCGAAATGACGTTCCTGAGCCAAGGTTACGATATAGCGGAGTTCTGTTAGAGTCATGATTGGACCCGCGAGGGCTTCCTGTCGATTCGATGGATTATGTTCGTTTTACCAAGGAGCTAGGTAAAGGTGAAGAATACGTGTTTGATTCTCGGCTGTGGCGACATCGGTAAAACCTTGGGAACCCAGCTGATCGAGGCGGGCCATCGCGTGATCGGTGCGCGCCGCAATCCTGAGCAACTGGCCTTAAGTGGCATCGAGCCCCTGACCATCGATCTCAACGACCCCGACGCGCTCAAGACGCTGCCGGAGGCGGATATCGTCGTCTACGTGGTGAGCGCCGATCGCTTCGATGAACAGGCCTATCAGGCCGCCTATCGAGACGGCTTGAAGGCGGTATTGGCCGAATTCGACGAGCGCTCTCATAAGCCCAAGCGAGTGTTCTTTGTCTCATCGACTAGCGTTTACGCACAGCAAGACGGAGAAACCGTCGATGAGAGCGCTCAAACCCAGCCTACCGGATTCGCAGGTCAGCTGATGCGTGAAGCCGAACAGACGCTCACCGATCATAGTCTGCCCGGTACCGTGGTGCGCTTTTCAGGTATTTATGGCCCCGGACGCGATCGGCTCATTCAGCAGGTACGGGAAGGACGCATCGCCGCTGCCACGCCGCCCATGTATTCCAACCGCATTCATCGGGATGACTGCGCCGGTGTGCTATCTCATCTGATCGCCAAGACCCTGAACGATGAGCCATTGGAGGATCTTTACCTGGCCAGCGACTGCGAACCGGTTCCCCTGCATGAAGTAATGGCTTGGCTTGCCAAGCGGCTCAAGGTCGAGACTCACGAAGTCATACAATCCCCGCTGCGCCGACGCTCGAGCAAATGCTGCGACAATTCGCGCCTGCTCGAAACCGGCTACGAATTCCGCTACCCAAGCTTTCGTGAAGGTTACGCCCAAGTGCTTGAAAGCGCGAACCAGGGCCGTCGCACCCAAAAAGCCTGATACCGCTACGCCGCCCATCTGGCGGCGTAGCTATCTTGATCATTCATTCGAACCATTCAATTGCTCGGCTTAGTCACCCAGTACCATGACGCCATCCGCTTCGAACTGGCTTCTCTTGGGCAGTGCCTTGACGCCAACGGCTGCTCGGGCCGGGTGGGGAGCGGTGAAGAACTCTTCCATGATCTTGTTGACCACGATGAAGTTGTCCAGATCCACCAGATACAGATTGAGTTTGACGATATCCTGCAAGGAGCCACCGGCTTCCTCGCAGACGGCGCCGAGATTAGTGAAGACCTGACGCGCCTGATCCTCGATGTCACCTGAAACCAGCTCCATGGTTTGAGGATCAAGGGGAATCTGGCCGGACAGATAAACCGTATTGCCGGCCTTGATGGCCTGGGAGTAAGGGCCGATGGCCCCAGGTGCCTTTTGGGTCTGAATGATGGCCTTGTTACTCATAAATGACTCCTCGTCATGTTGCACCAAAATAAAAACGATCGCCCTGCCGCCATAGGAGCGGCAGGCGATCATGGATCATCAATTGTGGACGCGGGTGACCTTGTCTACGTTATGCAGGTTGCGAATGCGCTTGATGATGCGCGCCAGATGCACTCGGTCGCGGACCGCCAGGGTCAGATTGACCAGGGACAGGCGGGCATCCCGCTCCTCGATGCCAACTCGTTCGATATTGGCATCCGCGTCGGTCACCAGGCTTGCAAGCTCTGCCACCAGCCCACGGCGCGATTCCATGGCAATACGCAGCGCCACGGGAAAATCGCCGCTGATATCCGGCGACCACTCCAAAGTCAGCAGCTTGTCCGGCTCATTGCGTAACTCGATGATATTGCGACAGACGCTACGATGCACCACGATACCCTTGCCGACGGATAGATGACCAATCACCGAATCCCCGGGCAGCGGATGACAGCAGCGAGCGAAGCTGATGACCATGCCTTCGGTGCCGTTGATGGCTATCGGCCCTTCCTGATTCGTTACAGCGTGCGCTATTTCCTGAAGATCGTTTTCTGCCAGGCGCCGCGCCACGGTATGGGCCATGCGGGTGCCCAGGCCAATGGATTCAAGCAGATCATCCTCGTGGGATATACCGGACTCACACAGCAGTTTCTGCACCGGCTCTTCAGAAAGTTCTTCGAAGCTGGTGGTGTAATCCGCCAGTGCCCGGTTCAGTAGCCGTTGACCAAGCTGAATGGATTCACTGCGCTGCTGATTCTTGAGGGCATGGCGAATGGCCGAGCGCGCCTTGGCGGTAACGACGAAATTCAACCAGGCAAGACTGGGGCGAGCTCCCTTGGCAGTGATGATTTCCACGGTCTGACCGCTTTCCAGACGCGTCGATAGGGGGGCCAGGTGCCGGTCGATGCGACAAGCGATGCAGTGATTGCCGATATCGGTATGCACCGTATAGGCAAAATCCACCACCGTGGCCCCTTGGGGCAATTCCATGATGTCGCCCCGAGGGGTGAAGACGTAGACATCGTCTGGGAAAAGATCGTTCTTGACGTGTTCGATGAATTCCAGGGAATCGCCGGCCTGGCGCTGCATCTCGAGTAGACCGCGGACCCACTCCCGGGCCCTCGCATGGCTGCCCAGGGCAATGGGATGCTCAGTCTGGCCCGCCTTGTAAAGCCAGTGGGCGGCGATGCCATTGTTGGCCATCGCTTCCATCTCGCGAGTACGAATCTGCACTTCGATGGGGATGCCGTTGGTACCGAACAGGGTGGTGTGCAAGCTCTGATAGCCGTTGGCCTTGGGAATGGCGATGTAATCCTTGAAGCGACCAGGAACCGGTTTGTACAGATTGTGTACAGCGCCCAGGATACGATAGCAGCTGTCGACGTTGTCGGTGATGATGCGAAAGCCGAACACATCCATGATCTCGGCAAAGGGTTTGCGCTGATCGCGCATCTTGCGATAGATCGACAGAAGATGTTTCTGACGACCGATCACGGTGCCAGGCAGGTTATCGTCATCGAGACAGTTCTGCAGCGTGGTCTGGACCAGACGAATCATCGTGCGACGATTGCCCCGGGCCTTGGAAACGGCCCGCTTGATGCGCTCGGCACGCATCGGATAAATCGCCTGAAAAGAGAGGTCTTCAAGTTCGATGCGGATGGTGTTGATGCCCAGCCGCCCGGCGATACGAGCATAAATTTCCAGGGTTTCCCGAGCGATACGACGTTTCTTGTCCGGGCGCAACGCACCGAGAGTGCGCATGTTGTGCAACCGATCCGCGAGCTTGACGATGATCACGCGAATGTCCTTGGACATCGCCATGACCATCTTCTGGAAGTTCTCGGCCTGGGCGACCGCCTTGTCCTCGAAGGTGATCTGAGTCAGCTTGGAAACGCCGTCCACCAGTTCCGCTACCGGCTCGCCGAACTGCTGGGCTAGAGCGTCCTTGGAAATACCGGTGTCTTCGATCACGTCATGCAGCATGGCGGCCATCAGGCTTTGATGGTCCATGTGCATGTTGGCGAGAATGTTCGATACCGCTAGAGGGTGAGTGACGTAGGGCTCGCCGGAGCGCCGGCTCTGGCCGTCGTGGGCCTGTTCGGCATAATAGAAGGCGCGCTTAACCTGCTGAATTTCATCCAGAGGAAGATAACCGCCAAGGCGATCGGCCAGATCATCAATGGTGAACATACAGCGCGCCTATTATGAGGAACTTCTTGAGAGCTACGTCAAAAGTCGCGAACCTTGCCCATCCTATCTTGAATTCTTACGGCCCCGGGCCGCTGGATCCACCGGCGTTTGGTAACCGCCGGTGTCGTTGTTTCATTTTCAGTTACATTGACGCTTGGCTATACCGGGACATCGGAATCGTAGCTGATGGGTTCAGGACGCACACGTACCGGTGCTTCGACGGGCTCGTCGAGAACGGTCTCATCGACCTTGCCAGCCGCAATTTCTCGCAGTGCCATCACTGTCGCCTTGTCATTTTCCCAAGGCAGCAAGGCATCTCGGGAGCCCCGGGCAAGTTGACGCGCACGCTGGGTAGAAATCATGACCAGCTTGAAACGGTTTTCGACATTCTCAAGGCAATCTTCAACGGTGACTCGCGCCATGGATAGTATCCTGATGTGTTATGCAAGCATGTAACGGCAACGTAGCATGGGCATGTACGTCACTTGTACACGAAAACGAAGGATGGAACCAGATAGTCTACTCGACCCCATCGATATGTGACAAGAGTGCTTGTAACAGCGGCCCTTGGCGTTCCCGAACACGATCAAGGCGACAGCGTTCTGCCAGTATCACGGCGATCAGTTGGGTCAGGGCGCTATCGAAATCATCGTTGATAATGACATGGTCGTATTCGTCGAAATGGGCCATCTCGCTAACGGCGTCCTGCATGCGCCGCGCAATCGTTGCCTCGTCATCGGTGCCGCGATGGGAAAGTCGCTCGTGTAGTACGGTGTGCGAGGGCGGCAATATGAATATTGAGATGGCGTCTGCCATCTGCTCGCGCACCTGACGCGCTCCCTGCCAGTCGATCTCGAGGATCACGTCCTGACCAGAGGCCAGTAGTGCTTGTACCGCCGGGCGTGAGGTGCCGTAGTAGTTGTCGAATACTCGAGCATGCTCGAAGAAATCACCGCGCTCGATCATCTGTTCGAAGGTGGCGGTATCGGCGAAGTGATAGTTGATACCGTCGTTTTCGCCTGGACGCATGGGGCGCGTGGTATGGGAGATCGATACCTGGATGGCGTCGATGCGCTCGAGAAGCGCATGTACCAAGCTGGTCTTGCCGGCGCCGGAGGGCGCGGAAACGATATAGAGTGTGCCGTGAGACATGAGAGGCGTTCGCTGGGATCTTTACGAAAGAAAACCGCATTATCGCACATTGCCGCTACACTATGCGGCTCAATGCTTGAACAAGGATGCTCATGAACGATAGCCCCAGAACGTCTTCGCATCTGGCGTTTCTTGGCTTGGCCTTTGCCTTCCTCGTCGCCATGCTAGGCACGACCATGCCCACCCCGCTTTATCCCGGCTATCAGCAGCAGTTCGGCTTTTCGGAGCTCATGATTACGGTGATTTTCGCCGCCTATGGCGCTGGGGTAATCGGTGCACTGATCGTGACCGGCCGCTGGTCGGATCAGCTGGGCCGGCGTCCGCTGCTATTCGGGGCGCTGCTGGTCGCTGGTGTGAGCGATATTGTCTTCTTGAGCAGTCAGGGTCTTGTCTGGCTGCTCATCGGGCGTGTGCTGTCGGGTATTTCCGCAGGAATATTCACCGGCACGGCGACGGTTGCAGTGATCGAGCTTGCGCCCAAAAAATTCAAGGGGCTTGCCACCTTCGGCGCCACCGCCGCCAACATGGGCGGGCTGGGCCTGGGGCCCGTCATGGCCGGCTCCCTGGCTCAGTATGCGCCATGGCCGCTGCATCTTGCCTATGGTGTGCATCTAGGTCTGACAGGGTTTGCACTGATAGCGGTATGGTGGGTGCGGGAAACCGTCGAGCGCCCGGCACATCCTAGCTTCGCCTACAGAAACTGTCGGTGCCCCGGGAAGTACGCGGCGTGTTTCTACCCGCCGCCATCGCCGGTTTTGCAGGGTTTTCGGTGCTGGGGTTCTCTACCGCCATGGCGCCGGCGTTCATGACCCAGGTGCTTGGCTATTCGAATCTTTTGTTGATTGGGGCTGTCTCCGGCACCGCATTCTTTGCTTCCATCGTTGGGCAGCGGCTTCAAGATCGCTTGAAGCACGCTTGGCGACTGCCGATAGGGTGCGTGCTGGTGTTAGTGGGTGCGATATTGATCGGCACCGGTATCGGGCTCGTCTCCTTGGGCGTTTTCATTTTGGGGGCCTTTGTCGTAGGCCTGGGTCAAGGGATAGCCATGCGAGCGGGACTAGGCGATATCACCGCCTATTCTCCAGCGAATCAGCGCAGCGCAGTCACCTCAACGTTTTTCGTAGTGACCTATGTAGCGCTTTCGGTGCCGGTACTGGGTATCGGGCTGACTGCCAGGTACATCGGTCTGCCGGCTACCGGCATGGGGTTTGCCGGCTTCGTCGCACTGCTTGCGCTGGTGGCGCTGATACTACTGCTCAAGCGCCAGGCTCAAACGTCTTCGGCGTCTTCCAATCCCTCTTCTTCGGAGTCCTGATATGACCTTGTCGACTGATACCCGCACCCTGCGCATCCGTCGTCCCGACGACTGGCACCTGCATCTGCGTGACGGCGCGACGATGGCGACGGTACTGCCCTATACCAGCGCTCTGTATGGCCGGGCCATCGTCATGCCGAATCTGGCCGCTCCGGTGACCACTGTGGCCGCAGCCCGGGCCTATTGCGAGCGCATACTGGCGGCGTTGCCTAATGATCACGACTTCACGCCGCTGATGACCTGCTATCTGAGCGACAGCGTGACATCTCAGACATTGGAGGAGGGCTTTGCCGAGGGCGTATTCACCGCCGCCAAGCTCTATCCGGCCAATGCCACTACCAACTCCGCTCATGGCGTGAGTGACGTCAAGGCGATCTATCCGCTGTTCGAGACGATGCAGCGTCTGGAAATGCCGCTTTTGATTCATGGTGAGGTGACCCATGCCGAGGTAGATATCTTCGATCGCGAAAAGATCTTCATCGACGAGGTGATGGAGAATATTCGGCGCCAGTTTCCCGAGCTCAAGGTGGTCTTCGAGCACATCACCACCCGTGAGGCCGCTCAATACGTGCTGGAAGGCAACGACACCCTGGGGGCGACGATCACCCCGCAGCACCTAGCCCACAACCGCAACGACATGCTGGTGGGCGGTATTCGCCCGCACCTTTATTGTCTGCCGGTACTCAAGCGTAACGTTCATCAGCAGGCGCTGCGCCAGGCCATCGCTAGCGGCCATCCACGCTTCTTCCTGGGCACGGATTCCGCGCCCCATGTGGCCAGCGCCAAGGAGACGAGCTGTGGCTGCGCTGGTGTGTTCAATGCCCCCACGGCGCTTGAAATTTATGCCACGGTATTCGAACAGGAAGACGCGCTCGAACACTTTGAAGCCTTCTGTTCCCTCAATGGCCCGCGCTTCTATGGTCTGGAACCCAACGAGGATGTCATCGAACTGATTCGTGAGCCTTTCGAGGTGCCGGAAACGATAGGCTGTGGCAACGAACATTTCGTACCTTTCAAGGCCGGGGAGTCGCTTGCCTGGACGGTAAAAGGGGCTGATCGATGAGAGGCGCCTGATGATGAAACCTGAGTGATTGAATCGCTTAAAAAGAAAGCATGCTATTTATACGTTAGTCGTATTTTGCGATAATGAACGGCTTTTTCTGGCCTGGTGTAGGGCTTGGCAGCAGGGTCATCAACCGGCGTTCTCTCGTCATCTATCTTGTCATTTACGCTCATGAAGTTACTCCATGTCTAAGCATACTCACGCGGCGAACTCCCTCCGGGCAGCCCACCCTCGCCTGGTCGAACTCGTCCTGGCTTTGGGCGGTTTCAGCATCGGTACCAGCGAATTCGTCATCATGGGACTGGTGCATCGGGTGGCCCACGATCTGCAGGTACCGATCCCGGATGTGGCTACGCCATCAGCAGCTATGCGCTAGGCGTCGTGGTGGGCGCGCCGCTTATTTCCGCATTGGCGGCTCGGGTACCCCGTCGCGCCTTGCTCATCGCCCTGATGCTGCTTTTCGCGATCGGCAATCTGGCAAGCGCTTTGGCTCCGAGTTTTGGCTCCTTCGTGTTGCTGCGCTTTGTCTCCGGCTTGCCTCATGGCGCTTATTTCGGCGTCGCCGCTCTGGTTGCTGCCGCGGCGGTACCTGTCAATCAGCGCGCCGGTGCGATAGGACGGGTGATGCTGGGACTATCCACCGCCATCTTGATTGGCGCGCCGCTGGCTACTTGGGCCGGTAATCTGTTCGGCTGGCAGGTAGCCTTTACCGGCGTGGGAATCGTGGCCCTGTTCACGGCACTGATGGTGCGCCTTGTGGTACCCGCTCAGGCCGCGGATTCCAATGCGAGCCCCAAGCGCGAGTTCACTGCATTGATCAAACCCCGGGTCCTGTTCACTCTGGCGGTGGGCTGTATTGGGTTTGGCGGCATGTTTGCGGTATTCAGCTATGTCGTACCTACCCTTGTCGAGCAGGCGGGCATGCGCGAAGCGCTAGGGCCCCTGGTACTGGCGATTTTTGGTATCGGCACCATGCTCGGCAACGTGATCGGTGCGCGTCTGGCGGACAAGAACCTGCTGCGGGCCATCCCCACCATCCTGATCTGGTGCTTGGTAGTGCAAGGGCTTTTCTATTTTGCCGCCAACTCTTTATGGCTTGGCATTCTATGTGTCGGGCTCGTGGGAACCAGTGTGGCCATGAGCCCGGCCCTGCAAACGCGGCTGATGGACGTGGCGGAAGACGCTCAGACCATGGCCGCCTCACTCAACCACGCCGCCTTCAACGGTGCCAATGCCTTGGGCGCCTGGCTCGCCGGTGTCACGGTCAAAATGGGCTTCGTCTGGTCCACCACCGGGCTAGTGGGGGCAGGGCTTGCCGCCGGAGGGCTGGTAATCTTCTATATCGGGCTCTGGGTAGAGCGGCGCAGCCAGACGGTGGCTATCGAAAAGGACAATGCACTCCGCAGATAACAGACTGCCATGCAGATGTATCTAGCTGTTCATCAGCTGCGAGCATAAATAGGCGCTTTTAGGCAGCAGGCCGATTTTCAAACCTAGAGGGCGAAAGGTTTGGTCGAGTAGCGCAAGCGTCTGGCTACCTTTACACCCGCCATAGCCGGTTACCGGCGTAGCGTCGATGGCTGGACCGCCTGGCCAAGCAACTGGCGCACGAAGTAGTTGTTGATCGGGACTTCGTCAATAGCCGCTTCGCTTATCACAGCGGCGCTAGACAACTCGATAGAGTGCTAGGCAATCAGCTGGATACTCTGCTGAATGAACACGGCGACGCCATGTGGCTGCCTAGGACTGCCTAATGGTTGCAAAACGGTGAAGAGTGTTTTCGATTGCTACAAAAAGGCGGAAAACTATATGTGTTGTGCCAAACATGTATATTTTTTAGTAAAATCTATGCATATGATACAGGACATGCATAGAAAGCACTAAAATCTATCATTGAGGCTGTTTTACCCATGACTCTTTCGATTCCAGAGCTACCGCCAGCCAACATCGTCGAACTGGAAACTCGCGAAGTACTGAAGAAAACCGCCGTGGCACACCGCTATTTGGCTGAGCTGAAAGGAGTCGCGGCTAGCATCCCCAACGAGGCCATCCTGGTCAACACGCTCAGTTTACAGGAAGCGAAAGACAGCTCGGAAATCGAGAATATCATCACCACACATGATGAGCTCTATAAAGCCAGCCTGTTTGCAGAGGCAATCACCAATCCTGCAGCCAAGGAAGTGCAAGATTACGCCTTTGCGCTCAAAGAAGGATTTCAGACGGTACGCCAGCAAAAACTTATCCGCCTGGGAGACATTCTCAGCGTTCAGGAAAATCTGGAAAAGAATAACGCAGGATTGCGCCGGCTCCCGGGTACAGAACTCAAGAACGCCCGAACCGGTGAAGTGGTTTACACCCCGCCACAACATGCGGACGACATCGAACGTTTGATGAATAACCTGGTGCAATACATCAATGACGATACTCTCTGTGATGCCGATCCACTGGTGAAAATGGCCATTATCCATCACCAGTTTGAAAGCATTCATCCGTTTTACGACGGCAACGGTCGTACCGGACGCATCCTCAATATTCTGTATCTGGTGGCCAAGGAACTGCTCAACCTGCCAGTGCTGTACTTGAGCCGTTTCATCATTCGTCACAAAACGGATTATTATCGCCAATTACAGCAAGTGCGGGAAACCGGTCAATGGGTGCCGTGGTTGCTGTACATGCTCGATGGCGTGATTGATACTGCCCAAAACACTATTAAAATGATCACCGAGATCAAACAGCTGATAGGCCAATATAAGCACCGCATGCGCGATGAATTACCGAAAATATATCGTCAAGAGCTGCTGAATAATCTGTTTAACCATCCCTACACTAAAATTGATTTTGTGATGAATGATCTGGGTGTTTCACGTATTACCGCCACCAAATACTTAGAGCAGCTGGTGGATCATGATTTTTTGCACAAAGAAAAAATTGGTCGAGGCAATTACTACATCAATCACCCCCTGTGTGCGCTATTGATCGAACACGCCTGAGTGGCTATTTCGTATTTTTATCAGGAGCTCTAATAGTTACTGGCGAGACGGGAACTTCATAATGGTTAGCCTGCCGGTCGAGCAAATCCTCTGAATTTATGACATGGCATCGTTATATTATTGGATTCCGCTCACGCCTATCGTCGCTCGCTCGCCGTCAAATGGGCTAAGGCGGGTTTGCGCCTAGAAGCGCTGCCACCCTATGCGCCCGAACTAAACCCAGCCGCGTCGATCAACTCTTCGCCTACGCTGATACCATTGAAAAACGAATCAACAACGCCCTGGGCAGGGTCAACAATCTCACCGAGTCCATCCTAGCCAAGACCTTCCGTGGCGAACTGATCGAGCACGGTAAAGGCGCGATTCACTACCGCAGCGATGAGCTACTAGACACTCCGAACGGGTTGCCATGGCTGAACCGCGAACATCTTCGACGTGCCGGAAAGCACTACCGTCCGAGCATGCCCTATCGTTTCAAACTCTACCTCGGCCTTTTTAAGCGCTCCCGGATTTTCGAGATTGTCCGGGACGCCTACCCAGACCAAGCGGATTCCTGGGTGGAGCGCCAGGAGCGCAGCAACGATCGCGGGCTGACCTGTTCGCTCTCCGTGGAGGTGGATGAGCAGGGCAGAGTCAATCCCGACAGTTTTGCCATCTCTACCGCACCTTGGGTACTTGGCGCGCTCCAGCAGGGAAGATTGGATCAGGTCACTCGCGACGCCTTTAAAGCCGCTAACAAGGTGTTTCGTCAACGATTGACGAAAATTTTAACGGTGGCGGATAACCTCAAGCAGGAGCATGGTTTGCCTCCTGTGCTGACCACCTTCGAGCTGATCGAGATACTCAAGGCGATGGCGGTGTGGACCTCTTTTACGCCGGGAGACGATAACGGCCCGACCTTTTGCAGACCGACGGACGTTCGCTGTTGATGCGTCAGCTTGTACCGGCTCGCATGCCGTTGAGACGCTGGCCGGATGAAGACGAGCACTCGATGAGTCTGATGCAGCAGTTCGCGATCAACAGCATCGATACGGATCTCGACGAGCGTGGACTCTACTCCGTGAATGGCCCGCCGGGGACGGGTAAGACAACCATGCTGCGCGATTTAGTAGCACGCAATGTGGTCAAGCGCGCGGAGGCGTTGTCGGGACTCGAGTCGGTGGGCGAGGCTTTTGACGATGACCTTCAGGTCAACATTGATGGCGAACTGCGCAGGATCAAAACGCTGATTCCAGCGCTGTCCGGTTACGAGATGCTGGTGGTCTCGAGCAACAATGCCGCAGTGGAGAATATCACCCGAGAGCTTCCTGAGCGCAAGGCGCTGGGAGACGCCTACCGCGAGATGGCCTATTTGAAGCCTGCCGCCCAGAAGCTCGCTGCTGAACACGCATTGAAAGAGGACGGTGAGGCAAGTCTCTTCTCGTTAAGCGAGGAAGAGTCATGCTAGGGGCTGATCGCCACTGCGCTAGGGAAAAGCGCCAACCGCAAGCAGTTTGGCGAGCGACTGTTCTTTAAACCCGTGGAAAGTCACCGTCTCTAAGGCGGTGCTGAGCACTACCGCACCTTGATTCCAGCGCTCAGGGAGTTGGCCGGTGGGCGCGATACACAGCTAGGTTTCAAAGACGCTCAGCGTGCCTTCAAGGTGGCGCGCGCCAAGGTTGAACATATCCTGGAAGAATTGGAGCGTTTACAGGAACTAAAGCGTCAAGCCAAGCAGATACAGGCGCAGCGAGATTTGATCGAACGCTACCGACTCGAGGCCGCACGACTGGAACTTTGGAGTGTAAAACGACAAGCACGTCGGGTTGGGGTATGGCCGTTCAAGCACTATTTGGCACATCGGATGCTGCTTAGGCGCTTGCGCCAAAAGCAGCATCGAGCCGAGAAAACAGCGGCTCTAAGCAAGCAGCGCGCCGATGCGCTCGAGCGTCAGCTTGAAAAAGCACGTAAAGAGAATGCGCATCTATGTGAGCGCTATAGCGATGCCTTGCTACCCGATGAGGCGCTGGATCTGGAGGTGCCGGATATACAGCGCACCTCTTTTGGCCATTGCCAGGTACTGAATCAGGCGCGAGCGCAGCTCACTGCTCGGGCCTTCGAGCTGCACCAGGCTTGGCTGGTCGCGGCCTATGACGATAAATCGCAGCGCCTGCATAAAACGCTGTTCTCGCTCATGCCGACCATCAACGGCAGTGTGCTCGATCGCGACGCAGCCAAGGCCTTGTGGCAAATGCTGTTCATGATAGTGCCGGTGATTTCTTCGACCTTTGCCTCCGTCGCCAGTCAGTTCCGAGCATTGAAAGAGGCTGAAATAGGTTGGCTGTTTGTCGACGAGGCGGGACAAGCGACGCCGCAACAGGCAGTGGGCGCCCTTTGGCGTGCCAAGCGTGCGGTGGTGGTAGGCGACCCTTTGCAAATAGAGCCAGTATTTACGGTTCCTCCCGAGCTAGTCGATACCTTAGCGAAAGGCGAGTTTGCAGACGAGTGGTACCAATGGTCGCCGACGGTGACTTCAGTGCAAACCGTGGCGGACCGCGCGAATCCTTATGGGACTTACCAGATTGCCGATGATCTTTGGGTGGGTAGTCCGCTGCGGGTACACCGGCGCTGCGATGAGCCAATGTTCGGTATTGCCAATGCCATCGCCTATAACGGCAAGATGCTACATGGCAATTCCAAGTTATCTGACGGGCCAGGCAACAGCCGCTGGATCAATGTCGCCGGTCAGGTAAGCGGCAAGCACTTTGTACTGAGACAGGCCAAATGCGTGCATAAAATACTGCTCCAATATATTGAACGTGAAAAAGAGCCGCCTCCGGTCTATATCATTTCTCCCTTCAAGGCCGTGGCCAGTGGTATTCGGCATTATCTCGGCCAACATTTGTCTGGTGAGTGGTTTGGCGGGCAAAATAAGTTACACAGCTGGCTCAAAGAGCGTGTGGGTACGGTGCATACCTTTCAGGGTAAGCAAGAAGAGCGGGTCATCCTGGTGTTGGGATTATCAGAAGATAATCCGGGTGCCGTCGAGTGGGCCGCCAGCAAACCCAATCTGCTCAATGTGGCACTCACCCGAGCGAAGAAACGTATTTACGTGGTAGGTAGCGTCGATATCTGGGCGGGTAAAAGGTATTTTTCGGAAGCGTACGAGCAGTTACCTGTTATATCCAATAGCTCTGATGTTTTAGATACCCGGGGCGATTCAGGCAGGCTTGAGTAGCCTGGTAGACGTTGCTATTTCAATTTCATAAGAGCAGTAATCATTCCTGTCATAGGTTGCTTCTGATAAATTTGTCGTCTCATTAGTTGCTCTTACTTCGTATGGCAACTAATGTGTTGCTATAAACGAAAAAGCAACTAATAAGCTGACGACCTATGTCTTTACTCGAACAGATCAAATCGCACCGCTTAACGCTAGGCCTGAAGCAGAGCGACATGTTGATGCGGCTGGGCATGTCCCGGCAGCAGTATCAAAGGCTGGAAGCCAACGGTAATCCGCGTCTGAATACTCTGGAGCTGGTAGCAAAAGGCCTCAACGCTGAGTTGATGCTGATACCACAAGGTAAACGCGAAGCAGTGCTTGCTGTGCTGGCAAGTGGGCATGTGCCCGATCAGGCAAGCCCTGAACATGAAACACAGGAGCAGACCAGCGACCCCTTGGTTGATGATCCTTGGGAGGGATTGCTGGGGGAAAACGAATGAGGCTACGTATTCGGGTTGCAATCCCATGGATCGGTTAAGCATTTTACGACTGACGCTGCATGATCGTCTGGTCGGTCATCTGGTTGGCTACAGAAGTGGCAAGAATCTTCTTCTCTTTGCAGAAGAGTTTGCGTGGGACCCAGTGCGCCCAACGCTCAGCCTGATCACCCATCCACGGTTTCCGAAATCCGCGGAGCTCTTGAAGCGCGATTGGGCCAGGCATCACGGGGTGCATCCCTTGCTGTCCAATTTGCTGCCGGAAGGTGCCTTGCGTGAGCTCCTGGCACAAAGCCTGAAGACTCACATTGACCATGAATTCGAGCTGCTGGCTTGGCTTGGGCGCGACCTGCCCGGTGCTCTAGTCGCGACACCCCTGGCGCCCGAAGACGTGCCCAAGACGTTGCTGCACCGCCTGGCGTTTGAAGACTCAGCGGATATCGAGCAGATACAGCCCATTGATCTTGCAAGTAAGTTCTCGCTCGCCGGCATACAGATGAAGTTCTCCATGAAGGAGCAAGACGGCCGATATAACTTGGCGCAGGGCGGTACCGGTTCTGCGGATGTGGATCTTGGCGACTGGATTATCAAGACGCCTTCGACTCGCCACGCACAGGTTCCCTTGAATGAATATTCGGCAATGACGCTGGCCGCTATTGCAGGCATTGATATTCCAGATATTCGCCTGGTCGAACTCGATCAATTGGAGAATCTCCCACCCATCAACCTACCACTGGAGAAGCAAGCCTTCGCCATAAGGCGCTTCGATCGCAGGCATTACCAAGGTGGAATCGAGCGCGTCCACATGGAAGACTTTGCCCAGGTGCTGGTGAAGTATCCTAGGGAAAAATACGGCGCGGCAAACTATGAGCAGATCGGCCGTATTCTGTACCAATATTCGGGAGATGGTATTGCCGATGTGCAACAGTTTGCTCGGCGCATCCTGGTCAATATCTTGCTGGCCAACGGTGATGCGCATCTCAAGAATTGGAGCCTATTGTATAGCGATCGCGTCACCCCGAGACTGTCTCCGGCGTACGATATCCTGACAACACGAGCCTACATCGACGGTGAACGCAGCTTCGCGCTTAACCTGGCGGACAACAAGGACTGGTATCGGGCGTCGATGGACAGCTTTCGCCGTTGGTCAGATAAGTCCGGCATTCCCTGGCGGCTGATCAAGCCGCACCTTGATGACACCCTGGACATGGCACGTACACGCTGGCCGGAAGCGCTACAGCAGCAGCCCATGCTCGAACGTCATAAAGACGCGTTAAAGGCTCACTGGCAACAGCTGCATCCTGACTTTCGGATTCGCAGGGGCTGACATCACTCAATATTCTGAATCTGCTCGCGCATCTGCTCGATCAACACCTTCAACTCCACCGCGCAGCGGGTACTTTCCGCCACCACGGATTTCGATGATAGCGTGTTGGCTTCCCGGTTGAGTTCTTGCATTAGAAAATCCAGCCGGCGGCCGACCGGGCCTTTTTGCGTGAGCTGGCGCTCGACTTCAACGACGTGGGTTTCGAGGCGGTCGAGCTCTTCGTCGACGTCGGCCTTCTGGGCGAGCAGGGCGATTTCGGCTTCAATACGCTGGGGATCGAGATCGGCCTTGAGAGTGGCGAGACGTTCGCTGAGCTGGGTGCGCTGGCGCTCGAGTATCGAGGGCAGCAGGGCACGCACTTCCGCGACCTGAACACGAACGCCTTGCAGACGAAGATTGATCAGCTGGGCCAGGTGTTCACCTTCCCGGGCACGACCGGCAATCAGATCGGAAAGCGCTTCCTCGAACAGGGCGCTGGCTTGCCGCTTGACCTCGTCCAGATCGGCGCCTTGTATTTCGACCACGCCAGGATGATCCAGCAGCGCCAGGGCATCGGGAATCGGCGCCTCGGGTACCTCGGTGCGAATGTCCTGCAAGGCCCGGGCGAGTTCCGCCAGGCGCGCGCGGTTGACGCTGAGCAATTCCCCACTGGCAGCAGGCTCGAAGCGCAGGGTGCATTCCACCTTGCCCCGAGCCAGGCGATTGCGCAGGGTGTCGCGAAAGGCGGGCTCGAGATCGCGCAAGGAATCCGGCAGGCGGAAATGTGGCTCCAGATAGCGCTGATTCACCGAGCGCAATTCGAGCGCCAGGCTACCCCAGGCGGCTTCTCGAGTCTGACGGGTGAACGCGGTCATGCTGTGAGCCATGAAGATATCCTTGTGCCGGTGTGAATAAAGCACCGAGTGTAACGGATTCGAACCCGGCGGAGGTGTAGAATGGCGCGACGCTTTTTTAGTGAAACTTTCAGATTTTAGTGAAACGCCTAGAGGAATTATGCACCCAGCCAGACGACCCAGCGGACGCCAGCCCGACCAGACCCGCCATATCACCCTGACCCGAGAATACACCCGTCATGCGGAGGGCTCGGTACTGGTCGCCTTCGGCGATACCAAGGTGTTGTGCAATGCCAGCGTCGAGGCCGGCGTACCGCGCTGGCTGCGCGGCAAAGGCCAGGGCTGGATCACCGCGGAATATGGCATGCTGCCCCGGGCCACTCATACCCGAGGTGGACGGGAGGCGAGTAGCGGCAAGCAGGGCGGTCGCACTCTGGAGATTCAGCGTCTGATCGGGCGCAGCCTGCGGGCGGCGGTCAATCTCAAAAAGCTCGGCGAATACACCATCACCGTGGATTGCGACGTGATCCAGGCCGACGGCGGCACCCGCACCGCCTCGATCACCGGCGGCTGCGTGGCACTGATCGATGCCATCCGCTATTTGCAGCGGGAAAAGCTGATCAAGGGCGACCCGTTCAAGGAGCTGGTCAGCTCGGTCTCGGTAGGCATGTTCCGCGGCACGCCGGTGGTGGATCTGGATTATCCGGAGGATAGCGGCGCCGAGACGGACATGAACGTGGTGATGACGGAAAGCGGCGGGCTGATCGAGGTACAAGGTACCGCGGAAACGACGGCGTTTTCGCGTAAGGAGCTCGATGCCATGCTTGATCTAGCGGAGAAGGCCGGTAGTGAGCTGTTCGAGCATCAGCGTGAGGCGCTGGGGCTGCGCAGCTGATTTTTAATGAGCGGGTAACAAGCAAAGAGGGCGCCAGGGAAATCTGGCGCCCTCTTTGTTCATGGGACAGTCAGTAAAATCTATCGCTCACCAATAGCCCAACAGCTTCCACCACAGGCCACCGACTACGGTCCAGACGACGATGTTGACCACGCTCATGACAAAGCCTGCGCGCCACCACTCTGCCAGGGTCACGTAGTTGGAGCCATAGACGACCGGCGAGGTGCCTGTGGCATAGTGAGTCAGAGTCATCATGATGGAAGACGCCGCTGCCAGCAGCAGTACGAAGAACATGGGCGGCGCGCCCAGGCTTAAGCCCACGACGAGAAAGGCCCCCATCATGGCGGTAATGTGGGCGGTGGTGCTGGCAAAGAAGTAGTGACTGTAGAGAAACACCAGTATCAAGAGACCGCTGGCAATAGGCCAGCCCATATTGGCGCTACTCAGCCAAGTTTGAATGGTGCCAGAGAACCAGTCGATGACGCCAAGCTCGTTGAGTTGGGTGGCCATCATTACCAAGGCGCCGAACCATACCAGCGTATCCCAGGCGGTCTTTTCAGCGAGAATGTCCTGCCAGGTCAGCACGCCTGTCACCAGCAGTATCGACAAGCCTATGAAAGCAGTGGTGGTGGAGTTGATGCTCAAGTCCATGTAGCTACCGGCCAGGAGATTGGGAACGTCTGCCCAGAGCAGCAGCAGTATCACAAACACCAGCAACATGATTTTCTCGTCCCGGCCCAGCCGACCGAGCTTTTTCAGGTTTTCCTGAGCAAAGCGCTTTGCGTCCGGCGTGTGTTTTATTTCCGGGGTATGCAGCCAATACAACACCAGGGGCATCAGCAAGATGGCCACGAGGCCAGGCAGCAGCATCGCCAGGGCCCAGGTTGTCCAGCTCAGGGTAATGGCGCTGTCCGTGGCGTCAGCGATCAGTTTGACCGTCAGCGGATTAGGCGCCGTTGCGGTGATGAACATGGCAGAGGTAATGGGGTTGCTATGATAATTTACCAGGCCAGGTACTTGCCGATCTTTTCCGTGGTGTTCTGCTCCGGGGTGGAGTCAAAGCTTTGGGCAATGGACAGCATGATAGGATGCATGATGCCACCGCCCCGGGCGGTATTGCTTGGTGTCACTGGCGCCAGGGTAAGCTCGGATAGGGCGAGGCTGTAGCCGATGCCTATCGAGCGTTTGCCGAAGGCGGCAATGAAGTAATAACTGATGCGCGCCCCGAGCCCGGTCTTGATCAGCCCCCGGGCAATCATGATGGCAATGGCAATCAGCCAGATCAGGGGGCTAGAGAAGCTGCCGAGGGCATCCTTGATGGCGGTGCCAGGGTCGTCGCTGGTCACGCCGGTCACCGCGACCAGGGTGATGGCCAGGATGGAAATCGCCCCTATGGGCATGGCCTTGCCGATGATGGCAGCGATGGTACCGATGAAAATGGCCAGCATGAGCCAGCCTTGATTGGTCACTTCGTCAGGCTGAGGAAGAAACCAGACCACAAGCGCAAGCGCGATGGCCACGAGCATGGGAACAAGACGAAAACCCAGTGAGGTAGAGGGCATATAGGGACTCTTTATGAGATGGCGATATGCGATTGGCGTTTTAAAGCGATAAAAAGGCGATAACTTATTGATACATCTATTTTATGAAATATAGATCAATTTGTTCGCCATCATAGTAATAGTCAGGGTATGTGGCATGATTTGCATCAATAGTCGTTCAATTGCTTTGCAAGCTTATGACGAAAGACGCCGACCCTAAAGTCGGCGTCCTGCTGAAGAGCGACGAAAAATCGCAGTCAAAGTTCGAGATCGTACTCGATGATCAGGGGCGCGAACTCGGAGAAAGTCGCGTCATAATCGATCCAGGCATCCACTACATGCTGGCGAAAATTGGGTCCGACGATCTGGTAATCGATGCGCCAGCCCTCTTGACGCCCTCGCGGCACCTCCTGATCGAGTTTGGGCCACCAGGTGTATTCACCGGCGTCGCGATTGATCTCCCGGAACGTATCGATGAAACCGGTAGGACCAAACACCTGATCCATCCAGGCGCGCTCTTCCGGCTTGAAGCCTGGCGTGGTCTGGTTGTCCGCCCAGTTGGCCAGATCGAGGGTCTTGTGGGCAATATGCCAGGTACCACAGATGATGTACTCGCGACGCTTGCGTGCCATCTTGCCCAGGTAATCCTGATACTGAGCCATGAACGTCTGCTTGGCGGCGTAGTCGCTGCCATCCGGCATCAAAAAGCTTGCGATGCTGAAGCGGTCGTAGTCGGCTTGAAGAAAGCGCGCCTCGACGTCGCACTGCTCGAAGCCCAGACCGTACATGATGGCCTTGGGAATCTTGCGGCAGTATAGGCCGACGCCAGAGAAGCCATCCTGCTCTGCATCCAGGAAGTAGCCTTCGTAGCCGGAGGGGTAGAGAATGCTGTCATCGAGCTCGAAGCTCTTGGCCTTCAGGTTCTGTACACATACGACGTCGGCATCCTGCTCGTCTAGCCAGTCGAGGAAACCTCGCTCGACCGCTTCGCGAATTCCATTGACGTTGATGCTGGCGATTTTCATACGTAGTCCCTTTTCCGTCGCGCGTGTATCATACCCGAGCTTTAGACGTTTGGGTAAATAGCGCTAAATCAATCTTCGTAACAGGAAAGCTCGTGAGCGGTCATATGCAAGCGTATCAACGAGAGTTCATTGCCTTTGCCATCGCCCAGGGCGCACTCAAATTCGGTGAGTTCACCCTCAAGTCCGGTCGTGTCAGTCCTTACTTCTTCAATGCAGGCCTTTTCCGCACCGGCGCAGCCCTGGCGCGGTTAGGGCGCTTTTATGCCCAGGCGATCATGGATAGTGACCTCGAGGCGGATATATTGTTCGGCCCCGCCTACAAGGGTATTTCCCTGGCGTCCACCACCGCCATTGCCTTGGCGGATCAACACGATCGCGATCTGCCCTTCGCCTTCAACCGTAAGGAAGCCAAGGATCACGGCGAAGGCGGCAACATCATCGGCGCCGAGCTCAAGGGGCGTGTTCTGATCATAGACGATGTGATCACTGCCGGAACGGCTATTGGCGAAGTCATGCAGTTGATTGACGCCGCTGGCGCAAAGGCTGCTGGCGTCGTCATTGCGCTGGATCGTCAGGAGCGTGGCCCGGGCAATGAACCGCACAGTGCCATCCAAAATGTTGAGGCACGTTATGATATGCTAGTTAACAGTATCGTCAATCTCGATCAGGTACTGGAATATCTCGAAGAGCATGCCGGTGACGTACTTGCCGGACATGCCGATGCGATTCGCGTTTATCGTCGCGAGTATGGTGTTACGCAAGTTGACTGAAGGATCAGCAACGTCGTTTCCTGCCCCAGATGATCTGGGCACCCTGTTACCCAATCGTGAGAGGAACTTTCCATGTTCAAACCATTTGCTTGTGCAATCGCCTCAAGCGCTGTCCTGCTGGCCAGTCAGTCGGCCTCGGCAGTCAGTCTCTCAGCCAACGTCAACGACAATGCTTTCGGGATTGAAGCAAGTCAGACGATTCTGCCGACGGTTCGCGCCGGGGTCGGCTATTTCACCTCCGACGACAGCGGTCATCATCTTGATGCCTACAGCGCGTCGTTGATGTTCACGCCGTATCTGCCGATGGTGGATCTCTCCGTAGGCGCTCGCTATCAGTACCAGGATTCCTACTACGGCGACGGTGGCGGACTAGGACTGGGCGGATCGGCTTTCGTGCCTACGCCGATCCCGTTGACCTCGGTAGGCGCCTACGGCTTCTATACGCCAAAGGTGTTCAGCCACGGTGACATCGACAAGACCTATGAATATGGCGCCCAGGCCCGAGTCGAACTTTTCGCCCAGACCTATGCCTACGGCGGCTATCGCTACTATCGCACCGACTTTGATGATACCGGTGAAAAGACGCTGGACAGTGGCCCGGTGCTTGGCATTAGCGTTGGCTTCTGATTTGCTTTTGTATCCACATCTTGTTCACTTACCGGCGCTCTGAAGAGCGCCGGTTTCATCTGGCATCCTGATGCTCGATATCGTACTTTTTGAACCTGAAATCCCGCCCAACACCGGAAATTTGATACGCCTGTGCGCCAATACCGGCTTTCGCCTGCATCTGATCGAACCGCTGGGTTTCGCCCTTGATGACAAGCGTCTGCGTCGGGCCGGGCTCGACTATCACGAGTGGACGCGGGTTCGGGTGCACGAAAACTGGTTGGCCTTCCTTGAAGATATCGCCCCGATGCGAGTCTTCGCCGTGTCTACTCGCGGACGCACCGGTTATCATGAGCCAGCCTATCGTCCCGGCGATGCGCTAGTATTCGGTCCCGAGACCCGCGGCCTGCCTCAGGACATGCTCGACGGCCTGCCGCCGGAGCAACGTCTGCGGATTCCCATGCTGCCGGATAGCCGTAGCCTGAATCTGTCCAATGCCTGTGCGGTAATCGTGTTCGAGGCCTGGCGCCAGCTGGGGTTCATCGGCGCGATCGACCCTGAGTAATATCATGTCCATCAAGCAACGCCTTGCCAAGCTCAATCCGCGCCAGCAGGAAGCCGTGCGCTATATCGATGGTCCCTGCCTGGTACTAGCCGGCGCCGGTTCCGGCAAGACCAGCGTGATTACCAGCAAGATCGCCTATCTGGTCCAGGAGTGCGGCATGAGCGCGCGTAAGATCGCCGCAGTGACCTTCACCAACAAGGCCGCCCGGGAAATGAAGGAACGGGTGGGGCAGCTGCTTCAGGGCCGTGAAGGCCATGGTTTGACGGTCTCGACCTTCCACACCTTGGGGCTGAATATCATCCGAGCCGAACTCAAGACCCTGGGCTACAAGCCCGGTTTCTCGTTGTTCGACCCGGAGGACGCCAAGGCGCTGCTGCGCGACTTGATGAACAAGGATGCCCAGGTCGATGCGGACCAGATCAACCGGGTGCAGAGCCAGATTTCGACCTGGAAGAACGATCTGGTGCTGCCGGGTCAGGCGCTGTCTCACGCGGCAGATGAAGATGAGCAGTACGCAGCGCGGCTTTATGAGGCCTACAACCGTCATCTGAAAGCCTATAACGCCGTCGATTTCGACGATCTGATCCTGCTGCCAGTAGCGCTGCTGCAGAGTGACCCGGAAGCATTGGTGCGTTGGCAACGCAAGATTCACTACATGCTGGTAGACGAGTACCAGGACACCAACGTCAGCCAGTATCTACTGGTCAAACTCTTGATGCAGGAGCGGGCCACCTTCACCGTGGTCGGTGACGACGATCAGTCGATCTATGCCTGGCGCGGGGCGCGTCCGGAAAATCTTGTCACTCTGGGCGAAGACTTCCCGCGCCTGCGGGTCATCAAGCTGGAGCAGAACTACCGCTCCACCGGGGTGATCCTGCGTGCCGCCAATACCCTGATTGCCAACAATCCCCACGTCTACGAAAAGACCCTGTGGTCGGACATGGGGCCGGGGGATCCGATTCGCATCGTCGTCAATCGTCACGAAGAGGCGGAAGCTGAACGGGTGGCCAGCGAGATTCTCACGCGACGCATCAAGGAATCCGCCGAATGGCGCGATTTCGCGGTGCTTTATCGGGGCAACTTTCAGGCCCGGCTGCTCGAACTCAAGCTGCAGCACTACCAGATTCCCTACAAGCTTTCCGGGGGCACCTCGTTTTTCTCCCGCAACGAGATCAAGGATGCCATGGCCTATCTGCGCTTGCTGATCAATCCGGGTGATGACAACGCTTTCCTGCGTATCGTCAACGTGCCGCGCCGGGAGATTGGCCCCGGCACCCTGGAGAAGCTCGCTAACTATGCTACCGAGCGAGACGGCTCGCTGTTTGCCGCCTGCCACGAGCTAGGACTGGAGCAGGTTCTATCGACCCGGGCAGTGGAGCGGCTGGGGCGTTTCGTGCATTTCATCGACGGCGTGCGCAAGCGCATGGACCAAGGGGATGCCATCGCCGCGATTCGCGAAATGGTGCGCGACATGGACTACGAGTCCTGGCTGTATCAAAACGCCAGCGCGCCCACCATCGCCGAGCGGCGCATGGCCAACGTCTGGATTCTGATCGACCAGCTCGAGAAGTCCATGGAGCGCGAGGAAGGTGAGGAGACCGACGACGTCGAATCGGCGATCTCGCGGCTGGTACTGCGCGACATTCTCGAGCAGCAGGCGGAAGAGGACGACTCCGATCGGGTGCAGCTACTGACCATGCACGCCTCCAAAGGCCTGGAGTTTCCCCACGTCTATCTCATGGGGCTGGAAGAGGATCTACTGCCGCACCGCAATTCCATCGAGGCCGGTACGGTGGAAGAGGAGCGCCGCTTGGCCTATGTGGGCATTACTCGTGCCCGGCGTACTCTGACACTGACCCTAGCGAGACAGCGCAAGGCCTATGGTGAACTGATGGATTGCACGCCGAGTCGCTTTCTCGATGAGCTACCGGCGGAGGATCTAGAATGGGAAGGGCGTGCGGATAAGGAAAATCCGGACAAGAAGCAGGCTCGGGGTAAGGACGCCATCGCCGGATTGCGTTCCCTGCTGGGATAGCCAGTCGGGTACCACATAAACCTTGGGCGCCATTTTTGCGCCCAAAGCGTGTTGCAAACATCAAGCGCATTGCCGGATTACGGCGTCTGCTGGCTGTAGTACTCGGCGATATCGACGATGTCCTCGTCGGAAAGTCCTGACGCCATCGGCGTCATGACCGAAGACATTCCACCCTCACGCTCGCCGGCACGATAGGCTTTCAAAGCATTTTCCATGTATGTCGCATTTTGCCCGGCAAGGTTGGGGTACATGGGTGTAGTCCCCTTGCCGTCCTGTCCGTGACAGGTCGAGCAGACGGCGATCTTACTGGCGCCGGGTAAATCAGAGCCGCTTGCACCGCCGGCGGCTGCTACCTCGGTGGCACCGCCTTGCTCGCCATCCGCGCTGGCGTCGTCACCGGCGTTATTTTGCGCCATACTTTGTTGAGACGGCTGCTGACCTTCTTCTGCGCCTGTATCGCTATCGGCACTGGCCGCTTGTTCGCCGCCCTCATCGGTGGCAGCTGCACCACCACCCTCCTGGGCGGGAACCTCCATGACCGGCTCGACCATGTAAGCGGTGGCGGAATACATTTCGTCATCGGAAAGATTGGGGTTGCCGCCTCGGGCCGGCATGGCGTTGAAGCCTTCGGTCGAGTGGGTGAGCAAGGTGTCAAAACCCTTGGAAACACGATCTGCCCAATCGGCGTCTTCACCGCGAATCGGCGCGCCAGCGGCGCCGGTATCGTGACAGGCCATGCACACGCTGTTGTATATCTCCTCGCCGGACTTGCCACCGCCGCCGCTATCAGCAACGGCTGCCGCCGGCGCCGCACCAGCGCCGCCGCAGTCATCACCCTGCAAGCATAGCTCACCTACCGGCTTTAGCCGCTCTGCGATGGCTTCCTTGGACATGTTGTCATCCTGGGCTGAAGCCACACCGGCAGCCAAGCCGAGAATGGCCAAAGTCCCCATGATCGTTTTTTTGAATTCCACCCTTACCACCTCTCACGGTCTTGTCAGTAAATCGGCTCGGCACCAAGGCCGTCAGTATAGCGGTAACCGAAGGGGCAGGAAAATTCACCATACCGCGCCGTGGTCAATAGAACGCTACATCATACCCGGTAAGTGCCCGTCTCGGCTGGACAGCAAGCAGGTGGGCGGGTAGGATACTGCGCGTTGGCTGCGCGCTCATGTCGCAGTTTCCGCCCTTAGCTCAGCTGGATAGAGCGTTGCCCTCCGGAGGCAAAGGTCATAGGTTCGAATCCTATAGGGCGGGCCAAAAAGAATAGTAAAAACCGCCGCTTACGGGTCATGCCGCGCGGCGGTTTTTGGTTGGATATTATTCTAGGTGACACTTGGGGTTTCTTCATCTCCGATTGGGGTCGTTATTAGGCCCCTTGTTGCGGTTCTGGTACTTGTTCCAGGTTTGCCTTGCATAATGCTTCGCTTTTTCCCGGTTTGCGGGTTTTCTGAGCCAGTTGGCCACTGCCGCAAAGATATAGCGTCTCATGAGCATTTCTCCGTCGATGTTCGATCGTCACCTCTCACTATGTGGGTAACATCATCCATTGAGTCAAGGGTTCGTTGTCGTTGAAAGTAAAAATAATAGCGAAGGGGTCAACACGGCCTGGTGTGCTGTAGCCATGGCAGCAGTGCTTGAAGGTTCGAAGGACCACCACCAAGGTTTGAACGACACTAGACGACGCTTATGTCGATTGAGACTCTTCAGGCCGATAGTTTGCCGACCCACTCAATATAAGCGTCCATACGCTTTTGTAACCTCTTTTGGGTCGCCTCGTCCGTAAGCTTGCCGGCCTCATCGAACTTATCCTGGGCGGTGGGCACAAGAAAATCCGGGCCGGCAAATACCGGCGCCAATACACCGGCTAGAATATCGCGCAGATGTACCTGAGCCCGAGCGCCGCCAGTGGGGCTCATCGAGGCGCTTAGAATGAGAGTCGGCTTGTCCTTGAGTACCGAGTTGAAGGCGGGTCGGGAGGCCCAGTCGATGGCATTCTTCAGTACGCCGGGCAGGCTGTAGTTGTACTCCGGCGTCGCGATGACGATGCCATCTGCGCTTTCGATGTCATCTTTCAGGTGCTGTACCGCAGTGGGTTTTTCTTCTCCGTCCTGATCGCCGTGATAGTGCGGCACCGTGCCGATATCGAAGGTGCCGAAAAGTGCGCTGTCGCCGATGGCCTCTCGGGCTGCCTCGAGCAGATAGGTGTTGTAGGAGTCTTTTCTCAAGCTGCCGCTAATGCCCAGTATTTTCATTGTCGTCTGCCTTGTGCCAGGTCGTGACCCGCGGAAATGCCCGACGTGTTTCAAGAAATGCGATCTACAGTGTAGATCAGTGCCAGGTCTGCATTAGTAACGGCTCAAGCCTTGACGACCTTCACCGCGGTGCCCGTTGCTACCAGAAACAGCATCGACTTGCCGTCGCCGGAAATCTCGCTGTAATCGAGATCGATGCCGATGACGGCGTTGGCGCCCAGAGACTCCGCCTCCTTTCGCAGCTCATCCAGACAGGTCTTTCTTGCATCACGAAGCGCGTTTTGAGACGACTTGTTGCGCCCGCCGAAGAAGTCCCGAAAGCCCGAGAACATGTCCTTGAAGACATTCATGCCGAACACGCACTCAGCGGATACGATATCGAGGTGCTCGGTGACGCGATAACCCTCGAGGTGTGAAGAGGTAGTGACAATCATGCGCTCAGACATGCGAATATCTCCCTGAAGTAGTCAACCTGCAGCATGGCGGCGTCGGCTGCGATTGGCAAATGGCAGCAGCTTCTCAAGAAAGCGTCATGTCTGCCGATACCTCTCGAAGAAGCGGTGATACCGCAGCCAATGAATCGACGAGGTAACCGGGATGGAGACGGGGAGTCCAGCAATGCTTGCCGAGAGTGTCGGCGCATCCGCAACGGGTGTCGCCATTCTTGATGAGCAGAACCGGGTGGTCTATGCCAACGCCGCCTTCGCGGTCCAGCTTCATCTCACCCATGCGACGGCCCTCATTGATACCTTGGCGCTATCGACCTGGACCCACAGCGCCAGCGCCCAGGAGCGCGACGCGCTCGAACGACAGTTGCGCGACCCGGATGCCTCGGTGCTGGATCTGCAGGTCGCGGGAAGCGAGACCACGACCCTATATCTAGATGATCGACGAGAAGGGCGCCGAATCGTCATGGTCTCCAACGATTGGCCGATGCCCGGCGCGCCTCGCAGTGTCATTGCGCAACTCGATGCGCTGACCGGGCTGGCCAACCGGGCAACCTATGATGAATACGTGCAAAGCCTGAGCAGCTCGAAAGAGGAAAGCCCCGCCAGTGCGGTCATCCTGCTCGACCTGGATCGCTTCAAGCAGGTCAACGACACCCTGGGTCATGCCACCGGGGATACGCTCTTGATCCTGGCGGCCAAGCGCATGCGCTCGGCGATACGCAGCGACGATATCCTGATTCGGCTGGGGGGCGATGAGTTCGTCATCCTGCAGGCACATAACAAGCAGCCTGAAGGCGCGGAGTCGGTGGCCGAGCGCCTGGTGGAGCTTCTGCAGCGCCCCTTTCTGATCAACGGTCATCAGGTCAACAGCGGCGTAAGCATCGGCATCGCGGTACTGGGCCAAGGCACCCGCGACCCCGAGGAACTGCTCAAACATGCGGATCTGGCGCTCTATGAAGCCAAGCGTCTGGGCCGTTCCCGTTACTGCTTTTTTGAATCGAACCTGGAATCTCGTGCCCTCGAGCGTCGTAATCTCGAGCTGGATCTGCGTCGTGCGCTGTGTCTGCGCCAGTTTTCGTTGCTGTATCAACCGCAAAAATCCCTCTCGGACGATAGCATCAGCGGTTTTGAGGCGTTGATTCGCTGGGATCATCCGGTTCGTGGACGGGTATCACCGGTGGACTTCATTGCGCTGGCGGAGGAGCTTGGCGAGATTCATGCCATTGGAGAATGGGTAATGCGCACCGCCTGTCAGCAGGCGGCTACCTGGGAGGGCGAGCAGAGCGTGGCGGTAAACGTGTCACCGCTTCAATTCGATGACGATCATATCGTCGCCATCGTCAGAAAAGCCCTCGATGACAGCGGTCTTGCGCCAGAGCGCCTCGAGATCGAGATCACCGAAAGCACCCTGATGAACAACACCGACGCAGTGATGCAACGCTTGTGGGCCATCAAGAATATGGGCGTGGGTATTGCCATGGACGACTTCGGCACCGGCTACGCCTCTCTGAGCCATCTCAATAGCTTCCCCTTCAGCAAACTCAAGATCGATAAATCCTTCATCCAGGCGGAGCAGTCACCCCGGGCAAAAGCGCTCATGGACGCCATTCTGACCATGGGGGCAAGCTTGGCATGATGACCATCGCGGAAGGGGTGGAAACACCCGATCAGTATGAAGATCTTGTAAAGGGCGGCTGCAATACCGTTCAAGGCTATTACATCGCCAAGCCCATGGCACCTGACACTATCGAGTCCTTCATGCGCTCGATGCAAACCGCTTCTATCACGCCCGTCGAATAATTAGGGAGTCAATATCCGTGGACAAGACGCTTTATCGGCTCGTCTATTTGAGTCGCAACACCATCACCGGTGACGATGACCTTCTGCAGGAAGAAATCCGCGGCATTCTCGACGTTTCCCAGCGCAATAATCGCCAGGCCGGCGTCACCGGGGCCTTGATGTTCAATACCGGCTGCTTCGCTCAGGTACTGGAAGGCCCTCATAACAGGATTCAGGACACCTTCGAGCGCATTCAGTGCGATCCAAGGCATTCTCATGTCAGCGTGCTCGCCTTCGATCGGGTCGAGGCGCGGTATTTTTCGGACTGGGACATGGCCTTCGTCGGCCAGAATGCTCAACGTATCGAACAGTTCGCAGGCTTCAACGAACGCTCAAGCTTCGACGCGAAAGCCCTCGACGGCGACACGGTGTTCGAGCTGCTGCGCACCCATCTGGATGAAGCCGAGCAGGCGTGAGTTGGCAGGAAAGGCGCCGGCGATGCAACATCGCCGGCGCTCTGCGTCAAACAGTCTCTGTTCGCTCCACTAACCACTTTCTGGCCGCCTCGCTCAGCTTGGGCGCAAGGAGCTCGCGCACTTCCTTGTGATAGGCATTGAGCCAGTCGATTTCCGATTGATCCATCAAGTCACGGTCGATGCAGCGGGTGTCGATGGGACATAGCGTCAGAGTTTCGAAGTGCAGGAAGTCGCCGAATTCGCTGTCCGGTGCGCGGCGGTTGACCGCCAGGTTCTCGATGCGCACACCCCATTTGCCCGGGCGATAGACCCCGGGTTCGATGGAGGTGATCATGCCTTCGCGCATGGCGTTGTGTTCCGTTGCCGTGGCGGAGTAGGCGATCACCTGGGGCCCTTCGTGAACGTTGAGAAAATACCCCACGCCGTGGCCGGTGCCGTGGCCGTAGTCGCGACCGCTGGACCACAGCGGCGCCCGGGCGACGGCGTCGAGCTTGGGTGAGGCAATACCATCCGGGAAGTGGAGGTGTGACAGCGCGATGGTGCCCTTGAGTACTCGGGTGAAGTCCTCGCGCTGGGCAGCGCTGATCTCGCCGATAGGAATGACCCGGGTGATGTCCGTGGTGCCGCCATAGTACTGACCGCCGGAATCGATCAGCAGCAAGCCATCGCCCTTGATGGTGGCGTGTGCC
The DNA here is from genome assembly GCF_001039575.1 of Halomonas sp. PR-M31. Lineage (GTDB taxonomy): Bacteria > Pseudomonadota > Gammaproteobacteria > Pseudomonadales > Halomonadaceae > Modicisalibacter. The sequence continues at coordinate 56,507 of NZ_JIBT01000001.1, forward strand.
TTGTCCGTGGCGTGATAGTGGGGCAGGGCGCCGTTCTCGTTGAAGGCGGCGATGGTGCCGAAGCTTTGGCACACGAATCCTTCGCGCTTGGCCCGTTGGGCGGTCAGCCGCTCGTCCACCTCAAGCTCCGTGGGCGTCTCGCCCCGGTCGAGGGCCGCCTCGAACTCAGCAAAGAACTCGCACAGCGCCGCGCCGTCCTCTTCCATGGTGCGACGCACATGGGCGATGTCGCTTTCGCTCTTGCGGCTCTTGGCAAGGGTGGTGGCTGAACGCCATCAAAAAGCGTCATGCTCTCCGGCAGCGCCTGAGCGCTGGCTAGGGTCACTTTGGCGCCATCGAGCAGTACCCGATCCCGGGCCGGCAGTTTCGCCAGACGCGCCTTCCACTGATCGTAATCGGCAGTGTCGATGCCGTCTTCACGTAGCGTCTCGATCAGGCCATCCTTGAGCTTGCCCGGGGCGATGAATAGCGTGGCGCTGTCGTGACCGATCAGCATGTGGGCGAGAAATACCGGGTTGAAATCTACGTCCGAACCACGCAGCTGGGTCAGCCAGGCGATATCGTCGAGGGTGGAGAGCAGATGCCAGTCGGCACTGGATTCTTTGAGTGCCTTACGCAGCTCGGCCAGGCGTTCGTGGCGGGTCCCCGTTACATACTCGCGGGGATGTTCGTAGACCAATGCCTGGGGTAGTGCCGGGCGGTTTGGCCAGATCGTGTCCAGTAGATCCAGGTCGCTGCGCAGCTTGACGCCTCGGGGCAACAGCATCTCTTCCATGCGTCGGGCATTGGCCAGGGACACCACATCCGCATCGAAGCCCAACGTTGCGCCTTGGGGCAGTTGCGCTGCCAGCCACTCGATGGGGGCTTGGGCCTGGCCTTGCTGCAGCTTCATCAGTTCGATACCGCTGCCTTCGAGCTGCTGTTCTGCCTGGACCCAGTAGCGACTGTCCACCCATAGCCCGGCGGCGTCCTGGGTGATGGTCAGAATGCCCACGGAGCCATCGAAACCGGACAGCCAGGCCCGGCCTTCCCAATGCTCCGGCAGATATTCGGAGCTGTGCGGATCGGAGGAGGGCAGCCACCAGGCATCAATCGAGTGCTTGCGCATGGCCTCGCGCAGGGCGGCCAGACGTTCGGCGGGAGAGAGGGGCGTTGAATGAGACATAGGAAAGCTCCAGGCCGGCGTGAAATCAGCAAATGCGCATTGTAGCAGTCATGTTCTTGCGTAAGCGTCCTGAAAGCCCGACATTACGGAATATGGAATTCAAGCGAAACCGCACGGAGAAGCAAATGACCAAAAAGCGCGTGGTAACGGAGTTCGGCATGGGCACCTCTCTGCGCCGAGAGGACTATACCGAGGCGGCGGCCCGGGCGATTCGCGATGCGCTATGGCACAACTCGCTGAACGTGGCGGAGCTTTTCGACTTTCCCAAAACCGCCATGATCATCGACGTCGAGGTAGGGGTGCAAAAGCCCGAGGCGGTGGATGAAAGCGCCTTGCTGGCGCTTTTTCCCTACGGCCAGCCATCTATCAATGTAGTAATGGGCGGGCTCGATGTGCCACGACCCGATGGAAGCGGCGTCACCGTGATTGCCAATACCGCCCTCAAGGTCTCGTTCGACATGGAGCCGACTCATGCCTGAGCAAATAGATGAGCAAGCAAGCGAAAAGCGCGTCATCCTCGAGATGGGCACCGGCAACGATCTGTACGGCGGCGACTATACCAAGGCCGCCAGCCGAGCGATTCAGGATGCCCTGCATCACTCCTCCATCGTGCTGTTCAAGTCCCTGGGTTACGACCACACACTGATGCGGGTGCAGGTCACCATCGGCGTGCAGGAACCGGACAAGGTCGACACGCAAGCACTGGCCGCGGAGCTGCCCCGGGGCCGGGCCGAGGTCAAAGCGGTACAGGGCGGGCTCAATATCGACGACCCGGAGCAGGGAGCTACTCATATCATCGCCACTGCTGCGGTGGAAGCCTTCCTGCCGGACATGGCAAAGGATTGGCGGTTGGTCGAGTAGGATTGACACTGACCATCGAGCGCCTTAGCTTCTGTTAACCTAGACAAATCATTCAGGTTAACAATGCCCGAGCCCACACTTCGTTACGACTGGCGCCTCGATGAAATCGAGGCGCTGTTCGATCTGCCATTCAACGACCTGCTATTCCACGCTCAACAGGTACATCGGCGCCATTTCGATGCCAACCAGGTGCAGGTTTCGACCCTCTTGTCGATCAAGACCGGCGCCTGCCCAGAGGACTGCAAGTACTGCCCACAGTCCGGGCACTACGCCACTGGACTCGGCAAGGAGAAGTTGCTGGAAATCGACAAGGTGGTGGCCCAGGCCGAGGCGGCTCGGGAGGCCGGCGCCAGCCGATTCTGCATGGGCGCGGCCTGGCGCAGCCCACGGCAGCGCGATCTGCCAGTGGTGCTGGAGATGGTGCGCCGGGTCAAGGCGCTGGGTCTCGAGACCTGCATGACCCTGGGCATGCTCGAGGCCGATCAAGCCGACCAGCTCGCCGAAGCGGGGCTCGATTACTACAACCACAACCTGGATACCTCGCCGGAGTATTATGGCGAGATCATTACCACCCGGACCTACGCCGATCGGCTCGACACACTGGGCAACGTACGCCAGGCGGGCATGAAGGTGTGCAGCGGCGGTATCCTCGGTATGGGCGAGGCGCCGCGGGACCGCGCCGCACTCTTGCAGCAGCTGGCGCGGCTCGATCCACACCCGGAATCGGTGCCGATCAATCGGCTGGTCAAGGTGCCCGGAACGCCGCTGGAGGACGTCGAAGAACTCGACCCCATCGAGTTCGTGCGCGCCATCGCTGTGGCGCGCATTCTTATGCCGCAAAGTCATGTGCGCCTCTCCGCGGGTCGTGAAGAGATGGACGAGTCGACTCAGGCCCTGGCCTTTCTCGCCGGCGCCAACTCGATCTTCTATGGCGACAGGCTGCTGACCACCGCCAATCCTCAGGCCCAGAGTGACCAGGCACTATTTGCCAAACTGGGCATCGTGCCGGAGAGGCGTGAGATAGAAGGCGATGTCGATGCTTTGCACGCCGTGGCCTCCAGGCAGCCAGACGCCGCCACTGGCCAAGCGCTCTATTACGATGCCAGTCTCGTCTGAAATGCCGGACGCTCTATGCGTGTCGGGAAGTTGGCCCCAGCGGTTGGCGGCGCACCAGTCACAGCGCCGCGAACAGGGGCTATGGCGTGAACGCCGGGTGCATGTCCGCGATGCGGTCGACGACTTCGCCGGCAACGACTATCTGGGGCTGGCGCAGGATCCGCGTGTGAGTCAAGCCGCCGCCGAAGGCGCGCAGCGTTATGGTGCGGGAGCCCGTGCATCACAACTGGTCAGCGGCCATCTCGAGGTTCATCGGCGGCTGGAAGCGCGCCTGGCAGCCTTGGTGGGGCGCCCCCGGGCGCTGTTGTTCTCCAGCGGCTACATGGCCAACCTGGGGGTGCTCCAGGCGCTATGCGACGGCACCACCGCTGTCTTTCAAGATCGGCTAAATCATGCCTCGCTGCTCGACGGCGCCAAGCTTGCCGGGGCACGTGCGCGGCGTTTCCATCATGGCGACCTCGACGATCTGGCGTGCCTGCTGCGGCGCTCCACGAGCGAGGCACCGCGCCTGGTGGTCAGCGACGGGGTATTCAGCATGGACGGTGACGTCGCCGATGTTCCCGGGCTCGTCGGCCTGTGCCGGCGTCACGACGCCTGGCTGATGATCGACGATGCCCATGGGCTGGGCGTGCTCGGTGCGCATGGCGACGGCTGCGTGGGTCGGGCTCACGGCAGCGACGAGGTGCCGGTGCTCGTGGGTACGCTGGGCAAGGCGCTGGGCACGGCAGGTGCCTTCGTGGCCGGCAGCGAACTATTGATCGAGCATCTGCTCCAGTTCGCCCGACCGTGTATCTACACTACCGCCGAGCCGCCGGGGGTCAGCGCGGCGACCCTGGCGGCCCTGGACATTCTCGAGCAAGAACCCGAGCGTCGTGAGCAACTGCGGGCCCATATCGCCAGGTTCCGAACCGGCGCCGAGGCCTTGGGACTCAAGCTGCTGCCTTCGACCATGCCCATCCAGCCTCTATTGCTTGGCGACAATGCCCGTACGCTGCGCTGGGCCGAGACGCTGCGCGCGCTCGGCCTGCTGGTGGGTGCGATTCGCGCCCCGACGGTGCCTCGGGGCCAGGCGCGGCTGCGCATTACCCTGAGCGCGACGCATGAAACGGCGCAGATCGAACGCCTGCTCGATGCCCTGGCCGAGTTGACGATCAAGGAGGGCAGGCCGTGACGTCATTGGTGCTGCTGTCCGGTTGGGGTATCGATGCCCGCGTCTGGCAGCCGTTGGCACCCCACTGGCCCGCCGGCGTGGCGGTAACCGCCCCGGAGTGGCCGGGCTACGGCGCCCACCCCCCGTTGGCCGAACCCCAGAATCTTGAGGCGCTGTCCGCCAGTATGGTTGCACACCTGCCGCAGGACGCCGTCTGGGTGGGCTGGTCCCTGGGTGCATTGCAGGCGGTAAGGCTGCTCGATCATCTGCCATCGCCACGTGCCATTGTCATGCTCGGCATGGGGGCGCATTTTTGTACGTCGGATGGGGTTACCCCTTCGTCGCTCAGGGCCTTTCGGAGTGCGTTCAAGCGCGACAGCCTGCCCGCCTGGCAGCACTTCTTGGATTGGCAACTGAAAGGCGAGCCCGAACCGCAACGAGCCAGGGAACGACTGGCGGCGCTGGTTGGCCCACTGCCCAGCGCCGATGACACCACCCTAGCGGCGGGTCTCGACCTGCTGGCGCGGCTGGATGTCTCTGCCCGGCTTATCGTGCCGCCCTGTCCGATTCTGCGCTTTGCCGGCGAGCAGGATCCATTACTGAGCCGTGCTGACGTGGCCGAGGCCGATGTGCGCCTGCCACGTGCAGGACACTGCCCCCAGCTTTCCCAGCCAGGCCGGTTGGCGGAGCATCTGGTAAGCGTCGTCCAGCAGGGTGCGTCGTCATGAGCATGCCTGCGCTCCTACCTATTCAAGAGTATAGAGACTGGCGACGGCGGGTAGCCCGGGCCTTCTCACGTGCCGCACCGCGTTACGCGCAACTGGCGACTGCCCAGGAGGCCATGGGCGAGGGCCTATGGCAGCACTTGCCCATAAAGGCACGAACGATACTCGACCTGGGTTGTGGGCCGGGTGATTGGAGTGCGCATCTAGCGGCGCGTTACCCCGATGCCTGCGTGCTGGGTCTCGATCTGGCGCCGGGCATGCTACGGGAGGCGCGACGCCGTCATGGCCAGGCAGCACAATGGTTATGCGGTGATGCCGGGGCATTACCCCTGGCGGCGAACGAAGCTGATCTGGTGTTCTCCAACCTGGCCATTCAGTGGTGCCCGGACCTGGACGGCGTGATGCGCGAGTTGCATCGGGTGTTGCGACCGGGCGGTCGGGTGCTGATCAATACCCTAGGACCGGGGACACTGTTCGAAGTGGCACAGGCCTGGTCACGCTTCACCCCCGGTAGCGGGCTGCTGGGCTTCAAGGACACCGACTGTCATCGGGTGAGCGCGCGCCTGGCCGGCTTTCACCACGTGCAGGTGACGGCGCAGATCGAGCGCTTCTTCTATCCGGATTTCAATGCGGTGATGGCTTCCATCAAGGGCGTCGGCGCCCAGACGGCCCGTCCCGGTGCACGCTTGAACCGCGAAGATCTGAAACGTGCCGAACAACGTTACGAAAAGCTGCGGGAGTCTGCGGGACTGCCGGTCAGTTATCGGCGTCTTACCTTAGTGCTGGAGCGTTAGCGCATGGCAACGTTCTTCGTCACCGGTACCGGCACGGACGTGGGCAAGACCTTCGTCAGCTGCGCCATGCTGGCGCGGGCGCGTGAGCAGGGCCTCACCACCCTGGGACTCAAGCCGGTGGCCTCCGGCTGCCACGCTACTCCGCAGGGGCTGCGCAACGCCGATGCCCTGGCGCTGCAGGCCCAGTGCCATCCCGGGCTGCCTTATGAGCGAATCAATCCCGTGGCCTTTGCGCCGCCTATCGCCCCACATCTGGCGGCACGTCAGGCCGGCCAGGAAATGACGCTGGACACCCTGACAGGGGCGCTTGCGCCGGCGCTGGCCGAGCCTTGCGACCTGACGCTGATAGAGGGCGCTGGCGGCTGGCGAGTGCCGTTGAACGATAAAGAAGATTTGGCCGGGTTGGCGACACGCCTGGCGTTGCCGGTGATTCTGGTGGTGGGCCTGGAGCTGGGCTGCCTGAACCAGGCGCGGCTCGCGGCGGAGGCGATCCGCGCCGACGGGCTGCCGCTGGCGGGCTGGGTCGGTAATCTGCTGGACGCGGACTTCGCCGTGGACGGGACGATCTACCGTGCCAACCTGGCGACCCTCGACCAGCACCTGCCCGGCCCCTGCCTGGGCGTGGTGCCGCGCCTCGATGCCGCTTCCCCCGCCGCGCTGGCGCAATCAGGGGCCGCCCATCTCGCCTTGCCCTGCACACCTGATGAGGAACGTACATGAACTCCCCTGTCTGGCATCCCTACGCTCACCTCAAGACCCAGCAGCCCGCGCCCAAGGTGATCGGCGGTCAGGGAGCGAATTTTTACCTGGATAGTGGCGAAACCCTGCTGGATGCCACCTGCTCCTGGTGGTGCATGATCCACGGCTACGGCCATCCGCGCCTAGTGGCGGCGATCCGCGAACAAGCCGGTGAACTTTGCCATGTGATGCTGGGTGGACTGACCCATGATCCCGCCGAACGGTTGGCCCGGGAACTGGTCCGAATAACGCCCCCGGGGCTCGATCATGTGTTCTTCTCCGACAGCGGCTCTGTAGGCATGGAAGTCGCCATGAAGATGGCGGTGCAGTACCACTATCTGCAAGACAAGCCGAACAAGCATCGATTGTTGTCACTGATGAAGGCCTATCACGGCGATACCATGGGCTGCATGGCGGTCTGCGATCCAGAAGAGGGCATGCACGCCTTGTTCGCCGGAGTGCTGCCCCGGCAGCATTTCGCCCCCTCGCCCCGGGCCGACTTCGATGCCGGTCCGGAAGAGGTGCAGGCCGATCTCGACGCCTTGCGCCGGATACTTGAGTGCCGTCATCACGAAATCGCGGCGCTCACGATGGAGCCGCTGCTGCAGGCCGCCGGCGGGCTCAACATGACCTCGCCACACTATCTGCATGGCGCGCGCGAGCTGTGCGACGAATTCGATGTGCTGCTGATCTTCGATGAAGTAGCCACTGGCTTCGGTCGCACCGGGCGCATGTTCGCCGCCGAGCATGCCGGCGTGTCGCCGGATATCATGGTGCTTTCCAAAGGACTCACCGGCGGCTATTTGGGACATGCCGCCACGCTCGCCACCGGGCGTGTCCACGATGCCTTCATCGGCGACAGCGCCTTGCATGCCTTCATGCACGGGCCTACTTTCATGGGCAACCCGCTGGCCTGCCGGGTGGCGTTGGAAAGCCTGGCCGTCTTCGAGGATGAGGATTATCTCGGCAGAATCGCTCGGCTCAATCGCGTACTGCACGATGAATTGTTCCTGGATGCCACTTTGCGCGCGCATCCAGCGGTGGCCGACGTGCGGGTGCTGGGTGCCACCGCGGTAATCGAAGTGACGGAAGCCGCTGCGCTGAAGGGCGTGGCGGCCTTTGCTCGCCGGCAAGGCGTGTGGCTGCGCCCCTTCGGTCATTGGCTCTACACCATGCCGGCCTACATCACGAGCGAGGACGAAATGCGCCGGATCACTGAGGCGATGAAGGCCTGGTTTCGCTAGGCCCTTGTCGAAAGTTTCCTTGCGATGGTACGTCAGCGTGGCGAAGTCAATGATGCTACGGTCAAGCGTTTCGAATGGCACAAGCAGGACTGAAAACGCTTCACTGACTCCTGATTGAAACCTCCTCTGTGTTTCAGGCAGCCCCTCGTGGGGCCGCTTTTTTTGTATCCTGGTATGCTCGGCATGGGCTCGACATTATGCTCTGGTCGGCCAATACTCAGTCGTGTTGCTCGGCAAATCCGCACAACAACAAGGAGAGGTCCATGTCTCTTCCACAGAGCTCATTATTATCGACCTTGGCAACAGCCAGCTTGCTGAGTGCGTCACTCCTGGCAGGGGCCGCCGCCCAGGCGGCCACCACCGTGAACCTGAGTTACAACGCGCGCCGGACCCGGAGAAGAACGCGGTGCATGTGTTCGCCACCAATCTCAAGGAACTGGTGGCGGAGAAGACCGACGGCGAGCTCGAACTCAGGCTCTATCCCAACAGCCAGCTCGGCGAGGAACAGGCGCGCATGGAGCAGACCATGAGCTCGCCGAACCTGAACATCGCGTCCTTTGCCGGGATATCGCCAGTGATGCCGGAAATCTTCGTCAGCGCCATTCCCTTCCTGTTCGAGGATTTCGAGGCGGCGCGGACCTTCTTCGATGAAGGTGACTATTGGAAGGCGTTTGACGAGACGCTGCGTGAACGCACCGGTATCGAGATGCTGGCGGTAGTCGAGGAGGGCGGTTTCCTGGCTTTCACCAATGATGAGAAGCCCATCCAAGCCCCGGAGGATTTCAAGGGGCTACGCTTTCGCGCCATGGACCCCAGCCAAGTAGCGCTCTACGAGGCCTTTGGCGCGTCGGGAACGCCGATTCCCTGGACCGAGGTCTACATGGCCCTGCGCACTGGGGTGGCGGATGGCCAGATGAATCCGCCGATGTATATCGTGATGGGGAGTCTCTACGAGGTGCAGAAGTACCTGACCCTGGCCAATATCCAGTACTCGGATCAGTTTCTGGTGGGCAACGGGGCCATGCTCGATGGCTGGGACGAGCAGACCCGCCAGGCCTTCCTGGAGGCGGTGGATGAGGCCAATGCCATGGCCCGGGAGCACAACGAGGCCAAGGTGGACGAACGCATCGCCTATCTCGAAGAGCAGGGCATGCAGGTCATCGAACCTTCCGAGGAGAATCTGAACGCCTTTCGTGAGCAGGGCCAGCCGGCTTATCTGGAGTGGCTGAAGACCCAGGATATCGAGCAGCGCTGGATCGACATGGCCCTCGAGGATGCGGGCATGACGCAGTTGGCGCAGTGATGGCCCAGGTGTGGTCGCATCATGGCTAGTGCTTTGTTCGACCTGCGAAAGCGAGTGCTGTCGATCAGTCGAAGGGTGTCGATCACGATCGCCAGCGCTCTTTTGCTGATCAATCTGGGGGTCATCCTCTACGCGGTCTTTTTACGTTATCTGGCCGGCGGCGCCCCGATCTGGACGGACGAGCTGGCGCGCTTTCTGATCATTGGCGCCGTGCTGCTGGCCGCCGGCGCGGTCTGGGTGGAAGGCGGTCACATGCGAGTCGCCCTGATCGAGCGATTATTACCGGCGCCGCTATGCCGCCTGCTCAATATCTATCAATGGCTGCTGACCTTGGGGCTTGCCATCGGCGGCGCCCCGTTCAGCTATCGCTATGCCCAGTCCGTGGCCATGTTTACCAGCTCGGGACTGGGCATCAGCCGCACCATTCCCATGCTGTCGATGCCCATCGGCTTCGCCCTGCTGGCCTGGCATGCCCTGTGGTACGGGCCGGCGCCGCTGAAGACGATGGCGGAGCAGGACGCATGACCCTCACCATGTTGGCGATCTTCCTGGTGCATGTGCTGCTCGGCCTGCCGCTGTTTCTAGCCCTGCTGGCCACCGCGGTGGTGGGCTTCATGTTCGTCGACCCGGGCATGTTGGCGCGCATGATGCCGCAGCAGTTCTTCGGCGGTATCAACGTCTTTTCGCTGATGGCGATCCCGCTGTTCATTCTGGCGGGCAACCTGATGAACGCAAGCGGCCTGACCGAGCGCCTGATGGGCCTGGCGCGCCTGCTGGTCGGCCACCTGCGCGGCGGCATGGGCCATGTCAACGTGGTGTCGAGCGTGTTCTTCGCCGGGGTCAACGGCTCCGCCGTGGCGGACACCTCGGCGCTGGGCTCGCTGCTGGTGCCGCCCATGCGCAAGGAGGGCTACTCCACCGCCTTCGCCGCCGGCCTGACCGCCGGCAGCTCGCTGATCGGGCCAATCATTCCCCCCAGCATCTTCATGATCCTGTATGCCTCGCTGACCAACACCTCCGTGGGGGATCTGTTCCTGGCCGGGGTGATTCCCGGGCTGTTTCTGGGGATGGCCTTCATGGCGATGAATGCCTTCTACGCCTGGCGCAAAGGGTTGACCAAACGTGGCGGCCGGCCTGGGGTTGCTGAGCTGGGTAAGGCGGCGCTGGCGGCTTTGCCGGCATTGGTCGCGCCGTTCATCATCGTCGCCGGCATCGTATTGGGCTTTTTTACCCCCACGGAATCCGGCGCGCTGACGGCGCTCTACGTGGCGTTGTGCGGTATCGCCTTGGGTAATCTGCGCCTCGCCGATTTCTGGCGGGCGATCGTCGAGACGACCCGGCTCACCTCGGCGATCTTCTTGATCATGGCGGCGTCGGCGACCATCAGCTGGCTGCTCTCCTATGCTCAGGTACCCACTCAATTCGTTTCGTTGATCGCGCCCTATACTGATCAGCCGATTTTGGTGCTGCTGATGTTAAGCGGTATTACCTTCGTGACCGGCATGTTCATGGAGGAGGTTTCGGCGCTGATGCTGCTCACCCCGATCTTCGCCCCGGTGGCGATGATGGCGGGTATCGACCCGGTGCATCTGGGCATCATCATTACCCTGAATATCACCATTGCCCTGATCACGCCGCCCATGGGCGCCTGTGTGTTCGTGGCGGCGGCGGTGAGTCATCTGGAAATCACAGCGCTGTTCAGGACTATCTGGCCTTTCGTGCTGACTGCGGTGCTAGTGCTACTGATATTGATCCTTTTCCCACCCCTGACCCTGTGGTTGCCCAGCGTACTTGGATGATGCAATGAGTAAGACTGTCGTTACCTTCGCAAGCGTGGAGCTACCGCCGATTCCCAGCCGGCCCGAGCCGGACTGGACGGCCTTGAACCGTATTCCCATTCTGGCGGAGGATGCGCTGCTGGTGCCGTTGAGTCTGGCGCCGGAGCCGCTCAAGGCGTTCCCCGTCTATGCCAAGCAGGATATTCCCGGGGCGGTGGGCGATTGCTATGTACGCGAGGAGGTCTATCGGCGCTTGCTCGGCGTGGCGCGCTCACTGCCGGAGGGGCTCGGCCTGGTGGTACTCGATGGCTGGCGGCCCTGGCGGGTGCAGCAGTATCTCTTCGATACGCTTTTCGAGGCGATTCGCACTCGTCATCCTGACGCCGACGATGACGAGCTTCTTGCCCGCACCCGGGAGTTCGTTTCCGTGCCCAGCACCGACTCAAACGCGCCCAGCCCGCACCTGACCGGCGGCGCAGTGGATGTGACCCTGTGCGACGAAGACGGTCTGTTGCTCGATATGGGCACCCTGTTCGACGAAGCCGTGCCGGCCTCTCACAGCGACTATCTCGAACGCCTGGGCGATGATCTCGATGAGCGTCAGCGCCTGGCGCGAGATCGGCGGCGCTTGCTGTATCACGTCATGCACGAACAGGGCTTCACCAACCTGCCCAGCGAGTGGTGGCACTTCGATTTCGGCGACCAGCTATGGGCGTTGTATGGGGGGCATGAGCGGGCGCTTTATGGCCCGGCGGAGCTGGAGACGATTGAGAGTCGCTGGCGGCGGCAGCTTTAGAAAGCCGGCACCAGCGATCGGTTGAAAGAGGACGAGTTCGGACGGTCGCTAGGCGACCCGGTCTAGGACGCGCTTTGCGGTGTCAGGATCGTCGAGATGATGATTTTCTTCCGCGCTCAGTTTCTGTCCGGCCTCACGCGCCTTGAAGCGCTGTTCCCGGCTGACATGCTCTTTGCCCGTACCTTCAACTCGCAATGAAGAAATGGCGTTTCTCAGCGTATTCACCTGACCGGTAAGCAGTGTATTGACCTCCGTGGAGTGCTGTACTCGGGAGGCGTTCTGCTGGGTGGCTTGATCCATCTCGACGACGGCAGCGTTGATCTGCTGCAAGCCTTGGGATTGCTCCCGAGAGGCGATGGAAATTTCCTCGATCAGCTGGTTGATAGTAGCCACGGCCTTGATCACGCCCTGGTTATTGGACTCTAGCTGTTTGAGCTGCTTTTCACCTCTACTGACGTTGTCCAGACTGCCATCGACCAGCTGGCGAATCATCTTGGCGGATACCGAGGCACGCTCCGCCAGGTGACGCACTTCTTGTGCCACTACGGCAAAGCCGCGCCCTTGTTCTCCCGCTCTGGCAGCCTCGACGGAGGCGTTGAGCGCAAGCAGATTGGTCTGGAACGCGATCGAATCGATGACACTGATAGCTTCGTTCATATTGCCGGCGCTTTCGGTGATCTGCTGCATTCGTTCCACGAGCTGGCTCACGTCCTCTTCGCTGCGACTGACCTCTTTACGAGCACTTTGGGCATGCTGTTCCGCCATGTCGGTATTGCTCGAGTTCTGTTGCACCGTGATGGTCAGCTCTTCCATGCTGGCAGCGGTTTCCTGAAGACATACCGCCTGCTGCTCCGTTCGCGAGGCAAGGTCCTCATTGATCTGCAGCAGGCTACGGGTGTCTTGATCCACCTCGTTGAGCATCTTCTGGATATCGAGAGAAATATTACCCAGGCTGTGGTGCATGATCTCCATGGCACCGATGATCTCACCTAGCTCATCCTTGCCTTTTTGCGGCGCCTCCGCCACCAGATTGCCCGCGGCAATCTGCATGGCGAAGCGGCGGGTTCTGTCCACGGAGCTAGCGATTCGGCGATAGCATAATCCCGCGATCGTTAGTACCAGCAGGCTACCGGCCAGTTGCCCGAGCAATCCGAGCCGTTCACCTAGAAATGACAGCAGAACGCCTAACAGGGCGATCATGAGCACATTGCTCTTGATGCTTAAGGGGTTAAGGCGCGACAACTTGCCAAGAACGCCTCGGCGTACGATCCAACCACGGTCGAGAACAATACGATGGCTCTTGCCGTTGCGCAGTCGTTCGTAAGTGTGTTCGGCGTACTCTTTTTCTTTTGCAGTCGGTTTGACCCGCACCGAGGTATAGCCTTGCACTTCGCCGTTTTCCACAATCGGCACCACATGAGCCCGCACCCAGTAGTGATCGCCATTCTTGCGCCGGTTTTTGACCATGCCGATCCAGATATCGCCGTTCTTGATGGTGCCCCATAGATTAGCGAAGGCGGTCTCGGGCATGTCCGGATGACGGATGAGGTTATGCGGAGCGCCGATAAGCTCATCCTGGTTAAAGCCACTGACCTCGACGAAAGTAGGCGAGGCGTAGGTGATACGGCCTTTCAGGTCGGTGCGCGAGATCAGGTTCTGATCGTCACGTATTTCGTATTCTTGATTGGTAATGGGTTGATTATTACGCATGGCAACCTATCTCGTTTTGGATAATGACGTGCAAGTCGTGTTTGATTGAGTGCAAGTCGACTATTCAAAAAGTGCTACGCGTCTTGATTAAGAAAATGAATGAAAACTCATGACGTCGATCTTGGTTTTATTAGTATAGATTTTATTAACGAAAGTTAAGCTTGGATAAGGTATATAACCCTATGCTTATTTAGTCCATTAATTAAACTTAGCAATTAAGGTTTTATAGATAGTATGGTTATTGATAACAAGTTAAATAATATTTAAGAAGTCCGGCACATATTTCAGCATTAATAAAATATATAATAGCTAACTATCACGTCGTTCATGGACCACAACGATATGATGCCGTTAAAAGTTGTCAGAGACCTTCCTGCTCCATGCCTGACGCTTCCAAGGATTGCAGCAGCGCACCAAGGCCTTCCGGTGCCCGCGCCGTGCTGCGTGCACTGGTAAGCACGTAAGAGGCGGCGTTCCAGACGATGCGAAAGCCACCGGCCTGAAGTGCACGCACCAGGTGCACGTCTTCGTGGGAGCGACGCGGTTCAAAGCCCCCCACCGCACGATAGGCATTGGCGCACACACCCAGATTGGCGCCATAGATACGCTTTGGATCGCTGTCTCGCAGATGAGCCAGATAACGCCTACGCTGCTCGACAGGTAGCTGTGACCATTGCGCCAGACGAATATTGCCGCATACCGCATCGCAATCAAGATCGCACTGGCTGCTCAACCAATCCTGGCTGACTTCACTGTCCGCGTCGGTAAAAGCCAACCAGCGCGCCCCGTGTTCGAGCAACCAGTCGGCACCAATATGCCGCGCCATGCCCACATTGGTATGATCGACTTCAATTACCTGAACGGGAAAAGTGGCGGCGATGGCGGACGATTCATCGGTGCAAGTGTCCAGCACTAGAACGATCTCCACCGCTTCGTCTTGAGTGCGGGAAAAGTGTTCGGCGGCGGCAGTCAATGCTTGCAGGCAGCGGCCCAAGCAGTCTTGTTCATTGTGTACGGGGACAACGATACCGATCATGATGAACTCACTTCCTTGTGTGAACGATCTCAAATCAAACCATCGCGCCGGGCCACGGAGCTCGTATCTTTCGACCACAGTTCGATGATGACGTCTTCTTCCGAGTGCCGGCTCAAGCGCGTCAGTCCGCTACCTTCATTGATAAGACGATGCACCGCCTCGCCATCGAGCTCGCCGCCTTCGATGGGGTGGCGCCAGTGGCAGGCCAATATTTCACCATCATCGTCGAGAAGAGCCGGTAGACGCGCAACGACCTCTTTCATTGCGGAGCGATCGAGAAAATAGCCCAGTTCGCTGAATACCAGAAGATCGAAGGTGCCGGCAGGCCAGGCTTCAGGCAGTCGGCGCTGTTCCAGGGTCACGCCCTCGCGCTGAGTCAGACGCTTGTGAGCGGCGTCGAGAGCGATAGAACTCAGATCCCAGCCCAGCAAGGCATCGCAGCGTTCCAGTAAGGCTTCGCTCATCACACCGATGGAACAGCCAGGCTCGAATACGCGCTTGTAATGTGGCCGGGTCAGCATGGCAAGGCACAGGGCGCGCTTACGTGCCTCATACCAATGATGCTCGTAGCCCCAGGGGTCGAGGTCCCGAGCGTAGAGCGTATCGAAATCGTCCGTGGTGAAGCTCATAGAAAAAGCACCTCAAAAGGGCGCAGCATTCGCGCCAGCGCAAAAGGCGCCAGGACCGGGTCTTGTCCGGTGGAATCATCCGCGGTGAGCTGACTGACATGGGCATCGAGGGCGACACGCTTGCGCTCGTACTGATCGAGGCTGAGCTCAACGCGGCGGGCACGCTCCCAGGGAACGCGAGGATCGCCCGGGCTTGCCCAGTGCCAAGTCCAGACCGGCAGTTCGATGAGTGGACACCCTTTGCCAGCGGCGATCTCGGCGCAGGCCTGACCGGTAGCTTCATGGTCCGGATGACCGTCGCCGCGCCAGGTGGTTACCAGGATGTCTTCTGGCTGGAGCCGGTCGTCGAGCTGTCTGATAAGTTCTGCTCGCTCTTGCGTTACTCGGGTATCGGTCAGCCCAAGCCGCAAAATGGGCACATCGGCAAGCCCCAGGCATTCAAGCGCACGCAGGCTTTCTGCAGGGCGGGTCTTGGCCAAGCGCTGAGGCGTCCAGTGACGAGAGCCGGGATGACTGCCGGTGCCGTCGGTCACACCGACGATCAGGAGCTCGTGATCGAGGGCGGCCAGCTGCATCAGCAAGCCGGCACAGCCTACTATTTCATCGTCCGGGTGTGGCGCCACCATGACGATGCGGCGCCCGGGCGATACCAATGAGGCGACTTGAATGCCGGGCATTTCAAGCAGACCTGGCCAGGCCACCCAATCGCTCTCGGGGGTGCCTTCACCGACGATGCGTCGGTCATCTTTCGTACTCACAAAATCAATCTCCACGGCGAGGCGTTCAAAGACGCCAATTCATGGCCCAAGGCTTCAAGATCGCGCTCGGCGTGACTTTGGCGCAGGAACACCGGCAGATCCGCCATGCGCTGGGCGAAAGCCGGGTCACGACAATAGGGCCCCGCCCCCAGGCACGACCAGTATGATGGATCACCTCATTCACGACCTGTTCGATCACGGCCCGGGCGCGCATGGCGACAAGCTGAGCGCTCTGCCGAGGATGCGCATCGATCCAGCCTGCGGCTTCGCACAGGGTAGCCCGACCGCTTTCCAGGGCTACGTCCACTGCGCCCAGATGCGCCAGTAAATGGGGGTTGTCATTGCCTTTGGCCCGAGCGCGCAGCGTTTCACCCAAGGCGCGAGCGCCGCCAAACCAGCAGGTGGCAATGCCGGCGCCCCCTTGCCAGAACCCGGGGCGATCGAGATAGCCCCCGGCAGGGCCGATGAGCTGTGCTCGAGCGTGATCGAATTCCACCTCGACACTGGCGGTGGCGGCCATGCCCACCGCCTCCCAACCTTGGCTGGTGACATTCACACCGGGCTGATCCAGTGCCACCGCCACCAGACGCTGAGCGCCATCCTGCCAGGCGGTCATCAAGCCATGGGTCAGGATCGGCGCGCCGGAACACCAGGCCTTGCGACCGGAAATCGTCACGTCATTGCCGTTTGCATCGCATGATTGCTCTATTTCTACCCGTGCAAAGGGCGGCTCCGCGGCCCACATGCCCCATCGGGCATCCGCGGGCACCAAGGCGCAGGCGTCGTGTTCGGCGATGATGGCCAGGGCGTCGGTATGGCCTTCGAAGAGCTTGACCAGGGAAAGATCAAGACCGGCCACGTCGGCAAGCGTCTGCCAGCGACTCAAGGTGTCGCCCTGGCCGGGCAGTGGCAGACGATCGGCGCCGGCATCGAGCAGATACTCCAGGGACGCGCCAAGCGCTTCGATATCGGTAGCAGGCAGCCTTGATTGCAGAGCCGGATTCGCAACGATACGACTTCGTTGTTCGGCGTCCGTGGGGCTGGATGACAACGTGGGGGCAGCCGATTCCGTGGCCATGAATTTTCCTCTTGAGGTTTTTTTATCCTGTCAGCTTAGCATGGCTATCACGATAACCTTGGTTGGGTTGAGGTTTGCATGCTTTGCTATTTTCAACGTCTTACTGGCTTTTCGGGTCAGCGCTGCGGACTGGTGAAGGCGTCTCAGGTAAATTTCAGAAGTGAATGGTATTATATGTGCGCCGGTCGACTCCTCATGGTCGAAAGTCTTCGATGTTTCGAGAGATGGGAAGGCAGACGACACGGCCCTTCATAAGATCAACAAGTCTTGTTTCGCGTTCTCAATGAAGAATCCAAGCGTTCTTCCGCGCCTTCTGGGTGCATCACTTATTTAGTTCTTTTTTGTACCGGTCGATACAGCGGTCTGTTTTGAAGGAGTGGTTAGATGCTAGGCAGTGGTCTGTCGCCTTTGTTTACGCGGTTTCTATTGCCGTTGATATTGGTCTTGCTAAGTCAGGGTGCACTTGCAGCGGAACAGGACTTCCTGCCGGTCGACAAGGCCTTCAAGCTGCATGCGGACAAGCAGGATGGCGAAGTCGTGCTGCGCTGGGAAATCGCGCGGGGCTATTACCTTTATCGTCATCGTCTAAGCATTGAAGGTGAGCCTTCCGCCATTGCTCCAGTTTCGCTGCGTGATGGTGAGATCGTCACCGATGAGTATTTCGGTGAGTCCGAGGTGTATTACGACGATATCGAGGTGCAGGTCGATCCTCGACAGGCCAAGAACCTGGCGCTTTCCTGGCAGGGTTGCGCCAAGGACGGTCTGTGCTATGCCCCCCAGCGCGATACCCTGGATCTGGCCAACATGAGTCTGGAAAACGGCACCTTGGCAGGGCAGGGCTTTTTCTCGTCTCTGAGTGGCTCTAGTTCAAGTTCTGGTTCTAGTTCGTGGTTTGGCTCCAGCGCCTCTAGCGAGTCTAGCGCCAGTAGCCCGGCAGTGGACGAACCCGCACCGGAAGCCGAGCAGGGCGCTGCGGTAGCAAGTCCCCAAACCGACAACGACGCGTTAGGCGAAGATCAGCGCCTGGCCTCACAGCTGTCCGATGCCCCCATCGGCTGGGCGCTGGCAGCGTTTTTTGGCATGGGCTTGTTGCTGGTGTTCACCCCATGCGTGCTGCCCATGATTCCGATTCTATCGAGTCTGGTAGTGGGTTCCGGCGCGGGTGCCAGGCGCGGACTGATGCTTTCCATCGCCTTCGTGCTGCCCATGGCTTTGACTTACGCCGTGATCGGCGTCATCGCCGCTTTGGCCGGGGCCAATCTTCAGGCCATGCTGCAAACCCCCTGGGTGCTGGGCGTGTTTGCCCTGCTGTTCGTGGTGCTGGCCCTGGCCATGTTCGGACTCTTCGAGCTGCAGCTGCCTCAGGCGCTGCGTCAGCGTCTTGATAATATGCAGCAGCGCCAGCGCGGCGGCACCCTCGGCGGAGCTGCTGCCATGGGGGTGCTGTCGGCAATATTGGTTGGCCCCTGCATGACCGCGCCCCTTGCCGGTGCGCTTTTGTATATCGCCGATAGCGGCGATGCCCTGCTGGGCGGTGGCGCGCTGCTGGCCTTGGGGCTGGGCATGGGGGCGCCGCTGCTGCTGGTCGGGGCGCTGGGGCACGTTTACTGCCCCGGCCCGGCGCCTGGATGACCCGGGTCAAGGTGCTGTTCGGCTTCGTGCTGCTGGGTATGGCCATCTGGTTTGTCGCTCGGGTCATCCCGGATAGCATCGAACTGGGCCTATGGGGCGCCTGGCTGGTGGGTATTGCCGTCGCGCTGTGGCAGGCAAGTCAAGCCGCCGTGCCAAGCCCGGGGCAGCTGATCGCCCGCAGCGCCGGTCTGGTGCTGGGTCTGTGGGGGGCGGTGATGCTGGTGGGCAGCGCCGGTGGCGGTGACGATCCTTACCGACCTTTGGCGTTTCTTCAGTCAGGTCCGACAGGCACCACCGTTCAAGAGAATTTCATGGCCCGCTTCGCGGAGGTAGATGATCTCGACGGCCTGTCACAAAAGCTCGCGGCCGCCGGCGAGCAGGGCCAATGGACCCTAGTGGATTTCTATGCTGACTGGTGCGTGTCTTGTCAGGTGATCGAAGACAAGGTGTTCGGTGATCCTCAAGTTCAGCAACGGCTCGCGGATATGCAGCTGCTACGCCCAGACGTGACCGAAAACGACGCTGCGGATCAGGCTATGCTCAAGGCCTATGGCATTCTGGGGCCGCCCACCATCATGCTGATTGGCCCGGATGGTAAAGAGCGCCGGGATCTTCGCATCGTCGGCGAAATCAGCGCCGAGACATTTCTCGAGCGGCTGGAACAGGCCCGCCAGGCGTCTTGAGCCGAAGAAGCGATATACACATCACGTTTATAAAGGAGCGTTCCTGATGACCCAGCCTCTACGCCACAGCTTATGGCTGTTCGCCTTGCCTGGTCTGCTTTGGCCCTTGATCAGCACCGCAGAAGAAGATGATTCCAAGTGGCCGGCACCTGTTCAGGCCTTGGAAAAGCAGGGTTTGACCGTGCACGAGCGCTTCGAGGCCCCGGCAGGGCTGACCGGCTACGCCGCCAGTGTGCAAGGCCGTGAAGTGGCGGTCTATGTCACCGAGGACGGCCAGCACGCCATTGTCGGTACCTTGCTGGATGCTCAGGGCAATGATCTTTCCGCCAAGCCCCTGGCCAGGCTGGTGGGTGGACCCCAGGATGCGGCGCTATGGCAGCAGCTTGAAAAGAGCACCTGGATTGCGGATGGTGATGATGACGCCAAGCGAGTGCTCTATACCTTCACCGACCCGAACTGCCCTTATTGCCACCGATCTTCGAACAGACCCGGCCCTGGGTAGAGGCCGGCAAGGTACAGCTGCGTCATATCATGGTAGGCGTGCTCAAAAAGGATAGCCCGCAAAAAGCAATTGCCCTGCTGGCTGCGGACGATCCCATTCAGGCGCTACGAAAGCATCAACGCGGTGACGAAATCGCGCCGCTGGACAAACTGCCCAGAGACAAGGAAGACGAGTTGCTTGCCAACAATCAGCTTATGAACTCTCTGGGGCTTGCCGCCACCCCTGTCACCTTCTATCAAACCGGGGAAAATGAGCGGTTGTCGGTCACTCAGGGTGCTCCAGGAGAGGAAGAGCTGGTGAAGATGATGGGCTCGCCCAAGCCTTGACCTGATGCCAGCAGCGTCAGGCTTTCGCCGGCAGCCTGCGTGCCAGAAACCAGCCGCCGATCATGGCCGCCAGCATGGCAACGAGCGGCGGCGTGATGCCGGTAATGGAAGCGAACGCCGGCCCCGGGCAGTAGCCGGAGAGCCCCCAGCCGATACCGAATAGCGCCGCGCCACCGATCAGGCGTCCATTCAGGTCACGCCGGGTCGGCAGTTGAAAGCCTTGTGCCACCAGGGGCTGGTCGCGGCGCAGCACCAGCCGATAACCGATGAAGGTGGTCACCACCGCCCCACCCAGCACGAAGATCAGCGTGGGATCCCAAGCCCCGGCAATATCCAGAAAGCCCAGCACGCGAGCAGGATCGGTCATACCGCCAAACGCCAATCCCAGGCCGAACAGCAATCCCGCGATGTAACCCATAAGCGCTCTCATGCGCCACCCCCGATTGCGTGTCGTGTCACATAGACGGTCAGTATGGCCACCAGCAGGAAGGTAGCGGTCGCAACAATCGAGCGAGGTGACAGGCGCGCCATGCCGCAGACACCGTGGCCACTGGTACAACCCCCGCCAATGCCGGTGCCTACGCCGACCAGCAGGCCGGCAAGCAGCATCAGGCCAATGCCCCCGGCGGGCTCGCCGATTACCTTGGCGGGTGCGTTGACCACGTTGCCTAGCCCTTCACTCAGGCCACTGCTCAACAGCATCAGGATTATTGGGCCACTGATCAGCCCCAGCAGAAAGGTCAACCGCCAGGCGGAATCACCGGAACTACCGCTGGTCAAAAGTCCTGACAGAATGCCGCTGATACCGGCGATGCGCCCCAGGGTCGCCATCAGCCATACGGCGGATAGGCCTATCAGCATGCCGCCGATCAGGCCATGAAGACTTGCCGCTACATCCACGTGAATTCTCCTTTTACTGAACCTGTCAGAACAAATTGATAGGCACTTTGATATAGACCTGGTCGTTGTCCTCGGCCGGCGGGAGTCGTCCGGCGCGCATGTTGATTTGCACCGAAGGAATTATCAGACGCGGCATGTTCAAGGTGGCATCCCGTTCGGTACGCATCTTGACGAAGGCATTTTCATCGACGCCTTCATGCACATGGACGTTGTTCGTACGCTGTTCCGACACGCTGCTCTGATGTTGATACTCCTCGCGGCCGGGTGCCTTGTAGTCATGGCACAGGAAAAGCCGGGTCTCGCCGGGCAGCGCCAATACCTTGTGGATCGAGCGGTACAGGGTGCGGGCGTTGCCACCGGGAAAATCACAACGCGCTGTGCCGTAATCCGGCATGAACAGGGTATCGCCGACGAAGGCAGCATCGCCTATCACGTAGGTCAGGCAGGCTGGTGTGTGCCCGGGCGTATGCAACACACGGGCTTCCAGGCCGCCAATGGCGAAGGTGTCACCCTCCTCGAACAGGCGATCGAACTGGCTGCCGTCTCGAGAAAACTCGCTGCCGGCATTGAAGGCCTTGCCGAAGGTCTCCTGAACCTCGCGGATCTTGGCGCCGATACCGGTCCTGCCTCCCAGCTTCTCGTGCAGATAGGGGGCGGCGGAAAGATGATCCGCATGGACATGGGTTTCGAGCACCCATTCGACGGACAATTTTTCGCGCTGGATATGATCGATGATGGCGTCCGCGGAGCGCGCATTGGTGCGTCCGGCGGCATAATCGAAATCAAGCACTGAATCGATGATTGCGCAGGCGTTGCTATTTGGATCCTGAACGATATAGCTGAAGGTATTGGTCGGTTCGTCGAAGAAGTGGGTCACGATCGGATTACGCATGGCAGGCCTCCAGATTCGTTGGCATCATTGGAAATGTAGACCAGTCGGCGCAAAATAAGTTCTAACGTTAGTTCTTTTTAGCATAAGCAAAGCCAAAACGTTTCATGTAATCGAGCTATTGCGCTGGATTCACCAACATAAAATTAGAGTGAGCATGGCGAGTTATCTATTGATCAAGCAGATTCATATGCTGGCGGCGGGGCTGAGCATCGCGCTGTTCATACTGCGAGCCTGGTGGTCGGTACGCGAGTCGCCACAATTGAAACGGCGCTGGGCGCGCATTCTCCCCCACGTGATCGATACCGTACTGCTGACCGCAGGCGTCACTCTGATGATCCTGCTCCAAGCCTGGCCGACCCAGCAGCCCTGGCTTGCCGCCAAGCTTATAGGGTTGGTGGCCTATATCGGTGTCGGCACCATCGCCATCAAGCGTGGCCGTACGCCGGCCACACGGGGTGTAGCAGCGCTGATTGCCATTGCGATCTTTGCCTATATTGTGGGCGCAGCCATCACCCACGATCCGCTCTCATGGTGGCGTTTGTCATAAATAACGGAAGCCGAAACTATCCAATTACCGACAGACCAGCATGACGATCATGTAAAACACTATTTCGCGTCATGAAAGATGATGCCGGCGGCGTAGCGGTTTCCGGTACGAATTCGACTGACTCCATGACGCAAGTTGACACGGTAATAACCTTTCGAGCCTTTGGCTGGACGGTTGTGAACAGCAAATACAGCCGCGTCTCCCTGGAGAATGGGCACTACTTCAACACGGCTTTGCATCCGGGGTCGTTGTTCGGTGAGCACGAATTCGCCGCCGGTAAAGTCTTCTCCGGGCACCGACAGGAGAATGGCGATCTGCAGCGGGAAAGTGAGATCACCGTAAAGATCTTGATGCAGGCAGTTAAAATCGCCAACGCCATACCGGGCCATACGAATGTGGCTGCGGAAGTGCTCTTCCTGCGGATATAGCGTCGCGATATCACTACACTTTTTAGGCGTCAGGATATTTTTCAGAACTGAGCAGCCATAATGTTCGAGTTCTGTAGCGAACGCATCCCAGTCATATCCAGCCAACTTCGCCTCGACGGCTTCAACCGCCAAGCTCTCGGTGATGAAATCGACTTCAAGACTCATGCCTGGGCCTCCTTTTCCAGCAAAGCCCGCTTGCGATCAACACCCCAGCGATAACCTGAAAGGGCACCATCACTCCTCACTACACGATGACAGGGAATGGCCACAGCGATCTTGTTAGCACCGCATGCCTGTGCCACGGCGCGGACGGATGTGGGCTGTCCAATACGTTGCGCAATGTCGGCATAGGTGGCGGTCTCGCCCACTGGAATTTCTCGCAGCGCCTGCCAGACGCGCTGTTGAAATGCAGTCCCCCGGATGTCGAGCGGCAGGTCAAGACCGACCCGTGGTGCTTCTACAAGTCCGACAATGTGGGCGATGAGCTTCTCGAATTCTGCGTCGCCTCCTAGCAAGTTGGCTTTCGGGAACCGATCCTGAAGTTCGTGGATTAGTCGCTCAGGATCGTCATCCAGGGCGATAGCACAAATGCCCTTGCTACTTCTGGCGACGAGTATCGCGCCGAGGGAGCATTGGCCCACCGCAAAACGAATATCGGCATCCTTGCCGCCTTGTTTGTACACGGTCGGTGTCATGCCCAGCACCTCGTCAGATTGTTCGTAGAAACGGCTGTTGGAATTGAAGCCCGCACCGTAGATCGCGCTGCTGACGCTGGTTTCAGCGTCAGAAAGTTCAGCCCGAACCTTCTTCATCCGATGTGCAGCGCCGTATGCCTTGGGGGTGAGACCGGTGGTTACCTTGAACTGGCGGTGGAAATATGACGCGCTCATGCCTACTGAAGCCGCGAGATCGTCCAATTTAGGCAAGACGTCTGAATTTTCAATAAGTCGACATGCGGCGGCAACGATTGCTACGTTGGCCTCGGTAGAGGAATGACCCTTGGGATTGCAGCGTTGACAAGAACGATACCCCGCCACTTCAGCGTCGGCGGGGGAGGCAAAGAAAATGACATTCTCGGGCTTTGCGTTTCTGGATGGGCAGGAAGGTCTACAGTAGATGCCCGTCGTTTTGACTGCATAGACGAACGCACCATCTGCGACCTTGTCGCGTCCGAGAACGCTTTGCCAGCGTGGGTCGCGCTCTGTAGAAGTTGGCTTGTGATCCATGACGAGGTGATCCTCTCAGGTTCGTGTAATCGACACGCCACCATCTACCAGAATCGCTGCTCCAGTGATAAAGCTTGACGCATCCGAGGCGAGGTGAAGAACAGTTCGCGCAATTTCTTCTGGTTTTGCCAACCGTTTAAGCGCGTGAAGCCCTTCAATGAAATCTCGTGTTCCGGATTCAGCGCCTGGCAGGTTGGCAATATTGGTAGGCGTATCTGTTCCACCAGGCAGAACAGCGTTAGCGCGGATGTCATTCGCACCGAATTCAGAAGCCAGGACCTGGACCATACCAATCATTCCGCCCTTGCTTGCCGCATAAGCCACCATGTCCGGAAAGCCAACCGTATGGCCAACAAAAGATGAAGTGAAGATGAGTGAGCCCGCGCCCCGTTCTATCATCGCTGGTACGTGACACTTGGCACCGAGAAAGGCACTTGTCAGATTGGTATCTAGCGTGTCATGCCAGTTCTGCTCGGATAGTTCTGCAACGGAGCCCATTGCTCCGGTAACGATGGCAACTTTGCCTTCCAACGTTTTCATGACGACCTCCTGCTGTAATTGGAGGTCCATTTGTCAGGAAATTTCGTATCTCCGATATCTGTTTCTTGCTCTGCAATCCAAGAAGTGCCCGGGGCCGTTAAGAGTTTCGTTCTGCCCGCGGTCATTTGAAAGTGAACTTTCGACGCGCTCTAAGTGGACGACCGCTTCCGAGAGGTGCTGCCCGGATTACAGCGATCAAACGATCCGGAATAGACGCTGTCTTGCTTTACGTTTGAAAGGTGCGAATAGCGCGGCGACCGGCCCCAACAGCGCATACCCTGGCGGCAACAGCCTGATTGTATCGGGTGTGAGCATTACCAGGGCGTCTTCTGCGAAGGAGGTCAGCGCCTTCAATTCCGGTGCAAAATAATGACGAAACATGATGTGGTAGCGCTCTTCTATCGCGGCGATATCAACCTCTTGGCCGCATAACAGCCGATGAGTGATCTCCCGTCGCAACAGGTCATCGAAATTCAACTGATAGCCACGCCAAACGGGCAGCCGACCCCGATCGAGATACCTAAAATAGTGAGAGAGGTCCAAGACATTCTGACTGTAACTATCGTCTAGTTGGCCGAAGGCGCCGGCCCCCAGTCCAATCAGATCGCAAACCCCATGAGACGAGTATCCGCGCGAATCGTAGCGCAAGGTGCCGCGATGCCAGGCCAATGCCATTTCATCTTTCGCCAAGACGAAATGACCCAGGCCAAGATGTAGGTAGCCGGCTTGTGTGAAGTGCAGGATGGCTTGCTGCAAGCGCTCCAGGGGAAGCATTGCAGCGCCGTTTGCAGCGTCAAGAAAGTGATGATGGCAAAGACTGACTCGGTCCGGTCGTAGCGTGAGTAGCTTGACCAGGTCTGCTTCGAAGCTCGCAAGGGTCTGCTGAGGATGACCATAAGCCAAGGTGATGCCCACCCCCTGAAGCTGTGCCTGGCGCCCGGCGTCGATCAATGGCGCCAGAGCTTCCACGCTGAATCCGCTGCTACCCCGCCCGGAGAGGGTCGTTCGAGGCGGGTCTATGAGATTCAGGTGAGTGAACCCTAATTCGCCAAGCAACGCTATATAGGCCGGAGAAACACTATCTGGTCTTACGTCGATGGTGGAAGTGGGTTGATCGCTCTGGGTCAGGGAAAAGTGATGCGCGAGTACGTCAAATAACCTTTCCCAGTGTGAGTACTTCATACAGGTCGCTAAATCGCCACTGATATGAACGTGCTCGATCTGGCGATCTTTATCGAAGAGAGCGGCTTGCAGGACGATTTCGCGTTCGAGATGGTCAAGATAATCATCAATGCGAGCTGCATGCCGAGCAGCGTTTGCTTCGTGGCAGGCACTTGTGCCGTCCAGCTCATGACAGTCAGGCAAATGAAGGGAAATCGAGAGAGGTCTCGGGATCGGGTCTTCATTGCTGGTCTGAGCTGCCAGACGATAGTCCTGAGCCGAAAAATCCTCACGCCAAAGCGTCAAAGGAAAGTACGGGGCTTTACAGGGCTCCGTGCAAGCATATTTTTCCAATAAGGCGCGATCGAGCGCCAAGTGAGCAACCATCCTGTGTCCTTAGCCAAGGATCTTTGCACTCACTATAGCCAGCGCCATCAGGGCGTATGTTGACTTGAGTCACGTCTGCTCGATCGTTCCGCTGCTAGGCTTGAATCATGTTAACTACGCCATGCCATGACGGCGACTTCATCCACTGTGTCGGCAAGCGTTCGAACTGCTCTCCGGGGCCGTGCCATAGGCCAGTTCCGTCAGGGCGGGCTTGTCGGCAATGTTGATTTCCTTGCCGGCGATGTCGAGGAGTCCTTGTTCTTCCAGGCGCCGGAAGGTGCGGCTCATGGTCTCGGGCACCAGGCCAAGATAGTTGCCCAGATCCAGGCGCGACATGGGCAAGCGGAAACGATTGCCAGACAGGCCTCGGCTGGCAAAGCGTTCGGAGAAATTCAGCAGGATGGCCGCCAGGCGCTGCTCCGCGGAGCGGCGGGTGAGCAGTTGGGCAGTGCCTTGCTCGGTGACCAGCTCGCGACTCATGATACGCACCAGCTGCTGCTGCAGCTTGGGCGCCTTTTCACCCAGCACTTCAAGCGCATGGAACGGGATCTCGCAGACACTCGAGGTTTCCATGGCAATAGCGGCGCAGGCATGTCGATCGGACGTGATGGCTTCGAGCCCGATTACCTCGCCGGGAAAATGAAAGCCGGTGATATGCTCATCCCCATTGGTCATCAGGCTCGAGGTTTTGACAGAGCCTGTACGCACCGCATAGATGGATGTAAAAGGGTGACCGGCCTGAAAAAGATAGTCCCCCCGGGCAATGGGTTTGCGTCGCTGAACGATCTCCTCGAGCTTGGACACCTCCGCTAAAGACAGGGAGTCCGGCAGACAGAGTTCACGCAGACGGCAGTTACGGCAACTGTCGCGCATCTCGTTGACCGCGGCAACACGGGGCAGGGACATGTTCTCCTCCTCACTATGAGCCTTGCCTGAATTGTATAAAAATGCTGACGCAAGGTTGGCAAGGGCTCGATGATTATAAACACATAGTATAGGTTAAATGGGTGGGTGCCCAAGGATGAAAATGGACAAGTCGACTAGCCTAGCAGGGGCCCGAACTTATTGTCGGCAGAAATAGTATTTACTTTAAAAGGAGTAGGTCTTGATGTCTCAGCAGAACTTGCCTTCCGGCGCCGGCGAAGTCGCCGAGCAGTACCCTGATATCTGGAACGCTTATGCCGCCCTGGGAGAAGCCTGCGCCAAATCCGGGCCACTGGATGAGCGCACCCGACGCCTGGTCAAGCTGGCGTTGGCGGTAGGGGCGCGCTCCGAAGGCGCGGTGCATTCTCATGCCCGGCGTGCCCTGGAAGAGTCCATTGGTGCAGAAGAACTCAAGCAGGTCGCGATGATGTCGATTCCCACCCTGGGCTTTTCCGCGGCAGTGGCGGCGTTGACCTGGATTGAGGACGTCACCGACGCTTGAGTCACACCGCGTCATGATGAACCGCCCACACCGCAGCCTCTACTCGAGAACGCAGATGCAGCTTCTTGAGTAGATGCTTGACGTGCACCTTGACAGTACCTTCGGTGATGGCCAGCTGTCGCGCGATCATCTTATTGCTGTGCCCCTTCGCAAGCGCCCGCAGGATGTCCCGTTCCCGGGAGGTCAACGTGGCCAGGACGTCGTTGGGGCCTGTTCGTCTGCCGCCAATGGCATCCGCAAGAATGGTTGCCAGCTGTGGGCTGACCACTAAAACACCTTTGGCCGCCTGCTGAATCTGCACCAGTAGATCTTCCGGTTCCATGTCCTTGAGCAGGTAGCCATCGGCGCCGGCACGAAGCGCCGCCACCACATCCTCGTGGGCATCCGATACGGTCAGCATGACGATACGCGTATCGATATCGGCGTCGCGTATCTGACGCAGGGCTTCCAAGCCATCCATCCGTGCCATGTGCATGTCCATCAGGATCAGCTCCAGCTCGAGCTCCGTCGCCATGCACACGGCGTCAGCGCCACTGGACGCCTCCCCGACCACCTGCATGTTGTCGTCCATGTCGATCAGCTGGCGAACACCCCGCCGAAACAGAGGATGGTCATCGACGATCAGAATACGGGGGCCGGTCATCGTTCATCTCCCGACAGCGGATTGGCGGCGCTTTTTTCGACGTCACTGGTATCTTTGATGAGCCGAGGCATGAAGCGCAGTGCGACCAGCGTTCCGCCTTCGGGGTGTCGTTGCAGAGCGAGATGCCCGCCGAGCGCAGCGGCTCGCTCGCCCATGATGATGGTGCCGTAATGATTCAAACGCTCCCATCGGTCTGGCAGCCCAATACCATCGTCTCGTAGATTGAGCACGATTTCCTCCTTGGCATCGGTGAATAAACGAATACTGCAACGGCGTGCCTTGGCGTGGTGGATCACGTTGGCCAGCGCTTCCCGCACGAGGTGCAGGACATGGACTTCCTCGTTGGGGGTAAGAGGGCATTGTCCAATGGCATAGTCGAGCTGAATCTCGAGTTCACCGCGCTGTGAAAATTCTCGGGCGGTTTCTCTCAGCGCTGCCTCCAGCCCGGCAACGTTCATTTGCAGGCGGAAGGTGCTGAGCAATTCCCGCAGCTGGCGGTAGGCGGCATTGAGACCTTCGCGCAGTTCGTCGATGACGACTTGTTGCTCCGCCTGAGGTTTTTGCTGGCGAATCTGCATCTGCAGCCGGGCTACCTGAATCTTTAGATAGGACAGGGATTGGGCAAGGGAGTCGTGTAGCTCCCGGGCAATGACCGAGCGTTCATCCATTAGCGCAAGCCTTCGCTGCTGATCGGACTTTTTGGCCAGGGACTGCGCCGCGGCAATTAGATCGGCGACGGTTTCAATCAGCTCCTGTTGCCAGCGTTGCGGCCTCTTACCTTGAGGGTAGCGCAACAGAAGTTGGCCATAATCCTGCCCGGATTTACGAATGGGGACGATCTGGGTGCCGGCGGGCATGACATCGCCATCCAGATGTAAGGTAATGGCGTGTGCCTCTGTGATCCTTTCAAGCCGGTCGAGAATCTCCCGATAGCGCTCATTGCCCGGCGAAAAGCCGCCGAGCTGGCGCGCTGTTTGATAGAGCAGGCTGAGGGCATCGTTGCTGCGCTGAAGCTCCAGGGTTTTTAGCGCCACCCGCTGTTCCAGCTGAGCATACATCTGCGAAAGACTCTCGTTCATCTGATTGATAGTGCGCGAGATCAGACCAAGCTCATTATCATTCTGGTAGTGGGTACGCTGATCGAAGTTCCCTAGGCGTGCCTGATTGACCACGGTGAACAGCTCCCGCAGCGGGGGCGTGATACTGGCGAGCTGATACATCGCAAAAAAAGCCAATACCAGCGTCAAGAAAAGCGCGACTCCCTGTACCAGACGCAATATCTCGATCCGTGATTCCGCCCTTTTCTGTAGCTGACTGACGAACGCATTCATTTCAGCGACAAAACGCGCTACCTGTTCGGATAACGCCTGACGTTCTGCGCTATCCGGCTTCAACAGGGCAGGGCGCAACGTTTCCTCCCATTGGCGAAGCACTTCCTCATAGCGCATCGTCAAGGGGTGTCGCGATCCGCCAGGAACGAGTGACACGATTGAGTCTTCCCGCAGATCCTGGTCAAGGCGGGCAATGCGCCGTTCGATAAGATCATTGGCCGCTGGCGTTTGGCCCAGCGTGCTGTAGAGACGATAGGCCTGCATACGTATCGAACCGGCCTGATTGATCGCGGCGGCGTCTCCGCCGGCGGTCTCGGCAATGACGATGGAGCTGAGCATACTGGTGAGGGCAAGAATAACGATGCCGGCCATGGTCAAACCGGTTCGAAAGAACAGGGACTGGCTATAGGTGTAGGACATTAAAAAGGCTCCTGGGCCACTACCCCTTTTGATTTTTAACGCCATTCTTGAGCATGAAGCTTCAACGATAATTGCGTTTAGTTTATAGGATTCAATCGCTTAAAAGATATTTTTCGTATACCTCTTTAGAGGTAGCAGGCGTCATTCGATTTTTCCCCTGGCGCCCGTTCCTTGATTCAGGTCAACAGCACTTGAAGCACTCTGTAGCAACGTCCTCCCATCGGCTTTTACCGATGTCAGGGGGGAACTTCCATGTCAAACGTATTATCGCTTCTACGCAGCGAGCACCGGGCGCTAGGGTTATCGACCCTGGCGTTCACCTTGTGCTTTGCGGTGTGGACACTCTTTTCCATTCTCGGGATACAAATCAAGCAGGAGTTCGGGCTTTCTGATACCCAGCTGGGCCTGCTGATGGCCACTCCAATTCTCACCGGCTCCATCTCGCGACTGTTTCTGGGCATCTTGACGGATCGCTTCGGCGGGCGCTGGGTGTTCGGGCTATTGATGCTGGTCACTGCCCTGTGTGTTTATCTGCTGACCTTCGCCAATAGCTATGCGATGTTGCTGGTCGGCGCCCTTGGTGTGGGTCTGGCCGGTGGCTCCTTCATCGTCGGAGTCGCCTACGCTTCCGCCTGGTTCCCGAAGGAAAAACAGGGCACCGCCCTGGGCATCTTCGGCGCCGGCAACGTGGGTGCCGCCGTGACCAACTTCGGTGCGCCCTTTTTGCTATTGGCTATGGGCTGGCAGGCGACCGCTCTGGTCTATGCCACGGTGATGGCGGTGATGGGCGTCGTCTTCATCATGTTCGCCAAGACCGACCCGTTGAGTGCCGGTCGCCGCGCCAACCCGGTGCCCTTGAAAGAGCAGCTGGCACCCATGGCAGAGCTGCGGGTCTGGCGTTTCTCGCTTTATTATTTTTTTGTCTTCGGCGCTTTTGTGGCACTGGCTCTGTGGCTTCCGCATTACCTGATCGAGGTTTACGGGCTGGGCATTGCCGCCGCCGGCATCATTGCCGCGCTGTATACCATTCCCGCCTCGCTGTTTCGCATCCTCGGCGGTTGGCTGTCGGATCGTTACGGCGCACGCCGGGTCATGTACTGGACGCTGATCGTCTCGGTCATAACCACCTTCCTATTGAGCTATCCGCCTACCGAGTACGTGGTGCATGGAGTGGCAGGAGAAATTCGCTTCTCATTGACCATGCATCTGGTTGCCTTCGTGGCACTGACCATGGTGCTAGGCTTTTTCATGTCTCTTGGCAAGGCAGCGGTGTTCAAGCATATCCCGGTCTACTACCCGCACCATGTCGGTGCCGTGGGGGGCGTGGTAGGCATGATCGGGGGCCTTGGCGGCTTCTTCCTGCCCCTGACCTTCGGCATGCTCAACGACGTGGTGGGTATCTGGCAAAGCTGCTTCATGCTGCTGTTCGTGATCTCCGCGGCCGCCCTGGCTTGGATGCACTACGCCATCAACAAGGTCGAGCGTACCGAGTGGGAAAGCAAGCGTGAGAGCACCGATCTGCCGGAGCTTTCCACCCCGAGTCGCTTCGTGCTGCAGGACTGGCGCCCGGAAGATCATGGTTTCTGGGAAGACAAAGGCAAGCGCGTCGCGACCCGCAATCTGTGGATCTCGATTCCCAACCTGCTGCTGGCCTTCGTGGTGTGGATGGTGTGGTCCGTGGTGGTGGCCAAGCTGCCGCAAGTGGGCTTCGAGTACAGCTCCAACCAGCTGTTCTGGCTGGCGGCACTGCCGGGGCTTTCTGGTGCGACTCTGCGTATCTTCTACAGCTTCATGGTGCCGATCTTCGGCGGCCGGCGCTTCACGGCGATTTCCACCGCTTCCTTGCTGCTGCCGGCACTATGGATCGGCTTTGCCGTGCAAAACCCCCAAACGCCTTATCTGGTGATGCTGATCCTGGCACTGATGTGCGGCTTCGGCGGCGGTAACTTCGCCTCCAGCATGGCCAACATCTCGTTTTTCTATCCCAAGCAGGAGAAGGGCAATGCCCTGGCGCTCAACGCCGGCCTCGGCAACCTGGGCGTATCCGTCATGCAGTTTCTGGTGCCGCTGGTGATCACTGCCGGGGTATTCGGCTATCTAGGTGGAGATCCGCAGCGTCTGGATAACGGCGATCAGCTATGGCTACAGAACGCAGGCTTCATCTGGGTGCCGTTCATCATCGTTGCCACCCTGGCGGCCTGGTTCGGCATGAACGACATCGCAAGCGCCAAGTCCTCCTTCAAGGATCAGTCGGTCATCTTCAAGCGCAAGCACAACTGGCTGATGTGCGTGCTCTATACCGGCACCTTCGGCAGCTTCATCGGCTATTCCGCGGGCTTCCCGCTGCTGGCGGCCAACCAGTTCCCAGAGGTCGATGTGCTTAAGTTTGCCTTCCTAGGGCCATTGGTCGGCGCACTTTCCCGGGCCGGCACCGGCTGGATCTCCGATCGCTTCGGCGGCGAGCGGGTAACTTTCTGGGTGTTCGTGGCGATGATCGCAAGCGTCTTCGGCGTGCTGTTCTTCCTCGGCATCAAGGATCAGCCCGGCGCCTTTTGGGGCTTCTTCGCCATGTTCCTGCTGCTGTTCTTCTTCACCGGCGTGGGTAACGCCAGCACCTTCCAGATGATTCCGGTGATCTTCCGTCAGGAGATTCCGCGCCTGATGCCACATCTCTCCCCACAGGAGCAGCGTCAACAGGCGGAAAGAGAATCCGCGGCCACCATTGGCTTTACCTCGCGATCGCCGCCTACGGTGCCTTCTTCATTCCCAAGGCCTATGGCAGCTCCATCGCCCTGACTGGCGGTGCAGAAATGGCGCTTTACGGCTTCATCGTCTTCTACGTGATCTGCGTGGCGCTGACCTGGTTCTACTACACCCGGGGCAAGGCCGAAATCAGCTTTGACGAGACCCCTATGGCAGCAACCGCTTCCTGAAAGCGGGGCAAACGAGGAGATTATAAATGAGTCATTTTCTGGATCGACTGAAGTATCTGGTCAATAAGCCCCCGCAGTTCGCCGACGGCCATGGCGAAACCCGGGACGAGACCCGCAAGTGGGAAGACGGCTATCGTCAGCGCTGGCAGCATGACAAGGTTGTGCGCAGCACCCATGGGGTGAACTGCACCGGTTCCTGCAGCTGGAAGATCTATGTCAAGAACGGTCTGGTCACCTGGGAAAACCAGCAGACCGACTATCCGCGCACCCGGGCGGACCTGCCCAATCACGAACCCCGGGGCTGCCCCCGGGGCGCCAGCTACTCCTGGTATCTGTACAGCGCCAACCGCTTGAAGTATCCGCTGGTGCGTCAGACCCTCATCAGCCTGTGGCGCGAGGCGCGCAAGCAGCACGCCGATCCGGTCGACGCCTGGGCGTCCATCGTCGAGGATCCGACCAAGACCCAGCAGTACAAGAAGATTCGTGGACGCGGTGGTTTCCTGCGTGCCGACTGGGACGAGCTCAACGAGCTGATCGCTGCCTCCAACGTCTATACCGCCAAGCAGTATGGTCCGGATCGCATCATCGGCTTCTCGCCGATCCCTGCCATGTCCATGGTTTCCTACGCCTCCGGTGCGCGCTATCTGTCCCTGATCGGCGGTGTCTGCCTGTCGTTTTACGACTGGTATTGCGACCTGCCGCCGGCCAGCCCCCAGACCTGGGGCGAGCAGACCGACGTGCCGGAATCCGCGGACTGGTATAACAGCAACTATTTGATTGCCTGGGGTTCCAACGTGCCCCAGACCCGCTCCCCGGACGCCCACTTCTTCACCGAGGTGCGCTATAAGGGCACCAAGACCGTCGCCATCACCCCGGACTACGCGGAAGTCTCCAAGCTGTGCGACGAATGGCTGAGCCCGAAGCAGGGGACCGACGCGGCGCTGGCCATGGCCATGGGCCATGTCATTCTCAAGGAGTTCCATCTCGACAACCCCAGCGTCTATTTCACCGACTATGTGCGTCGCTACACCGACATGCCGTTTCTGGTCGAGCTGGAACCCCGGGAAGACGGCGTCTACGCACCGGGACGCCAGCTGCGCACCTCGGATTTCGAGGGGGCAATGGGCCAGACCAACAACGCGGAATGGAAGACCGTGGCCTGGGATGAAACCAGCGATCGCATCGTCGTGCCCCGGGGCTCCATCGGCTTTCGCTGGGGGGAAAAGGAGGGAGACACCGGGCGCTGGAACCTGGAGTCCAAGGACGCCGACGGCAAGGAGATCAAACCGACCCTATCCTTCGCCGAACGTCATGACGAAGTTGCTCGAGTCGGCTTCCCTTACTTTGGCGGCATTCAGCACGAACACTTCAATCACGTCGAAGCCAAGGAAATACTGCAGCATAACCTGCCCGCCAAGCGCTTGACCCTGGCGGATGGTCGGGAAGTGCTGGCGGTGACCGTGTTCGATCTGATGTGCGCCAACTACGGCATCGATCGAGGATTCAAGAGCGATGCGGGCGATGACGACGGTGCCACTGGCTTCGATCAGATCAAGCCCTATACCCCGGCCTGGCAGGAGAAGATCACCGGCGTGCCCGCAGCACAGGCCATTCGTCTGGCCCGGGAGTTCGCCAGCAACGCGGACAAGACTCATGGTCGCAGCATGATCATCGTTGGTGCCGGCATGAACCACTGGTACCACATGGACATGAACTACCGTGGCCTGATCAATATGCTGATTCTGTGCGGCTGCGTAGGTCAAACCGGGGGTGGCTGGGCGCACTACGTGGGCCAGGAGAAGCTGCGCCCGCAGACCGGCTGGCTACCGCTGGCTTTCGGTCTCGACTGGAGCCGGCCACCGCGACAGATGAACGGCACCTCCTTCTTCTATAACCATTCCAGCCAGTGGCGCTACGAGAAGCTCGAGATCAAGTCCATCCTCTCGCCCCTGGCCAAGGCCGAGGACTATCCTGGCTCGTTGATCGACTACAACGTGCGCGCCGAGCGCATGGGCTGGCTGCCTTCCGCGCCGCAGCTCGATACCAACCCGCTGCGTCTGGCCAAGACGGCCAAGGACGCGGGCAAGTCAACCGCGGATTACGTGGTCGATCAGCTCAAGAGCGGCAAGCTGCGCTTCGCCGCGGAGCACCCGGACAGCCCGCAGAACTTCCCGCGCAAC
The DNA here is from genome assembly GCF_001039575.1 of Halomonas sp. PR-M31. Taxonomy (GTDB): domain Bacteria; phylum Pseudomonadota; class Gammaproteobacteria; order Pseudomonadales; family Halomonadaceae; genus Modicisalibacter. Next base: position 91,545 of record NZ_JIBT01000001.1, read on the forward strand.
CTGTTCATCTGGCGCTCCAACCTGCTGGGCAGCTCCGGCAAGGGCCACGACTACATGCTCAGATATCTGCTCGGTGCCAATCACGGCATTCAGGGCAAGGACCTGGGGGAAATGGACGGTATCAAGCCAGAAGAAGTCGATTGGCAGGAAGACGCTGCGGAAGGCAAGGTCGATCTGCTGGTGACCCTGGACTTTCGCATGTCCACCACCTGTCTGTATTCCGACATCGTGCTGCCCACCGCGACCTGGTACGAGAAGGACGATCTCAATACCTCGGACATGCACCCGTTCATCCACCCGCTGACCGCGGCCACGGACCCGGCCTGGGAATCCCGCAGCGACTGGGATATCTACAAGGGCATCGCCAAGGCGTTCTCCAGGGTCTGCGTGGGCCATCTCGGCGAGGAAACCGACTTGGTGACCCTGCCCATGCAGCACGACTCCCCGGGGGAGCTGGCTCAGGCTCACGTTCTCGACTGGAAAAAAGGCGAATGCGCCCCGATTCCCGGCAAGACCATGCCGAGTCTGATCGAGGTCAAGCGCGACTATCCGGCAACCTATGAGCGCTTCACGTCCGTAGGACCGCTTCTGGAAAGCCTCGGCAACGGCGGCAAGGGCATCAGCTGGAAGACCGAAGACGAGGTCGAACTGCTGCGCGGACTCAACCATCGCAAGCTGGACGGCCCGGCCAAGGGGCAGCCGATCATCGACACCGCCATCGATGCCGCAGAGATGATCCTGACCCTGGCGCCGGAGACCAACGGTCAGGTGGCGGTCAAGGCCTGGGAGTCGCTGTCGAAGATCACCGGGCGCGATCATACCCATCTGGCGCTGCCCAAGCATGACGAGAAGATCCGCTTCCGTGACGTGGTGGCCCAGCCGCGCAAGATCATCTCCAGCCCGACCTGGTCCGGCCTCGAGGACGAGCATGTCTCCTACAATGCGGGCTATACCAACGTCCATGAGCTGATTCCCTGGCGCACGGTCACCGGCCGTCAGCAGCTCTATCAGGATCACCCCTGGATGCGGGCCTTCGGCGAGAGCCTGCTGGTGTATCGTCCGCCCATCGACACCAAGGCGGTGGCCAGCGTCCATGAGCCGACGAGTAACGGCAATCCGGAGATCGCGCTGAACTTCCTCACGCCTCACCAGAAGTGGGGTATCCACTCTACCTACAGTGACAATTTGCTGATGCAGACCCTGTCTCGGGGTGGGCCCATCGTGTGGCTGTCCGAGGATGATGCCAAGTCCATCGGCATCGAGGATAACGATTGGATGGAGCTGTACAACGCCAACGGCGCGGTTGCCGCAAGGGCGGTGGTCAGCCAGCGGGTCAAGGTGGGCACGGCGATGATGTATCACGCTCAGGAACGCATCGTGAACATCCCAGGCTCTGAAATTTCCGGCACCCGGGGCGGGATTCACAACTCGGTGACGCGGATCTGTCCCAAGCCGACCCATATGATCGGTGGCTATGCTCAGCTGTCTTACAGCTTCAACTACTACGGCACCGTGGGCTCCAACCGGGATGAATTCGTCATCGTGCGCAAGATGAAGCGCGTCGACTGGCTCGACGGCGAGGGCAATGACTACGAACAGGAGTCCGTGAAATGAAGATTCGCTCACAGGTAGGCATGGTCCTCAACCTGGACAAGTGCATCGGTTGCCACACCTGCTCGGTGACCTGCAAGAACGTCTGGACTAGCCGGGAAGGCGTGGAATACGCCTGGTTCAACAACGTCGAGACCAAACCCGGCATCGGCTATCCCAAGGAGTGGGAGAACCAGAAGAAATGGCGCGGCGGCTGGCTGCGGCGCAAGGACGGCGGTATCGAGCCACGTATCGGCGGCAAGTGGCGGGTATTGGCGAATATCTTTGCCAACCCGGACCTGCCGGAGATCGACGACTATTACGAGCCGTTCACCTTCGACTATCAGCATCTGCATACCGCCAAGATCAGCGATCATCAGCCGACCGCCCGGCCGCGCTCGCTGATCTCCGGACAGCGCATGAAAAAGATCGAGTGGGGGCCAAACTGGGAAGAGATTCTTGGCACCGAGTTCGCCAAGCGGCGCCGCGACGTCAACTTCGAGAAAGTGCAGGCGGACATCTACGGCCAGTTCGAAAACACCTTCATGATGTACCTGCCGCGCCTGTGCGAGCACTGCCTGAACCCGACCTGCGTGGCGTCCTGCCCGAGCGGGGCGATCTACAAGCGCGAGGAAGACGGCATCGTGCTGATCGATCAGGATAAATGCCGCGGCTGGCGCATGTGCATTTCCGGCTGCCCCTACAAAAAGATCTACTACAACTGGAAGACCGGCAAGTCAGAAAAATGCATCTTCTGCTACCCGCGCATCGAGGTGGGCTATCCAACGGTGTGCTCAGAGACCTGCGTGGGCCGTATCCGCTATCTGGGCGTGCTGCTCTACGACGCGGACCGCATCAAGGAAGTGGCTGCTTCGGAAGACGAGCGCGACCTCTATCATCGCCAGTGCGAAATCTTCCTTGACCCCTTCGACCCGGCGGTGATCGCCCAAGCGCGCATAGATGGCGTACAGGACAACGTCATCAAAGCCGCCCAGGAATCTCCCGTCTACAAGATGGCCATCGACTGGCAGCTGGCGCTACCGCTGCACCCGGAATATCGCACCCTGCCCATGGTCTGGTACGTGCCTCCCCTGTCGCCAATCCAGGCCGCGGCGGAAGAAGGCCACGTGGAGTTCGACGGCATCTTGCCGAAGATCGAATCCCTGCGTATCCCGGTACGCTATCTCGCCAATATGCTCACTGCCGGCGACGAAGCGCCGGTAATACGAGCGCTGAAGCGGCTGATGGCGATGCGCCTCTACATGCGCAGCAAGCATGTGGAAGGCGAGGGTAGCACCGCCGTGCTGGACGAGGTTGGCCTGAGCGTGGCTCAGGTAGAGCAGATGTATCGCTATCTCGCCATCGCCAACTACGAGGATCGCTTCGTGATTCCCACCAGCCATCGGGAAATTGCACGAGACGCCTACGCAGAGAGAGGCGGCTGTGGTTTCACCTTTGGTGATGGCTGCCATGGTGGCAATCGCACCAACCTGTTCGGCGGACGCAGCCAGACCACCACCCTGGTCAAACCCGTCGAGACCTATGAGCCGCAGCCAGAGAAGGAAAAGGAGGTGCAGCCATGAGCGTGGAAACAGCCATGAGCCAGACAACAGCCATGAGCCAGGCAACAGCCATGAGCGAATCGGCGGTTCTGCAAGAATCCACAACGTTGAGCCTGCGCGTGCTGGCTCGACTGCTGGACTATCCCAGCGCGGAGCTGCAAGACGCCGCCCCGGAGATGAGCGAGATCATCGCCGAAGAAAAGCGTTTGGCTCCAGAATTGCGTGGTCGACTCATGAGCTGGTGCCAGCGGCTCATCAAGGCGGATCTGCTCGATCAGCAGGCAGAATACGTAGCGCTGTTCGATCGCGGCAAGGCCACGTCGCTGCTGCTGTTCGAGCACGTGCATGGTGAATCCCGGGATCGCGGCCAGGCCATGGTCGATCTGCTCGCCGAGTACGAAGCCGCCGGCTTTGTGCTGAATGCCCGGGAGCTGCCGGATTATCTGCCATTATTCCTTGAATATCTTTCCACCCAGAGCGAAGAGCAAGTCGGCCGCTGGCTGGGCGAAATTCGCCACATTTTGGCGCTATTGGCAGCACGCCTGGAAGAGCGCAGTGCCGATCATGCCTTGGTGCCCACGGCGCTGCTGGGTCTGATCGGCGCGGAAGACGACATCCAAGTCCATCGACCCAAGGTCAAGGACGAAGAGCCGGATCACACCGCCGAAGCCTTGGATGCGGTCTGGGAAGAAGAGGTCGTGCGCTTCTCGGCCCAGTCAGACGAGGACTGTGCCCTGCAGTCCGCGGAAGGTCGGCGACTGGCGGAGCGCAAGCACGAGGTCGCCAGCGACCCCGTACGTATCATGCCCGCCCCGAACGCTACGTCCACAGCGATCGAGCGTTAACCGGAGAATTGCCATGTTTGTAGAATACTTGCAGCACCTCATCTACGGTTACTACCCCTATTTGGCGGGCACGGTGTTCCTGGTCGGCAGCCTGCTGCGTTATGACCAGGGCCAGTTCACCTGGAAAACCGGCTCCAGTCAGATGCTGTCGACGAAGAACATGCGTCTGGCCAGCAACCTCTTTCACATCGGCATCATCGTGATCTTCTTTGGGCATCTGTTCGGTATGCTCACGCCGCACTGGATTTATGCGCCCTTTTTAGGAGCGGGCACCAAGCAGATCCTGGCCATCCTCATTGGCGGCATCGCCGGGGTGCTGGTGCTGATCGGTGGCGGCATGCTGCTCTATCGGCGTTTGAACAACCCGCGGGTCAAAGCATCATCAAGCCCAATGGACACTGCGATCCTTGCCATTCTGGTATTCCAGGCAGGGCTTGGCATCGTTACCGTCTTCTTCTCTTTAGGTCACCTGGATGGCGCAATGATGCTGACCCTGGCGAGCTGGGCGCAGTCCATCGTGTTCTTCAGCGGCGGTGCGGCGGATTACATGGCGGAAGTCTCCTGGATCTACAAGCTGCATATATTCCTGGGGCTGACCATCATCCTGCTGTTTCCGTTCAGCCGTCTGGTGCATGTGTGGAGTCTGCCGCTGGGATACCTCGGTCGCCGGTATCAAATCGTTCGCCGCAGGGGCTAAATAAATGCCTGCGCGGGCCAATCGCTGTGTTGCGCGGTGCTCGGGATCGTCACATATACCCCATATGCTCCGGTCCCTGTGCGCCGCGCGCCTTGCGCTTCACTCCGCTCGGCGATTTATCCAGTAGAATCATCGGAGAAGAATATGCAGATGATTGAAGTCGAAAACCTGCCCGGGGGTAGCGCCGCTCCCCTGGTTCGGGTTGGTGAAGTGGCTATCGCCGAAGAGGCGATCGCCCAGGAAATGCAGTACCACCCTTCGGAAAGCGTGGCGGATGCGCAGCTCAAGGCGGCGCGGGCTTTGGTGGTACGCGAGCTCTTGAGTCAGAGAGCACAGGAATTGGGCCTTCCCCCGGTGGTGGATGAGCAGGGCGTGGAGAACGACGCGGCAATGACCGAGCTGCTGGATCGGGAGCTCAAGGTGCCGGCGCCGGACGAGAGCGCGTGCAAGCGCTTTTTCGAGGCGCATCCGCAGCGTTTTTTCGAGCCGGTACAGCTCCAGGTGCGGCATATCCTGCTATTGGCCGCGCCAGAGGATGCTCAAGCGCGGGACGCTCAATATCATCAAGGCGTGGAACTTCTCGAAGCGCTGACCGATACGCCGGAGCGCTTCACCGAGTTTGCTCAGCGTTACTCGGCCTGCCCTTCCAAGAATGAAGGCGGGGAGCTTGGCTGGTTGACGACCGGCCAGACCGTGCCGGAACTCGACCGTGCCCTGCAGCACCTGCCCGTGGGGCTTCACGATCGTCCATTGGCATCGCGCTACGGTTGGCACCTCGTCAGTATCGACAAGCGAGTAGAGGCCCAGCCGCTGCCCTTTGAGGTGGTTGCGGACAAGGTGCGCCACACCCTGTATGAACAGGCCACGCGCCGAGCGTTGCGCCACTACTTGCTGGCGCTGGAAGAAACCTATGGCGTCGAGGGGTTGGCACTGGACGATAATGCCGACGGCGCCCTGATGCAGTAATTCTGGACAAACGAGCATCCAGATCCATTGGGCCAATGACAAGGAGACATCAGACGTCATGTATCCTGCCCCACCTCATCTTTCGCAGCGACAACCCTCGCTCACGTCTTCACAGTTGCGGGAGCTGGTCCTTCAGGTGCCCTGGTTCAGTCATCTGCCGGCATCGGCAGTGAATGACATGCTGGCATCGTCCGAGGGGCGGGTGATCGAGCATCATGAATGGCTGTTTCGTCAGGGAGAAGCGGCACAAGCGCTGTACGTGGTGATCAGCGGCGGACTGCGCCTGGCGCGTACCGCCGCGGATGGTCGTCTGGCGACCATTCGCTGCATCGAACCGGGCGGGGCTGCCGGTGAGTTGAGCATGCTGTCGAAGACGCCGCGCTATCTGTGTTCCGCCGAGGCTTTGTCGCGAACAGAGGTTCTGGAGCTGGACCTTGCCCAGTGCTGGCGTTACATCGATGGTAACGCCGAATGCCGTGCGATGTTTATGCAGCAACTATCCGATGAGCTGACGGAACGGTTGGAGGACATGGTGCTGCTGACCCAGGGCGATGCCCTGGCACGCCTGGTCAGCTTTATCTTGCGGCAATTACCAACACCGCTCCGGCTACCCGGCGTGGTCCATCTGGACACCCCCAAGTATCTGCTGGCGGCCCAGCTGGCGATGACCCCGGAGACACTTTCGCGACTGTTGACCCGCCTGCGCGGAAGTGGCGCCATCAGCGTCGAACGTCAGCAGGTGATCGTGCATGACGATCAGCGGCTGCGGGAGATGACGGCGATGAAGAAGGCGTAGCGATCACGATATAAAAGATAGCTAGATTGATACGGATAGGCTTCTTCACCGTATCGATGTGTTCAGGAATGCAGGACACATAGGAAAACAAGTGTGGAAAAGAAAGGTAAGAACTCGGACAAGAATGTTGAGAAGCGCTTATCGAAGTCTGCCCGGAGGACCTATTTCTCTTTTACCGAGGCGCAGCTACTTCAAGAACTCGATGCCAATACGAGCCATGCGGATACACTAGCGGATCTAAGACGGGATGAGTGGAGGGGGTGAGTACAATCAATTCGCCAATCTCTCTACAACAAACATCGCCATGGCCGCCGCCGCCGGCGATAGGCTTCGTCGGCTCGACTTGAGTAGGCCGATCTCGCGTTCGATCCTGGGGTTGGCAATGACGATAAAGCGCAGGCGCGGGTGCCCTTGCGGGAAGGCCAGCTGGGGCAGTGTCGTCACGCCAACGCCGGCTTCGAGCATGGCGATCAGCGAGATCATGTTGGAAATAAAAAAGTCGCTCTGAGTAAGCAAATGCGATGCTGGCGTGTTTTCCAACAGTCGCGACGTGCCGTTACCGATCAATACCTGACCTTGCAGTTCCTGCCAGTCAAGCACTTCCCGCTCGACGAGGGGATGATCAATGCGACATACCACCCCCACCCGATCACGCAGCAGTGGCGTAAAGTCCAGCTCATCGTTCATCTGTCCGTCGTTTTTTGACCAGACACTGCCTATTCCCAGATCAGCGTCGCCGCTGGTTACCTGGCGGCGCACGAACTCGGCGTTGCCGTCCTGCAGGCTGACCTTGAGGTCAGGATAGAGAGCAATGAACCCTCCCAGTATGTCCGGCATGAGCCGACTGGCCACCGAAGGCACCGCGGCGATATCAAGACGCCCGGCCTGCTTGTCGATTTGGGCCTTGAGCTCGCGACTTAGCCGATCATGTTGAGCGATGAATTCGCGAAAGCGCGGCAGGCAATAGCTGCCGAAAGGCGTCAGCTCCGCCTTGCCGCTTTTCTCGAACAGCGCCTGGCCCAGACGCTGTTCGAGCTCCTTGATCGCCATGGACAGCGCAGGCTGGCTGCGATGTAAGTGCCGCGCCGCCGCGTTGAACCCCCCTTCCTCGACGATGGCCAGCACATAGCGCAAGGGCTGAATTTTCAATTCTGGAAGCATCGCGTTAACCCCTTCATATGGTGCAATCAGCTAGTAAGCAGAACTTATCATTTAATTTTTATAATTGATTATGTTTATAGAATAATTCCCGCTAGGCTGACAGCAATCTTTCAGGAGGTTTTCATGTCTCAGGCTCACTCCCTCTATATCGATGGCCAATGGATCGCGGGTAGCGATACGCTGACCAACACCAATCCTTCGGATACCGGCGACGTCATTGGTGAATTCGCCCAGGCCAGTACCGATCAGGTACAGGATGCCATCACAGCGGCCCGTCGTGGCTCCCGTGAGTGGGCCAAGAGCGGTCTGGAGGCGCGTTATGGCGTGCTGATGGCGATTGGCAATGAGCTGATCGCACGCAAGGATGAGCTGGGCCGACTGCTTTCCCGAGAAGAGGGCAAGACCCTGGCGGAAGGCGTGGGTGAAGTCTATCGCTCCGGGCAGTTTTTCCATTATTACGCGGCGGAAGTGCTGCGCCAGATCGATGATCGGGCCGATTCCGTTCGTCCGGGTGTCGAAGTGGAAACCCGCCGTGAGCCGGTCGGTGTGGTCGGCATCATAAGCCCCTGGAACTTTCCGCTGGCCACGGCGGTGTGGAAGATCGCCCCGGCATTGGCCTTCGGCAATGCGGTGATCTTCAAGCCCGCCAATCTGGTGCCCGCCAGCGCCTGGGCCTTGGCCGAGATCATCAGCCGTCAGGATCTGCCTGCAGGTACCTTCAATCTGCTGATGGGCTCCGGCAGCCAGGTCGGCGATGCGTTGATCTCGAGCCCCAAGATCAACGCGGTAAGCTTTACCGGGTCCCTGGAAGTCGGCCGTCGCGTGGCCGCTGCCACGGCGGGCAATCTGGTCAAGTGCCAGCTCGAAATGGGCTCCAAGAATGCCCTGATCGTTGCGGACGACGCGAATCTCGATCTGGCGGTTGAAGCCGCCTTCGCCGGCGCCTATTCCGGCACCGGTCAGAAGTGCACCGCCTCGTCACGTCTGATCGTGACAGAAGCCGTGCACGACGCTTTCGTCGAAAAGCTGATCAGTAAGCTCAAGACCATCAAGGTCGGCCATGCCCTGGAAGAAGGCGTGCACCTGGGTCCGGTAGTGGATTCCCGCCAGCTTGAGTCCAATCTGGCCTGGATCGAGCGGGGCAAGAACGATGGCGCCACCCTGGCCTTTGGCGGCGAGCGGCTAGAACGGGACACTGACGGCTTCTTCATGGCGCCGACCCTGTTCACCGATACTCGCAACGACATGGCGATCAATCGCGAGGAAGTCTTCGGCCCCATTGCCTGTGTGATCAAGGTGCGGGATTACGAGGAAGCCATTGCTACCCTTAATGATACGAACTTCGGCCTGACCGCCGGCATCATCACCGATTCCTTGAAACTCGCCAGCGATTTCAAGGCCAGAGCCGAGACCGGCTGCGTGATGGTCAACCTGGCCACCGCCGGTACGGATTATCACGTGCCTTTGGCGGGCGCAAGGATTCGAGCTTCGGCCCCCGGGAGCAGGGAGCTATGCGCGGGAGTTTTATACCCAGGTAAAGACCTGCTACGTGAAGGCATAAGGCTCTCTTCTAAGCTTACAGAGACGGCGACGCCGTGGATAAGACGAAGCGAGGGTCTTTTGCCATGGCCGGAAAAGGCTCCGTGCAATTCCGGCATTCCCGCCATCCATGGCGGTCAGATAGCAAAAGTAGCGCCCATGGATGGGTTTACAGCGCCCTCGCGGAGACTTGTCGACGGCAAGCCATCCAACGAATTTTTAAAAGGCTCTTAAAGCGTGAGGTAGGGTTATGTCTCAGGAAATGCTCATCGTCGATGGCCTGCAGTACTCCAACTGGTCCCGTGAGATCTTCGAGCAGATGCACGAGGGCGGCGTCGATGCGGTGCATGCTACCCTGGTTTATCACGAGACCACCCGAGACACGCTGAGCCGGCTCGGCGAGTGGAATCGACGTTTTGAAGCCAACAGCGATCTGATTCTGCCGGTTTTTGAGCCGGCGGATATCCAGCGCGCTCGTGAAGCGGGGAAGGTGGGCATTTTTCTAGGCGCTCAGAACTGCTCGCCTATCGAGGATGACATCGACATGGTGGCGATCCTGCGCCGCCTGGGGCTTTTGATCATGCAGTTGACCTATAACAACCAGAGCCTGTTGGCCTGCGGTTGTTATGAGAGCGAAGATAGCGGCCTCACCCGCTTCGGTCGTCAGGTGATCAAGGAAATGAACCGGGTCGGCATGGTCATCGATATGTCCCATAGCGCCGAGCGCTCGACCCTGAATGCCATCGAATTCTCCGAGCGGCCGGTGATCATTTCTCATGCCAATCCCAGCGCCTGGCACCCGGCCAAACGCAACAAGTCGAACAAGGTGCTCAAGGCCATTGCCGAGTCTGAGGGAATTCTGGGATTTTCGGCTTATCCATTTCATCTCAAAGACGGTCCAGACTGCACCCTGGAAGCATACTGTGACATGATTGCGACCACGGCTGACCTGATGGGTATCGAGCATATAGGCATCGGTACCGATCTTTGTCAGGCTCAGCCAACCTCGGTGCTGGAGTGGATGCGTAACGGTCGTTGGTCGAAGGAGATGGATTACGGCGAGGGAAGCCAGGCCAATGCCGGCTGGCCGCGCCCGCTGTCCTGGTTCCGAGACAATCGCGACTTTCCCAACCTGATCAACGGACTACGCCAGCGCGGGTTCGATGGCGGGGAGATCGAACGCATCATGGGCCGCAACTGGATCGAGCTGCTCGAACGAGCCGCGACGCCAACGGCTGTCTGATCGTTTTTCAATACGTTATACGCCCAGCACCAACAGTCGACAATAAAGGGCTTTCAATCATGAGCAATGACAGTGCAAAGAGCCACTCGTCATCACAAAGCAAGACCTCACGCTGGGGCGATCCGGTGGTTCTGGGCATCAGCATCGGTTTCATCCTGGCATTCGTGGCGTTGTCGCTTTACGACATCGACATGGTGGCCAGCGGCATCAGTGAAGGGTTTGCCTGGACCGCCAAGATCTTCGGCAGTTATTTTCAATTATTACTGCTGTTGACCTTCGTGATTGCCATCGGCGTTACCATATCGCCAGCGGGTAATGCCCGGGTCGGCAACCTCGACAGCCCGGAGATCTCCACCTTCAAATGGCTGTCCATCATCATGTGTACCCTGCTGGCAGGCGGTGGCGTGTTCTTCGCTGCCGGCGAGCCGGTGTATCACTTTGTGGTCACGCCGCCGGCGTTTGATACTGAAGCGGGTTCCCACGAAGCGGTCTCGGACGCTTTGGCCCAATCCTTCATGCACTGGGGCTTTCTGGCCTGGGCGGTGCTGGGTTCTCTGACCGCTATCGTGCTGGCGCACCTGCATTACGACAAGGGACATTCGCTGCGACCCCGCACCTTGCTCTATCCAGTGCTGGGAGAAAAGATCATGAGCGGCTGGTTTGGCGGTCTGGTGGATGCACTATGCGTCATTGCCGTGGTGGCGGGCACCGTTGGGCCGATCGGCTTTCTGGCCACTCAGGTCAGCTTCGGCCTGCATGAGCTATTTGGCACTCCGGAAGGCTTTGGTACGCAGCTGATCGTGCTTGCGGTGCTCGGCGTGGTTTATGTGACCTCGGCGGTAAGCGGTATCGAACGTGGCATTCAGATACTCAGCCGCTTCAATGTGTTCCTGGCGCTGGCTATTGCCGCGGTGATCTTCGTCTTCGGCCCTACCCTGTTTTTGACCAACGCTTTCTTCCAAGGCTTCGGTGAATATCTGTCGTCGTTTTTCACCATGGCGACGATGACCAGCGAGACCGCGCCGGAATGGTGGATGCAGTGGTGGACGGTGTTCTTCTTCGCCTGGTTCATTGGCTATGGGCCCTTGATGGCGATCTTCGTGGCACGCATCTCGCGCGGCCGTACCGTGCGTCAGATGATCGTGGCCGTGGCAATACTGGCACCCATCGCCACCACCATCTGGTTCACCCTACTGGGGGGCTCAGGTATCTACTATCAGTTGAACGGCGTGTTCGATCTCACCGATGCCCTCAACAACTTCCAGTTCGATGTGGCGACCCTGACCGTGGCCCAGGCCTTGCCAGGCGGTACCTTCATGGCCCTGGCGATTCTGCTCTTGACCACCATCTTCGTGGCCACCACCGGTGACTCCATGAGCTACGCCATTGCCGTGGTCGGAACGGGTCATGACGATCCCAATCCCTTCATTCGCGCTTTCTGGGGCATTGCCATGTCGCTGATGGCGGGCATCCTGTTGTACATGGGTGCGGGTCAGATCAGCGCCCTGCAACAGTTCATCGTGATTACTGCGATTCCCGTATCGCTTGTACTGCTGCCCTCGCTTTGGACGGGGCCTCAGGCGGCTTACGCCATGGCGCGAGAGCAAGGGCTAGTGCCCAAGGAGAAGGAGCATGCACGATCTTGATAGCCAACCCCATGTCAGACCATTTCTACGCCCTGCCGAGCAGGTCATGGGATTGGAACGTCTTGGCAGTCTGCACGCCAGCCGTCTGAGCTTCGTGCGCTCTCTGGTGCGTCAAATGGCGCGCCAGCGCTGGCAGGTGAGCTGTAATCGTTTCGATCTCGACGACAATGGTCATGGCACGGCTATCTATCGTGTTCAGACACCTCATGGGCGCTACCATGAGGTGATTTTCTCCCAACCCTTGAGTGACGAAGCCCGCTCCGATCGGGTCATCGCCGAAGCCTGGGATGTCACCTTCGGCCTGGTCGAAGGTGACGTCGACGATTCCCTGCTCGAGCAGATGGCAGCCAATGTGCCACTGCAAGAAGCCGGTCGGCAGCATCCACGGCTGCTGGTGCTGTCTCGGGCCAATCGCAGTCTGCGCAATTTCAGCCATTTTACCCAGGCGCTGGCCCAAGGCCGCCAGCCGGATCCTGCCTGGCTGACCCGAGTGGGTTACCTGTACCGTACTACCGCCGTTTACGGCAACGGCAAGTTCGGCATCGCGGACTTTGCCCGCCTGCAGGATAGCCCGGACTTCAAGCGCCCGTTCTCGGTGCAGATGCTGGCGGTCTATTTGCTGCGTCATTTCTCCATCGCCCAGGTGGAGCACATCGCTCGCGTTCGAGCGCCGCAAACCGCGGTGGCCATGGACCCTGAACTGGGTCGCTATCTGGGTATCGGCAACTCCACGGGCCTGGGAATGGCACCGTTTCTGATCAACCATCCCAAACTGATCCAACAGTGGGTGCTCTGTCGCGAGCAGGCGCTGGGTCTGGCCATCGATCAGACCCCCAGCGAGGCGGACCGTGCGCGCCTGATTGAATTGACTCGCCGCGCCCTTACTCATCTTGAGCAGACCGTTACCGAGGACGTCGGGCAGGGTGAGCGCAATGCCGCTATCGTGGCGGCACTACCGGAAGTCGTGACTTGGCTGGAGCTGGTGCCGTTGGATTCGGATCTGTGGCAGCAGCTGGTGGCTTGGGGGGAACGAACGTTGTCTCTGGAAGCCCAGGAGCTCATCAATACGCTATTGATCGAGCTTTATCCGTTGCAGGTCGATGCGCTCGAGGATCATATGGGGATTGAGGAGCGCATGGAGCTTGAGCCGGGCATGTCCCTGGTGCGTCTCAAGCAGCTGATCGAGACCCACTACGATTGGGCGCTTGCCGAAAACTACGATACGCCCGAGGCCTGTTACTGGTTCTGGTATCGCTCTGCTGAAAAAGAGGAGCCGCGTCTTGGGGTGCGCCACACGGAGCCAGGACAGGAAAAAGAGATGCCCTTGGCCATGGCGCCTCGAATACGTCGAGCCCATGAAACGCTAAGCCGCTTTCTCGAGGACAACCCCCGGGCGCTGGTGGTGGAATTCTTGATGGCCAATCCGCGTCACAAGGAAATCGTTCGCCGTATCCAGGCAATGACGGAGACGCCCTACGGCGAGATTCGCGCCAATCTCTGGCATCAAAACATGAAGCCCATGCACCTGCTGCGCACCAAACTATCGTTCTTCGGCGCCAGCCGTTTTGATCCCAAATCCGATCGCTGGGTGCGCATCACCCTGTTCCAGGGCGCGCCTCTGGTGGAGGAGTTGAACGCAGAGCCTGCGAATCTGGCTGACTTCGACGATTGGAGCTTTCCCCTGGAACCCAGCGTCAACGGTACGTCGTTGACGAATGGAGTGGTTGTTCAACAGGGCTGATAGCAAGAGGTGCGCAACATGAAAGTATCCTATAACGAACTTCAGGGCGTGTGTCGCAAGGCCTTTTGCGGCATGGAGTTCGAAGAGGGCGAGGCAACGGATGCGGCGGACATGGTGGCCTGGATGCAGTGCCATGGCCTGGAAGGTCTCAATGCCTTGGGTCGCGGCCTGGATCATCTGTTGCGAGAAGACCCCAATCAGCTGACCAGCATCCTTTACAACGATGGCGATCTTGCGGTGCTCGACGGTCACGGCCAGAGTGTGCTGAGAAGTTCGAGTCTGGCGGTGGAGCTGGGCTTTGCCAAGGCCCGGGCTCGGGGACTTGCCATCATCAAGATTCGACGTTGCCACAATCGCCAACTGATCATGGGCTATTTGTCCCGGTTGGCCGGGCGGGGCATGAACGTCACCGCCTTCTGGCGTAACGCCCAGATGCCGTTGAACGAGCAAGTCGTGGGGTTTCGTGCCAACAGTACGGTGCCGGAAATTCGTGTTTATGCGGTTCATGAGGTGCCAGAAGAGAACGAGCCCAACGACGGCATTACCCTGATCCTGGCCAACCACGTCGATCTGTTGCCGGCCATGCGCTCAGACTATCGTTACGAAGTGCTGGCGCGCCAGGAAGAGTCCGAACTGCTGGCCTGCTGTGAGCGGGCCTTTGCCGAAGGCATCGAGGTCGACGATGCGCTCTGGCAGCGGCTCAAGATGTTGGCCTCGCGTATCCTGGTGGAATCCAGCGACGCCTCCCGCAGCGGTGCAGGGGCGAGTTCCAGCGACAATGATTGACCAGGCAGCTTCAAAAACGCGTCACTCGGAGGGCGATAGCCGAATCCCTTCCTTCTCGATAATGATTCGCCGCTGCTTGTAAAGCTTGCCAATGGCCTGCTTGAAGGCGCTCTTGCTGATCCCCAACTGCGATTTGATGGCCGCCGGCGGGCTCTTGTCGCTCAATGGCAGAAAGCCCTGGTGTGCTTGCAGCGCTTGCATTATCCGCTCTGCAGCCAGCTGCTGTTTTTCCGCCCCGGAAGGCATCAGGGAAAGGTCCAGCCGACCGTCTTCGCGGACTAGGCGCACATAGCCTTCCAGACGCTCACCGCGCTTCAGGGGTCGCGTTAGTTCATCATGATACAAAAGCCCCCAGAATCGCTGATCGACCACCGCCTTGATGCCTAGATCGGTGCGCTCACCGATCACCAAGGCCACCTTGTCACCGTTTTTTAGCCCTTCTGCTTGATCGACGATGAAATCCTCTAGCCGCATTGACGCCACTGGGCGGCCCTGGTCGTCCTCGAAAATCATTACCAGTACCCGCTGACCGACCCGAGGACGGCTACGCTGCTCGCTATAGGGCAGTAATAGATCCTTGGAACGCCCCCAATTGAGAAAGGCGCCGGCGTCCTTGATTGCGATCACCTCGAGCAAGGCAACGTCACCAACGGCAGGTTGAAAGGGGCGATCTTGGGACATGAAGGGGATTCCTTTAGGGTCGTTCGAGCAGACTTCTTCAGCCGTAGCGATTCCGTAATGGTGTTTTGCAAGCAATAGCGAATAGTTGTGAAAGAATTTATTCACGTATTTCAGCAATTCTTCCAAAAGATTCCCACGGGCATTCGATATTGAGCTTTACTTAGGAAAACCGCTTATCGAGTGATCAATAACGCGTTAAAGTTTTATTTGATACGACACAATAGTAGTTATTAATAAATTATAATGCCTCATGATGAGCATGTCAGTGCGCAGTGCTGATATAGGGAGTAGGCCATGGGCGGTTTCGAGAACTCGGTTGAGGAAGCTCAGCCTCGAGAATGGGCCTGGCCGTCCCCCGCACCGGGGGATGCGGATTTCGAGCACCTCTCGACCTTGGCCAGCGATATTTTCGATGTGTCCTCGGCGTTGCTTTTCCCGGAGAATACGGACTGCAACTGTATGAATCTCCGGCCGGATTTGGAACTGACAGCCTCTGCCCGCAGGGCACTGTGTTGCTTCGTTGTTGATAGTAACGCGCCACGACTCATTGAGGATACGTTCGAACTATCGGCCTCCGAAGACGCTTTTCCTCTTGACCTGATTCCACAGGTTCGTTTCTTCGTTGCTTACCCGCTCTATCTGCAGGGCCCTCATCCGGTAGGTGCCCTATGTCTTCTGAACGATGCTCCTCGGGAGTTCGATGATCAAGCCTGGCGTTTGTTGCGTGGTTTGGCGCAGCAGGCGGAGGCGCTTTTGCGATTACACGCCCAGTGTCATCAAAAAGCACAGGAACAAGCCCGTAGTCGCAAGCTCTCGATGCTGTATTACAACGTGTTCGACAGCTGCCGTGAACCCATCTACGTGCGCAATCGCAGCGGTGATTTTCTGGCGGCCAATCGCGCAAGCTTTGAGCTGGTGGATGAAAAGGCTGGGGTAGAGGATCTGTCCGGGCAGGTGCGTCTAAGTGATTATTTTCCGCCGGAAGTCGTGAAGCGGCTTGAACAGGGAGAGCGGGAGGTCATTGAGCATCACGAATCGCGCAGCGTGCTGTTACCGCCCATCAAGGATCGTCAGTTCGAGATCACCATATCACCCTTGATCGACGAGCAGGGCGATGTGCGCGGCGTGGTATCCGTGGCCCATGATATCACCGAGGAGCATCGCCAGGCCCTGCTGCTCAAGGTGTTGCATCAGGGCATCACCGATTATCAGGCGCTGATGTCCGGTGAGCGGCTGTGGGATTTTTTACTTCAGGCCCTGCGCAAGCTGACCCTGAGCGACTATGGTCTGATCGGCGAGGTGATCGATCAACAAGGCACCCCGTCCTTGAGGATTCATGCGATCACCGATCTTATCTGGGACGAAGAGTCGCGAGTGCTGATGCAAGGGCTGCGCAGCGGTGATGTGCTGCTGTCCAACTCGAAGAGCCTGCTGGGTCGCGTATTTGCCCAGGGTGAAACGGTCGTGACGGATGATCTTTATAGTCAGCCCAAACAAGGCGGCTTTCCGCCGGACAACCCGCGGCTGCACAACTATCTGGGCGTCCCCATTTATGATGGTGAGGTGCTGATCGGCATGTACGGCATTGCCAATGGTCATCAGGGTTACGATGAGGCGCTGCTGGAGCGCTTGAAGCCTTTCACGGCGACCTGTGCGCTATTGATCAATCTTTACCGCCAGTTCGCCGAACGCGAACAGGTAATGCAAGAACTGGCCCGTGCCCGGGATGAGGCGGAGCGGGCCAGCCAGGCCAAGAGCGAGTTTCTTTCCGGGATGAGTCATGAACTGCGCACGCCCTTGAACGCCATTCTGGGATTCGCCCAGCTACTGTTGAACAGTCGTCGATCTCCTCTGGACGAGCGTCAACGGCGACAGGTGGCCCACATTGAAAAAAGCGGCCTTCATCTGCTGAATCTGATCAACGAAGTGCTCGATCTATCGCAAATCGAAGCAGGACGACTGCAACTGTCTCTTGAGGCCGTTTCGCTGCAGGTCGTCATTCAAGATGTCGTCGAAACCCTCTCCGCAACGGCCAGCCAGAGCGACGTCACCATCGAGTTTGACGAATGCACCGAGGATTTGAGGGTGCGCGCCGATTACACCCGTCTCAAGCAAGTGCTGCTCAATCTGCTTTCCAATGCCATCAAGTACAATTCGCGCCCGGGGCACGTGCATATCCGCTGCCGCCCTCGGCGGGAGATCCTGCGCGTGATCGTCAGCGATACCGGAACGGGCATTCCCCAGGAGCGTCATGACGAACTCTTCCAGCCGTTCAGTCGACTGGGCGCGGAGCACGGCGCCATCGAAGGCACCGGTATCGGTCTTTCTCTGACCAAGAAGCTGGTCGAGCGCATGGCTGGAACCATCGGCGTCGACAGTCGTCACGGTCAAGGCAGCGATTTCTGGTTCGAGTTGCCATTGGCCTTGGAGGATAAAACGGCCTCGGGTGTTTTAGAAGACTCCAATCAGACCACTTTGAGGTCTCATACACAGCGACGTTGGCAAGTGCTGTACGTCGAAGACAATCCCGCCAATCAGCGCCTCATGGAGGACATCTTCATCGATTACCCCATGCTCGAGCTGCACGGTGCTGCGAGCGCCGAGGCAGGCATGAGGCTGTTGCAACGCCAGCCCATTGATCTGATTTTGATGGACATTCATTTGCCGGGAATCGACGGTTACCAAGCCTTGAGCCGGCTGCGTCAGGACTCGCGCTTCACGGATCTGCCGATCATCGGGTTGTCGGCCAACGCCATGCAGCGCGACGCCCATCGCGATACTGCCATCGAGTTCACGGACTTTCTGTCCAAACCCCTCGATATTGCAGCGCTGCTCAATGCGATATCGACGGCGCTGCCAGAGAGCTTGGTACTGTCATGAAGCTGTCCAACTGTGAGAAAGAACTCGTCGGCAAACATGTGCTGATCGTTGACGATCAGCCGGTTAACGTGGAACTGCTGGAAACGCTGCTCGAAGAGCACGGGTTCGAGAACATAGAAGGATTGTGCGATCCACGCCGGGTACTCGAGTACTGTCAGCAGCGGCGTCCCGACTTGATTCTGCTGGATATTCGGATGCCATATCTGGATGGTTTTCAAATACTCGAGCAGCTCGACGCACAATTCGACGAGCAGAGGCCCGCGGTCATCGTACTGACGGCGCAGATCGACGATCAGACCCGCCAACGGGCCTTGAGCATGGGGGTTCGGGACTTCTTGAGCAAACCCCTGAAGCACGATGAGGTCATTCAGCGACTGAACAATGTGCTGTCGGTGCAACATCGTTATCAATTACGTGATCGGGAGGCGGAAGTGCTCGAGTTGATGGTGGCCGAACGTACCCGGCAGCTGGAGTATCAGTCGCACTCCGATCCTGTTACCGGCCTGCCCAATCGACGCGCACTGCTGCAGCATCTCGACGTCCTTGCACGCTCCGGGCGTTCGATCGGGCTGCTGTTCATCGCGTTGGACAGCTTGAATGACATCATTCGCCTGCATGGTTACAGCGTCAGCGAGGCGTTGCTATGGGAGTTGGGGGATACGCTGCAACACCACCTCGAGGAAAAGCACTATCTCGGGTTATGGGCCGGTAGCGAGCTATTGATCGTTTGGGCGGACGCGCCGGATGACCGGGTCTTGAAGCACTTGGCGCAAAAGGTACATGCCCTGGTGCATACGGATCATCGAGTTGGCGAACTGCTGCTGCCGCTCAAGGCGCGCATCGGGCTTCATCACGGCGTTGGCGGAGAGCCGGAACGGCTGGTGCAAATGGCGGTGCTGGCGCTGCCGCGTCCGGGAAAATCGCCAATACAACGCTATACCCGAGAGCTCGAAGCAGCCCAGCAAAAACAGCTCAGTATGCAGCAGGCACTCCATGGGGCGGTATCTCGCGGTGAGTTTTCACTCACTTTTCAGCCCAAGGTATCTCTCGCAAGCGGCTGCATCCAGGGAGTCGAGGTCTTGCTGCGTTGGTTTCATCCTCGCCTGGGATGGATGTCTCCGGAAGAGTTCATTCCTCTCGCCGAGGCTTCCGGCGATATCCTTGGCATAGGGGAATGGGCGCTGGAAGAAGCCATTCTTCAGGCAGCACATTGGTATACCCAAGGATTGCTCGAGGATGCTTTCGATGTGGCCATCAATGTATCCGTGCGACAGCTGGTGCAAGAGGGATTTGCCGACCAACTGCTGGCGTTGCTGACGGATCACGGCTTGCCTCATGAACACCTTTCCCTGGAGATCACCGAATCCGATCTGATGGTGGATGTGGAAACCGCACGGGCGCAGTTACTGAAGCTGTCCCAATCCGGCGTGCGTATCGCCATCGATGATTTCGGTACCGGCTACTCGTCCCTTGCGTATCTGAAGACGCTGCCGGTATCGGTACTCAAGATCGATCGCGCCTTCGTGGAAGGGCTGGTAGAAAACGTCGACGACCAGCGTTTGGTCAGCATGATTCTGAGTCTTGCTCACGGCAGTGGTTGTCTGGTCGTGGCGGAGGGCATCGAGACCCGGGCGCAGGCGAAACTGCTGGCGCAAATGGGCTGCGATCAGGGGCAGGGCTATTTCTACCTGCCGCCGCGAAGCGCCAATGAGCTGATGGCTTGGTGCCGGACTCAAACGCCTGCCTGTAAACATCTAGGAATTCGGGTAAGCAACTGAAAAATATTATTATTTATTAGGTTATTTGCAAGCGCAATGAGTCCATTTACGCTAGTCATTTGCCCTTTGCGCGGCCGCTGTCGATAGTCAAGGTGGACATCAACACAATAACGCAAGGAGCCTGCCATGCAGTTGCCATCATTGATCGAGATTCCCAACGGAGAAAAAGTCACCCCTACGTTCTCCATGGTGAGATGAAAAGCCGTCTCGACAAGCTCAGAAAGTACATGGCCGACCAGCAGATCGATGCGGCGGTTTTCACTTCTTATCACAACATCAACTACTTCAGCGATTTCGTTTACTGTAAGTTCGGTCGCGACTACGGTCTGGTGGTCACCCAGGACTCGTTCACCACGGTCACCGCCAATATCGACGGCGGGCAGCCTTATCGGCGTAATCGGCTAGGCGATAATATCGTTTACACCGACTGGCAAAAGGATAATTTCTTCAAGGCCATCAAGCAGCTTTGCGGTAACAGCAAGCGTGTCGGTGTGGAGTATGATCACCTGACCCTGCAGAACCAGCAGAAAATGAAGGATGCATTGGGTGGCGTCGAGTTCGTCGATATCGGCGTGCCCACCATGAAGATGCGCATGCTCAAGTCTTCTGAAGAGATCGATCTGATCCGCAACGGCGCCCAGGTGGCGGACGTGGGCGGTGAAGCGATACGTGATGCGATCAAGGCTGGCGTGCCGGAGTACGAAGTCGCTTTGGCGGGCACTCAGGCCATGGTACGCGAGATTGCCAAGCGCTTTCCCCACGGCGAGCTGATGGATACCTGGGTATGGTTCCAGTCCGGTATCAATACCGACGGCGCTCACAATCCGGTCACCAGTCGCAAGGTGCAGCCCGGCGACATCCTGAGCTTGAACACCTTCCCCATGATTGCCGGCTATTACACGGCGCTCGAGCGTACGCTGTTCTGTGAGCACGCCTCCGACGAGCATCTGCGTATGTGGGAAGTCAACTGCAAGGTTCACGAGCGTGGTCAAGAACTCATCAAACCTGGCGTGCGCTGCTGCGATATCGCTCACGAGCTCAACGAGATCTTCGCCGAGCACGACCTGCTCAAGTACCGCACCTTCGGTTACGGTCACTCCTTCGGCACCCTGAGCCACTACTATGGCCGCGAAGCGGGTCTAGAGTTGCGCGAAGACATAGAAACGGTTCTCGAGCCCAACATGGTCGTGTCCATGGAGCCGATGATCATGATTCCGGAAGGTCAGCCTGGCGCCGGTGGCTATCGCGAGCATGACATCCTGGTAATCCACGAAAACAAGACTGAGAACATCACCGGCTTCCCTTATGGGCCGGAACACAACATCATCAAATAATCAGTTGTAGAAAGGGGGGGCAATAGCTCCCCTTTTTGTGTGCTCCATTAAAAAAATAACCGGAGCGTTTTCGCAACCAGTGCGAAAACTCGCATGGGAGAGGTAACAATGTCGAACAACAGCACAGAGCAGAAAGCATCTGCCCAGAATACACAGCCTCATGAAAGCGTGGAGGTTCCTCGATTCACGGGCAAGGATCTTCCGCCGGTTGGCCGGTTGATTATTCAGTTCGCGCCGCCAATAGCGATCATCGCCCTCATTGCGACGGTGCTGATCAATCCTGATGGTGTGGCCGCCGTCATTTTCGATATGCGAAGCTTTGTAACAGGCGGATTTACCTGGATGTTCATCCTGTATTCGCTTTTTGCCGTGGCGGTGTGTGCCTGGCTTGTATTCAGCAAAGTTGGTGGAAGGGTTCGATTGGGTGGGCCGGATGCAAAATCCGAGCACAGCAATTTTGCCTGGTACTCGATGCTGTTTGCTTGCGGCCAGGGCATCGGGCTGATTTTCTGGTCGGTGGCAGAGCCGATCATGCTTCGTGATGAAAGTCCTGTCATTCAGTCAACGGCAGGCAATGTCGCCGAAGGTGGTCTCGTCTGGGCGTATTTCCATTGGGGCTTCACCGCCTGGGCCATGTATTGCGTCGTGGCGGTGTGTCTTGCCTATTCTCATCACAACTTGGGCAAGACCCTGACCTTTCGCGAGGCCACGGTGGACATTCTGCCAAAGTGGGCCCAGGGCGGTGCCGGCGTGGTGGTGGAGTTGCTGGCCATCATGGCCACGATACTGGGTTTGGCGACGTCCTTCGGGTTCGCGGCACTGCAGTTCAGCTCCGGAATCACCTCCTTTACTGGGATTGCGTCGACGCCGGCGGTTTGGTTGATTGTTATCCTTGGATTGGCAGTTCTCACCGCGGTCTCGGCCTTTTTCGGTATCAGCAAGGGCATGCGCGTAATCAGCGAAACGAACTCGATCCTCAGCGTCGTTCTGGTCGTTGCTGTTTTTGTGTTTGGCCCTACGCTATTTATCATTTCCAACGTCACTCAAACCTTTGGCTCTTTCTTTACCAATTTTGTGGCCATGAGCTTCTGGACGGACGCCCCGAGTACCGCTGAGCCGCTGGCATCCTGGCAGGATAGCTGGAACGGCTGGTGGACCGTATTCATCTGGTGCTGGGTTATTGCCTTTTCACCTTTCGTTGCGGGATTCATCGCGCGTATTTCCCGTGGTCGTACCATTCGTGAATTCGTGATTGGAGTGACCGTCGTTCCTTCTCTGATCGTCATGGTGTGGATTGGGGTTCTTGGATCGGCTGCCATTTTCTACGACGATAACACCGGTCGTGGGATTTCGGCGGCGGTGGGCGAAAACGTTTCCAGCGGACTGTTCGCAATGCTGGAATCGATACCCATTGTCGGTAGCCTCCTGCTCGTCGTATCGACCGTATTGGTAGCAACGTACTATGTCACATCGCTGGATGCCGGCACCTACGCGCTATCAGATTTCGTATCCTCACCGAAGAAGTCAGGGGCGTGGTTTCGAGTGGTGCTGGTGGCCAGTATTGCCGCCGTCGCGACACTATTGCTGACCGTGGGGGGAAGCGCCGTGGTCGATACGGTGCAGACCGGTACCATTATTGGGGCGTTCCCCTTCTCCATTGTCATCATGCTCATGATCGCCAATATGATCAGGCGGCTCTTGAAGAGGGACCGGTCGACCAAGCAGCTGGAAAGGGCGGTCAACGATCCGGATCCCAACGTCAAGTTGCACGTGGATGACAACGGTGAAGTGCAGGCAGCCCAGAACACGGCAAATCCGAATGGATTGGCGTCTCGATAACAGATTGAAACCAATAGGTATCGAGGTTAGTTGCAATGAAAAATGTCAAGATTGAAAACCTGGACTGGGTGTCCTACAAGGAAAAGACGGAGAAGGGGCAGTGTCGAATCATCCTGCCAATCGGTGCGATCGAGCAGCATGGCCCGCACATGTCCCTAAACCCGGACGTGTTGATACCCAGTCATATTGCCGAGCAGGTGGCACAAAAAAGCGACAACATGCTGGTGGCGCCGGCCATCAGCTATGGCTATAAATCTCAGGTGAAATCCGGTGGCGGCAACTTCTTCCCGGGCACGACCTGCGTCTCGGGAAGTTCTCTAGAACAGTATGTCTATGACGTATTGCTGGCCTATGTGAATCATGGCAATCGTGAGTTTGTCCTGATCAACGGCCACTTCGAGAACTCCATGTTCCTGTGCGAGGCTGCCGACAAGCTGGTCAAGCACTGCGAGCTACGCAACCTGGAAGTGAAGGTCTACCTGCTTTCCTACTGGGATTTCATCAGCGAAAACACCATCGCCAAGGTGTTTCCCGATGGGTTCACCGGCTGGGCCGTGGAGCATGGCGGCATTCTGGAAACCTCCATCATGCTCGAGCTTCATCCAGAGCTTGTGGACATGGACAAGGCGGTACACGTCGAGCCCGCCACGTTCCCGCCTTTTGATGTGTTTCCATCCGATCCGAGCTGGGTGGCAGAGAGTGGAACGCTCTCTTCACCGGTAGATGCCACCGCTGAAAAAGGGCGCTGGATACTGGATGAGTGTATTGAGGGAATTTCTAGGCAACTGACATAAGGGCCCGGCGGCCACGGCTAATGAGGTATCGTCAATCACAGAGTCTCGTAGCGACTCTGCTCCAGATTGGCGATGCCTGTTCTAATGAAGTCCAGGGCGCGGCGGGCGGCGGCACCCAAGCGCTCATTTTCGTAATAGACGCCGATGCAGACATCGTCTAGTTTTGGTAGCTGTGCGCTTTGCTCCAAGCTGGTCAGTTGGGTGGGAATGGTGGAACGTGCCATCACGGTGATACCCAACCCGGCCTCTACCGCTGAAAGTAGTCCTAACAGACTCGGACTGGTGTAAACCATCCTGTGCGGTTTGTCATGAGCGTTTAGGACTTCTTCGATGATGCTGCGATAGACACACCCCTGAGGATAGCTGACCACGGGGATGTTCTCTTCATGTGACAGCAGATAATTGCGTGCCATGACCCATTCTAGGGGCTCAATGCGATAGTCTCGCCGGTCGCGCTGCTCGTTTTCTTTGACCTTTTCCATGATCAGCACGATGTCGTAAAAGTGCTGTTGATAGCGCTGCTGAATGGCCTTGCTGATGTCACAGTCCACTTCGACTGCAATATTGGGATAAATTTTGGTGAAGCTTCGCAGCACCTTGGTCAGAAACGCCAGCTCAAAATCGTTGGGTATGCCGATTCGAACCTTCCCCGAGACACCTTCACCTTTTATCTTGTGAATGATTTCATCGTTGATCTCGAGCATTTGCTTGGCCGAGGCATACAGGTATTCACCGTCAGCGGTCAACGCCAGGCTGGTACCCCGTAGGAAAAGCCGCGTGTCGAGTATTTCTTCGAGTTTCTTGACTTGCAGGCTGATGGCGGGCTGAGAGCGCCCCAACAACTCCCCTGCACTGGTAAAGCCTCCCAAGTCCTTGATGGTGACAAAAGTTCTCAAAAGATCCGTAGGTATGTTTTTCATTATTATCCCTCCCTATTGGCATGCATGATGACGGCATTAGCCTTATAAATTGGTTTCCCTTACCTCGCTGCCATAACGTCAATTATCACAATGGTATTCGTTGCAACTCCACTGACTCGAGAAGCAAAGACATTCCTGTCTCAACAAGTTCAATCACAAGAGGATTTGGTTCATGGATTCCTGGGTATTATCTACCTTCCTGGTATTGACCATCTACATGTTAGTACATGCCGGTGCCGCCTATGTGCGCCGGGAGCTCAAGCGCAAACAACAACAGCAAGAGAGGCAATCGTGATGGATGGCTATCAACTATTCAATTGGGGCCTCTTGCTGATCACCTTCGGGCTGATGATCTATTTGGGCTATTTGTCTTCGCGCATGATGAAAGAGGGCGATGAAGGTGGCTTCTTGCTGGCAGGGCGTTCTCTTGGCGCTTTTGTGGGAGCCGGTACCATCGTGGCCACGGGGTTCAGCGGCTGGGGGTTCGTAGGCTCACCTGGCGCTACCTATCAGTTCGGGGCCATTGAGATACTTGGCAACTTCTTCTTTGCCCCGGCCATGGTGATTGCAGTGCTCTACTTCGCCAGCTTCCTGCAAGCCAAGGCGGTGGATATGGGCAGCAACACCATTCCTGAGTACATCGCGCAAATTCATGGTGGTGGCACCCTGGGTCGAGCGGTACAAGGCTTGGCGGCAGTAATCACCATCATACTGCTGCTGGTGTTTCTGACCAGCCAGATCAAGGCGGTGGCATTGCTGGGCGCCAACTGGCTGGATATCGAAATGACTAACAGTGCCCTGCTGATGGTCGGCGTCATCATCATTTACACCATGTTAGGCGGCCTTGCGGCGGTGGCTTGGACGGACACTGTAATGGTCTGCGGCATGGTCGTCGCGGCAGTACTGATCATCGTGCAGATTCTGACCAGCGTAAGCTTGGGAGAGTGGGAGACCGCACTTAACGCAGCGGACCCGGAGTTCTTGAATCCTACGACCGGTGCCCACTACGGTGACAGCCCGGCAGCGGTATTTCTGGTGTTGCCCTATGCCTTCCTGTTCGCGGCGGTACTGCCCTTCATGGCGGTGCGTTTTCTGGCCTTCAAGCCGGACGTCAAGCTGCACAAGATGGGCGTCTATGTTGCGTTTTTCGGCGCGCTGCTGAGTCTCGTGCCCGTGGTGGGGCTCTATATGCGCATAAAAGTGCCCGGTTTGACGGACCCGGACAATGCCATGCCGGTCTATCTCGCGGAGTTCATGCCGCCGGCGTTAGAGGGCCTGATCACCTTGTTCATCCTGTTCGCCATGAAGTCCACCGCAAACTCGCTGCTGCACACCGTGGCCTCGGCAACCTCTCACGATCTGCGCCTGGCGCTGTTCGGTAACCTTTTCCAGCGCGCGTCCCTGGTGCTATGGATCAATCGTTTCGCGGTGGTCATTCTGGGTGTCGTGGCGCTGCTGATGATGCTCTACGCGCCACCTTTCATGCTTTCCTGGCTTGGCATCCTGGGCACCGGCACGCTGCTGGCCAGTCTGATCGGACCGGTGTTCATCTCCACCTTCTGGCAGGGCTCCGCCTGGGGCGCGATCGTTGCCATGCTGGCAGGCTTTTTCACCAGCGGCTACATGATGCTGTTCGCCGACGTTGGTTGGCTGATGGGTCCGCTCACCGGCTGTGTCGTTTCTTCGATCTGCTACGTGGGTGTGTCCTTGGTGACTAAACGCACGGCCTACCAGAAAGCCGTGGCGTGAAAACGTTGCATAATTACCGGGGCTCCATGGAGCCCCGGTGATGCGTGCAGAATCGAACGGTGGGATTTTTACGCGGTTTATTCCTTCGTCCACTTGATCTGAAACTCGATTTCTTCTTCGTTTTCTTCTCGTTCATGCTCGATGCTGTAGATCGCCCGCACCGGAACATAGATTCTTTCACCGGCAATACTGATTTCAAACTGTTGCCCCTTTTCAAGGCAGTCCGCAAGCCGGCGCAGCTTTGCGACGAAATCGGCGGTGGGATAGCTTTTCTCGATGTCTCTTTCTGTCTTGTCGTTCATGATCGTTTCCTGTTATTCAGTAATGGTCTGTTTTGTAGAACCTCTTTTTGCAAATAGGTCGGCAAGTTCATTCAGATGATCCACGACCAGATCCGCATCCTTGGCGAAGCGATGGTTGTCACCATAGCGATATAAACAGCTCAAGACTCCAGCGGCCTTGGCAGTTTGCAGATCGAAAAGAAAATCGCCCACGTAGATGAGTTGTGATGCCTTGGCGTCAAAATGATCGGCGATCTTTTCTAGCCCGTCCGGGCTTGGTTTGGGGGCGCAATCCTCCCGAGTCAGGGTCAGGTCGATGGGGATGTGCAGGTTGCGCCTGGCAAGCTCCATAGCGGAACGGGTATTGCGGGTGAGAATGGCCGTATTAAGGCCAATGTCGTGGAGCGTATCGAGCAGTTCCCTAGCCCCCGGCATCCAGGTTGCCGCTGATGCCCCTGCCATCTCATGACGATGAATGACTTGATGCGCCAGGCGAGCTTCGGCGTCGTCTTTCAAGGTGGCGATATGCTCGAGCAGGCCGATATCGTCGGGGAAGCCAAGTTCGCGACGAATGGCGGGGAAATCCAGACGTGAATCGATCAGAGTTCCGTCCAAGTCAAACGCCACGACGGTTATGTTCGCAAGGTTCAGCACGCAGGCGGCTCCTGTGGCAGGAATAGGATGAAGAAAAAGGTAAATTAAGTTCTATTACTATTTCTGACATCGTCAGCGTCAATTCCAATACTTCCTTAACAATAACCTTCGGGAACTATCGATGCACAAAAAACGATCGAAACTCGACCCCTATGTTTTCTGGCCGGCCATCGCCGTGCTGCTGATAATTACGGCGCTGCTAGCCAGCTTTCAGGAAACCCTTGCGCCCTTGATGACACAGACATTGAGTCTGATCACTCATCAAATGGACTGGGTCTTCGAGTTTCTGACCTTCGGCATCTTCATCATGCTGCTGTGGTTTGCCCTGGGGCGCTATGGAAAAATCCGCTTTGGCGGACACGGTGAGCGTCCGGCCTTCGGCAATTTCAGCTACGGTGCCATGCTGTTCTGCGCCGGAATGGGCACCAGCATCATGTTCTGGTCCATCATCGAGCCGATGTACTACTACCAGGGCCCGCCGTTTCAGGTAGATGCTCAAAGCGCCGATGCCGTAGAATGGGCGCTGACCTACGGGCTTTTCCACTGGGGGGTATCCGCCTGGTGCATCTATACGCTGCCGACAGTCGTAATCGCCTATTCGCTTTACAACAAGGGCAACAAGTCGCTGAAGATTTCTCAGGCTTGCAAGGGCGTGCTCGGCAGCAGGGCAGACGGTTGGCTTGGGCGTATCATCGATATTTTCGTGATCTGGTCCCTGGTGGGCGGATTGGGCACCTCTCTAGGACTTGGCGTGCCGATGATCGCTGCCGGCATCGGCGATATCTTCGGCATCGAGCAGTCTACCCAGCTCAGCATCATCATTATTTTAATTTGGTCGGTCATTTATTTGACCAGCGCCACTCTGGGACTGGAGAAGGGCATTAGCAAGCTGAGCAACATCAACGTCTATCTTGCAGTGACGTTGGCGCTGTTCGTGTTGCTGGTAGGACCGACGAGCTTTCTGTTTTCCTATTTCACGGACAGCTTCGGTCGCATGGCCCAGAACTTCCTGCGCATGAGCTTTTACACCGACCCGATTCATAAAGGTGAGTTTCCCCAGAGTTGGACGGTATTCTACTGGGTCTGGTTTGCCTGTACCGCGCCATTCCTAGGCCTGTTCGTGGCGCGAATTTCCAAGGGGCGCACGATCAAGTCCGTCATTGTCAACATGCTGGCCTGGGGAACCCTGGGTGGCTGGCTGTATTTCGCCGTCATGGGCGGCTATGCCATGCACCTGCAGCTAAGCGACGTTTTTGACGTGGTGGGCAGCATGGCGGAGGTCGGTGATGCTCAAACCATCATCAATGTGCTCAACACCCTGCCTCTGAGCAAGGTCGTGGTCGTTTTCTTCGTCATTCTCGGCTTCATCTTCCTGGCCACGTCCCTCGACTCGGCGTCTTTCGTGCTGGCTTCTACCGCCTCCATCGGTGAAGAAGACGGTGAAGAGCCGGCGACCTGGCATACGATTACCTGGGGCATCCTCATGGCGGTGCTGGCGATATCCCTGCTGCTGATCGGTGGGTTGAAGGTCGTACAGTCCTCCACCGTCATCGTTGCGGTCCCGGTACTCGTCATTTATTCATTATTGATCATTTCCATTCTGTGCTGGCTGCGCCAGGACCACGACCTACAGGGAGAGTAAAAGTGGGTGTTTTCGATGTTGACTATAGCAAGCTGCATGAGCGTACGGATCTGCCCTATGCGGTCCGAACCATTGAGCATGCGCCCATCCCGCTTGCGGATGGCATAGTGCTCTCCGCCAAGCTATGGCTGCCAGAAGGCCTTGCCACGGCCCGGGGCGTAATATTGGAATATTTGCCCTATCGCAAGGATGAGTTCACTGCCCTGCGCGATGAAATCCGCCATGCCTATTTCGCCGGCTGCGGCTATGCCGCCGTACGAGTGGACATCCGCGGCACCGGCGATTCTGGCGGGATCATCCAGGATGAATATCCGTGCCAGGAACAGGAAGACTGCCTGGAGGTTTTCGACTGGATTGCGGCTCAAGAGTGGTCCGCGGGCAATATTGCCATGATCGGTAAATCCTGGGGTGGCTTCAATGGCCTGCAGATGGCGACGTACAATCATGCGGCGCTGAAAACCATCGTCAGTCTCTGTTCCACGGATGATCGCTACGCAGACGACGTTCATTACCGCGGTGGCACACTAATGGGTTCGGACATGCTGTGGTGGGCCTCTACCATGTTCGCCTATAACGCCCGCCCACCCTTTCCGCGTTTCGTCGGCGACAAGTGGCGGGAGATGTGGCTGGAACGCCTGGAAAATACGCCGCCCTTCGTCGAGACCTGGCTCGAGCACCAGGCCCGGGACGACTATTGGCGCCAGGGCTCGATCTGTGAAGACTACAGCGCCGTGCGCATTCCCGTATTGACCATGAGCGGTTGGGCGGACGGCTACACCGATGCGGTGTTTCGACTGATGGATAACCTTGACGTGCCCAAGCGCGCCATCATCGGCCCTTGGGCCCATGAGTTTCCCGACCTGGCGATCCCCGGCCCGCAGATTGGCTATTTGCAGGAGTGCGTCAGCTGGTTCGATCGCTGGCTGGCAACCGACGCCAACGATGAGCCCCATGAAGACAGCTTCGTCGTCTATCTGCAGGACAGCGTGGCGCCGCAGACGACCTACGATTACCGGCCGGGGGAGTGGGTGGACCTGTTGGCAACGCAGATCGCGAGCGTTGATGTCATGGCGTCTCTTACCGGACAGCAGGCGCTTATCAATCGTCAGCATCATGGCCTGTATTCCGGCGTGTTCTGTCCCTTCGGGCAGGAGGGGGATCTGCCGGACGACCAGACCATCGACAATGCGTTGGCCACGTCGTTTACCCTGGCACCGGCTCAGGAGCCGCTCAATATTCTTGGCAAGACGCGGGTCAAGCTGCGACTGAAGAGCGATCAACCCACCGGCAACGTGCACGCGCGATTGACGGACGTCTCCCCCGCGGGTGAAAAAACCTACATCACCGCGGGCCAGTTCAATCTCACCCATCGGCACTCACATGCTAAACCCGAAGAATTGCCGGTTGATGAATGGTTCGACGTCGAGTTCGGCCTGGACGTCATCGGCTACCGGCTGCCGACAGGGCATCGGCTGGAAATCAGCCTGAGCCCTATTTACTGGCCGCAGATCTGGCCCTCGACGGCAGTGGTCGGGCTCACGATCGACCTCGATTACAGTCAGGTACTCGTGCCTCAGGCGAAAGCGCCGGTAGTCACCGAGCTACCCTTCATGCAGGCAGAAACCGCCAAGCCTCTTGCCAAGACCATTCTGCGGGAAGGCAGTCGTACCCGTCGCGTCATCAAATCCCTGACTACCCGAGAGTGGCTACTGGACGATTTTTCCGACGAAGGGCTGCGAAGGCTGGATCACAACGGCATCACCTACGGCACCAAGAACCATAATCTCTGGCGCATCTGCGAAAACGAACCGCTGAGCGCCGTGACGGAATCGAACTGGGAAGTCGATCTGAGTGACGCGGATATCAGTATTCACGTGGATACCCAGAGCCGCCTGAGCTGCGATGCGGACAACTTCTACCTGGTCAACAGTCTGCAGGCCTATGAAGAGGGCAAGGAGGTCTATCGCAACACCTGGGAGAAGACGATTCCCCGGCGTTTTTGTTGATCCGCCGTTTTGATAGCAACATGCCGATCATCGCAGGTCATCGGCCATGAACTGAGGTCCGATGCGCTTCTAGCATCGGACCTCATTTGCTATTGCTTCACCAACGATAGAAAGTCGTCATCAGGCGATGGTGAAGTAGTCCGCCATATTGGCATTGATGTCGTCCGCGGCCACTCCGGTCATTAGAATTTGGGTCTGTTCGCCCAAGTCGATCACGGCGCCTGCGTCGGACTCCGTGACGCGATCTGCTAGGTCAGAAAGGCTTTCGATACCCGTGTCGTTGATATCGGCGGACAGAATGAGCTGATCGTTTTCGACGGTGAAATTATTGATCTCGTCGCTGCCGTCGCCACCGATATAGAAAATCTCGGTGCTGCTGCCGTCGATGGACTGGCCGTCCTCATCGGCGCTGCCGAAGATGACGTCGTTACCGCTCTGACCCTGGATCTGGTCCGCGCCGGTGCCGCCCTGAAGCCAGTCGTCATCCGCGTTGCCTTTGAGGATGTCGTTGCCCTCGTCGCCGAAGATCACGTCGTGGCCGGTACCGCCGTGAAGGATATCGTCGCCGGTATCGCCGTACAGGGTGTTATCGCCGGACTTGTCGCCGAAGATGGCCACGAGGGTATCGTCTCCCGGGCCGCCCAGCAGCTGGTCGTTGCCTTCTCCGCCCCTCAGCATGTCGTTGCCTTCTCCACCGTCCAGCCAGTCGTTGCCGGCCCCACCGTGGATCAGATCGTCGTCGCCTTCGCCGAGAATTGCATCGCTGCCATCTCCACCATAGGCGACGTCGTCGCCATCGTTAAGATGGGCTATATCGCTGTAGTCGCCAAGGCGAAGTCCGTCGTTTCCACCCCGTGCACGAACGATGGAAGAGTCGCTGCCAAAGATGATCTCACCTTCGTCAGTACCATAAGTCAGACCGCTGGCTTCTTGAATAAAGGACATAGTGCTTCCTTTTATAAATAGCATTTCTGCATTTTGTGGATGCATTGAATCGCGCTTGGCACCGCCTTCGAGATTGAATAGGCCGATAGTTCGTTGGCCAAAGTAGTCGGCGGCTGCGTCAAGTGCAGGCGGAATGATAGAGGTTATCGTTTGGGTTGGTAACCTATTTTTGTAGTGTTTTGTTGGTGGGAAATTTTATGTTATCTAATGTATCAATTGTCTGGTGAAAGAAGGTTTACTTATTTGATCGTTTGTATCGCCGGCCTTTGGGCGAGCATCAAGGGATTGTCAAGGGGCGGGCCAAGTTCCGGCAGGGGGCGCTCGGCGCTGTCGTCGTAGCCCACCCGGTAACGAGCACGGTTGATGCACACCCGCAAGAGCCGTGGAGTAAACAGATCGAACTGGACAAAGCTTTTCGCCAGATGCGGATGGCGCCGCTGATAGGTCAGCAGCGTTTCCCCCAGCAGGGGATAGAAGGCGCTTTCCGGATAGTCCAGGTCCCGGGCTACCAAGGGTGAGATGAAGCGCAGGGTGGTGATCAGATAGCCGGTGACCAGATCGTGAATCAAATAATGCGCGGGCAGGTGGGTCAGTGCCTTTGCCGCAACCTGAGGCAAACCGGCCTTTACTGCCAAAGGCTCTTCCCATAGCCGCAGGTCGCCGTGAAAATCCTTGATGGCGCCGGCGACCGGCGCGTGTCGTTCGAGTATCACGGTCAGATTCTGGCCGTGGGCAATCACCCCCACGCCATAGGCGCACATCAGATGATAAAGCGGCACTGCGGTAACCTCGAACAGCCGGCGCAGCCACGTCTCCACCGAGAGACCTGATTGGCGAATATGGGCGCCGATCAGGCTATCGCCCGCCATGTCGCTGTGCATGAAGGCCGCCAAGGGGCGGCTCAGCTGATCGTCTTTGAGTCTCGCCTCCAGGCTTTCCCGCCAGATGGCGCCGAGCATTTCCTGGTAGCGATAGGGGGTACCGGATAGCGCTTGCTGCCAGGGGGCCGGGCAGTGAATGCCCGCAAGCTCCCGCTGGACGATCAAAGGCGACAGCTCGGGATCGTTTTGGGTCAGCCGTGTGAGCCAATCGCTCAAGATCGGGCCGATGGCGATATAGCGCCCGGGGATGCCGCGAAAGCAGGAGGTGTTGAGTATCGTCAGGGCCAGCTTGATGTCGGCGTCGCCCGGGCCACTTAGAGTGCGTAGGGAGAGCTGGGCGCGATAGTCCCCCTGCAGTTCGCCAAAATCGATAAGTGCGCTGCTCGCCAGGGACTCCGCGTACTGAATGGCGATATGGTGCTGCCACTGCCAAGGGTGTACCGGCAGCAGGCGCACCTCCTTCAAACTCAAATTCTGCTGTGCCAGGCATTGGCGAACATAGTCTAGATCCTCCGCGGACAAGGAGGCTTGCCATAGCGCCTGCCAGTCATCGACTTCGCTGATGGCGCTGGTGCAGTCCTGAATGCGCACCCCGAGCCAGCGCAGCTCGATGGGCTCGCCGGCCTCTGGGCTGTAGCGGGCAAGCTCGTTTATCCCCCAGCCAATTCTTCCTTTGCTGGCCAAGAGCTTGGGATGGCCGTCCAGCAGGCTTTGCAGGGTGATGCCGTCCAGCGTAGACAGCTCAAGTGCGGTCCAGCGCTGCTGACGCTTCAAGGTCTGAACGTCGCTGTACAGGGTGTTGTTGAGCTCTGCCAGCAGATTGCCCAGCAGAATATCGTCGATGCCAAAGCTCGTCTGGGCATCTAGCAAGAACTGCTGCGGGCTGTGGGCCGGCACGCCGTTGCGGGTGATGCTGTCCGGCTCGATGACGAGCCAGTCCCAGAGGCCTCGCGTGGCGCGAAAGCGGTAGTGCACCGCGTCGGCAAGCGCGACAAGAAAGCCGTCCTCGCGAGCGATCGCCTCCAGGCTGCCCTCGAAACAGGACTCCGCCAGGGCCTTAGCCAGCAGGCGCCGATTGGCAAGCGTCAGCAGCTCTGCGTCGGTCATGCTTGCCCGCCGAAGAAATCTTCCCTTGTGCAGCTGAGCAGCATCGAGCGCTTGTGGGGGAAGTCGAACTCGTAGCGCTTCTTCCAGGCGTTCAGCGGGTAGGTGTAGCGCAGGATGGCTCGATTGTCCGTGCGCGGCTCGCCGAACAGGGTCTGGCAGCGGGGCTCGCGCAGAAACAGATAGTGGCTCAGGCCATACAGCCAGGCGAGGGTGTTGGCCTTGCCCAGATGGGTGGTTTCACCGACCAGCACATGAATGCCCTGATCGAAGGAGCCGTGCTCGCAGTAGGGGGCCAGGCGATCCTCTGCCACCCAGTAGCCTTCCAGATAGGCGAAAGGCTGGTCGTCGAAACAGCCGATCAAAGGCGTGCAGTGGGGGTCCGCTAGCCGCCCTCGAATCATCTCGTCCAGAGCCTCGCGATCAAAGGGATACTCCCAGAAGGCGGCGACCCGAGGATCGTTCTGCCAGCGGTGAAAGCGCTCGCCGTCTTCTTGCACATCGATCAGGCGCAGGCTGAAGGTCTTGCCGATCTCCGGCATGTAACGCCGGTAGTGCTCGCCCGGCGGATCGACAGGCCGTTTGGGATGGGGGACGCCGTCAGTTGTGGTCATGACGGTCGGGTGCTCGGTTAGCAGTTGCGGCGCCAGATGGCGTTGGCGTTCGTCGCTTTGCACAATGTGGTCGGTCATAGGTCGGCAATCGGGTTGGGCATGGGGTGATAAAGGGAAAGCGGGTCCGCCATGGTGTTCTCGTTGATGGCCTGAAAGGCGCACAGGAAGTTACCCTTGGCCCATAGATCAGGGCTTTCCAACAGATAGTCCAGCAAGGCGCTATCGCGAACGCCTTGAGCTCTCAGGTCCACTAAAAAGTCGCGTAGCTGACTCAGGTAATCGCGTTCATCGCCAAGCCCCGCCCCGGCAAGGCTTGCGATCACGTTGAAGGTAGCGTTGACGATCAGGTAATAGCCCAACAGCCGAACGCCCATCTCTTCCGGTATCAGGTTGTCGCTGCGCTCCACCAGTTGGCCCAGTTCGGGGCCGTAGCATTTCGTTGCCAGCGCCGTATAGCCGGTGCCCTGGCAGTCCCGAAACCAGGCGCGGGTCGGCATCAGGTCGTCATCGAGTTGCAATAGAATGTTCTGCTGATGAGCGCCGAACAGCAGGCCATAGTCTGCCTGAGCGATCAGTAAGGGTTCCATCGCAACCTGCAGAAAGGCAGTGAACCAGGCGCGTACGCGTGGGCTAGGGTTGGCTGTCTGTAGCAGCCGCTGGGCCAGACGCGAGACGCCCGTACGCGGGTCGTCCTGCAGCAGGGTGGCGAGCATTTCGACTTGATGCGCGGCGTCACCGACAAAAGGATTGTCCCGCCACAGCATTAGGGTCTGGGGCAAGAGCTGTCCGGCGTCATCGACAATCCCCAGACCCATAGGCTCCTGAAGAAATTGAAACTGCGGAAACCGCGCGGCGAATTCCGCCAAAGGCCGTGAGTTCAACACCTGATGCAGGACAGCACCGCGATAAAACTCGCTGGGCTGCAGATGGCGCAAGGAGTTGGTCAGGCGCACGCTGAGAGAGAACTTCAGCATCCAAGGGCGCTCGGGGTGCCAGATGCTGCGCACCGAGGAGGTGGCGCGCCAGTGCGAATCGGCTTGCCCCAGATAGGTCAGCGCGCCGCTGTGGCGAAGTTCCTTCAAGGCCGGGTCCGTCTGCCAATGGCGATGCTGATAGGGATGGCAGGGGATAATCAGATGCGTGGCGTCGATCTGATCCTGCCAAGGGTTGTCCGGCAACAGCTGATCGATCAACGCCTGGGGTTCGAGGTCCGCGCCGGCACTGAAACTCACGTGAGTCTTTGCTACCCGATACCAGCACAGAGGAAACGCGGCGGCGTATTCCGGGGCATAGCGGCGAGTATCCTCGGAGCTGAAGCCTTCTCGGGCCTTTGGGCAGGGATGGATCGAGTGGCCGATCAGCAGTGCGGCTTCCGAGTCGATGAAATCCAGCACCTGGCGAAAGGGCCGATCCAGATTCGGTTGGGCATCGAGGCTGTGACGCAGATTGGCCAGACTATCCAGCACCCGCGCCTTCAGTGCTTTTGCCTTGGCGGGGGTGCTCAGCGCCAGCAGATCCGGATGACGCAGTACCCAGGCGAGAGCCTCACCAAAGCCGATCTCATAATCATCCAGCCGCAGCGGCCCGTTTAATCGATGGCGACCGGCGTGGGAAAGATGCCGATAGGGAATCCGCAGAGTATGCGTGCCGTCTGAAATGGCCAGATGGTGTGGCTCGATCTCGTAATGAGGCCATTCCCGCAGCAAGGCATTGAAGAAGCAGCTGGCTGCAGCCTGTTCCGAAGGTGTCATTAAGGAGTATCTCAAAAGCCCGATATGCTCGACATCGGGCTTTCGCTTACGGTGTTGCGTCAGGAACGAGGGGTTGGCCTCAGGCGATGGTGATGTAGTCCGCTGCGTTGGCCAGAATCTCGTCTGACGGGATGCCGGCCATCAGGATCTGGGTCTCGTCGCCCAGGTCAACCACGGCGCCTTCGTCGGAATCAGAAACGCGATCCGCCAGATCGGCCAGGGACTCGATGCCCGTGTCGTTGATATTGGCGGAGACGAAGACCTGATCGTTCTCGGCGGCGAACCACTCGACCGTATCGTTGCCGTCATTGCCGGTGTAATAGAGCTCGGTGCTGCTGTCGTCCTGGGCATTGCCGTCCCGGTCGGCGCTGCCATAAACCAGATCGTCGCCGCCTTGGCCGTGGATCTGATCGTCGCCGGAGCCGCCGTAGAGCCAGTCGTCTGCGTCGCCGCCCTGAATGACGTCGTTGTCCTCGCCGCCGAAGACCACGTCTTCTCCCGTGCCACCGATGATCAGGTCGTTGCCTTCGGAGCCATAGAGTGCATTGATGCCTGCCACGCCATAGAGGGTGTCGTCACCGGCATTGCCGAATATCTGGTCGCTACCTTCAGAACCCCACAGCAGGTCGTCGCCTTCACCGCCGTCGAGCCAGTCGTTGCCCTTGCCGCCATAGGCCAAATCGTTGCCGTCTTCACCGAAGATCAGGTCGTTGCCGGCCTCGCCATAGGCGACATCGTCACCGTCGCCAAGATAGGCCACGTCGTTGGAATAGCCCAGGCGAACACCGTCGTCACCGCCTTTGGCGTAAACGATGGAGGGCCCGCTTCCGCGAATGATCTCGCCTTCGTCGGTGCCGAAAATCAGTCCGCTGCCTTCTTGAATCGCCATCTGTCACTCCTTGAATAATCGTTTTGACTGCTAAGGTTGCGTTTAACGCCATGCCGGAGGCTAAACCGGGCTAAGTGATTTTCATGGCGGAAGTCGCTATCTTTTTGCTAAACGCAAATCAAATGATAGATATTATCATTTAGATTGATAGGCAATATTTGTAGCATTTTGTTAGTAAGCACTAACGGCTGGAGTAGTTCAGAAAGCGCTAGTGGTTGTTCGTCCGATCGCGTAGGTCTTTGAATGCCAAACCAATTGCGCTCAGCACGACGAGTAAGATTAAGCCGAACCCCAATGCCACGGCGACGGGCCAGGAGCTCATGTCGAGGACGGCAAAGACCGCTGCAGTGATCACGGCGATGCCGATTGAGGTGCCGATGCGCTGACCGGTCTGCATGATGGCGCCGGAGCTTCCTGCGTACTGCAGGGGGACCTCTGCCAGGGTCAGTGCCTGATTGGGGCTGACCACGGCGCCCTGGGCCGCGCCGATCAGCGCCAGAGAAAGCAGTAGCCACCAGGCGCTGATATAGCCCCCCGCCTGCAGTAGCACAACGGCAATGCAGGCGGCAAGGCCGACGACGGCGAGCAAAAGCCCACCGATGACCAGCTTGCGCCCATAGGTCATCACCCGCCGGCCGGCCCAGTTGGCGGCAAAGGCGGAGATGAAGGCGGACGGCGTGCTGATGAGACCGGTTTCAAGGGCAGAGGCCCCCAAGCCCTGCTGCAGATACAGCGCCACCAGCACCCAGATGCTGGTCATCCCGGTAAAATACAGGGTCATGATGAGGGCGCCATTGGTGAAACTGCGCGTAGAGAAGATGTTCAGATCCACCATCGGACTGCGGCCCAGGCGGGCGTAACGCCGTTCCCAATGCACCCAGGCCGCAACCAGGGCGATGCCCAACGGCAGCAGCAGCCAGGTCAGCGGTGCCGACTGGGCTTCCATGAACGGAAACAGCACGGCGAACACGGAAAGCCCGAGCAGCACGGCGCCAATCGGATCCAGGGAACGAAAGGTATGCAGTACTCCGCCGAACGTGGGTGTTGCGTCTTTTGGCCTGTGGCTGAACAGCGGTTTCGGGAACCAGGCAAGCGCCATGATGATAGCGGCGATGCCGATGGGCACGTTGACCAGAAACGTCAAACGCCAGCCGAAATCGGCGCCGCCAAGCTCGATCAAAAGGCCCCCCAGCACTGGGCCGATGCCCACGGATACCCCCACCGCGGTGCCGAAGTAGCCGAACGCCTTGCCCCGCTCGGACCCGCGAAAATACTGCTGGATCATGCCCACCCCCTGGGGGCTCAAAAGCCCGGAGCCGACCCCTTGCACGAACCGGGCGACATTGAGCCAGGTGGCGTCCTGGGCCAGACCCGAGGCAATCGAGGCGGCGGTGAACACCGCCACGCCGAGGATGAAGATGCCGCCGCGTCCCAGAATATCTCCAGCACGCCCGGCGGCCACCAGCACCACGCCGAAGGTCAGGGCATAACCGGACAGCACCCACTGCAGATCGGACTGGGACGCTCCCAGCCCTTCCTGGATAGACGGCAGGGCAACGTTGACGATGCTGACGTTGATCAATGACATGGCGATGGCGGTCAGCAGCACCGCCAGAATGCGCCAGCGGGTCGAATCCGCGATTGTCTCGGCGTTTGTTTGCTCTGAATCGGACCGACGCTGGGTCAAGTGTTGCCTCTGCTTGTTCAAGATATCCGTGGCCGCTGCCGCTGTTTGGCGCCAGTGGATAGCGTTCTCGAAAATAACGTGGATCATGCGGGTGATGACGGGACATACAGGATGTATATCCCGGAATGCAACGCAATTCTCGAACGTTTATCAGTAAAGAAGTAGCGAACAACTCACTTCGCCGCGGTGACCTCGATCTCGATCAGCCAGCCGGGGTTGGCCAACTGCGGTACAGGGACTGCGGAGCGTGCGGGCAGGTTGGGCTGGTCATCGGTGCCGAAGAATTCGGTGTAGGCATTCATGAAGCCCTCGAAATCGAGCTTGCCCGTGTCTGAGTCCGGTACCAGATAGGCATGCATCATGACCACATCGCTCATGTCGTAACCGAGTCCTTCGAGTTTGTCGGCGATGGACGTCAGGGCGCTGCGAGCCTGGGTTTCCATGTCGCCATAGGCGTCGATGGTATTTTCATCCGCGTCCTGGTTGGAAACTTCCGGGCCGCTGCCGCTCAGATAGAGTGTTTGGGCCTGGGGACCGGTTTCCACTGCCAGGGAGATGGGAAAGTCAGAATCCTTCAAACTATGACGGGTCACGTTGTCCGCGGCTTGAGCGCTTGCCGTCGCCGCAAGCAACACACCGGCGAGAATGGCGGGTTTGAAAATACGTTGCATGATCGCTCCTTGATTTATTGACATGACAAACACGGCACCACGCTGGGCAATGGTGACGCTCATTTTAGTTTGAACGCTAATATAGTAGACAAGAATGCCTGTTCCCGCCATGTAAGCGAACGCCGCTAGGGAATCATTGCATAAATGCCTACACGAACGAATTACGGCGTTGCGCGGTGCTCGAAAACTCGCCTAACCCCATGTTATGTCTCGTTTCCTGCGCTCCGTGCTCCTTGCAATTCATTTCGCTTGGCGATTTGTTCGGCAATTCCCTAACCGGGCAGCAATCGGCGTCGCATCTTGGCAGGCTGGGCGCCGGGAAAGTTGTGTTCGATGAAGCGCATGGCGATGGTCAGCACCAGCGTCAGGGCAATGTAGATGCCGGCGATTAACAGCAAAGGTTCATAAACCAGGAAAGTCTCGTCGCGGACCAGGTTGGCGGCCTTGAGCAAATCCATGACGGCGATGGTGGATACCAGGGGCACGGATTTGAGCAGCAGGATCATTTCGCCGGTGAGGGTCGGCAGGCAGATCTGAACAGCTCGGGGCAGCCACAGCCGGTAGAGCACCTGCCAGCGGGTCAGACCGAAGGCGCGACCGGCGGCCAGCTCGCCACTAGGCACGCTGAGCATGGCGCCGCGAATCACCTCCCCGGAATAGGCGCCGACGCTGATGGTGAAGGTCAGGGCGCCGTAGAAGAACGGATCGCGCAGCAAAGGCCAGATGATGCTTTCCTGAATGCCGGGAATCTGTGGCAGCAGGCGGCCCACGCCGTCATAGAAGAAGAACAGCTGCACCAGCAGCGGCGTGCCGCGAATCACCGTGGTGAAGCCGCGTACCAGCAGGGCAATCGGCTTGGGCGCGGTAATCTGGATCAAGGCGATGATGACCGCCAGTATCAGCCCCAGGATACCGGACACCGCCACCAGCAGCAGCGTGTTGACGAAACCCGTCCAGAGATACTCTTGATAGAAAGGATCGAAGATCCAGGAAAAGTCCATGACGTTGTTCTCTTGGAAGTTGGCTTAGGCGTTGTCTGGAAGCTGGCCACGCCGAACGAAGCGCTCCGCCCAGCCGAAAAGCGCGTTGGAGCCCAGCGTCATGATTAGATAGAGCGCACCCGCGACGCTGTAGAACAGAAAGTAAGAGCGGGTGCTCGCGGCGGCCTGTTGGGCGGTGAAGAACAGCTCCTCGAAGCCGATCACGCTGATCAACGCTGTATCCTTGACTAGGATCAGCCACAGGTTGGACATGCCGGGCAGCGCATGGGGCAGCATGCCGGGAATGACGAAACGATGAAATCGGGTCCAGCGCGAGAAACCATAGGCATCCGCAGCTTCGAGCTGACCGCGAGGAATGGCCAGAATGGCGCCGCGAAACACCTCGGTCATGTAGGCGCCCTGAACGAAGGCCAGGACCCCGACAGCGGTAACGAAGCCGCTGATTTGCATAGCGCTCTCGACTCCCAGCGCGCCGAGTCCCGCATTGAGCGCCTGGGTGCCAGCGTAGTACAGCAGGATGATCAGCAGCAGCTCGGGGACGGCACGCACTAGGGTGGAATAGGCGGTAGCCAGGGCCTGGAGTGGCCCCCAGCCGCTCAATCTAGCGCTGGCGCCGATCAGCCCCAGTACCAGGCCGATGGCATAGGCCAGCAGGGCGATCTCTATCGTCACGAGCGCCCCTTCCAGGATGGGGCCCGCCCAAGCCTCAAGTCCTTCGTTCTGATAGTTTTCCATGGCAAGATTCTTTATCGAATGAGCAGGATCTTCCGCCAGGGTAAAACCCTGGCGGAAGAAGCGATGAGCTAGAAAAGGCGATTAGCCGCCGCAGATATCCGTGCCGAAATACTGCTGGGAGAGCTCGCTGCACCTGCCGTTTTCCACCACTGCGGCGATGGCGTCGTTGAGCTTGCTTTCGAGTTCGTCATCGCTCTTGCGCAGCCCGATGCCGATACCTTCACCAAAGGCCTCATGCTTGGGTGCCGTAGCGATGATGGCGTACTCCTGGGCTTCGTCCCGCTCGACAAAGGCGGTCATGACGATTTCGTCGGCGAACATGACGTCGATACGCCCGGCCAGCAGATCGCGGTTGACCTGTTCCTGCTGGTCGTAGATCTTGAGTTCGACGCCGCTATCGCGCAGTTCCCGCCGGGCATAGGTGGCGTTGGTGGTGGCGCCCTGCACGCCGAGGATCTTGCCGTCTAGCCCTTCGGGAATCTCGAAGTCAGCATCCTTGGCTGCTACATAGGCTGCCGGGGTGTAGTAGTAGGGATCGGTGAAGTCGACGACCCGCTTGCGCTTGCTGGTGATCGACAGGGAGTTCATGATCATGTCGATCTTGCCGGAATTCAGGGCAGGGAAGATGCCGCTCCAGCCGGTCGGGGTGACCTCGCATTGTGCCTGCATTTCCTCGCACAATGCCTTGCCGAGCTCGA
Source organism: Halomonas sp. PR-M31 (assembly GCF_001039575.1). Classification (GTDB taxonomy): domain Bacteria; phylum Pseudomonadota; class Gammaproteobacteria; order Pseudomonadales; family Halomonadaceae; genus Modicisalibacter. Next base: position 133,651 of record NZ_JIBT01000001.1, read on the forward strand.
CCTCGAAGCCGGTCCAGTCGCCATTGGAGCCCTTGTAGCTGAAAGGGGGGTAGGGTTCCGCCGCAATGCCGATTTTCAGCGGCTCCTGTGCCATGCTGGCGGCGCTTAGGGTCAAAGCGGCGAGACCAGCCGCCATGATCAAGGTGTGCTTCATCAGAGATGTTTTCATCAGCTATCCTCGTTTGTTGTTTTCTTTCTATGCCACGCTGGACAGAAACTGTCGACAGCGTTCGTTGCTCGCTTGCTCGAAGACCTGTTGTGGCGTGCCGGCCTCGGCGATCTCACCTTCATGCAGGAAGACCACCTGATGGGAGACTTCCCGAGCAAAGCTCATTTCATGGGTCACCATCAGCATGGTACGGCCCTCAGCGGCCAGATCGCGGATAACTCCCAGCACCTCGCTGACAAGCTCCGGGTCTAGGGCCGAAGTCGGCTCGTCGAACAATAGCACCCGTGGCTCCATGGCCAGTGCCCGGGCGATGGCGACACGCTGCTGCTGGCCGCCGGAGAGATAGGCCGGGTACTGATCGCGTTTGTCGGAAAGGCCCACCTTGGCCAGAAAGCCTTCACCGAGCTTGACGGCCTTGCGCCGGCTCAAGCCGCGCACCCGTAGCGGTGCTTCGATGACGTTGCCCAGTACGGTCAGGTGCGGCCAAAGATTGAACTGCTGAAATACCATGGTGACCTTGGCGCGCAGGCGATGAATCTGGCGCCGATCCAGACCGGTGATGTTGCCTTTGGCATCATGAGTAAAATGAATGTCCTCATCGGCGATGGTCAGTTCACCTCGGTCCGGCCGCTCGAGCAGGTTCATGCAGCGCAACAGGGTGCTCTTACCGGAACCGCTGGAGCCGATGATCGAAACCACCTGGCCTTCAGCGACGCTTAAGGACACATCCTTGAGAACCTCGAGCTCTCCGAAGCGTTTGACCAGATGCCGGGCATCGATCATCGGGGCAGACGTTGTTGTTGTATTCATGGGCACTCATATTGTTGTTGTCAGGCACTGCTCTGCGCAGCGCTCGATCCGTTGGCAGGCCTCGCCCAATAGTTCCGCATCGACCGTCAGGCTCAAGCGCACGAAGCCCGCCGCCGAGGGGCCGAAGGCTTCGCCGGATAGTACCGAGACGTTTTGTTCCGCCAGCAGGCGATCCGCGAAGGCCTGGGTGGATAAGCCGATGCGGCGAATATCCACCATCATGAACATGCCGGCCTTGGGGGTGAGCACTTCCAGGATCTCGCTATCGGCCAGGGTCGACAGCACCGCGTCCCGCCGCTGTCGATAGGTCTCACGCATCTGCGCCAGTTCCTGGGGTGGATGCTCCAAGGCGTGACAAGCGGCGTCCTGAATGAAATCCGGGCATCCATAGAGCATGCATAGCGCCAGGTTGGTCAGGTGCTTGATCAGCGTTTCGGGCCCGATCACCCAGCCCAGGCGCCAGCCGGTCATGGCATGGGATTTCGACAGACTGTCCACTACCGCGGTGCGCTGTGCCATGCCGGGCAGAGTGGCGGGACAAACGTGCTCGTCATCAAAGGTCAGCTCGCCGTAGACTTCGTCCGAGATCAACCACAGATCGTGACGCTGACACGCATCGGCAATGACCTGCCAGTGCTCTCGGCTCAACACCTGCCCGGTGGGATTGTGCGGACTGTTGACCAGCAGCGCCTTGGTACGTGGCGTGATGGCCGCCTCGATATCCGCCGAACGGGGCAGGAAATCCTCTTCCGCTTGCAGCGATACCCGCACCAGGGTGGCACCGGCGGCCTGCAAGGCCGCTTCGTAGGTGACGTACATCGGCTCGAAGACGATCACCTCGTCACCAGGGTCGAGCAGGCACTGGGCGACGGCGTAAAGCCCGCACTGGGCGCCGGCCAGCACCGCGACATTGTCCGGCGTGGCCGTGCCGCCACGCTGACGGTGCTGAGCGGCAATCAACTCCCTCAGGCGCAGCTTGCCCTGCACGTCGGCGTAGTGGGTTGCGCCGGCCTGCAGACTCGCCACGGCGCTGTCGATGATGGGCCGAGGGGTAACGAAGTCCGGATCGCCAATGGAAAGCACGATGATGTCCTCTCCCTTGGCCTTGCGCTCCATGGCGTGATAATGGATGTCCCAAGCGGCTGCGCCTTCGCCGGCAATGCGACTCGTCAGGTGAGAGTAGCGCATGATGGCTCCTTGTCCGGGTGACAGAAAACGAGGCAGGATGCCCCTTTACTGAATGGCGTCCTGAGCAGGCTGCCCATCCCGAGTCGTCACCCCTTCCAGAAACGCCTTGATCTGGTCCGGATGATCGTCGATCCAGGCTTCGGCGACGTCTTCCAGATCTTTTTCCTGCTGACTGAACTCATCGATGAACTGACTCTGCTCTTCGGCGCTGAAGATCACTTGATCCAGCAGTTTGGTCAGATTGGGATTGGCTTCGCTGAAGTCGCGCCGAACGATGGTGCGAATATCACTCTTGCCATTCTCCTTGCCGTAGACGCCTTCCGGGTCGTCGAGAATGGCCATGTCGTACTTGGGCGCCATCCAGTGAGGTGTCCAGCCGTAGAAGACGATCCAGCGCTTCTCACGATAGGCGGCATCGACCTCCGCCAGCATGCCGGCGGTGGAGGATTCGCGAATGTTCCAGTCACTCAGGCCGTAGACGTCCGCATCCACGGCGTCGTTGATGGATTCACTGACCGTGGAGCCGCTTTCGATGGAGTAGAACTCACCGTCAAAACGCTTGCGATTTTCCGCCTCGCTCAACTGGGCGGCGCTGGTGATGCCCGCATCATGCACGTAACCCGGCACCGCGAAGCCCATGCGCGCGCCTTCGACGTTGTTGCCCAGATCGACGATGGCATTGGATGCCATGGCGGCGTCATAAATTTTCTGTTGGGCAGGCAGCCAGCCTCCCAGGAAGACGTCGGTATCGCCGGATTGCAGGGTGCTGTAACCCACGGTGCTGCTCATGTCGATGCGATTGGCTCGATAGCCCAGATCGTCGATGAGCTTGGCGACGATCTCGGTCTTGACCGTCACCCCAGGCCAGGGAGGTACGACGAAATTGACCGTATCCGCTTCATCGGCGGCCTGGGCAGTGAGGGGAAGCAGCGTCAGACCGGCGATGAATAGTGATTTGCGCAGTGTCATGCAATTTCCTCGTTATTGTGTGAACGCTGGTTGAGCAGCGTCTTGTCGCCTCTCGGCGGGCAAATGGAAAAACGAAAAATCAATCCTTGGCGGTTATCTCGATCAATGTCGGGCCCTGCATCTGTTGCGATGCCTGCAATGCCTGAGCCAATGCGTCGGGAGTTTCAACGTGTTGATACTCACAGCCAAAGCCTTTGGCCAGCGCCGCGAAATTCGGTGCGACGAGATCGACGCCTCGGCGCTCGACATGATCGTTGTCCATATAGCGGCGAATTTCACCATAACCCTGGTTATTCCATATCACTACTGCCAAGGGCAAGCCCGTATCTCGGGCGGTGGCCAGTTCGCTCAAGCTAAACATCAACCCACCGTCGCCCACCAGCGCGATCACTGGCCGTTCGGGCACGGCAATCGCCGCACCGATAGCCGCGGGCAGAGCATAGCCCAGAGTGCCGTAGCCGGTGGCGGCATTGAACCAGCGCCGGGGGGCGGGCATGTCGATCAAAAAGTTACCCGCATACACCGGTCCGGTGGAGTCGCCGACGACGGTGGCTTCCGGCAGCGCCTGACCTAGTGCGTCGAGCCAGTCCATGTAGGGAGCGACATCCGGGCGCTCGCCCAGGGACAAGGCGCTGAGCACGTTATCGGTTCGAGCGGCGCCGTCACGCTCAACTCGTTCAGGCAATCGCTCAAGTAGGCCATTCATGACTTCATTCACATCGCCGAGCAGGGCCAGATCCGGTAGACGATTGACGGTGAGCTGATGGGGGTCGATATCCACTCGGATAAGTCGGCCGTCGAGCCGAAAACCCTCATCGGCTACCAGATCGTAGTCGGTTTCCCCGAGCTCGGTGCCGAGTGCCAGCACCACGTCCGCGTTCAAGGCCAGCTCTCGACCTGCGGGTAAGCTGGAACAGTTGCCAAGATCCAGGGGATGGCCTTTGCCGAGTACGCCCCGAGCATTGATGGTCGTCATGGCCGGGGCGTCCAGGCGTTCCACCAGAGCGCGAGCGTTGTCTGATGCGCCGAGGCAGCCTCCGCCCAGCAGTATCAGCGGCCGTTTGGCTCCGGCCAGCCAGGCAGCGGCTTCATCCAGGCCGGCAGAAGAGGCTGACGGTGGATAAAAACGCGGCACCCGAATCGGTGCATCATTGACCGGCTGAGGCATCACGTCCAGCGGGATTTCGATGTGCACCGGCCCTGGACGAGCGCTGTTGAACACCGTGAAGGCTCGGGCCATCACCTCATCGATGGCTTCGCCGTCGAGCAGGGTATGGCTGAACACACTGACGCCGGAAAGCGTCTGGCGTTGATCCGGCAGCTCGTGCAATCGCCCCTGACCGCGACCCAGCGTATCCCGGCGATTGACTCCGGAAATCACCAGCATGGGGATGGAGTCCGCCAGGGCTTGGCCCATGGCGGTGGCGATATTGGTCATGCCCGGGCCTGTGATGATGAAGCAGGCCGCAGGCCTGCCGGTGGCCCGGGCATAGCCGTCCGCCATGAAACCGGCGCCCTGTTCGTGGCGCGGAGTAACATGATGCAGCGGACTGGTAGCAAAGCCGCGATAGAGCTCGATAGTATGCACGCCGGGTATGCCGAATGCGGTATCGATGCCATAGGCTTCCAGCAGATCGAGCAGACGCTGGGCACAGGTGATCATGCACGCTCCTTTGCCGGTGACGCATCAAGCGTCTGTTCGGCGCCGAAGGGCGCGCGGCTCATGATGCGCTCCACCATGGGGATGAAGTGCTCAAGGGGCAGGGTGTCGTAATCGGGATCGAAAGAGCACTGATCCCACTCATCGCAGAAGCGCACGGTGCGAGCATAGGCCGGATGATCCCGGAACTGCTCACGAGCATGCGGGTCGAGGCCGTAGAAGTGGCGATAGTGATAGCCCTGGAATAGCTCGTGATGGCGAATCAGCCAGGTATTGAGCGGGTCGATGAAGGGTTCGAGAATGGCAGCGGCAATTTCCGCGTGGTTGGCCGGGGCCAGATCGTCGCCGATGTCATGCAGTAAGGCGCAGACCACGGTTTCCTCATCGGCACCGGCGCGCAGCGCCCGGGTGGCGGTCTGCAGGCTGTGTTCGAAACGATCCACCGGGTAGCCGTGGTTATCGCCCTTGAGACGCAGCAGGTGTTCGAGCACCCGGCGGCTGGCATCGTTTTGATAGAGCTGAAAATGCGCATCGATGATCTGCCAATCCTCGGCGCGGCTTTCATCGAAGCGCTTGAAGGTTGCCTGGCTCATTGCAGCTCCTCCTTTGACGTAGTGGACAGCAAGGTTTGCAGCATCCGGCGGCGGCTGGCGGTGCTGTCCCGATCAACGTAGCCCTGGCGCATATGACGCACGCCGCCCTCCAGCTGAAAGGCGGTGCGGCCATGGAACAGCCGATAGTTGTCCATGATCAGCATCTCACCCGGGTCGAGCTTTAGATGCACCGTCAGCTCATTGGAGATGATCAGCTCGTAAAACCGCTGTCGGGCGGCATAGTAGCGCTCCAGGACATCCGGATCGTGGGCAGGCACCCGCTCCGTGCGATTGGAAAAGCGTACCCGGTGCAGCCGGCCTTGGCTATCAAGCTCGATCAGCGGCCCCTCGCTTTCCAGGTGCGTGGTGTCGTCGGTATACAGGAACTCCGTGGCGAGCTGGGTCAGGCACTCAAAATGTTCCGGAGACTCTTCCCGCAGCCGCCGTGCAGCCATGAAACCGTCCACCAGGGTGCTGTCGCCGCCGTCCGCGGCGTTGGTCAGGCAGTGCAGCCAGATGTAGCCGGGTATCGGATCGCGATAGGGATTGTCGGTATGCGGCTCCAGGCCGCGCTGGGTCATGGTCAGGTCATAGGCCTGAGGCACGGATTTGACGTCGGCGATACCACCCCAGTTGGTGCGCCGCAGCGGGCCGATGCGATCGATCAGCGCTTGCATGCCGTCTTCGTCACCAGGTACGCCCCGCACCCGCACGAAGCCATAGCAGCGCAATGCCTCCAGCATGTCCAGTAACCGGGCATCGCTTTCCAGCGCTGCCGCAAAGTCCGCCTCGGGTAGCGTGGCAAGCCCTGCATCCCAGAGAACCAGATCTTCCGGCGTATCACTTTTGCTGACTTCACCTGCGTCTCGAAGCGTCGCTAGAGGAAACATCGTGCGATGCGCGTCGCTGAACTGCAGGCGTAGCATGTCACCCTCGACCTTGGCCTCTTCGATGGTCAGATCAAGTGGCAGCTGGGCCGCCTCGATCAGACGCTGACCGGTCTGGGCATCCAGGGTATCTGTATCTGGCGCGCGTTCCCGCAGCCATAGCGCGGCAAAGCTGCGCTCCCGATTTTGATCCTGCAGGGTCAGATGGCGGCCCCGAGCATCCAGTGTGATGTGGGCGGTGGACATGGTTCACGTTTCTCCACGGGTAATCGAGGGTGGGTTCACGACGCCGAGAACCTGGGTCGTGACGACATTGCTTTTAAGCTAGTGCCATAACGGCAATTGGGTTTGACCATTTTGGCCTTATACTTGATATTTATGGTCATGAGTGAGTTTTTCACGACGATCTGGCCCTATCCGCGTCCGGATAGTCCCCCGGTGCTACGGCCGGAAGAGGCGGAGCACACCATCGACGTATGGCTTCTGCCCAAGTTCTCCATGCTGTCTCTCGTGTGCCTGCTCGAGCCGCTGCGCGTCGCCAATCGTTTTGGTCGGGCGCTGTTTGCCTGGCGTTTGCTGTCGAGCACCGGGGAGCCGGTAGTGGCCAGCAACGGGGTGCGTACCGACGTGGACGGCCGGCTTGAAGAGTTGAAAGCCTGCGAGCTGCTGATGGCGATCTCCTCTTATGAAGCCGAGGCCACGGTGACCGCCGGTGATCGCGCCGTACTGCGACAGGTTGCGGCGTTCGGTGGCAAGGTCGGAGGGCTGGATACGGCGCCTTTCATCCTGGCCCGAGCCGGTGTGCTGGAACATCAGCCGGTGGCCCTGCATTGGGAGAGCATCCCGGCCTTCCAGGAAGAATTCCCGCATCTTGAGATCAGCCGATCGCGTTTCGAATTCACCCAACAGAGTTTGACCGGCTCCGGCGGCGCGGCGGGTATCGACATGATGCTGCAGTGGATCGAACTGGATTACGGGCCGGCGCTGGCGGATGCGGTTAGCCGCCAGCTGGTGCATCAGCGCTTTTCCGACGGTGAATTACGTGAACACCAAACCAGGAAGGCGTTGGGGCATTTGCCGCGCACGGTGGCCAATGCTCTGGCTGTCATGGAAACGCACCTAGGGCAGGTATTGACGATACCTGAAATCTGCCGGCGGGTAGGCCAATCCCAGCGTCAGCTGACCCGTCAGTTTCAGGCCCATTTTGGCGAGACCCCCAAGCAATGCTATCTGGGTATGCGCCTGGATCAGGCCCGGCGTATCCTGACCGACAGCCACTGTCGCGTCACCGAGGCGGCCCTGACCACGGGGTTTACCCATCTGGCGCATTTTTCTCGGGCATATCAGGCGCGCTTCGGCGAACGGCCGAGTGTGACCGCGGAACGGGGGTTAGGATAAAGCGCGGAGCAGGGTTTGGAATAAAGCGTGGAGTGGGGCATCGATTGAGCTGGCACAAGCGCATTGGTAGTGCAAAAAGCCAAACATGAGGTTATTTCATGAACCCTGCTGGCGCAGCGCTTCGGCAGCCGCCTGAGCGAGAAAGCCGGAGCGATTGCGCGAGACGGCATCAATCTGAGCCAGCAGGCGCTTAGGCAAGGTAACGTTGACGCGTTCGGAGATTTCCGGCGGGGGCAGCAGCGGTATTAGGGTGACCAGGGCGTCGTTCCATTCGATCCAGTCGTCATCGGCGATCTTTATCTGTTCCAGGCTACGTGGCTCAGGCACCAGTTCACCGTCTTCTTGCATGCCAGCTACGTGGAAGGCCAACGCTTCGGCACCCATGCGAAGGGCGTCTTCGTAGCTGTCCCCGGTGCTGACACAGCCGGGAAAGTCGGGAAAGAGGACGCTATAGGCATCCTCTTCACGATGCAGAAGGGCGATGTAGTGCGCCATAGGGTCCTCCTATTGCTGCCAGCCGGCCTGGTGAAAAATACTGCGGATCGTCGGCATGGTCAGGTCTTTCCTGGGGTGGGGAACGGTGACGCGGCCGGGTTTGTCAGGATGCTTGAACTGGTGATGCGAGCCCGCAACCGCGACCTGTTCCCAGCCGTCGGCCTTGAGCATCTTGATCAATTCCCGGCTGCTGTATCGCTTCATCGTCACCCTTTCTCTGTGTGTATAAAAATACACACAGAGAGAAGTGGTCACAAGAAATATCACGTAGGCGTCAAAGAGTAACGACAGAGCGCCTCAGTAACCCAAACCCAAATCAAAATCCTGGGCCTGATCGGGCAGTTCCTAGAGCGCGTCCTTGGATGCGTTTTTCTGCGGCGCCTGCTCAAGCACCTCAACCCGCCGCCGACGCTCGCTACGCCACAGCATGCGCAGCCGGGAGCGGATTTCGTCGCGCTCCATGTAGCAGCCCTGCAGCCAGCGATGGCCGGAGCTTCCTTCAAACGCGTCCCGAGCGTGCAGCAGGCGGCGGTTGTCGAAGATCACCAGATCGCCGGGCAGGTAGGTGAAGCGCTGGGCGAAGCGCGGCTCCTTCAACAACCGCTGCAGCTGCATTAGGGCGTCATAGGCCGGTTCGATATCCTCGAAGGGCGCCATCAGGGGGCCGCGCAGGAAGTCCGCGATGCGCACCTCGAGCAAACGCCCTCGGTCATCGAGCTTGATCATCGGGTCGAACCAGACGTAGTCCGTCACCTTGGCGGTGTTGGCATAGCACCAGTGGACTCGGGTCAGGGTGGCGAAGGCCTCGGGATGCTCATCCCGCAGCGCCTCGGCGATGGCGAAGCCGTCCGCCATCACTGCCTGGCCGCCCTCGACGCTGTTTTCCAGACAGTGCAAAAACTGAAGCCCCGGCTGGTATTCCCGGGTGGGTAGATCGACGTGGAAGGGCAAGGCAATGGAGGTGTAGGCGTTGGAGTCCGGGTCCGGCTTGGCCTTGACGTCGAACAGGGTGCCGAAGTTGGTATCGCGCATGGGCCCGATGCGCTCGGCGATGCGCGCCAGGGTGCCGGGCTCGGTGGGCAGGTTGCGCAACCGTACCAGGCCGTGACCGAGCACCGCTTTCAAGGCATCCTGCAATAACGCCTCGAACTGCGGGTCGTCTTCCGGATGGGTGTCTGCATGAGCGAGCCAGCCGCTGGCGTCCAGGCTGATCGGCTCGGCCATTTCTTCGCCGGTCCAGGTGGTGACCGGCACCAGGGGCGCGTCCGGCTGTTCGAGATTGGAGTAGTCATTCGCCCGCAGCCAGCCAGGATGAAAATGCAGGGTGCGATTTTCCGGGGCGAAAGTGACGGCAAGCGCCCCTTGCTCGTTCAGCGTTGCGTCCGCAATCGTCGGCCAGTCACCCAGGGTCGAGAGATCAAGAATGCGCTCCCGAGTGGCCGGATTGACGGTGCTTTCGTCCGCGGCATTCTCTCGCAGCCAGACGCTGTGATAGCGGCTGACGAGGCCGTCCTGCCAGTGCAGTTCGAGCACACGTTCATCATGGCTGACCCGAGCAGGCAGCACCTCGATGGGCCAGGCGTCGTAATCCGGCGTTAAAGGGAGTCGGGAATCGGTCGCTGTTCCAGTCATGGTCATGGCTCCGCCAAAGGGCATTTAACGCCAGCATGCCCGTCCAAGACGCCATTAACACGACATAACGCGACAGCTTGTTGGCATGACTCGTCATATCATGAGCAGTGCCGGACGCTTCAATCGGCGTGTCGGTCACCGCGAGGGCTGACGCCATAGCGTCCTTTATAGGCTCGTGAGAAGCTCGAAGGCGAGGTAAAGCCACAGGCCAGGCTGATGCTCAGGATGTCGTGATCGGTCTCCCTGAGAAGCTGGCGCCGCGGGAAAGACGCAGCGCAAGATAGTGATCCCGAGGACTTGCCCCTAGCTCCTGTTCGAACAGCCGCTGCAGCTGACGCAAGGAAATACCGACTTTTTCGGCGATAACGCCAACGGACAGCGGGGTTTCAATATGCCGTTCCATCAACGCCACTGCCTCGACCAAAACATGTCGGTGCGTGCCCAGCCGACGGGTCAAGGCCAGGCGCTGATGATCGTGAGGAGTGCGCATGCGGGCATGAATCAGCTGCTCGGATACCGCATTGGCAAGCGTCTCACCGTGACGCCGGGCGATCATCGCCAAGGCCATGTCCATGGCGGCGGCCCCCCCGGCGCAGGAGAAGCGCTCGGTGCTGATTTCGTAAAGCGATTCCGTGGCGTCGATCTCGGGAAAGCGCTCACGAAAAATTGGCAGGCTTTCCCAGTGCAGCGTCACGCGCTGGCCTTCAAGCAATCCTGCGCGGGCTAGAATGAAACTGCCAGTATCGATACCGCCCAGCACACAGCCGCGTTGCGCCAATTGGTTGAGCCAGCGAATCAGGTGACGGGACAGGGTCGCCTCGGGTTCGAAGCTGGCCACCACCGCCAGGCTTGCAAGCGCCGGCGCCGAGTTCAGAGACGTATCCGCCAGCAGGGTCATGCCATTGCTGGCGCTGATGGGTTGACCGTCCTGACTGATCACATGCCAGCAGAAAAACTCCTTGCCCGCGATACGATTGGCGATACGCAGCGGTTCCACCGCGGAGAAGAACGCCATCATCGAAAAGCGCGGCAGCAGCAAAAACCCGATGGGCTCGGGCCAGGGCCCTTGGTAATCCAGGCGCATGCGGGTGTCTCGAAGTAGCAGTGGCGGCTCAATATTAGCCAGGCCAGAGTGGGATACAGCCCCGGCTGAATTCAAGGGCCCTTACAGATCAAAAAGCAATACCATTGCCATCAGGAATGATCGGGCAGATACAGCTCGAAATCCACTTGACGCATGGACTGGCCGAAAGCGATCAAAGGTTCTCCGATCACAGACTGAAAGCCAGCCGACTGGTAGAGGCGGCAGGCGTTGACGTGGCGGTCGAAGGTTGAAACATGAATCCTATCGAAGCCTTCCCCCTGAGCATGTTCGATAATCCGATCGAGCATGGCTCTGCCAATGCCCTGCCCACGGTACGACTCGTCCAGATAGAAGAGGCGAAGCCTGCCTTTAGTAATGGTTTCTGCGGTAAAGAAAACGCATCCGATCATGTTTTTGGCCGCTTCCGCGATCAGGAAACAGCTAGCTCTATCCTCCAGCTTCTTCTCCAGTAGATCGAGGGCCTCAGAAACCGCGTCCGCAAATCCGGATTCAAACCCCTCGACTATCATGTAATGACGGACGTTGGCGGTCGCAACCCAATTCCGGTCAGTGGCACGATAGTCTCGAAAAGTGATGATGCTGGTTTCGTTGAACAGATCATTGCTCCCAGGAGGTTTTGGCTTGCGCCGTTGCCTGGAGTCCGTCATGGGGTCGAGAAAGGTCTGACGAGGGTGGCGCCAGCTCCAGCTGCGCCTTCTCCACCAGTTCCTCCGGCAGCTCCTTCTTGACCGAGACGCCGAGTTCACGAAATTCGCTGGCCTGCTTGATCAGATTGCCCTTGCCGCCGGTGAGCTGACCAAGGGCCTGATCGTAGCTCATTCGCGCGCCATCCAGGCGCTTGCCCACATCCTGCATGCTCTCCAGGAACACCCGCAGCTTGTTGTAAAAGCGCTCCGCGCGATTGGCGAGTTCGGCGCTGTGCTTGCTTTGGTCCTCGAAGCGCCAGAGTTGGCGCACGATATTGAGACTGGTGAGTAGCGTGGTAGGGGTGGTGACCAGGACGTTGTTCTCGATGGCACGCTGATAAAGGGTGTCGTCGAACTTCAGCGCCTCGACGTAGGCAGACTCCACGGGAATGAACATGATGACCACTTCCGGGGAGTTGAGACCGGGCAGGTCGTAATAGTGCTTGTCCGCCAGCTCGTTGATGCGATCGCTGACCGCCCGGCTGTGTTCGGAAAGGGCCTGGGTGCGCTCGAGATCGCTATCGCTGTTGACGTAGCGTACATAGGCGGAAAGCGAGGTCTTGGCGTCGATGACCAGGTGCTTGTTCTGGGGCAGATAGACGATGGCGTCCGGGCGCTGCGGCCCTCTTCCGTATTGAAGCTGACCTCGCGCTTGTAATCCGTGCCTCGTCGCAGCCCGGAGCCATCTAGCACGTTCTCCAGCATCAGCTCGCCCCAGTTGCCCTGAATCTTCTTCTGGCCCTGAAGCGCTTCGGTCAGACGCTGGGCCTGATCGGTGATCTCCCGATTGAGGCTTTGCAGGTTCTTGAGCTCAGAGCGCAGCGCTTCCTGCTGCCGGGTGTCCTGATGATGCAGGTGCTCGATCCGCTCCCGGAAGCCTTTCATCTCCGCATGCATGGGTTGGAGCAGGTGGGTCAGATTTCTCTCGGAGAATTCGCTGAAGCTCTTGCCCTTGCGCTCGAGCACCTCGTTGGCCAGATTCTCGAACTCTTCCTTGAGCTGTTCCCGGCTGGTATCGACAAAGGCAAGCTGCTCATCGAAATGGCGCTGTTTCTGTTCGAGGGTGATCGACATGCGGGTATTGGCCACCCGCTCATCCTGCAATGCTTGCAAAGTGCGGTCGAGGCGCTCGCGGGTCTGGGCCAGCTCTTGCTCACTTTGAGTAAGGCGCTGGTGATAATGTTGAGCCGCCTGCTGACTAACGATCCATTTGCTGCGCAGGATCAGAAAGGTCAACAGAATGCCCACTGCCAAGGCAGCAAGCAAAGTGAGCGCCGGATAGAAGGAGTCGATTGGCATGGGTAATTCTCAGGCAACGGTGATCAAAAACGCTGAAGATCGATAATATCAGCGATCGTTGAAGGTCGCAGGATCGTCTATTGATCGGTGGGATTTGCTATCGTGGCATGGTCCTTCTGATTGGAACAAGATCGTGTCATCCGACAACACCCGAGGATTGTCCATCGGCTTCGTACTGTTGCCGCGCTTCACCTTGTTGCCCTTCGCCGGCTTCGTCGATTGCTTGCGTCTAGCAGCGGACGAAGGTGACATGAGCCGTCAGCTGCGTTGCAACTGGACCTTCATGACCAGCGATGGCGAGAGTGTACTATCGAGCAGCGGGGCGGCGATCTCACCCTGCGAGACCTATCAGCCGCCGGAAAATTTCGACTACTTGGTGGTTATTGCCGGGGTGCTCAAGGACAAGGAGATGGTGGATCGTGCAACCATCGACTATCTCAAGTGGGCGGACCGGCTCGGCGTTCCCCTAGTGGGGATCTGTACCGGGGTCTTTGCCCTGATTCAGGCGGGCTTGATGAATCGGCGGCGCTGCTGCGTGAGCTGGTATCACCATGCGGATCTGGTGAAGCGCTTTCCCCAGGTCACGCCGGAGTCGGATCAGCTGTTCATCGATGACGGCGATCGCTTGACCTGTGCCGGGGGGATCGCCTCCGCGGATATGGCTGCCTATCTGGTGGAGCGTCACCTGGGTCGGGCCTGGGCCAAGAAGAGCCTGCATATCATGCTGATCGACGAAGCGCGTCAGGGCAATCATCCTCAGCCTCATCCGCTGGTGCTCAACAAGGTCGACAACCGGCAAGTGCGCAAGGCCATCTCTCTGATCGAGCAGCACCTGGGGGAGTTGATTCCCATCGATGAGCTTGCGGAGCGGGTGGGGTGTTCCCGCCGTGCCCTGGAGCGCCATTTTCGTGAAACACTGGGAGTCAGCCCGCAGAAGTTCTCTCGGGATCTGCGTTTGCGCTATGGCCTGTGGCTGCTCAATTTCACCAAGAAAAGCATTACCGAAGTCGGCGAGCGCTGCGGGTTTTCCGATACCGCGCATTTTTCGCGCAACTTCAAAGGCTCCTTTGGCTACACCCCTTCGGAGGTCAGAAAAGGCGAAACGCAGCTGTCGGAGGATCTAGTGGATCCGTTCTTCCTGCATATCGGCAAGCTGGACGAATAAAAACGATGAGACATTGACGTCCTCCCCGCCCTAAAGGACGGGGATTCCAACTTCTTGAGGGCAACGTCCTGCCCCGAGACTGAGGATATTCCGGGCCGCATTCACGTCCCGGTCGTGGAGTACACCACACTCCCCGCACTCCCAGTCTCTTACTCGCAACCCGTTGACGCCCTGCGGCCCACTGAGCGAGCCGCACGACGAACAGGCGCGGGTGGTGTTGGTTTCGCGAACTACCTTGAAGACGATGCCTGCGTGAGCGCATTTATATTCCAGCATCGTTTTCAATTGCGACCAGCCGGCGTCGTAGACGCTTTTGGCCATCTTGGTCTTCGCGAGTTTGGTTGAGGAAACATCGCCCACGACGATTTCGCCGTATTGGTTGACTAGTTTCCGGGAAAACTTGTGCTGCGCGTCCTTGCGCCGGTTCTTGATCTTGGCGTGGATCGCCTTGACCCGGCGCTTGTTACCAGCACGCTGGGCTGTCGCCAACTTGTCTTCCATGCGGCGGTAGAAGCGGCTGTTTTCCAGCTTTTCGCCATCGCTACAGGTCGCCACGTCCTTCAAACCGAGGTCGATGCCAACGGCACCTTGGCCAAGCGTTGGCTGAACGTCCACCTCGACAGCCACGTTGAAGTACCAGCGGCCCCGGCTGTCTTCGTTGAGCGAACCGGCACGGAGCTTGTATTTCGACAGGCCGTAGCTATCCCAGATCTTGAAGTAGGTGCCGTTGTGATAGACCTGGCCATCTTTCCACTTGGCTGCGCCGGTATTGACCGGCACCCAGCCGAGAGAGCGACGCACGCCCCGGGACTTGCGCCACTGTAGGCGAGTCTTCTTGAACTGCTTGCGACGGGTGACGTATTCGGCGGCAACACACTGCAAGGTCTGGCTGTGCAGGCCGAGGTCCTTGCCGGCCCCCTTGGTATAGGGGTGCATGTCGTAGGCAGACAGAAACAGCCCTTTCTCCCGTATGGCTCGGGAAGACAGTTCGTTGAGGTAGTTCCAGACAAAATTCACGCCGCGAGCCATGCGGTTAAGCTCGGCGGCGTGCTTGTCCTTCACTCTCACTTTTAATGTCTTGGTCTGTTTCATGTCTTCGAGTATACTTGGTCTATGGAGACAAAACAATCTATCAGAGCAGGAAGGCACTGCGTTTTTGAACTCCATGCCCACTTGGTCTTTGTTACCAAGTATCGGGGCAAGGTGTTCACCAGCGCGCATCTCAAATCCCTCGAATTGCTTTTCGACCGAGTGTGTCGAGACTTCGAGGCAGAGCTAAGGGAGTTCAACGGTGAAACCGACCACGTCCATCTGCTCGTCAACTTTCCGCCCAAGGTGGCGGTATCCAAGCTGGTGAATAGCTTGAAGGGAGTATCCAGCCGGCGGATGAAGTTGCTACACCCTGAACTGGTGCAGCCCGCCTACTGGAAGAACTCGCTGTGGAGCCCAAGCTACTTTGCGGGAAGTGTCGGAGGCGCACCCTTAAGCATGGTCAAACAGTACATTGAGCAGCAATCGAGGCCGGACTAGGGAGCGCTCTCGCGCTCCTCGCTATCCATCCTCGCACTAGAAGTACGAGGTTTTTCGCGATGTTCGATAAATGCTGTGGCATTTTATATCTGATGTCTTAAATTATATTTTTAATCCCTATGGGATGTCAGACTAACCTTGGAATGGAACCCGTATCGCAAGACACGCAAGCATTGCATCAATGGCTTCGATACTAGAATTGGATCAGTTCAGTCTTATAAGGAAATAACAGCCCATGCCCCAGTCTCTATCGTCCAAAGCCGGCGCCATCCTAGTGTTCATCGCCTCCCTTGTTGGGCTCGGCGTCGCGCTTTATGCCTACTTTGCACCGCTCACTGGCGTCAATGGCTCGATCGGGGCGCTTGTCGTCATTTTGGCCTGCATCGCGCTTGCGGTCATGGCGCTCATTCTGGCTGCTGTAAATAGCCGCGGTGCCCTCATCGCCTTGCGTATCTTGCTCCTCGTCGGTCTTGTCGGCACCTGCGTTGCAGGGCTTCTTCTGCATCAGTGGTGGATCGGGGTTGCCATGGTGGTCGGTCTTCTCGGGCTGATTCTCGATATGGCGCGTCACGGCAGTAACGCCAATCGTTTTGTCTATTCTTGAGGAGCTGATTCATGAGAACGATGCAAGCCGCCGCACTTTTGCTTCTTGCCATACCGGCTTCTCTACTGGCCCAAGAGAAGCCCCCCTCGTACCCGAAACACCGACTTGGGACAGTTTCCACGGTCAGTTGAACGCCCAGAAGTACAGTCCCTTGGACCAGATCACGGCAGAGAACGTGGGCGAGTTGGAAAAGGTCTGGGAGGTGCATACCGGGGATGTGTCCGATGGCTCTGGTGACATGGCCCCCACGGTCTGGTCCGCGACGCCGATATTCGCCAACGACACGCTGTATATCGGCACGCCGTTTTACCGCATTCTGGCGCTGGATCCGGCCACCGGGGAGGAGAAATGGAGTTTCGATTCACAGTCCACGCTGAAGGCGCTGACCCAGCCTGCCTTGAAAAATCGCGGCGTGGCCTATTGGGAAGCCGATGATCCCAAGGAAGGTGAGAGCTGTCAGAAGATCGTCTATCTCGGCACCATGGATGCGCAGCTCTTTGCGGTAGATGCAGATACCGGCAAACCTTGTAAAGACTTCGCTGACAATGGCGTACTCAATGTCAATCAGTGGAACACCACCAACGATAAATGGCCCTTGTCGCTTCTGCAGCCGCCCACGGTGATCGGCGATCGACTGATTCTGGGTTGGGCGGGTAAGGACTGGGCCTATGAGCAAGCGCCACCAGGAACCGTTTTTGCGCTGAATGCCCGTACCGGTGAGCGCGAATGGACCTTTGAAGCGCTGCCGGAGGATCTGCGGGAGAAAAGCGGCACCTCCAATGTATGGACCCATATGTCCGCGGATGAAGAATTGGGGCTTGTCTATCTCCCGGTCTCGTCCCCCTCGCCGAACTACTGGGGCGGCAATCGCACCGAGGACGTGCCCCTGGCCACCTCCACCACGGCGCTGAATATCGAGACCGGAGAGGTAGTTTGGTCACGTCAGTGGGTGCATCACGATATCTGGGACTACGACACCAATTCGGCCCCGACCCTGATGGACATCACTGTGGACGGGGCAGAGGTGCCGGCGCTGATCCAGGCCACCAAACAGGGCTTTTTGTTCGTCGTGAATCGCGAGACCGGGGAGGACGTCTGGCCCATCGAGGAGCGTCCGGTGCCTGGCGGCGATGGCTCCGTGGACGGCGAGGTCTATGCCGACACTCAGCCCTTCCCGACTAAGCCTGTACCGCTGCTCGATCAATCCGAGAAACCGGCGATCTGGTGGATCGCGGATGCCGTGGGGCTCGGCCAGTGTTCCAGACTCTGGGACGATCTCTGGTACGAGGGCATGTACACCCCGCCCACCACGGAAGGCGAGGGGGTGCTGACCTACCCGGACAGCTCCGGTGGCATCCAATGGGGCGGCGTTGCCTTCGATCCGGAAAGCCAGACGGCAATCGTGAACACCTCGCATATCGTGCAGTACGTCAAACTCTATGGGCGCGAGGCCTATGAAAAAGCGAACAGTGGATCCGGCAACAAGAGCGGATTTACCGCTCAGGAAGGCGCGCCCTATGGCATGCGTCTCAAGACGGCGCTGAACTGGCTCGGGATGCCCTGCTGGGAGCCGCCCTTTGGTGAGATCGTCGCCCTCGATATGACGAGCGGCGATATCAAATGGCGCCGTCCGGTGGGGGCTTCGCAGCAGTATGGCTTCTTCATGCCGGAAAGCTGGGGCTCGCCCACCATCGGCGGGCCGGCGGTAACGGCAGGCGGTGTCATCTTCATTGGCTCGACCATGGATGCTAAACTGCGCGCCTATTCCCTTGAGACCGGTGAAGAGCTCTGGGAAGACCAGGCCGAGGCACCGGCGGTGGCAAACCCGGCGGTCTATGAATACGAAGGTCGCCAATATGTCGCCTTCGTCGCCGGCGGCAACACGATCATGAAGGATCAGGTGGGCGACCAGCTCGCGGTGTATGCCCTGCCGCAATGAAGTCCCGCACAGGCCTTTGAAAGTATCAGAAATACGGTGGGCTCGTCCCTGGGCCCGCTTGTCTAGCAACAATCGATTCGTTTTTGCTTTGAACAACCCTCGTTTCTTTGACCCGAGCATGGATGCGTGCGGGTTTATTCACGTAAGAAAGCTTGTTTTGGCTCATCCATGGCAAGCCAATGACAAGGAGGTCGACAATGAGCTTGAGTACGAGCACCCACGCAAGCCCGGAGGGCACAAACGGTAAGACTGCGCATCGCCGCATGTCATTCATCGCAGCGATTGCAACCCTGGGCGGTTTTCTGTTCGGCTACGACACCGGGGTGATTTCCGGCGCGCTGCTCTATATCGCCGACGATCTGGGGCTTTCCGCGGGTCAGCAGTCCATCGTGGTCAGCAGTCTGCTCATCGGAGCGGCCTTCGGTGGCTCCCTCGGCGGGCGCTTCTCGGACTCCTTGGGTCGTCGCCGGGTCATTCTCATTGCCGCCATCCTGTTCGGCATCGGCACTCTGGGCAGTGCCCTGTCCACCAACATCATCGAGATGGTCGTCTTCCGGGTGATCCTGGGTCTGGCGGTGGGCTGCGTTTCGGCAGTGGTGCCGCTGTACATCGGCGAGGTCGCGCCGGTTCAACGTCGTGGCCGACTGGTCAATACCAACGAGCTGATGATCGTCTTTGGACAGCTCACCGCCAGCGTGGTCAACGCCATCATCAGCGTCGTTAGCTCGGATACCGACATCTGGCGCTGGATGCTGGGGGTGGCGCTGGTGCCGGCGGTGCTGCTGTTCATCGGCTGCTTTTTTCTGCCCGAGTCGCCGCGCTGGCTGGTGCGCCACGACGAAGAGGACAAGGCGCGCGAGGTGATGGGCAAGCTGCGCACCCCGGATGATGCGAAAAAGGAGTTCAAGGAGATCACCGAGTGGCACTCAGACCCCAATAGCGACAGCCAGGGTTCCGGAGTGATGCGCTATCTCGCCGCGCGTTGGGCACGGGTGCTGATTCTCGTCGGGATCGGTGTGAGCCTTTGCCAGCAGCTGGCCGGGGTGAACGCGGTGGTCTACTACGCTCCCACGCTGCTCGAACAGACCGGCCTGGGGGCCAGCGCTTCCGTGTCGGGTAATATCGCGGTAGGCGTGATGGGCATGCTGGGTGTGCTGCTGGGCATGTATCTGGTGCGCCACTACGATCGGCGCCCGATGCTCATGACGGGTCAGCTGGCGGTCATCGCGTGCCATCTCACCATCATGTTCATGTTTTTGTTCATGTCGACTGGGGATGTGCGAAGTATCGCGATTCTCGCCATGATGACAATATTCGTTTTCTTCCAGCAGTGCTTTATCTCAACCGTCACCTGGCTGGCCCTGGCGGAGCTTTTTCCCATGCAGATACGTGGCTTCGCCATGGGCATTTCAGTATTTTTCCAATGGGCGGCGAACTTCGGTGTTTCCCTGGCATTTCCCAACGTGGCAGCGGACTTTGGCGCGGCGTTTGGCTTCGGTGGTTTCGCCGTATTGAGCCTGCTTGGCTTTATCTTCGTGAAACTCTATCTGCCAGAAACCCGCAACAAGTCCCTCGAACAGCTCGCCCGGGAGTTCAAGGACAAGTACTCGCAGAAGGGCGCGTCATCTCTCAGGGCTCGGTCCGGCGCACAGTAAAATTGACTTGGCTGCTAAAGACGTTCAGCAGTACGCAAGAGGGCGGATCGAATTGATCCGCCCTCTTGCCTTTGGGCGAGTCGGCTGGATAAAAGCCGCCATACCTTCTAGTTTGAACATACAACACTTTTGTTTAATCTCGCCATTTGCTATTCAAATGCGTCTTTTGCCCTAGAAAACAGCGAGTTAGAACGTAAAATATTTCGGCAATAAACTTGGCGCATTTATTCAATTCCTCGCAGTATCTCTCCGCTATTAATGATGCACAAAAATCATTACCTCTTGCGATAAATATAATATAACCAAAGGAGTGACATTATGATCGAAAGTTGTCGCAAGCCCAGTTTGCCTTTAGCGCTACTGCCTATCGTACTGACCTTTCTGGTACTGGGAACGCAGCTGTTCATATTCGATACCTTCACGCCCCATGTACCTCTAGTGATCGGCATTGCACTTACTGCCGTACTGGGCCGCTATCTGAACTGCGCCTGGCAGGACATGGAAGAGGGCATGCTGCACGTGGTCAGCATCGGTCTGCCAGCGGTGGGCATCCTGATTCTGGTTGGCATGATTACCGGGGTATGGATTTCCAGCGGTACCGTGCCGACATTGATCTACTACGGCCTTGACGTGCTGAGCCCGGAAGTGTTCCTGGCGGCGGCAGCGATTCTGTGCGCCGTAGTCTCGGTGTCCCTCGGCACCTCCTGGGGAACGGTCGGTACCGTGGGTCTTGCGCTGATGGGGATCGGTGCCGGTTTTGGCATACCCGTCTACTGGACCGCTGGCGCCGTGGTCTCAGGTGCCTTTTTCGGTGACAAGGTCTCGCCGCTATCGGACACCACCAATCTGGCACCGGCAGTGACCGGGGTGAATCTGTTCGATCATATTCGCAACATGATGCCGACTACGCTGCCGGCCATGCTGATTGCGCTGATCATCTATGCCGTTGCCGGTTTTAGCATGGTAGGAGACGAAGCTGCATCTTTTGCGCGTATTACCGCCATCAATACCGGGCTTGCGGACAACTTCACGCTTTCTCTGTGGACGATCCTGCCGGTGGTGCTGGTCATCGGACTTGCGGTTATGCGCATGCCCGCCATGCCGGTTCTGTTCATGGGGGTGGTACTCGGTGGCCTGACGGCGCTGCTGTTTCAGGACGCTCCGGTCAAGGACATCTTTGCCTACGCTTTTTCCGGTTATGAGATCACCACCGGCGTAGAGGAGATCGATGGGCTTCTCAATCGCGGCGGTATCCAGTCCATGACCTGGGTGATCACTCTGCTGCTGATCGCGCTTTCCTTCGGCGGCATTCTGGAAAGTACCGGCTGCATGCAGGCAATCATTGAAGCAGTGGTCAAGCGGGCGCGTAGTTTCGGCTCTCTGCAGTCTTCTGCCATCGGCAGCGCCATCGCCACCAACGTGGTCGCCGGCGACCCGTACCTATCGATCACCCTGACCGGGCGCATGTTCGGGCCGGTCTATCGTGGCATGAAGTACTCCATGCTCAATCTGTCTCGCGCCACGGAAGAGGGCGGTACTCTGGTCTCGCCGCTGATTCCTTGGAATGCCGGTGGGGCGGTGGTCATTACCTCGCTCGGGCTGGGTGTCTACAGCGGCAACATGGAGCATCTTTTGTACATCCCGCTGGCCTTTGCCTGCTGGCTGTCGCCGCTGATCGGCATTCTCTATGCCTGGACCGGCTGGTTCTCGCCCAAGGCGAGCAAGGAAGAAGAAGCCAGATGGGAAGCTCAGGGCGAAGAGATCATGGACGTGGATTATGTCCAGAACCAGACGCGTTCGCGGGTTTATCGCGTCAACTAGCGTCAAATAACCACATTTGGATTATTGATTGGTACCCAAGACACACTCTCACTAGCTTGTAGATACAAGCATCGCCAAATCAGAACAGAGCGATCGTGAGAGTGCAATCGAACAGCGCTCGATGACAGCGCTTAGCGCAACTAGGAGCAGACCATGAATACAACATCTCTTAAGGATTTCGATCCACAAGTCGCTGCCGCCGTTGATGACGAAGTGGCGCGCCAGGAAGCACACATCGAGCTGATCGCATCAGAAAATTATGCCAGCAAAGCCGTCATGGATGCCCAGGGCACCCAGCTGACCAACAAATACGCGGAAGGTTACCCAGGCAAGCGCTACTACGGCGGCTGTGAGCACGTCGACGTGGTGGAGCAGCTGGCTATCGATCGTGTCTGCGCCCTGTTTGGTGCGGACTACGCCAACGTGCAGCCGCACTCCGGTGCCCAGGCCAATGCCGCCGCCTTCATGGCGTTGGTCAAGCCCGGCGATACGATACTGGGCATGAGCCTGGCTCACGGTGGTCATTTGACCCACGGCGCGGCGCCGAACTTCTCCGGCAAATACTACAACGCGGTGCAGTACGGCCTGAACCCGGAGACCGGCGAGATCGATTACGAGGAAGTCGAGCGCCTGGCCCGCAGCCATAAGCCGAAAATGATCATCGCTGGTTTCTCTGCTTACGCGCGCGTGGTGGACTGGCGTCGTTTCCGCGCCATCGCCGATGAAGTCGGTGCCTGGTTCTTAGTAGATATGGCCCACGTGGCAGGCCTGGTGGCGGCGGATCTCTATCCGAGCCCGATCCCCCACGCCCACGTGGTCACCACCACGACCCACAAGACCCTGCGCGGTCCTCGTGGCGGTCTGATTCTCGCTGCCGGCGGTGACGAGGCGCTGCACAAGAAGCTCAACGGCGCGGTATTCCCGGGCCAGCAGGGTGGCCCCTTGATGCACGTGATCGCTGCCAAAGCCGTGGCTTTCAAGGAAGCCATGAGCCAGGACTTCGTGCGCTACCAGACCCAGGTCATCGACAACGCCCGAGCCATGGCCAAGGTGTTCATGGAGCGCGACTATGACGTGATCTCCAAGGGTACCGACAACCACCTGTTCCTGGTGTCGCTAATCAAGCAGGGCGTGACCGGTAAGGATGCAGACGCGGCCTTGGGGCGTTCACACATCACCGTCAACAAGAACGCGGTACCCAATGATCCGCAAAGCCCCTTCGTCACCTCTGGGCTGCGTATCGGTACCCCAGCGGCGACTAGTCGTGGTTTTGACGAAAAAGACTGCACGGCCCTGGCTGGCTGGATCTGCGACATTCTCGATGTGCTGGCCAAAGGCGATGACACCAGCGACGTAGAAGCAGAAGTCCGCAAGAAAGTCGCTGAGGTATGCGGTCGTCATCCGGTCTATGCTGAACAAACAGATAGCGTTCGCGAAACCGCTAACGCTTAAGAACACCCGCCTGGGAGGCTTCCTATGCAACGTTATTCCGGCTTTGGGTTGGTTAAGCACGCGATCAGCCATCACGAGAATTGGCAGCGTCAGTGGCGTAACCCTACGCCCAAGAAGCAGTACGACGTGGTCATCGTCGGGGGCGGCGGCCACGGGCTGGCTACTGCCTACTACCTGGCCAAGAACCACGGCATCACTAACGTGGCCGTAATCGAGAAAGGCTGGCTGGGCGGCGGTAACACCGCCCGTAACACCACCATCGTGCGCTCCAACTATCTATGGGACGAGGCGGCGCGACTCTACAACCACTCTTTGGATCTGTGGAAGGGGCTGTCCCAGGACATCAACTACAACGTGATGTTCTCCCAGCGTGGCGTCATGAACCTGGGCCACACGCTTCAGGACATGCGCGACATTCAGCGCCGGGTCAACGCCAACCGCTTGAACGGCATCGATAGCGAGGTGATCACACCGGAGCGGATCAAGGAGATCGTGCCGATCATCGATACCTCCAAGCGTGCCCGCTATCCGATCATGGGGGCCTCCTGGCAGAAGAGCGCCGGTGTTGCCCGCCACGATGCGGTGGCCTGGGGCTACGCCCGGGCAGCGGACTCCTTGGGAGTCGATCTGCTACAGAACACCGAAGTAACGGGCTTCAAGATTCGCGACGGTCAGGTGTACGGCGTGCATACCAACCGTGGCGATATCGAGTCCAAGACCATTGGCTGCGTGGTAGCAGGCAACTCTGGAGTAGTGGCGAAGATGGCGGGCGTCAAGCTGCCTTTGGAATCACACCCGTTGCAGGCGCTGGTATCTGAGCCGCTAAAGCCGATTCTCGACACCGTGGTGATGTCCAACCATGTGCACGGCTACGTCAGCCAGTCGGACAAGGGCGATCTGGTCATCGGGGCAGGCATCGACGGCTATCTCGGCTATGGTCAGCGCGGCAGCTACTCCACCGTGGAGCATACCCTGCAGGCGATCGTCGAGATGTTCCCGATGTTCTCCCGGGTGCGCATGAACCGTCAGTGGGGCGGCATCGTCGACACCTGTGCAGACGCTTGCCCGATCTTGTCGAAGACCAAGGTCAAGGGCCTGTTCTTCAACTGTGGCTGGGGGACCGGTGGTTTCAAAGCCACTCCGGGTTCTGGCCACGTGTTTGCCGCGAGCCTTGCCAAGGGCGAAATGCACCCCATTGCTGAACCGTTCTCCATCGATCGTTTCAACACCGGGGCACTCGTTGATGAACACGGCGCCGCCGGTGTCGCGCACTAAGGAGATTCCAACATGTTCTATATCCATTGCCCTTACTGCGACGAGCATCGCGAAGAGGAAGAGTTTCATCCCAGGGGCCAGGCGCACCTCGCCCGGCCGGCGGATCCGGAAAACTGCTCGGATGAAGAGTGGGGCGACTATCTGTTCTTCCGAGACAACGCTCGCGGCATCTATCACGAGCTGTGGGTTCACTCCATAGGCTGCCGCAAGTTCTTCAACATTACCCGCAATACGGCAAGCTACGAGATTCTCGAGACTTACCGCATGGGTGAGCGCCCGGCAGTAACCGCAGAGAGCCTGGCGGATAAGCAGAAGCAGTCCGGCGTTCAAGCCGCGGATGCCGGCTGGCAGACCGTGGGCGCTCGTCCTGAAACCGTTGCGCTGAATGAAAGCAGCGAGTCACGCAGCCGAGTCAATAAGGAGGAATCGGTATGACCCAGACCAATCGTCTGCAGCAAGGCGGTCGTATCGATCGCTCCAAGGCACTGAGCTTCACTTTCAACGGCAAGTCCTACCAGGGTTATGCCGGTGATACGCTGGCGGCGGCGCTGTTGGCCAACGGCATCGATATAGTCAATCGCAGTTTCAAGTATTCCCGCCCCAGAGGCGTTGTCGCTGCCGGCGCGGAAGAACCCAACGCGCTGTTCCAGCTGGGTCAGACAGAGGCGGGGCAAGTGCCTAACGTGCGCGCCACCCAGCAGGCACTGTATGGCGGCCTGACCGTTCGTTCCACCAACGGCTGGCCCAACGTTCAGAAGGACATGATGAGCTGGGTTGGCAAGTTGGGCGGTCACTTCATGCCGCCGGGCTTCTACTACAAGACGTTCATGGCACCGGCCTCCATGTGGATGACCTACGAAAAATACATTCGTAAGGGTGCCGGACTGGGACGCTCCCCCAAGGAAAGTGATCCGGATATCTACGATCATCTCAATCAGCACTGCGATGTGCTAGTGGTCGGTGCAGGCCCGGCGGGTCTGTCTGCAGCACTTTCCGCGGCTACCAGCGGCGCCCGGGTGATTCTGTGCGACGAGCAAGAAGAGATGGGCGGCTCATTGCTTGATAGCCGTGAAACCTTGGACGGCATGCCGGCTGCCCAGTGGGTCGAGAAGACGCTGGAAAGCCTTGCGGGCATGGACAACGTGACGCTATTGCCACGCACCACCGCCAACGGCTATCACGATCACAACTTCGTGACCCTGCATGAGCGGTGCACCGAGCATCTGGGCGACACGGCGCCAATGGTCAACAATCGTCGCCAGGTTCGCTCCAGGCTGCACCGCGTGCGCGCCGATCAGGTGGTACTGGCCACGGGCACCCATGAGCGGCCGCTGGTATACGCCAACAACGACGTACCGGGCAACATGCTTGCCGGCGCGGTCTCGAACTACATCCAGCGCTACGCCGTGGTACCGGGCAACAAGCTGGTGCTCTCCACTACCAACGATCATGCCTACCGTGCGGCGCTGGATTGGGCCGAGGCGGGACGTGAAGTAATCGCCATCGTCGACGCTCGGGCCAATCCGGACGGTGATTTGGTCAAGGAAGCCCAGTCCAAGGGCATTCGTCTTATCACAGGGTCCGCGGTGATCGAAGGCAAGGGCGCCAATCGTGTGACCGGCGCCCGAGTGGCAAAGATCGACGCTGAGCGCTTTGCCGTGACCGGTCAGGTGGAAGAGCTCGTCTGCGACACCATCGCAAGCTCCGGCGGCTATAGCCCTGTGGTACATCTGGCATCCCACACGGGTTCGCGTCCTACTTGGCGCGACGACATTCTGGGTTTCGTGCCCGGCGAAGTAACGGGGATGCATTTCGCTGGCGGCGTGCAGGGTATCTACACCCTGGCAGAGGTGCTGCGCGATGGTGCCAAAGCTGGCGCTCAGGCGACCAAGGCAAGCGGCATCGATGCTACTCAGGATATCGAGCTGCCCGGCACGGATTCTCCTCAGGAGTCACCGGCCTGTGCGCTCTATCAAGTGCCTCATGAAAAGCCGACCCTGCGCGCGCCCAAGCAGTTCGTCGATCAGCAGAACGACGTGACTGCCTCGGCCATTGAAGTGGCGACGAAAGAAGGCTTCGAGTCCATCGAGCACGTCAAGCGCTACACCGCCCTGGGCTTCGGTACGGATCAGGGCAAGCTTGGCAACATCAACGGTATGGCCATTGCCGCGCGCTTCTTGAAGCGCTCGATCCCGGAAGTGGGCACCACGGTGTTCCGTCCCAACTATACCCCGGTGACCTTTGGTGTTATCGCAGGTCGTCACGCCAAGGAGTTGTTCGATCCGGAACGCTATACCGCCATGCACCAGTGGCATGTGGAAAATGGCGCCGAGTTCGAGGACGTGGGCCAGTGGAAGCGCCCCTGGTACTTCCCGCGCAAGGTCAATGGCAAGCTTGAGACCATGCACGAGGCGGTCTCTCGGGAGAGCCTGGCGGTGCGCACCAAGGTAGGCATCCTGGATGCCACGACGCTTGGCAAGATCGATATTCAGGGCCCGGACGCCCGGGAGTTCCTGGGGCGTATCTACACCAACAAGTGGGCCAAGCTGGCACCGGGTCGGGTTCGTTACGGCTTGATGTGTAAAGACGACGGCATGTTGATGGACGACGGTACCACCAGCTGCCTGGGCGAGAATCACTTCCTGATGACCACCACCACCGGCGGTGCCGCCGGGGTCATGGAGTGGCTCGAGCTGTGGCACCAGACCGAATGGCCGGAACTGCAGGTGTACTTCACCTCGGTCACGGATCACTGGGCCACCATGACCGTGACCGGACCGGATGCGCGCAAGCTGCTCTCGGAAGTCACCGACATTGATCTGGACAAAGAGCAGTTCAAGTTCATGGACTGGCGTAACGGCAAGGTCGCGGACGTGCCGGCTCGGGTGTTCCGTATCTCTTTCACCGGGGAGCTGGCCTACGAGATCAACGTTCAGGCCAACTACGCCCTGCATGTGTGGAAGACCCTGTTTGAGCACGGCAAGAAGTACGATCTGACCCCCTACGGCACCGAGACCATGCACGTGCTGCGGGCCGAGAAAGGGTTGATCATTGCCGGACAGGACACGGATGGCTCCGTAACGCCTGAAGACCTGGGCATGCATTGGGCGATCGGCTACGACAAGCCTTACTCCTGGATCGGCAAGCGCGCCTTGTCTCGTTCGGATACCGCGCGCAAGGATCGCAAGCAGATGGTGGGTCTCAAGCCCACGGACCCGACGGTGGTGCTGGAAGAAGGCGCCCAGATCGTCTTCGATCCGAATGAAGAGATTCCCATGAGCATGCAGGGGCATGTGACCTCGAGCTACTACAGCCCGAACCTGGAGCACGGCTTTGCTCTCGCGGTGGTCAAGGGCGGTCAGGAACGCATGGGCCAGAAGGTGTATCTGCCCATGTCCGATGGCGTGACCCATGAAGCCGAGATCGTCAGCACCGTATTCATCGATCCTAAAGGAGAGCGTCAACATGTCTGATCAGACTTACGGCAACGTCGCTGTCTTCGATACGCGCCCTGAAAAGGATATCGCGACCGAGTCACCGTTATCTGTGGCCTATCACAAAGGCAACGCACCGAAACCGACCCAGCAGAGTCAGGTCGTGCTCGAAGAGAAGCCTTTTCTCGGTCATCTGATCCTGCGCGGTGGCGCCATCGTCCTTGACGAGGCGGTGCGTGACGTACTCGGTATGAGCCTGCCTGGGCGCCCCCTGGGGCTGGCTCACGACGATAGCGGTGAGCGCTCCGTGCAGTGGATGTCCCCGGATGAATGGCTCGTCATCGTGCCCGGTGGTGAGGAGTTCGATCTTGAGAATCGCCTGCGGGAGAAACTCGGCAATGCGCATTTTGCCATCCTCAATGTCAGTGGCGGCCAGACCCTGGTCGAGCTGTCCGGGGAGAAGGCGCGAGAGCTTCTGATGAAGTCCGTGCCCTACGATGTGCATCCGGCCAACTTTCCGGTAGGCAAGGCGGTCAGCATCGTGTTCGCCAAGTCCAGCGCCATCCTGCGCAGACCCAGCGAAGAACGCTACGAGCTGGTGCTGCGCAGAAGCTTCGCCGACTACTGCTACCGCTGGCTGCTGGATGCCGGCGAAGAGTTTGGAATAGGCGTGAAGCCCTGAATCAAAGATGCGCTAGATAGATGAGCAAAGGCCGGGAGAATATCCCGGCCTTTTTTTAGCGGTTATTGGTACACAAACGAGAATATTGATTGGAAGTGTGTCTTCGCGAAGGGTAGACGCCATGAATAATCGTTCGGGGTAGGGTATGGAACTGCAGTGAGTCGTCTTCCACGGTCATCACTGACGATATCGGGCGTCGAAAGAACAAAAAATAGAGCAAGATCTTGCCTATCAGGCAATTTCTCGCTCGCTTACTGGCAAGTTCTTGCCCATGAATTTTCCATCCTTGAGTGTTAAAATACGTAACTTATTGTTTCTAAATGATCGTTCAGAGAGTGGCACGGTAGCTGCCCTATAAAAGGTGTCCGCAGGACGTTCTCAACCATCATTTAGGAAAGAAGATCATGCCAACTCCTTGTTATATCAGCATCGAAGGCCGTACTCAGGGCAACATCACCGCCGGCGCCTTCACTCCGGATTCTGTCGGCAACATCTATGTCGAAGGTCATGAAGATCAGATGCTGGTGCAGGAATTCAAGCACGTCGTTACCGTGCCTACCGACCCGCAGTCCGGCCAGCCCGCAGGCCAGCGCGCCCATAAGCCGTTTATCTTCACCGTGGCGCTGAACAAGGCCGTGCCGCTGATGTACAACGCTCTGGCCTCCGGCGAAATGCTGCCGAACGTCGAACTCAAATGGTATCGCACCTCCGTAGAAGGCAAGCAGGAGCACTTCTTCACCACGTCATTGACTGATGCCACCATCGTCGACATCAACCTGCGCATGCCTCACGCCCAGGACTCGACTCAGTCCGAGTTCACTCAGCTGATGGACGTTTCCTTGGCCTATCGCAAGATCGAGTGGGAACACACCGTTGCCGGCACCTCCGGCTCCGACGACTGGCGCGCCCCGATCGAGGCGTAAGCCCGATTACTCAAGCGTACCGGTAAGCAACAGGTATCACGCTAAAGGTGAGCTGAGCGACGTTGTCGCTCAGCTCACCTTTTCTTTTGCCTCGAATCTTTTGCCACGAAATGGGCCTATTAATCGCGTTATTCCAGCGCTTGATGGGGATAAGGCGATGATAGATTGATGAGGAGATTAATCACACGTCGAATGCAGGACCATTCAATGACCATCATCATGCGTTTCATAAGCGCCATTGCGCTGGCGGTATTGGCTAGCGGTTGCGCAACCTCCGCAAGCGATCCGATCCCGCCCGCCTATGGAACAAATCATGGTGATAGTTTGGGCCCAACGGATGGCTTCTACGCAGCCAAAGAGGCAGACGAAGAAGGCTCCCCCTACCAGGCTTTGATGTCCAACATGCTCGCCACCGCTAGCACTGCCATACTGCTGAGCAGCAACGCCGGCATCGGCTTGTCCCTGGGCAGGTCTTTTGGTCTTGGTTTCGCGGCTTCGATGCTGGATCCCTTTCAGGATAAAGACCAGGAAAGTGAGCAGGACAAGGCGCCTGCCAGTGTACCGGTAGCGCCTATGGCACTGCAGACAATGACACCGGAACAAATGAAGGCGCAGCTGCACGCATCTTTACAGCAGGCAGGCCTTCAGGCCTTGATAGGGCTGGGCGTGCCTCAGGCAACCCTCGAACAAGGGCTGCAGGTCAAGGCGTTCTATGAGCAGGCCAGCAATAACATGCTCGTGGCCAGCGAAAAGGACGGCTGCATCAAGATGGTAGGAAAGAACGGTGAAGGAACCTGCGTGCTGTCGTTGCAGTTTCAAGCGCCGGCTCAGCTATTCAACTCAAACAGGCCCTTGTTCGCCGATGCCTATGTACCGCCGGGCTATTTTGGTCTGTAGGCATTCTGCAACTCAATCTCGTTATGAATCACAACGACTCCGCCTTGATAGGCGGAGTTTTTCGTTTGTCTCTTGCTGGCGCTCTCAAGATTGAATTGAGCGCGTGTACCATAGAGGGTATTCAATAACCCCCGAACAACAGATTGATGAGGCAAGATGCATGAACAGCACAACCTTCGTCTCCAGCGACGAGATTCGCAACCGTTTCTCTCAGGCCTTATCCGCCATGTACCAGACGGAGGTGCCCCATTACGGCACGCTGCTGGAGCTCGTCGAACAGGTCAACCAGGAAACACTGGCGGCCAACCCCGTCCTTGCCGAACGTCTTGAATCCGATGGCGAGTTAGGACGGCTGGACGTCGAGCGCCATGGCGCCATCCGCGTCGGCACGTCGGAAGAACTTGCCATGCTGCGCCGGCTGTTCGCAGTGATGGGTATGCAGCCGGTGGGTTATTACGATCTTTCCGAGGCCGGCGTGCCGGTGCACGCTACCGCATTTCGACCCATCGACGAGGCAGCGCTCGAGCGCAATCCCTTTCGCGTGTTTACCTCCTTGCTGCGCCTGGAACTGATCGAGAGTGTCGAGCTGCGCGAGCGAGCATCCGCCATTCTCGCCGAGCGCGACATCTTTACCCCGGGCGCTCGGGAGCTTATTGCGCTCCACGCAGAACAAGGCGGTCTCAGCGACCCGCAAGCGGATCGTTTCGTGGAGGAGGCGCTGGAGACCTTTCGCTGGCATCAGGACGCCACCGTGGATATCAAAACCTATCAGGCGCTGCTCGAGGAACACCGCCTGATCGCCGACGTGGTCTGCTTCCGCGGGCCGCACATCAACCATCTGACGCCACGTACGTTGAATATCGACGAAGCCCAGCGGCGTATGCCGGATGCCGGCATGAATCCCAAGGCGGTGATCGAGGGCCCACCCCGGCGCGACTGCCCGATCTTGCTACGCCAGACCAGTTTCAAAGCTCTAGAGGAGTCGGTGCGTTTTAACGGCGAGCACCAGGGCACCCATACCGCCCGCTTCGGTGAAATCGAGCAGCGCGGTGCGGCGCTGACCGCCAAGGGCCGAGCCCTCTATGATCGTCTGCTGGCAAGCGCCCGCAAGCAAGCCGCAGGTCTTGATAACGACGCCCATCAACGAACGCTAGCCGAGGCCTTCGCTGAGTTTCCGGATAGCGAGACGCAGCTTCGCCGCGAAGGTCTGGCCTTCTTCGATTATCGGCTCACCGATAAAGGACGTGATGAAGGAGCCGAATGCGGCGAGGAAAAGGAATTGGAAGCCTTGATCGAACAGGGGCTGGTCAGCGCCCGCCCGATCACCTACGAGGATTTTCTGCCGGTGAGTGCGGCGGGTATCTTTCAGTCGAATCTCGGCGGCAGCGAGAACGGCGCCTATGCCGGTAATGCCAACCGCGAGGCCTTCGAGGCAGCATTGGGTGTACCCGTGACCGATGAGCTGGCGCTATACGAAGCCCTTGAACAGTGCTCGATCAAGCGGGTGCGCGAGTGCCTGGCCAAAGCCTCCAAACTTGAAATCGATGGTTAGGGTTTGCCCACCTGCCATGCAAGGGTCAGCGAAACCGATCAAGGAGCCAAACAACAATGAATCCTTTTCCTCTGGAAGAGCGCCTGTTCGAGGTACTGCGCGACGGCGACTGGCCGAGCCCCGCCCAGGCGTGGCGCCTCGATGAAGTGGGGCTGACGGCGCCGATGCTGGCGGAGTTGTTCGAGTCCCAGGTGCTCAGCCGCCAGCTGGACCTGCATGCCCGGCGCCTGCAGGCCCGCGGCGAGGCGTTCTACACCATCGGCAGTTCTGGCCATGAGGGCAATGCCGCAATCGCCGCCGCGTTTCGTGTCACGGATCCGGCATTCCTGCACTACCGCGATGCGGCCTTTCTGATCCAGCGCAGCAAGCAGCTGCCCGGCCAGACGCCGACCTACGACATGCTGCTGAGCTTCGCCGCCTCCAGCGAAGATCCGATCTCCGGTGGTCGCCACAAGGTATTGGGTTCCAAGGCGCTCAACGTGCCGCCTCAGACCAGCACCATCGCCTCCCATCTGCCCAAGGCGGTGGGCGCCGCCCATGGCCTCGGCCTGTGGCGTCGCATCCGCGGGTCGGGGGAGTGGCCAACGGACAGCGTGGTGCTGTGCAGCTTCGGCGATGCTTCCTTCAACCACTCGACGACCCAGGGTGCCCTCAACGCGGCGGCCTGGGCGGCCTATCAGGGCACGCCGATGCCCCTGGTCATGATCTGCGAGGACAACGGCATCGGCATCTCCACGCCGACCCCCGCCGGCTGGATCGAACAGAGCATGCGCGGCCGCCCAGGATTTCACTACATCAGTTGCGACGGGCTCGACCTGCTTGATACCTACCGCGCCGCCCGCGAGGCAGAGCGCTTGGCGCGCCGCCTCAAGCAGCCGGTGTTTTTGCACATGCACTGCGTGCGCCTGATGGGTCACGCCGGCTCCGACGCCCAGCAGTCCTACCTGACGGCGAAGCAGATCAAGGCCTTTGATGCCCGCGATCCGTTGTTGTACAGCGCCAGTCTGTTGATACGTCATGGCGTGCTCGAACCCGAGACCATTCAAGCGCTTTATCACCACATCGGCGGACGGGTGGCGCAGGTCGCGGAAGTGGCGATTCGTCAGCCCAAGCTGGAAAGCGCCGAGGCGGTGATGGCCTCCATCGTTCCGCCGCATCGCCCCAGCCGTCGCCAGCCCATCGAAGCTGAGGTGGATGCAACGCCGGCCACCATGGCCCGGCTGCTCAGCCAGACCCTGTATCGGCTGATGGAAGCCTATCCGCACCTGGTCATGGCCGGGGAGGACATCGGCCGCAAGGGCGGCGTCTACGGCGTAACCCAGCGGCTGCAGGCCAGGTACGGCGCCTATCGCATCATCGACACCCTGCTCGACGAGCAGAGCATTCTGGGGCTGGGCATCGGCCTGGCTCAGAACGGCTTCGTGCCCATCGTCGAGATCCAGTTCCTGGCCTATCTGCACAACGCCGAAGATCAACTGCGCGGCGAGGCCTCTACCCTGAGCTTCTTCTCGAAAGGGCAGTACACCAACCCCATGGTGATACGCATCGCAGGTCTTGGCTACCAGAAGGGCTTCGGCGGGCATTTCCACAACGACAACGCCATCGCCGTGCTGCGCGACATTCCCGGTCTGCTGGTGGCTTGCCCCTCGAACGCCGCGGATGCGGCGGGCCTTTTGCAGGAGGCGGTGCGCCTGGCGGACGAGGAGCAGCGCATCGTGGTGATGCTCGAACCCATTGCCCTCTATCACTGTCGCGATCTTATTGAGGAAGGCGATCAGCGCTGGTGCTTCCCTGATCCCGGGCCGGAGTATCGTCTGCCCGTGGGGTCCCTGGGCCAGTGGGACGAGGGGCACGACCTGGCGATCGTCACCTATGGCAACGGCGTCTATCTCACCCATCAGGCTCGGGAGCGGCTCGAGGCCAAGGGCATTGCGCTTCGCATCATCGACCTGCGCTGGCTGACGGCGCTGGATCACGACGAGCTCCACCGCCGGGTGGCCGACTGCGCCCAGGTGCTGTGCGTGGACGAATGTCGCCGTAGCGGTTCGCCCAGCGAGGAAGTCATCACCGGCCTGGTGGAGCGGGGCATGGAATCCCATCGTCTGCACCGCCTGACCGCCGAGGACAGCTTCATTTCCCTGGGACCGGCGGCGACGGTCACGCTGCCCTCGGTCGCGGCGATTTGTGAGCGTGCCGAAGGCCTTGTAGCCAGGCAGACCGCATCTGAACGCACCGCAACAGGGAGCCGGACATGAGTGAGCTGACCCCACCAACCCCCAAGGAACGCCTGCTGATCGTCTGCCCCGGGCGCGGCACCTACAACCAGGCGGAGTGGGGCTCCTTAACGCGCCACGCCGCCGGCAGCGAGTGGCTTGCGCGCTTCGATGCGCTGCGCCGCGAGCAGGACCAGCCCACCTTGAGCGAGCTCGACGGCGAGACCCCGTTTCGCCTGAGCCTGCACGGGCGTGGCGATCACGCCTCGCCGCTGATCTACGCCTGCGCCCTGGCGGACGTGCTGGCCATCGACCGGGAGCGCTACGAGATCTGCGCCGTGACCGGCAACTCCATGGGCTGGTACATCGCCCTGGCCCTCGGCGGCGCGCTGTCACAGGACGACGCCTTCACCCTGATCAACACCATGGGTCACCTGATGCAGACCACCCTCAACGGCGGTCAGCTGCTCTACCCTTGGGTCGACGACCAGTGGCGGCCCCAGCCCGAGCATCGCCGGGAACTGCTGGCGCTGATCGAGAGACTGCACGGCCAGGACGGCAGCGAGCTTTATCTCTCCATCGACCTTGGCGGCATGCTGGTGTTCGGCGGCAACGAGGCGGGTCTCAAGCGGCTCAGCGAGGAACTCCCGTCGCTGGAGCGTTTTCCCCTGCGCCTGCATCAGCACGCCGCCTTTCACACGCCGATGCAGGAAGGCGTGAAGGCCGAGGCCAGAACGCGCCTGCCGGCGACGCCGTTTCAGGCGCCCGAAGTACCGCTGATCGACGGCCGCGGCAAGCTCTGGACCCCTTGGAGCACCGACCCCGAAGCACTGCGGGACTACACCCTCGGCGAACAGCTGGTGACGCCCTATGATTTCACCGCCGCCCTCAAGGTGGGCGTGCGCGAGTTCGCCCCGGACCGCATCGTCATTCCCGGCCCCGGTTCTACTCTTGGTGGCGCTGTCGCCCAGACGCTGATTCAGCTCAACTGGTGGGGACTCGACAGCAAGGCGGCCTTCCAGACCATGCAGCAGAGTGAGCCAAGGCTGATCAGTATGGGGATAGAGGGGCAGCGGGAGTGGGTGGTGGGGTAGGGCATGGGCAACTGGCTGTTTGGGATCAAAATGGCGCTCAGATAAATGCAGTCGCGTGTTCAAGTCAATAAATGAGCTGGCGATCTAATCACTGTTAAGCCTAGAAATCACGATGAGTCTCGTCGAAATATTAGCTCTTTTTGCAGCGATGGCAGCTTTAGCGCTAGTTCCCAGTACTAGCGTCGCCTTAGTCGTTGCTCGCTCCTGCTCTGCCGGATTCTCAAACGGAAGTGCTGTTGTGGTGGGAATTGTCGCCGGTGATCTTGTCTTTGTGTTTTTAGCTGTTTTGGGAATGGCAGCGCTTGCAGAAGTCGTGGGCAGCTTTTTCTCGGGGTTACTCCTCACTCTCGGTGATGTAAAGGCTATATTTTTCTACGCGAGCTTGTTCCCTGCCTTTGTTAATTTGGCCACTATCGGAACATTGGATATAGCAATAATCGCAGTGATAACCATAGTCGCAGTTGGTGGTGTCAAATTGGGCTATGCCTATTTCGCAGGGGGTGTTGCGTCATTTGCCACTAACTATAGAGCAGAACGAGCAGTTAAAGTTACGGCTGGTGGTTTAATGGTTGGAGCAGGATCGTATCTGATAGCAAAGGCTTAGCAATTGGCTGTACAGCGACCGGTTTTCCGCCGTCTGCAGCTCTAAACCGGCGCGTGAGCCGGGCGTTAGGGTTGGTCGTAATGCCCTCCAATAGCGAAGATGTAAATCGACCTGTCGTCGAACCGGTATATGAGCCTGTCTTTTTGCGAGATACGCCTTGACCAAAAGCCTGATAAGTTATGTTTAAGCGGTTCAGGTTTGCCGATGCCGGACGCTGGATCATCAGAGCGGAGCATTTCCTTCAAAAGTTTGCAGAGAGCCTTATGCAGCTTTTTGTCTTTCTCACGTATTTTTTCATAGGCTTCCCAAGTGCTGCCTTCAAATACCAGTGATCTCATTCATCTGCTCATCATCAGGTGAGTATCCTTTCCCTTTGCTGTGAGTATCGAGAGAGGCTGCAATCTGTTGCATCAGATCTTGGTTCTGAAGAACATGTAAGGTTTCTTGTTCTCTTTCCCAGTCGTCGGCGCTCATGACCACGAAAGCCTCTCCGGCACGACGTGTCACCTTTAGAGGTTCGTGCCTGGTAATGACTTGCTCTACAAGGCTTTTCAGGTTGTCTCTAAATTTGTTCACGCTGACAACGTCCATGACTTTACCATTACGTACGGGATTTCAGTACGACTATATCGCAATAGCCAGGACAAGGCCAAGCACAGCGACAATCTTTTCGTTGCGGTCTTGTCTCCACTCCAAGAGTGGGCATGCTGCAAGCGTCAGCGCCTGATCGAAATTGGCTTGACGCGACATGAGTTTTTGCACGATCTTGCCGCGAGGCTTGTGAAAGGAGTGTATCGTCCATGAATCTAAGGTCATCCAATCTTGTTGTTGGTGCATTGCTATTCACCTCCATAGCATTGGCAGGATGCGTCAACGGTGGTGCTTCAGGCTCCAAAAATTCGAGCGTCAGCCAAGCCGGTGATTTGCAGTTTGAACAAAGGACTTACCGCTATACCTGCGATAACAATCAGGTAATAGAAGCAAGATACGTGACAACGCAGAAAGGCAACGAGGATGGCCCCGTTCTTCTTGTACTTCACTACAAGGATCAGCTCTTTGGCCTTGCGCCTGCCGTATCGGCCAGTGGCAGTCGTTATATCGGCCATGCAGGGTTAACGACAGGTTCCGGCTTGGAGTGGTGGGGAAAGGGCAGTGACGCATGGCTGAGCCGCTTCACCGGTGACAATGCCCAGGAGACTGAACGACTGCAAACCTGCCGTCTTGATAAGTCTTGAACGGTACGCTCAAGGCGTCATGTGTAGATATGTAGAAAGGTTTACTCAATAAAAATGAGATATGAGCGCTCTGCTGCTTACTGTCGACGGTGGCAGCAGAGTCTGTCAGATGAAATCATCGCGTGGAACGAAGCAAAGCGCTATGGTCGTCACCTGACTTCCTTGGTACCGGGCAGGGCAAGCGCGCGGTTATCGAAGGTATAGGTTCCCGAGTACGGCTCGCCTTTCGAGCGTGCAAGATAGGCGGCTTTTCTGGCAATCAAGGCATCCGGGAAATCTGCATTCGTTTGCCGGTAATCCTGCAAAGCCTGCCATACCGTCTCGTCGTCTTCGAACATCAGCGTCGGTTCTTGTAGCAAGCATTCGATGGCATCGATCAACGCTTGCTTGTCGGCACGATACTTCTTGCCTTTCAATGTCCAGAGCGTTTCGACAAGCACGATATCCGTTATCAGTACCAGTGTTTCGCCTTGGATCAACGCCTTGGCTCGGTGCGTTTGGGCCTCATCGTCCTGCAATAGATAACGCAAGAGCACATTAGTATTGATGGCGATCACGTCGCCGATTTCCGGTTGGCATCACGCTGTTCCACTGCTTCTTGCAAGGAGTCTTCATCGCTGAGGGAAGGGTCTCCCGAAAGATGGGCAAGCGCGCCCTCGGCTGCACCAACGTGCTGTCTCATCAAGGTGATTTGACCGTCGTGGATGAACACCTTGACCTTGTCGCCGGGCGTGATGCCTATCTCCCGACAGAGGTCAATGGGTAGCGTGATTTGCCGCTTCGAGCTGACGGTAGCTAGAGTCTTGGCCATAGGATTCGCTCCTTTACGCATCAGGATGAATAAACGCTGAGTATGCTTTACTTTTTGCGAATAGTAAATTTCAAAGCGATGTCAGCAAATTCATCAATGGACAGCAGCGGTAGCTGATAGGGGAAAGGCAAACTGTTAGGCTGCTCACACCAACCGTCACCGGCCTCGTTAACCCGACATGCCCACTCCGGCTTCTCCCTTGCCGCGCCATGCACTGGCCGGGCTGCTAATCCTTTCCGGCCTGCTGCTTCAGATTCTCGGTTTCACTGATTTCGTTTCGGTGCCGCATCTAGTGGGCTACGCCCTCTGGCTGGCGACGCTGCTGCTGTGGCGCGATATTCCCAAACGTACCCGGCTTCAGGCAGGAGTCCTCGCCGGGCTCGGGCTTGCCATGCTGCTGCTGACCGACCTCCATTATGAAGAGTCCGTGCGCTGGCCGGGTATCCTCGACGGCAATACCCATGTGGTGGCGATGCTGGTGGGGGTCAGTTTCATCGGGTTGA
The DNA here is from genome assembly GCF_001039575.1 of Halomonas sp. PR-M31. Classification (GTDB taxonomy): domain Bacteria; phylum Pseudomonadota; class Gammaproteobacteria; order Pseudomonadales; family Halomonadaceae; genus Modicisalibacter. The sequence continues at coordinate 171,931 of NZ_JIBT01000001.1, forward strand.
TCGGCAATCGCCGAAAACGCTCTCTCGGGCGCTCCGTCACTGGATTACGCGGTACCGCCGGTACCTGGTTGGGCGTCCATCTGCTGGGGACCATTCTCAATCTCTCGACGGTATTCATGATCGGCGATCGTCTTGCCAGGCATGGCCCTCTTTCCCTACCCCAGCTGTTGGCCCTCAACCGTGGCCTTTCCAGCGCGGCGCTCTGGTCGCCTTTCTTTGCTTCCATGGGCGTGGTGATGACACTTGCGCCGCAAATGACCTATCTGAATGTGTTGGCCGTGGGCATGCCCTTGGCACTGCTGGCCGGCGTGGTCACGCTGATCGATCTTTCCCGACGCTTCGATCTTTCGGAAGTGGCAGGGTTTTCTCTCTCGCCGCGCAGCCTGATGATGCCGTCTGGCATGGCCTTGCTGGTGCTGCTCTTTCATTATCAACTGCTGCCAGGGTTGCAGATCATCAGCATCATTACTTTCCTGCTGCCGGCGGTGGCATTGCTCAGCAACCTGGTTCAAGGACCACGCTGGACGCTCAAGCGCGTTCGTCAGCACACGCTTGAGCGGCTGCCCGCCATGCGCGGCGAGATCTCTCTTTTTCTTTGCGCGGGGCTCTTCACCTTGGGGCTTTCGAGTCTGATCGATGCCGCAACTAACGGCGAATGGACGCTTTTTGCCGAGTTCGGCGCTGTTCAAGGGGTGATCAGCTTCCTGGCTATCGTGGCAAGCGCCATTGCCGGTCTGCATCCCATCATCGGCGTGTCGGTGCTTGCCTCGATGCTGAATCTTCAGGGAGGCGAACAGACCCTGTTCGCTTTCGTCGCTCTCGGCGCCTGGGCGGTGGGCACCGCCGTAGGTCCTCTTTCGGGCATCAATCTTTCGCTACAGGGGCGCTACGGCGTCAGCGGCTACCGCATGATGAAGCACAGCCTGGGCTATGCGGCAGTGATGGCAGGATTGGTATCGGTAGGCATCTTCGGGCTCGATTTCTGGTTGTGAGGTGAGTCTAGCCATCTTGTCAGCTCTATCCCGCACCCATCGGCTACACTCTATTTTCAATAAGAATAGGAAGCCGCCATGTCCTGGGAGTTCTTGCTGACGTCATTCGTCGTCGTGCTGTTACCCGGCACGGGTGTGATCTACACGCTTGCCGTTGGCCTGGGTCGAGGGTTTCAAGCCAGCGTTGCCGCTGCCTTGGGGTGCACGTTCGGCATCGTGCCTGCCGCTGTCGCTAGTATCCTCGGACTGGCGGCCCTGTTGCATACAAGCGCATTGATGTTTCAGGTGTTCAAGTATCTTGGGGTGGTTTATCTCTTCTATATGGCCTGGAGCATTCTGCGTGAGGGCGGCGCCCTCGACGTTACCGGCAATACAACCAGGGAGAACATGCGGCGTATCGCCGTGAGAGGGACGCTGCTCAATGTATTGAACCCGAAGCTGTCGCTGTTCTTCCTTGCCTTCCTGCCCCAGTTCGTGACGCCGGGCGCCGAAAACGCCACCCTGGCACTTGTCGGTCTTGCCGCGATCTTCATGCTGATGACGTTTGTGGTCTTCATCGGTTACGGCGCGTTTGCGTCGCTTGCTCGGGATTACGTGATCCGACGGCCTAGAGTCTTGCAATGGATCAGGCGCGCCTTCGCTGGGGCCTTCGGTTTTCTCGGGGCCAGGCTGGCAACTTCCGAATGATGGGGCTTGTTGCCGTGCTTTTTAGGCTAGGCATGGCGTTTATTCCCAATCCTCGACGCTGGCTGGTTAGAATGGTCCTTGCCTTTCATCGTCGATTGAGGAGCCTCGCATGAGCGCCACCGACACCTGGATACTCACCGCCCAATGCCCCAGCCGCCTTGGCACCGTGGATGTGGTCACCCGCTTCCTGAAGGAGCAGCATTGCTACATCACCGAACTCAACTCCTTCGATGATCGTCTGGCAGAGCGTTTCTTCATCCGTGTCGAGTTTCGACCCGAAAACGAGGGGTTCGATGATGAGCGCTTCCAGGCCGAATTTGCCCCTCGGGCGGCAGAGTTCGACATGACCTTCGAGTTGGCCGCACCCGGCAGGCGCACCCCGGTGGTGATCATGGTTTCCAAGACGGATCATTGTCTTAACGATCTGCTTTATCGCTACCGTACCGGTCAGCTGTCCATCGATGTGCGGGCGATCATCTCCAATCACCCGGATCTCGAACCCCTGGCCGTCTGGCATGAAATTCCCTATCACCACTGCCCGATAACGCCGGAAACCAAGCCCCAGCAGGAAGCCGAGGTGTGGCGTATCATCGAGGAAACCGGCGCCGAGCTGGTGATCCTGGCGCGCTACATGCAGGTGCTCTCGAGCGAGATGTGTACCCGCCTGAGTGGCTGGGCGATCAATATCCATCACTCTTTGCTGCCAGGGTTCAAGGGCGCCAAGCCTTATCATCAGGCCTACGAGAAAGGGGTCAAGCTGGTCGGTGCCACGGCCCACTACATCAATGACGATCTTGACGAAGGGCCGATCATCACCCAAGGCGTGGAAGTGGTGGATCACAGCCACTACCCGGAGGATCTGGTGGCCAAAGGCCGGGACATCGAACGCCAGACCCTGGCCCGGGCGGTGGATTACCACCTGCAGCGCCGGGTGTTTTTGCATGCCAAACGCACGGTGGTGTTTGCGGGGAGCTGATGAGAAGCTAATAAAATACCAGCTCAGTCGTAAAATCAAAGAGCAAGTGGTGAAAAGTAGTTATGTATTCCTCCAAGCATCTTCATTCACGAGATTGATCGGCCGCTGGCCCTTGAGCGCCAGGGTGATGTTGTCCACGGCACGCTGGGCCATGGCGTTGCGGGTCTCGGTCGTAGCCGAGCCGATATGCGGCAGCGCCACCACGTTGTTCATGTGCGGCAAGGGAGAGTCCTTTGGCAGCGGCTCCTGCTCGAACACGTCGAGGCCGGCGGCCCTGATCTCGCCGTTCTTCAGCGCCGCGATCAGTGCCGGTTCGTCGACCACCTTGCCCCGGGCGATGTTGACGAAGATCGCCGAAGGTTTCATCAGCGAGAACTCCCGTGCGCCGATCAGTTTCTCCGTGTCTTCGGTCAGGGGCACGGTGACGCAGACGAAGTCGGCCTCGGCGAGCAGCGCATCGAGTTCGCGACGTTCGGCGCCGAGTTCGGTTTCCAGTTCCGGCTTGGGGGAGGCGTTGGAATAGAGAATTTTCATGCCGAATCCCAGGGCGCCGCGGCGCGCGATGGCGGCGCCGATACGCCCGAAGCCGACCATCCCTAAGGTCTTGCCGTGCACGTCGCTGCCGAACTGGGCTTCATTGATGCTTGTTTTCCAGTCGCCGCGCTTGATGAACTCGGCAAGTTCCACTGCGCGCCGGGCGGTGGCCATGATCAGCAGAAAGCCGGTATCGGCGGTGGTTTCGGTGAGCACATCCGGGGTGTTGCACAGCAGGATGCCGCGACGGGTCAGCTCGTCGATCGGATAGTTGTCGACCCCCACCGAGATACTGGCGATGGCTTCCAGCTTGGGTGCCATATTGAGCAGCTCGGAGGTGACGGACAAGCTGGCGCCGCCGACCAGACCGTGGGCATCTTTTAGCGCCTCATGAAAGGCCGGGTCGTTGGCCAGGTCGGTGCCTGAGAAGCGCGTCAACTCGAAATCCCGGGATAGCGCGGCCAGCTGATCGTCGGTCAATCGGCCATAGACGAGAACGGGTTTCTTGTTCAGCGTAATTCTCCTCTTGATAGTGGGCCTATATCGTACCGCGTCACAGCGAGTGATATAACGCAGAAGACGCAACGCCACCCGGGATGTTTCATGACCGATCGTTCACACCTCAACGCCGACCTCGAACGCCTGCTCGCTGCCCAGCGCGAGGCTTTCAATCGGGAGCCCATGCCGGAGGCGGCGGCGCGCATTCGTCTGCTCAAGGCGCTCAGGGGAAGCCTGATTCGCCATCAGGATGCCCTGATCGAGGCCATCAGCCACGACTTCGGCCGTCGTTCGCCTCATGAAACCCGCTTCGCGGAGATATTGCCGACGGTGCAGGGTATCGATTATGCGGTGAAACGGATACGCCGCTGGATGAAGCCTTCCCGGCGTCGGGTCGGGATAGCCTTTCAGCCAGGCCGGGCGCGGGTGGTGTATCAGCCCCTCGGCGTGGTGGGCATCATCGTGCCCTGGAACTATCCGCTCTATCTGGCCATGAGCCCCTTGATCGCCGCCCTGGCCGCCGGCAATCGGGCGATGCTCAAGATGAGTGAGTTCACCCCGGCCACCGCCGAGGTCGTGGCCCGCTTGCTGGGCGAGGTCTTCGAGGAAGACCGGGTCGCGGTGGTTACCGGCGAGGCGGATATCGGCCGGGCGTTCTCGCAGCTACCCTTCGATCATCTGCTGTTCACCGGCAGCACCGCGGTAGGCAAGCACGTGATGCGCGCCGCCGCGGACAATCTGACCCCGGTGACCCTGGAGCTGGGCGGCAAGTCGCCGGCCATCGTCTCCAGGGACGTACCCATCGAGCATGCCGCCGAGCGCATCGCCTTCGGCAAGGGACTCAATGCCGGCCAGACCTGCGTCGCGCCGGATTACGTACTCTGCCCGCGAGAGCGGGTGGACGAACTCGAGGCGGCGCTGCGCCAGGCGTTCACACGGCTCTACCCGAGCCTCGTTGACAACCCGGACTACACCCGGATCGTCAACGAGCGTCAGTATCGACGGCTCGTCGACGTCCTCGACGATGCCCGGGCCAAGGGTGCCCGCGTGATCGCCATCAATCCGGCCGATGAGAACTTCGAGGGTTCGCGAGTGATACCGCCGACCCTGCTGCTCGATGTCACCGATGACATGCGGGCCATGCAGGAGGAAATCTTCGGCCCGCTGCTGCCGATCGTCCCGGTCGATGATATCGAGGAAGCGATGGCTTATGTGGCTCGTCGTCCGCGCCCGCTGGCGCTGTACTACTTCGGCTATAACAGGGCCGAGCAGCGCCGCTTGATGAGCCACACCCACGCCGGCGGCATGTGCGTGAACGACAGCGTGCTCCACGTGGCCCAGGAGGACATGCCCTTCGGCGGCATCGGCGCCTCGGGCATGGGCCATTATCATGGTCACGAGGGCTTCCTCACCTTCAGCAAGGCCAAGGGGGTGTTCATCAAGCAGCGCCTCAACACGGCCAAGCTGATCTACCCGCCTTATGGCGGCAAGCTACAAATGCTGATTTATCGCTGGTTTGTACGGTGAGGGAGGGCCGATGCCGATTGTGATCTCGCGCCGCGAACTCCTGAAGCTGGGCCTGGGCGCCAGCTTGACCCTGACCACGGTGGGGGTCACGGCGAGCCTCTCGGGTTGCTCATCCGCTCAGCCGGCGGCGGGTTTCATGGTGCTGCGCGACAGCGATCTGGGGCTGCTGGCCGTGTTGCTTCCTGCGGTGATCGGCCCTCATCCTGCCCTGGCAGACAATGAAAGCGCCGCCGATGCGACGCTTCGTCAGCTCGATCGCAGCCTGGCGGCCATGTCGCCGGCCATTCACAAGGACGTTTGCGAGCTGCTCGATCTGCTCAACCTGCCGCTCACCCGAGGCCCATTGACCGGTGTTTGGAGCGCCTGGGAGAACGCATCACCCGGCCAGATCGATGCCTTTCTGATTCGCTGGCGCGACAGCCGCTTTGACTTGCTGCGTCAAGGGGTCAAGGCGCTCAATCAGCTGCTGTCGATGGCCTGGTACGCGCTGCCCATGGCCTGGGCCGAGACCGGCTATCCCGGGCCGCCGCGCGTATGAATGACCACAGGAGATAAACGCCCATGCCGGTACCTGATCCGTTCCTGCAAGGCCTCGCCCGAGGCTGGCGTGTACTGGATGCCTCCCGACTCGATGAGGACCAGGTCTTCGAGGCCGACGTGATCATTGTCGGCACGGGGGCCGGGGGCGGCACCAGCGCCGAGATCCTGATCGGGGCCGGACTCTCCGTGGTGCTGGTGGAGGAGGGGTCGCACAAGACTTCTTCCGATTTCGAGAACGACGAGGCCAAAGCCTATGCCGAGCTCTATCAGGAGGGGGCGGCGCGCATGACGGCGGATGGCGGGATCAGCATCCTGCAGGGGCGAACCGTAGGCGGCTCCACTACCGTGAACTGGACCAGCAGTTTTCGCACCCCGGCGCCGACCCTGAACCATTGGGCAGCGGCCCACGCGGTAACGGGCCTCGATGCCGAGAGTCTCGCGCCCTGGTTCGAACGCATGGAAGCACGACTTGGCATCGCGCCCTGGGCCGTCCCGCCGAATCCCAATAACGGCGTTTTGCTTGCCGGTTGCGAGGCGCTGGGCTGGCACTGGTCAACGATCCCGCGCAACGTGCGTGGCTGCTGGAACCTCGGTTATTGCGGCACCGGCTGCCCGACCAATGCCAAGCAGTCGATGCTGCTGACCACCCTGCCGGCCGCCCTGGAGGCCGGTGCCACCCTGATCCATAGCGCCCGGGCGGAGCGCCTGGTTATCGAAGATGAGCGAGTTGTGGGAGTGGAATGCCGGGGCATGAATGCCACCTTGAGCCGGGCCGTTGGGCCACGCCTGCAGATTCGTGGCCATCATGTAGTACTGGCGGGTGGCGGCATCAACACGCCGGGGTTGTTGTTGCGCTCCCAGGCGCCGGACCCGTTCGAGCGACTTGGCAAGCGCACCTTTCTGCACCCGGTGGCGCTGACGGTGGCCCAGTTCGATCAACGCATCGACGGCTACTACGGCGCACCGCAATCCGTGCACAGCGATCATTTCCAATGGCGTGAAGGCGTGACCGGCCCCCTGGGTTTCAAGCTGGAGGTGCCGCCCATGCAGCCCAGCATCATGGCGGCGCTGTTCGGTGGTCACGGAAGGGAAGGCCTTGCCCGCATGAGCCGGCTCTCTCACAGCAGCGTGGCGATCGCCCTGATGCGCGATGGCTTTCATTCCGAGAGTCGGGGCGGGCAGGTGGTATTACGAAAAGACGGCACGCCGGTGCTGGATTACCCGCTCAACGACTATCTCTTTGGTGGGGTCAGGCGCGCCTATCTGGCCATGGGCGAACTGCAGTTTGCCGCCGGCGCCGAGGCCGTGATGCCGGGGCATAGTCATGCGCGTCTCAGCCGGGATTGGCCGGATTTTCGCGCGCAGGTGGAGCGCCTCAGCTATGCGTTACATGACGTGCGCCTGGCCAGCGCCCACGTGATGGGCGGCTGCGCCCTGGGGGACGATCCGCGTTATGCGGTGGTCGACAGTCGCGGGCGTCATCATCAGCTCGATAATCTGTCGGTCCTCGATGGCTCGCTGTTTCCGACCAGCATCGGCGCCAATCCCCAGCTCTCCATCTACGCCATCGTCGCCTGCCTGGCGAGCCGGCTCGCTGAGGAGATGAACAGTCAGCGCCATCCTTGACCTCACTCAACATGCCGATGCCGTTAGCATGCGACCATAGTTGGCGTCGGGGGGCCTAGCCCTCTTTTGCCGTCTCTCATCATCACAGGGAGGAATCATGACTAGCATGCAACGTCCAAGTAAACCCCGCACCCTGATCTATTCCTGCTCGGGTTGCTCCGACGTGGCGCAGCTCGCCAATGAAACCGCCGTACGCCTCGATCATGCCGGCGTGGCGGAGATGTCCTGCATCGCCGGGGTCGGCGGCGGCGTGCCCGGGCTGGTGAAGACCGCCCGTTCCGGTCGGCCGATCGTCGCCATCGACGGCTGCCAGATGCACTGCGTCAGCCATTGCCTGGACAACGCCGGCGTCACCGCCACCGAACACGTCAAGCTCTACGAAATGGGCTACAAGAAGCGTCGTGGCAAGCGCTACAGCGACGAAGAGATCGCCCGGGTCTGCGACGATGTCAGCAATATCATTGCGCGGTTGCCGATGAACGCCGAGGCGTAGACTTCTCAGCGCCGAATACCCAGCCGCCTGCCAGCCAGGGCCGGCCATTTGTCCGCTTCGGCCTGAGGCAGACCTTCGATGCGTTCCGCCACCGGTGCCGGGAAAGGCGCCGGGCGAGCGCCTTCGCTGTCGTTTTCCACCCCCATGCCCATCAGCATCTGTTCGCTGGTGGCGAGGGTCCGATCGTCAGCGTCTAGCATTTCCATAAAGACATGCAGGCGCTTGGCGTCCCGATCCAGGAGCATCACATTCACGCTTAACGCCTGATCCAGGTGGGCCTCCCGGCGATAGCACAGATGAGTCTCCAGGGTGTAGATGGTGTAGCTATGCTCGGCGCGGCCTGCCTCGTCCAGTCCGATATGATCCATCAAGGCTTCCAGGGCCAGGGAGAAGACCCGGGCGTACTCCGCGTCGTTCATGTGGCCGTTGTAATCCACCCACTCATGCGCGACCCGGATGTCGAGAATGCGCATCAGATGCGCCCCTTGAGCCCTTCGGCTTCCGGCCAGTACTTGTGTACCAGATCGAGCAGTTCCACCAGGAAGTCGTCCCGGCGCTGATCGAGCTCGGACACCGAGCGTCCGGCGGCTTGGTGTTCGCAGCCTTTGACGACCTTGTCGATTAGCTCATCGGTAAGCTCGGGGGCTTGCAGTTTGGTCCAGGGCAGTTTCAGTGCCGGGCCGAACTGCTCGAGCATATGGCGCATGCCTGCATCGCCCCCGGCCAGGTGGAAGGTCAGGAAGGTGCCCATCAACGACCAGCGCAGGCCGCAACCATAGACCACCGCCGCATCGATCTCCTCGGTAGTCGCCACGCCGTCGTTGACCAGATGCAGCGCTTCCCGCCACAGCGCTTCCATCAAGCGGTCGGCGATATGGCCCTCGATCTCCTTGCGCACGATCAGTGGTCGCATGGCCATGTCCCGATACAGCGCCTGAGCGGTTTCCATCTGCGCGGGCGTGGTGGCCTCGCCTCCCACCAGTTCCACCAAGGGCAGCAGATAGACCGGGTTGAAGGGGTGAGCGACGATCACCCGGCCCGGGGCGTTGGAACAGTCTTGCTGCAGATCCGTGGGCTTGAAGCCGGAGGTAGACGAGCCGACGATGGTGGCACTCGGGGCTGCCGCATCCAGCTTAGCAAGAATCTCGCGCTTGAGTTCGAGGCGCTCCGGCACGTTCTCCTGCACCAGATCCGCATTCTCGACCGCTTCCTCCAGGCTTTCGACGAAGCGCAGCCGCTCCTGACTGGCATCGTCCGCAAGGCCGAGTTTTTCCAAAGAGGGCCAGGCGTTTTTTACCGCATTACGTGTACGCGCCTCGGCCCCTTCCATGGGATCAAACGCCACTACATCGAAGCCTTGCGCCAGGGCCCGGGAAATCCAGCCGTTGCCGATCACACCGGTGCCGATCACGGAAAACTGCTTGCTCATACCTGGCCTCCTGCGGTGTTACCAGTGTTAGGATCGCGCAGCTTCAAGAAGGCGCGGGTTTCAGCGGGGGTCATGACCTTGCCTCCCAGGTTCTCGATGAGGCCGGCAGCCTTCTCGACCAGCTGGCCGTTGGTGGCCTTGACCCCCTTGCTCAGATACAGATTGTCTTCCAAACCGACCCGGGCATGGCCACCGAGCAGCATGGCCTGAGCCACCATGGGCATCTGCAACCGTCCGATGCCGAAGGCGGCCCAGTTGGCGCCTGCCGGCAGCTTGTTGCGCATGGTCATCATGGTCTCGGTGTCCGCTTCCGCGCCCCAGGGGATACCTAGGCACAGCTGGAACAGTGGATCACCGTCGAGCAGGCCTTCTTCCTGTAGCTGACGGGCGAACCAGACATGGCCCAGGTCGAAGCATTCGAGTTCCGGCTTGACCCCGGCGGCTTGTACCAAGCGTGCGTGCTCTCGCAGCCAGTCCGCGGTATTGATGTAGACCATGTCGCCGAAGTTGAGGCTGCCACAATCCAGGGTGCACATCTCCGGCAGCAGTTCGCCTACTGGGGCGTGGCGCTCCGCCGGGGTCTGCATGTCGGTGCCCGGGCCGCCCCGGGTCGGATCATTCTCATCCGGAATCCAGTCGCCGCCGCCGCCAGCGGTGATGTTGATGACGATGTCTTGATCAGCCTCGCGAATGCGCTGCACCACCTCACGAAAATGTTCGATGGAGTGGCTGATGCCGCCGGTTTCCGGGTCGCGCACGTGCAGGTGGGCCACACTGGCGCCAGCCTTCGCCGCTTCGATGGCGGCATTGGCGATCTGCTCCGGCGTCACAGGAACGTTGGGGTTCTTATCAAAGGTATCGCCGGCACCGGTCAGGGCGCAGGTAAGGATCATGTTGCGGTTCATGGGAAGAACTCCGTCATTGAATTGACATTAGTGTGGTAGAAAATCCGCCGGCTAAATCGACGTTTTGCGACATGGTGTTGACGTTTTACGTCACTCTTCTTAGTCATGTCGGTTTCGGCACCGCTCCAATCCGATATAATCCGCGTCAAATTTCACTGAACAGGACGTCCTGCGTGACGCTTTTCGACGCGCTTTCCCCGCTCTCCAGCACCCTCGAGCTGGTACTGATTGCGCTGTCGGCGCTGACCTCCGCCATTTCGGCGAGCGCCGGTATCGGTGGTGGCACCTTGCTGATCATCGTCATGGCTCAGGTAATGCCTGCCGTGGCGCTGATTCCGGTACACGGCATGGTGCAGTTCGGCTCCAACCTGGGGCGTGCGGCCCTCACCTGGCGACACATCGATCGTCAATTGATCGCTGCGTTCTTGCCCGGTGTCGTGCTGGGCGCCCTGGCCGCCGCCTGGTTGCTGATCCGCCTGCCCAGCGGCGTGCTGGAGCTGTGTATCGCGCTGTTCGTGCTCTACTCCTGCTGGGGGCCGAGCCTGCCCAAGCGCAGGCTGGGCCAAGGCACGACGCTGCTTGCCGGCGCGGTGACCACGCTTCTGTCCAGTTTGATTGGCGCCAGCGGCCCATTAGTTGCCGCCTTCGTCAAGCACAGTCAGACCACGCCCTTTGCCCGGGTGGCGACTTTCGCCGCCTGCATGAGCCTGCAGCACCTGACCAAGGCGTTTATATTCGCTTCGCCGGATTCGTGTTTCGCGACTGGCTGGGGCTGATGGTGGCGATGATCGCTGCTGGCTTGTTGGGCACCTGGCTGGGGCTGCGTTTGCTGAAAGGGTTAAGCGCCGAGCGCTTCGACAGCCTGTTCAAATGGATGCTGACGCTTTTGGCGCTGCGTTTATTGTGGATGGGAGCTGAGCAGATAGTTGCCCATTGAGGTGTGCTCAAGGGTAGGTCATGCGTTTTTGGCGAAAAGTTCTCTCGTGACAAAATTCGCCATTTGAGCGATGATGTAAAATGTTTCGTCATTTGAGCGATGCATAGAGAGAGCCCCGCCATGTCCTTGCACCAGCTCAGCAACGATAAGCGCCGTGATATGAGCGCCGCGGCCATGCGCACCTTCCCCAACATCGTCCGTGACTGGGGGCTGAAAGAACAGGAGGCCGCCGTGTTGCTCGGCGTGCCCGACTCTACCTACCGCCGCTGGCGCAAGGTGCCTGACAGCGCACGTTTGGACGTGAATCATCTCGAGCGCATGTCCCTGCTCCTGGGAATCTACAAGGCGCTGCAGATCCTGTTGCCCAACGCCGAGGCGGCGGATGCGTGGCTGCGCCGACCCAATCGGAACCCGCTGTTCGCCGGTCAGGCCCCGCTCGATCGCTTGCGCCAGGGTTTGGTCGCGGATCTCTATGTGGTCCGCCAATACCTGGATGCTGCAAGAGGCGGCGGCTTTGCATGAGCCTTTCGACAAATGATGTGCGCTGGCGCCCCAGCTATCGCATCATTCCCTCTCGATTTCCACCCATCGACCTGTTTGAGCGCGTCGCCGATCCGGACGATTGGAACCTGCTCCAGGAACTCGAAGGCAAAACCTCAGCGAGACTTCGCGAGCAGGCTGGGGCTATCCATCTCGTAGACGAAGAGGACCGTCGCTATGGTCCGGGCTGGACGCCGATCATGGCCGCGTTCTGCCATTTTTCGAGTCAAGGAAGCCGCTTCTCGGACGGCACCTTTGGCGTCTACTACTGTGCCCTTAGCGAGGCCACGGCCATCGCTGAAACGCGCTATCACGCCGAGCGGTTCCTGCGGGATTCGAACGAACCACCCATGCTACTACCGCAACGCGTCTATCTGTCTGATCTGGCGGGGTGTTTGATCGACTTGCGCAACGCGGCCTCTGCCGCGCCCTTTCTCGTTCCTGAGGATTGGTCGGCAGGTCAGACCTTTGGACGCGACGCCAGGGCGTCTCGTCGTGATGGGATCGTCTACCCCAGCGTGCGTGATCCAGAGGGGGAGTGCGCCGCTGTATTACGTCCCCCGGTACTCTCTCCCACCCGCCAGGGGCGGCATCTGGGGTATGACTGGGATGGGCAGCGCATCCGCCATGTGCTGGAACTGAGCCTGGTCGATTAGTAACCCGAATGGATTGCCAGCAGTGCTTACGCCAGGGTCAGGTGGTTGTCCCAGTGCACAGGCAGTTGGGTTAGGCGTTCCGGCGTGCTGGACGTGCTGTTTAGACGATAGAGCCCACCGCGGCCCGAGGAGACGAGAAAGTCGTTTTCGCCTTCTGCGACTACGCCGGCGGCGTCTTCCAGGGCAAGTTCGCGTAGCAGTTTTCCGGTGTGGGTTTCCATGATCAATATTCGAGCGCCCCTGGGTGCAGTGATCGCGGCGTGGCGGCCATTGCCGGAGATGGCGACACTTGCGATGTATTGCTTGAGCGAGGTCGTCAGGGGTTCAGGCAGGGCAAGCTCTTTAAACTCGTCGGCCCGGCCATCCAGCCGGGCGATCAATGGCAGTGTTTCCCACTCCGGCCCTTGAAACTGATAACCCGTAATCACCGTGCCGTCCGGTCCGACATCCAGATGGCGGCAGCTAAGCTGATGGTGAGAAGGTTCATGACGCGCAAGAATCTTGCCGCTGTGCCGGTCCATCAATAGCAGTGCCGGCGCCATGCTATCCAGGTTGAGCTTGGCGCGACCGTAGTCCGGGTGGGTTTCGATACCGCCAAGGGCCACGATCAGCGTATCGCCATCCGGATGCAGGCGCAGCTCGTGGGGGCCGATACCGTCAAGGGGGAACTCCTTCACGAGAGCGTAGTCACGCGCCGCATCGAAGACCTGAATGATGCCCACGGTGCTCTCAAATCGATTGGCGGTGGCATAGAGATAGTGCCCGTCCGGGCTGAATACGCCGTGACCGTAAAAGTGGCGGCCGTCTCCCGCTTCAATGGACAGCCGCGTGCTGCCGGCATCGATATCCAGCACATGAAGCTGCCGTCCGGGCCGCCGGGCGAACATCACCACTTCGCGCTTGCCCGGGCGTCGTGTGCCGCCATGGCAGCGCTCCGGTACGTCTGTCATGAAAGCCAGTTCGCCCCGCAGAGTAGCGCCTGCCAGGCAGTGCTTGCCCTCGGCATCGTCCACCGCGCTGAACAGCAGCGGTTCGTCGTCGGCCCAGGCCCAAGGCGCGGGGGCCAGCCCCGCCCAGGCGCTCAGGACTAGACTGTTCTTGAGAAAGTGGCGACGGTTCAGCATGGGTCAGTCTCCGTCGCTTGAATTAAACCCCTGCTTGATATCCAGCGCCGGGGCGATCTTGTACTCCATCAGCTGGCGCAGCTGCTCGACTTGCACGTACAGGCGTTGCAGTCCCTTATAGGCCTGCTCGTCTTCCAGCGCTGGGGCAAGCCCGGAAGGCAGTGACTCCGCCAAGGCGCGGGTCTCGGAGAGCGTCTCTTCCAGCTCCTGGCCCAGCTCCGCCTCGCTTTCCTGTTGCAGCAGCGCCTGCGCCCCCGGCAGGAAGCTCTGCTCCAGTCCCGCCAGTGACGCTGCGATCAGGGCGATGGATTCACTGCTACGCCAGGCATCCGCCAGATAGCCGTTGCGGGATTTGCCGCGCAGACCCATGGGCTCCGCCAGGCGTTTGTCATCCAGAATCTGCAGGCCGTGCAGGGCGCTTTCCACGGTGGTTTCCGTATAGCCTTCGGTGCTCAGGTAATGCTCCTCAAAAGCCTGCCAGTCCTGATTCAGCGCCTGGGTCGTGGTGGCCAGATGCTGGCCGATGGCGCCGGCCAGGGCGCAGCCTTGTGGTGATTCTAGCGGTACCTCATTCCCGTTCTCGGACTCGAACAGCAGATATTCCAGGGCCGGGAAGCCTTTGAGAGCAACGCTGTCTGCAGCGACCTGCTCCGGGGTGGGCGGGTTGGGGGCCTTGAGCCAGGCATCGACCTTTCTGGCGATGAGGTTCTTGCGGTCCGGCCAGAACTGCAGCTGCCAGGCGCGGCTTCGCTGCTCGATGGGGCCGAAATCCACATAGCGCACCCGCTGCCAGGCCTTGTAGGCCGCAAGCCAGGCATCGCGTATCGTATCGGGATTCTGACAGCCCTCTTGCAAGGTGTCCGCAAGCGCAGTGCTTTCATTTTGGAGCGCTTGATACTGCCCGCCGATAGCGCTGTACCAGCGCTCCTTAGGTTCGGCGTCATCGGCCCAGGCCGACGATGACAGCAGGGAGGTGGCAAGCAGGGCGAGAAGAGAGCGTCGCAAGGTCATGCTGTTTGTTCCTTATACTCTTCAAAGAGATTCAAGAAAGCGCAGCAAGGTCTCGCGCTCTTCTGCGGGCAGATGACGGTACTGTTCCTTGGCGCTTTCCGCTTCACCGCCATGCCATAAAATGGCTTCTTCCAAGGTTCGGGCGCGCCCATCGTGCAGGAAACTGGCGCGGGGATTGACGGTTTGCGCCAAGCCGATGCCCCATAGCGGCGGGGTGCGCCACTCTTGGCCGCTGGCCTTGAACTCGGGACGATTATCCGCCAGCGCCGCGCCCATGTCGTGCAACAGCATGTCCGTGTAGGGCCAGATGGTCTGGTCGCTCAGCTCTGGCCGATCCTCGACTTCGGCGGTCTGGTGACGCGGGGTATGACAGCCGGCGCAGCCAAGGTCGTTGAATTTCCGCGCGCCCGTCTGTACCGCTGGGTCGTCCATGTCGCGGCGCGCCGGCACCGCCAGGCTGCTGGCGTAGAAGGTGATGAAGTTGGCGATCTTATCGCTGACTTCCGGCTCGCCGCCATGAGGAGTCTCGTCACAGCGCTGCTTGGGGTCGCAGTCCGTGGCCAGATTCAGGCTCGAGGTCAAACCCATATCGCCGGCGAAGGCGCCTAGGCTTTGTTGCTCGATGCTGACCTCACCGGCCTTCCATCCGAAGCGGCCCATCTGGAGGGTGTCGGTGGCACGGTTCCAGGCCACATTGGTCCGCCCGGAGATGCCATCGCCATCGGCATCCTCCGGGTCCGCATTGGCCAGAAGATCCTTTTCCTCGATTGCTTCGAGCAACCCCAGGCCGATCATCGGTGGCGCTACCCGGGGCGAAGTCAGTAGATCCTCGGGTAGGGGGCCGTAATTTGGATTTTCGATGCGATATTCCGGGACTTGCAGGCTGACCGGTGAACCGTCTCCCAGCTTGACCTCTCGTTCGATGTACTCCACCACCATGTTTGCTTCCGGCTTGACACCGGGCAGGGCCGCGTTCTGCAACTGGGTGCCATAGACGGGGGCAGGCTTCACGCCCTGGCGCTCCAGGAGTTCCGCGTCCTCTTCCGGGTCGGCGGGCACGGATAGGCGCAAGAACAACGAGACCGGTGTTTCCCCCGAGGCCGGTGGATGGCCGCGACCGTCCTTGATGTGACAGCCCTGACAGGAGTTGGTGTTGAACAGCGGGCCCAGGCCGTCCCGAGCCTCGGTGCTGGCCGGAGCCGCAACCCAAGGGTTGCGGAAGAAACTGTTGCCCACGCTGAAATCGAGGCGTTTGGTCATCGACTGATTGCTCAGGGGCAGGGAATAGGCGTTGTGATCGAACTGCTCCACGGTGCCCTCACCCGCGCTCTTGGGGGTGTTCTGCAGCGGATATTCCTCGGCGGCGGCACCGGTTGCCAGTCCTACCAGGCAGAGACTCGCCCAGAAAATCAGATGATGCGATGCGGTCATGGAAAAGACCTCGTTGAAGCGTCAACGGCGAAGCCTTGAGATGGGGCTTCGCCGTTGTTTTTTACGGGTATCTTAGAAATCGTGGCCGGCGGTGTCCGGTTCCAGTGATGCGATACCCAGCGTGTTGGCAGCCTGCTCGATGGAGCCGGTCTGTTCGACCAGCGTCAGAATGGCATTATTGATCATTTCGCTACCCTGGGTATTGCCCGGGGCGATCATCATGTCGAATTTCATCGGTGACTCTTCGGCCTCGGCGGTCTGCTTCAGGGTATCGAGGGCCGCCATGGAGTCCTTGAGCTGCTGGCGCAAGGTGTCATCGAGCTCGCTATCCTGTTTGGCGACCAGATCGGAGAGCGAAGAACCGCTCAGCTCGCTGCCGTCCACCCGCTCATACTGGCCGGTATAGACGTTGCGAATGCCCTTGCCGTTGTAATAATGGGCGTTGTGGGTGTTGTCGCTGAAACAGGAGTGCTCGTCCTCGAAGGAGTTGGCTTCTAGTGCGACCTTCATGCGTTCGCCGGCGAGTTCCCCTAGCGATAGCGAACCCATGCCGAACAGCATGCGCTGCAGGCCTTCTTGTGGCTCAAGTGCCAGCAATTCCGCGCGATAGTTGTCCTGCTGTTCCGGTGCCCACTGCGCCGTCATCCACTCCAGGTCGTTGACCAACAGATCCGTGGCCGCATCCAGATAGGCGGCGCGGCGATCACAGTTGCCGTGAGTGCAGTCCTCTCCGGTTTGGTAGTCGCTGGGCGGACGGTCGCCGTTGCCGGCCTCGAAGCCATGTAGATCCTGGCCCCATAGAAGAAACTCGATGGCGTGATAGCCGGTGGCCACGTTGGCCTCGGAGCCGCCAATTTCATTGAGATCCGCCAGCAGCTGTGGCGTCAAGTCGCTGACGTCGATCGTCTCGCCACCCACGTTGATCTCGTTGCTGGCGATGATGTTGACCGTGGCGCCTTCATTACCCAGCTCGTGCTGGTAGTCATCGCCTTCCACGTAGTCGATCATGCCCTCGTCCAGGGGCCAGGCGTTGACCTGGCCTTCCCAGTCGTCCACCACCGGGTTACCGAAACGAAAGACTTCGCTTTGCTGATAAGGAATGCGGGACGCCAGCCAGGCCTGCTTGGCGGCTTCAAGAGTGTCGGCGTTGGGATTTTCGATGAAGGCGTCGGTGGCCTCATCGAGTTTTTGCGCCGTGATCAGGGCATCCTGGAAGGTGGCGTGGGCCAGATCGGCATAGTGTTCGACCACCGCCTCAGGCGTGACATTGTCGTTTGACTTGGTTTGCTCTTGTGCTTGGGCTTGAGCAGCCAGGCTGAAAGTGGCGATAGAAACAACAAGTGGCGCGAGGTGAAAGCGGGTCATGGCAGCTTCCTGAAGAAAAGAAAATCATTATTGGATGCGAGTTATTCTTCTTCGCGATTATAGGCATTCAACCCTAGGTTGCAATGCTTTTCCCCGGCAGTTGTTCTGAATAGCGCCGCCATTGTAAAATACTAATTTAGAAAGAATTTGTAGCGAATTGCTGCGACGCTGCTTGAGGATCCAACGCGGCACAGATCGCGGAGATGATCGCGACTCCTCGAGCCCCCGCCTTTTCTACGGCATCCACATGCTGGGCCTGCAGGCCGCCAATAGCCACGCTGGGTAACGGGCTTATCGCGGCCAATGCTGCCAGACCATCAAACCCCAGCGGCGATTCATGATCGCTCTTGGTAGCAGTAGCGAATACCGGTCCCAAGCCTACATAGTCGAGTAGCGACGTATCCGCCTTTGCCAGCTGTTCTGCAGTATTGATGGATAGCCCCAAAATGGCATCCGAACCCAGCGCCTTGCGGGCTGCGGCGGCGTTGCCGTCGGTCTGGCCGATATGCAGGCCATCCGCATCGGCGGCCAGGGCCACTTCCAGCCGGTCATTGATGATCAGTGGCACGCCGCTGCCGACGAGTGCCTTTTTCAGCGCCTTGGCCTGCTCGATCAGTTCCGCGTCCGAGGCGTGTTTATCTCGTAGCTGAACCATGGTCACCCCGCCGCGCACGGCCGCCATCACGGTCTCGACAAGGCCACGTTCGGCGCACATTTTGGGGTCAGTGATCAAATACAGGGATAAATCAAAGGTCATCGTCCATCTCCAGGCGCAGGCGGTTATTGAGCTGTGCGTCATTCAGGTTGTATAAGGCGTCGATAAAGGCCACGGCGAAGCTACCGGGGCCGTTTGCGCTTTCGCCAGCGATCTCACCGGCGACGCCATAGCAGGCCATCGCCGCCAGGGTGGCGTCGAAAACATCCTCGGCTCCGGCGATAAAGGCGGCGACCACGCCGGTTTGGGCGCACCCCAGCACGGTAATACGCGGCATCAGCGCATGGCCGTTGGCGACTCGGGCCTTTCGCTTACCGTCGGTGACGAAGTCCACCGGGCCGCTGACCGCCACTACGCCGCCGCTGCGTGTGGCAAGCTCGATGGCTGCCTGTTCCGCCGCTTCCACCGGATCGGCGCTGTCCACGCCACGACCACCCATGCGTTCGGAGGCAAGAGCAATGATTTCTGATGCGTTTCCGCGAATCACGCTGGGATTCAATGCGACGAGTTCGGCACCGATCCGGCGACGAAACGCTGTGGCACCTACCGCCACCGGATCGAAGACCCAAGGCGTGCCAGTTTGATTGGCAGCGCGGGCAGCAAGCTGCATGGATTCGACCCATTCTGCGGACAGTGTGCCGATGTTCAGGCTCAATGCATCCGCAAGGGCGGCGAACTCCTCGACTTCTTCTTTGGCATGCACCATGGCAGGGGATGCGCCGATGGCCAACAGCACATTTGCCATGACGTTCATGGCAACATGGTTGGTGATGTTCTGCACCAGCGGTGCATTCTGGCGCATACGCGCAAGATGGGACGGGCAATCGAACATATGGCTGCCTCCGGGCGGAGACAGGTCGGGACATTTCCGCGACTTCCTCCGCCAGTATTAACTGGTTCAGGTTCCGAGGGTGCTTCTCAGCCGGCTTTCGGTTAGTGCATGAAGCCAGCGCCCCTGTCGTGGCGTTACCTAAGCATGTCGTCGCGAAGCTGTCAAAGCAGGATCGAAGGCGAAATCGTTTGCCTCAGATACTGCCGGATGCTAACAAATGCTTAATGTTTTCTTGCTAATTATATTGCGTCATCAATCATGTCCTGCATGATTGGCACTTGTCTTCCAGTCGTCATAGGCTGTTAGGAAGGCCGTCATATATTCATGACGGCAGTGTTCACGCGCCCAGGCAAGGGCGTCAATGCGGAGGAAATCGCAGATGAGTCACAGTAACGTGGCCGAAATCATCGTGGAAACCCTGGCTCAGGCCGGTGCAAAGCGCTGCTACGGCGTGGTCGGCGATACCATCAATCAGTTTACCGATGCCATTCGACGCAGCGATCTTGAGTGGGTGCATGTGCGCCACGAAGAGGTGGGCGGGTTTGCCGCCGGCGCCGAGGCCTACATGACCCGGGAGCTTGCCTTGTGTGCCGGCACCTGTGGCCCGGGCAGCCTGCACTTCGTCAATGGGCTGTTCGATGCCCACCGAAATGGCTCGCCGGTGGTGTTCATTGCTTCTCAGATACCCACTAGCGAAAGCGGCGTCGCCTTCCCTCAGGACGTCGATCCCGTTCCCATCTACGAGCAGTACAGCGTGTTCTGCGAGACCATCATCAATCCCGATCAGGCACGGCGCATGACGGCGCTGGCCGCCCAGGCGGCCCTGGCCAAGAACGGCGTGGCGGTGCTGGTAGTGCCTGGGGATCTGTTTACCCAGACCCCAAGCCAGGATCTGCCGTTTCGCGCCCACCGGGTCAACCCGGTCATCTATCCCAACGAGCTGGAGCTAGCACCGGTGGTGGAACAGCTCAACAAGGGCGGCAAGATTTCCATCTTTGCCGGCTCCGGCTGTGAGGGGGCGCGAGAGGAGGTCATGGCCTTGGCGGCCAGGCTCAAGGCGCCCATTGCCTGGACCTCTCGAGCCAAGGATTTCATCGAACCGGACAATCCCTTTGAAGTTGGCATGACCGGGGTGTTTGGTCTAGCCGGCGGATTCCATGCGGTAGGGGAGTGCGACACGCTTATTCTGTTGGGCTGTAACTTCGCCTGGGGACAGTTCTATCCAGAAAAAGCGACCATCATTCAGGTGGACATCGATCCGCAGCAGCTGGGCAAGCGCCATCCGGTGGACATTGGCCTGATGGGCAGTGTGCGCGGCACCTGCGCAGTGCTGACGCCGATGCTCAAGGAGCAAACCAGTACCAAGTGGTTGGATAGCTGCCGCAAGCAATACCACAAAGCCCTGGAGAGCACGGCCCACGAGTCCAAGGATGATAATCTGATTCATCCCCAGGAGCTGACTCTGGCCCTCGATAAGCTGGCGCCGGATAACGCCTTCTTCACTGCAGACGGCGGCAGCCCCATGGTGTGGATGCTGCGTCACATTCGTACCCGCGGCCAGCGTCGTACCCATGCGAGTCTCGTGCACGGCACCATGGCCAACGCCTACCCCCAGGCAATCGGCATTCAGAAGGCCTTTCCCGATCGCCGGTGATTGCCATGTGCGGCGATGGCGGTATGACCATGCTGATGGGGGATCTGCTGACTCTCAGACAGGAGAAGCTTCCGCTCAAGCTCGTCGTTTTCAATAATAGCACCCTGGGCTTTGTCGAGATCGAACAGAAAGTGGAAGGGTTACTGGACAGCTACACCAAGCTCGAAAATCCGCATTTCGACAAGCTGGCTGAAGCATTGGGCTTCTGGGGGCGGCGCGTAGAGCAGGATCACGAGCTCGAGGGCGCCATCGCCGAATGGCTGGCTCAGGACGGTCCGGCGCTGCTTGATGTGAAGGTCAACCCCATGGAGCTTGTCATGCCGCCGAAGGTCGAGGCCGGCCAGGTTGCCTCCACGGCCATGTACTCCACCAAGGCGGTATTGGATGGGCGTATGGAGGATGTGGTCGACCTGGTGAAAAGCAACTTCCTGAAACGGTAAATCAAGGCAATATGTTCAACCGGGCGCCGTCTGGCGCCCGGGCATTGCTAATAGTAACGCGGTATGTTCATTTTTTACGACAAGTGTCAAAAATATACTATGATGGGCTGTTCGCTTGCCAGAATGTGGCGTCTGTACTGCACTAAGAGCCTGTTTGCGATCGTTGCGATGTTCTCATTCGCCGGTTCACACTGTTCTTGATAGCCCAGACTTGATAACCCATAGAGAAGGAGCCCTCATGACACTTAACTTGAAAGATTCAAGCTTGCTCAAGACCCAGGCCTATATTGACGGTCAGTGGGTCGATGGCGATGATGGCGAAACGTTTGACGTGATCAATCCCGCTACCGGTGAGGTGATCACCCAGGTGGCAAGCGTAGGGGCCAACGAAACCCGGCGCGCCATCGAGGCGGCCCAACGCGCCATGCCCGCCTGGCAGGCCAAGACCGCCAAGGAGCGGGCAGCGATCATGCGGCGCTGGTTCGACCTGATGATGGAGAATCAGGACGACCTGGCGGTGATCATGACCAGCGAGCAGGGCAAGGTGCTGGCCGAATCCAAGGGTGAGGTGGCTTATGGCGCCTCTTTCATCGAATGGTTTGCCGAGGAAGCCAAGCGCATCTACGGCGACGTGATTCCTACTGTGGCCAATGATCGTCGCCTGATCACCATTCGCCAGCCGGTAGGGGTCGTCGGGGCGATTTCACCCTGGAACTTCCCCAATGCCATGCTGGCGCGTAAGGCCGGGCCAGCCTTGGCAGTGGGCTGCACCTTCGTCATGAAACCCGCCAAGGAAACGCCGCTGTCGGCACTTGCCATGGTGGAACTGGCCGAGCGCGCCGGTGTGCCCAAGGGCGTGATCAACCTGGTGGCCGGCAAGAGTGCTAGTGCCATCGGCAACGAGCTGACCAGCAATCCGATCGTGCGCAAGGTCACCTTCACCGGCTCCACGGCCGTTGGCAAGCAGCTGCTCAAGCAGGCGGCGGATACCGTCAAGAAGGTCTCCATGGAGCTGGGCGGCAACGCTCCGGTCATCGTCTTCGACGACGCGGACCTGGACAAGGCCGTGGCCGGCGCCCTGGCGTCGAAGTACCGCAATGCGGGCCAGACCTGTATCTGTGCCAACCGCATTCTGGTGCAGGACAGCATCTACGACACCTTCGTTGAGAAGTTCACCGCCAAGGTCAACGAGTTCAAACTCGGCAACGGCCTGGAAGACGGCGTCACCATGGGCCCCCTGGTGAACGAGGACGCTGTGAAGGGCGTGCAGGAACTGGTCGAGGATGCTCAAAACAAGGGTGCCAAGACCGTCACCGGCGGCAGTCCTGCGGATAACGGCGCCTGCTTCTATCAGCCCACGGTGCTTACCAACGTCAACAAGGACATGCGTCTGTTCAAGGAAGAGATCTTCGGACCGGTCGCGCCCATCTTCCGTTTCAAGGACGAGGCCGAGGCCATTGCCATGGCCAACGACACCGAAGTCGGTTTGGCCTCCTACATCTACACTCGGGACATTGGCCGCGCCTGGCGCGTCTCAGAAGGGGTGGAATACGGCATGGTGGGGGTCAACGAAGTCGGCATCACTAGCGAAGTGATCCCCTTTGGCGGCATCAAGGAGTCAGGTTTGGGCCGTGAAGGCTCCAAGTACGGCGTCGATGACTATCTGGAGATGAAGTATATCTGCATGGGTGGCATCGAAAGCTGAGCCGATCATCGCTAGATGGCCAGGGAAAGCCGACGAGTGATCGTCGGCTTTCATCGTTTAGTGGCTCTTTGTATGGCAAAGAGCGCACATTCCCTCTTTACTGAAGTCGTCCGTAACCCTGACAGGAGATTTTATGAGTACGTCACCCAGCCCTTCACTTAGCCCCAAGCTGCAACCCTGGTTGGATCAAGTCAACGTGTTGATCGAGCAGCAGCGTCAGGCCGGGGCATCCTTTTCCCCGATCAGTGCCCGGGAGGCCCTGGCCTACGTGACCATGACCCTGGTCACCCAGCGACCTGAACTTCCCTGGGTTGGCGATGTGATGATCGATGCCGGCGGGTACCCGGTGCTGGTTCGTATTTACGATCCGGCGCCAGAGACACCCAAGCCGGTGTGCGTCTATCTACACGGCGGCGGTCATGTTGCCGGTGGGGTGACGGTCTATGATTCGATCTGTCGCAAGCTGGCCAAGGCCAGCGGTCATCTGGTGGTGTCAGTGGAGTACCGCCTGGCGCCAGAGTGCCCGTATCCGCTAGCCGTCGACGATACTCTAGCGGTTCTCAAGCATCTATGGCCGGCGCTCGAAGCCAAGCAGCGCAACGTCATCAAATCGCTGACGGTGGCGGGGGATTCCGCAGGAGGCGCTTTAGCGGCGACGGTCAGCGCCCGGTTGCAGGATGACGACAGCATTCCACTGCATCGACAGATCCTTATCTATCCAAGTCTTGATTACACCTTGTCGTATCCCTCCGTGCAGGAGCTGGGGCAAGGCTATTTTCTGGAAGAAGAGCGTATTCGCTGGTATTTCGATAGCTATTTTCGCGAGGGTGGGGATCGTCGCAACGCCTCGGCGCTGTTCATGCCCATGACGAAGACCTTGCCGGATACGTTGGTCATTACCGCCGGTTTCTGCCCGTTGCGGGATGAGGGGTTGGCCTATGTAAAACGGCTTGAAGAAGCCGGCGTGATGTATCGGCATCATCATTTTCCAGACATGCTGCACGCCTTTCTCAATATGGAGGATTTGGTGCGCGAAGAGTGCGACGAGGCGTATCAGGTGATGGGTGAGTTCCTGAACGCTGAATGATCAATCGCTGAGTACCAATTCGCGCTGTGTAAGAAAACCAACAACCTCGTTCTGAGCCAGCGGTTTGCTGAAGAAATAACCTTGCATCGTATGACAGCCAAGCTTGCGTAAAATAGCTACTTGCCGGGCGGTTTCCATGCCCTCGACGACACAGCCGATCCCCAGGTTGCGGCATAGATCGACGATGGTACGAATGATGTCCCTGCTGGTGTCCCGGGTCTCGATATCCGTCACGAAACTACGATCGATCTTGATCGTATCCAGTGGCAGACGGTGCACGTAGCTGAGGCTGGAATAACCGGTACCGAAATCATCGAGGGATATTTTCGCACCGAGAGCCCTGAGCCTGCTGATCGATTCATGGGCCTGATCGAAATCCCCCATGAGCGCGGACTCGGTCACCTCGAATCCAATACGAGTCGGCTCGACGCCGCTTTCCTCGATGACCCTGATGATTCCGGATATTGCATTCGGCGAGATAATGTCGCGTACCGATAGATTGAAAGAAATATAAATATCCTGGGGCCAGGTTGCGGCTGCTGCCAGGGCCTTGCGAAGTAGCGCCTGGGTGAGGGTATTGATCAGCTCGGTACGCTCCGCAATTGCGATGAAGACGTCCGGTGGTATGGCACCAAGT
This sequence comes from Halomonas sp. PR-M31, assembly GCF_001039575.1. GTDB lineage: Bacteria > Pseudomonadota > Gammaproteobacteria > Pseudomonadales > Halomonadaceae > Modicisalibacter. The sequence continues at coordinate 196,272 of NZ_JIBT01000001.1, forward strand.
TCAGCATGGTGCCAGCGGGCGAGGGCTTCGAAGCCTACGGGTCTTTGACGCTGAATGTCGAATAGTGGCTGAAAATTCAACGACAGCTCTTTATCCAGATCCGCGCAGCGCAGCGCCTGTTCGATAAGGCTACGGGTACGAATTTCGGTTTCGTGGGATTTCGAGAACACGGTGGGCTTGCCGCGCTGCGACCCTTTAGCATAGTTGAGCGCATAGTCAGCTCGTTCATAAAGTACTTCTGGGGTCGTACCGGCTTCCGGGTACAAGGCGAATCCTGCCGAGCCCGAGACATTTGCCTGAATGCCCGGCATGGAAAAGGGCACCTGTAGTGCCGCGCATACGCGTTCACCAAACGCCATGACCTCGGCCGTGCCGCTAGTATCAGTGAGCAGCACGCCGAACTCATCACCGCCTAGTCTAGCCATCACGATCGTTTCACTGGACAGTGCTTTCAGGCGCTTGCCGGCATCCTTAAGGACGCGGTCACCGATTGCATGACCGTAAATATCGTTGATCGCCTTGAACCCATCCAGATCGATGACGCCTACCACGAATGCCCTCTTTTCATGTCGCGCGCATCCTAGAAGCCTATCAAGCTGGTGAAAAAAGTAGCGTCTGTTAGGGAGGCCTGTGACATTGTCTACATTGGCGAGTCGATAGTTTTCATCACTTAGTCGTGCGGTTTCGCTCTGACTATTGATCATTTTTTCGAAATCCGTCGATACGACGAATACGATATAGACCATCGCGCCACTCACCAACAGTAAATTGACTCCTACCGCTGAGAAGACTGAATCTTGGGTAAAGATTAAAAATATTGAATAGGGAACGGCAATTGTAACCATCATTGTCAGAGCCGCAGCCCTTAGATGCATAAGGCAAAATATCACGCTGATTGTGGTAATCGTGACGAACAGCACCGCCAAGCTCTTGGTGTAAGCGTCTCCATAACTGTAAAGGGCAAAGGTCCAGACAAGATAGATGATACCAATGATGTCGCCGGCGACCACAACACCGTAAAGTCGCCAGATCGCTTCCTTGTCACTCATTAGACGACCGCTGGATCTGAGCCAGACCACTACGCGTAGTACGCATATTCCGGTTAGAAAGATAGGGAATATCACCGTCAACATTAGCGGCGCCATTCCATGGAAGTTCCAGGCAAGCGTCAGCGCATTGATGCTAAGAATGAAATACAAAAGCGGCACCTGCTTCGAGAATGCCTTCATTTGGGCATGCAGGAGCGCCGAATTCTTGGTGTTTACCTTGAACGGCACGATTAGCGCTTTTGCTTTGCCGGCAATACTTCCTGGTGTGCGTCCTTTGCTTGAGGCATTGGGCCGCACCGACTCGCTATCGCCAAGCGCTCGGGCTTCGCCTGCTCGCTCATCGCCTTCATCAGGCAGAGGCTTGGTCAAATGACACATATCTCGCTCCGATACCGCTTATAAAAAGAGGGTTACTAAATAGGCATATCGGCCAGCATTATTCCTGGCTTTAATCCTTCTTGGCTTTGATTCAATACGCTGCTGTGCCGGTTATAATCGACGCAGAGGCCACGCAGATTGGGGCCTGGATCTTTGCAGACATGAGGATTTGCGGTGTACGATTTTATTATCATCGGTGGGGGCATTCTCGGCATGTCTACCGCCATGCAGCTTATTCAGACCTACCCCGATTGCAGGATGCTGCTGATCGAGAAGGAGAGCGGTCCGGCGCGGCACCAGACCGGTCATAATAGCGGGGTGATTCATGCCGGCGTCTACTACACGCTGGGCAGTCTCAAGGCGCGTTTTTGTTTCGAGGGTAATCGCGCCACCAAGGCGTTCTGCGAGGCCCATGACATCGCGTTCGATGTGTGCGGCAAGCTGTTGGTGGCCACCAACGATATTGAAATGCAGCGCATGCACTCGCTATGGGAGCGCACCGAGGCCAATGGTTTGGAGCGTACCTGGCTTGAAGCGGATGAGCTGCGCGAGCGGGAGCCTAACATCACTGGGATCGGCGGTATTTTCTTTCCCTCCAGCGGCATCGTCAGCTATGGCGAGATCGCCGCGGCCATGGCGCGGGAGTTCGAGGCAGCCGGAGGCGAGATTCGCTATTCCACGGCGGTGACCGGTCTTGAGGAGCATGCCAATGAAGTCGTGGTGTCGACGGATCAGGGTGAGTTCACGACCCGCCATCTGGTCTCCTGCTCTGGATTGATGGCGGATCGCGTGGTACGCATGCTGGGTCGTGATCCGGGATTCACAATATGTCCGTTTCGAGGCGAGTACTATCGGCTGCCGCCAGAGTACAACCGCATCGTCAATCATTTGATCTATCCCATTCCCGACCCAGCGATGCCGTTTCTCGGCGTACATTTGACTCGCATGATCGATGGCAGCGTCACGGTGGGTCCCAACGCCGTGCTGGCGTTCAAGCGCGAAGGTTACAAGAAAAGCGATATCTCCCTTGCCGACAGTGCGGCGATGCTGACCAACCCCGGTATCCTCAAGGTGCTGCGAGCCAATCTGCGCCCGGGCCTGATGGAGATGAAGAACTCGCTGTACAAGAAGGGCTATCTTGCTCAGGTGCAAAAGTATTGTCCGAGTCTTACCGTGGACGATCTTCAACCTTATCCGGCAGGGGTGCGTGCTCAGGCGGTCTCGCGCGACGGCAAGCTGATCGACGACTTCCTGTTCGTCAACACCAAGCGCACCGTCAACGTGTGCAACGCACCCTCACCGGCGGCTACCTCGGCGATTCCTATCGGTGCGCATATCGTCGACCAGGTCAAGGCGCAGGTATGTTCTCGCTGACTGGTTAACATTCATTTGGCAGGTACCAACTCGGTAGCCAAGGAGAAGTTGCGCTTCAGCACACTTGTCTCGGGATTCCCATTGAAAAAGTCATAGGGATAGTAGCCGTAGTTGTCGATACCCGCCTGCTCAATAGTTTCCATCCAGTCGGCTAGCTGCTGACTGGGAATGGGTGTTTGATTACGCCAGTCCTGAGACTGCAGCTCGAAGATCAGTTTGTTGGCAGGCACTTTGTCGAGGGATCTGGCAACGAGCATTTCAAGCCAGGCATCCGTATCAGCTGCGCCTTCCAGGTAGGGCATGGCCATCACGACGACGTAGTCGTAAGCACGTCCGAAAGATTCAACATCCTGGGCAAACCTACGCTTGCTTTCAGGGTTCAGGATGGGCTGTGCATAGATGTTGCGTGCCGTCTTGAACGGATAATTGTCGAGCATGCGATAGTGGTTGGCCTGCCTGGCCAGCACCTGAGTAAAGTTAATCAGGAAGTCGGTCTTGCGCTCAGTCCAGCGCGTCATGGAAGCTTCTTGCTGGCGAATTTCACTGATCGTGCCAGGAAGCCCCCACTTTTGGCGGTACCACGCCAAGGCTAGAGGATTGGCATCCTCGAAATCGCTGAGAAAAGCGTCATCATGAAATAGGATGCCGTCGAATTTGGTATGCAAGCCCAGATCGCGGTAAATGTCATGAATGATAGTGCGATTGCGTTCGACATACGGTGATAGACGCAGATACTGCTCTTTGTTGGGTTTTCCGGTACGCACGTCGGTAACGTAGTTGTGATCCTTCCCCAGATCGAAGGCCATCACCGGCATCCAGGCATAGACCTTGACACCTGCGCGCTTCTTGAGCTGCCAGGCCACGCGGTTGAATAGATCCGCCTTGACCGGCAGGTGGTCATTGGGAAAATAAAGCGCTTCAGCAACGCCGTCACCGTTCGCATCCGCAAAGGCCTGTAGATAGACAGTACTGATGCCCTGAGTCTTTATATTGTCGAGTAGCTTGCCAAGGTTGCGACTCTGCTGCGCTTCGTCTGCATCGTAAACATAGTCTAGATCGACGTGCACCACGCGTTCGGTCTTGCGATCCCAGGTATGCCCACTCAGGTATTCCTGGAAGGCCGTTATCAAGGTTTCCTGATCGACTAGATAACGCCCTATGGCGTGGGTGTTTTCATTAATGGTGTTGACCTTACCCTGCAAGGTGAAGGTATGCGGCATGCCTTCGTCTTCGGCGATCTCGCGTGCGGCGTTGCTATAAGCGCCGTAGGGCCAAAAGAGTGTTCGCGGGGCTTCACCTAGCTCGTGCTCGAGCTGCTGGCTTGCCTTGGCAAGATCGTCGCGAATGCGAATGTTGTATTCCTTTTCACTCTCATAGCCTTGTGCTGTCCATTCAAGGGTGGCCGCCGCAGGTTGCTCATTGCCTTGGGGATTGCCGATGACACCGTAGTGCAAATTATAGGTATGAGAGGCTACTTCGATTAAAGGAGAGTCGTGTAGCTCACGAAGCTGATCCCAGCTCAGGAAGCGGTCTCGAGGCAACATGATATTGCCGTAAGGCACTCTGCCACCCTCGGGCACCTCAAGCCAGCTACCCACCGGCGCAATCAATGCCGGATAGTCGTATAGCTTGAGCAGCGGAAAGACGATGTCGTAGACGCTGCGATAGCCATCGTCGAAGGTCAGAAGCACCGCCTTGTTCGGTAACGGTCTTTTGCCTGCCTTGGCATCGAGAATTTGCTGAAAACTGATCGGTTGGTAGCCCAGCTCATCAATCAGATTGAACTGCTGGACCAGCTTGTCTCGAGTAATGGTCTGCGGATAGATCTTCAGGTTGGGCGTCTGAATGACATCGATAATATCGTGGTAACTGATCACGCTGTATTCGATGTTTTCTTGTGCAGAAAAAATAGGGGAAGCTAAAAAAAACGACAAGAAGGTAAGAATGAATTTGCGCATGAGGACTCTCGCTCGAAAGAGCTGGTTGAGACATTTTTTGTATCTAAATAAACACTTTTAATGCGCAAAATGATACTTGAAGATAGAGCTCGATTCCAGCTTCAGTAAAAAGATAATCTTTCTTGAATAAACTTTTGGTAAAAGTCATTCCTAATGAAATGTTGTTCTTCGAATATAAAAACAGCCTGCACTAATACAGTAATAATAGAGCTATTAATACCGCTAAAATAAAAACACATTGCCCCGCCATGTGGCGAGGCAATGTATCAAGAATCACTGCAGAATATTATCGAGTGGCGTATTCGTGCTGAGGATACTCAGAAATCTCTTTGGGATGCGCGATAGCTTGAGGTTCGGCGGGTTTTGCCTCAAGTTTGGGCTGGGCGGCCTGCTCTTCCATCGAGCGGCGATAGGCACGCAGCCTGAGACGGAAAAGGACACGCTCATAAAGCACCCAGACGTGAAGAATCACGAACACCGCGACGAAGTCGATGGCAGTTAACTTGAGAATCTGCAGCACATAAGCCTGCTCTGCTAAGAAGTTGCTGCTGGTAACGGTGAGATAGGTCTGGGTGACGAATAATATCCACAGTGAAACGGTTGCCGAAACAATAGTGATATCACGCAGACGATACCCCCAGGTACGGCGCTGGGGGTTGTTGATGACGATTGAATCAAGTTTATTGCTCACGAAACGACTCTCCTCTGTCAGGGCTACTCCAGGTAGCGGGTTGGCCACGGCGCCTAATCAGTGCTTTAGGGAAGCCAACGACCACGGTGGCCATGTTCAATAGCCAGTAAAAGAACGGGTACCAGATACACCAGAACAAACATTTGATCATGCTGCGGTCGTATCGACTGTCGATGGAAAAGCTCACGCAAAACTGCAAGAGGCACAGGATGATCAACAACCCACCTGACCAGTCGAGTACTGCCGTTACCGAGTCCCAGTCCGGCACTGCCCAAGTCAGGTTGACGACCCACAGCACCATCAAGGTAAGCATCGAATAACACCAGGCGACGCTGACAAGATATTCCACCAGCAGCGGCCAGAAGCGGCGATTGCGAATGCGCAGTGCAGAACCTAGATGCTTGAGAAAAGCCTCGGCGCCACCTTGGGCCCAGCGCAGACGCTGCTTGTAAAGGCCACGCAAGGATTCGGGCATCAGCACCCAGCACAGCGCATGCGGTTCATAGCGGATGTGCCAGCCGCTGAGCTGTAATTTCCAGCTGACGTCGATGTCCTCGGTGATCATGTCGGTGCTCCAGCCACCGATCTTTTCGAGCGCGCTTTTGCGAAAGGCGCAGATGACGCCGGAAATGGTGAACACCATGCCGTAGATGCGCTGAGCCCGTTTGATCAATCCGATGATCGACGAGAATTCACCGGTCTGTATCTTGCCGATGGCAGTCGAGCGAGTGCGTACCCGGGGATTGCCGGTGACGCTGCCTACGTGGGGGCTGGCAATGAAGTGCTCCATCATCCAGCTTACTGCGTCGTAATCGAGCACCGCATCTCCATCGATGCCGACGATGATTTCGCCTTTGGCATTGGCCAAACCATTGTTCATGGCACTGGCCTTACCACCATTGGCCTGATGCAATACCTTCAATCCAGGATGCTTGCGGGCGAGCGCATCGAGACGCTCGCCGGTATCGTCACGGCTGCCATCGTTGATGGCGATGACTTCCAGATTGAGATAGTTCTGTAGAAACAGGTGATCGATGGTTTCATTGATGTTCACCCCTTCGTTATGGCAAGGCACGAGTATCGTGACCCAAGGGGCGTCCGGATCGGTCGCTGATCCTGTCACGCGTTTCTGTTTACGCTCCCAGTGGAAGTAGTAGTAGATCCCGCCGCAAATCCATACCGTTGCCATCAAGCTGGGGTAGCCAATGGTAAACAGAGCCAATATTTCCATTGCACTCATTGGGGTGCTCCCAGTTCGGTGGCCAAAGAGAAGTTGCGCCTCAGCACGTCTGTCTCGGGATGCCCATTGAGAAAGTCAAAGGGGTAGTAGCCATAGTTTTCGATACCGGCTTGGTTGATAACTTTCATCCAGTGCGCAAGCTGCTTGCTGGGGATAGGGCTCTGATCGCGCCAGTCCTGAGCCTGTAGTTCGAAGAGCAGTTTGTGAGCAGGTACCTTGGCAAGAGACTTGCGCGCCAGCTCTTTGAGCCAAGCATCCGGGTCATCCGCGCCTTCCATGTAAGGCATGGCCATGACCGCGGTATAGTCGTAGGCCCGACCAAAGGCTTCCAGATCCTGAGCAAACCAGCGCTGACTTTCAGGTTCGAGGATAGGCCGCGCATAGATATTGCGAGCCATGGCGAACGGATCGTCATCAAGCATGCGGTAATAGTTGGCTTGTTTGCCGAGTGTCTTGGTGAAATCGATCAAAAACTGCGTCTTGCGCTGGGTCCAGCGCGTCATCAAGGCATCGCTTTGACGAATTTTCTCGACGTCGCCGGGCAGGCTCCATTGCTTCTGATACCACTCGAGCGCTGCAGGATTGGCATCCTCGAAGTCGGTGAGAAGAGCGTCGTCGTGAAACAGGACACCATCGAACTTGGTGTATAGGCCCAGGTCACGGTAGATATCGGTAATGATCTCGCGATTACGCTCTACGTAGGGCGACAAGCGAAGGTACTGCTCCTTGTTGGGCTTTCCGGTGCGCACGTCGGTGACATAGTCATGACTCTGGCCCAGATCGAAGGCCATCACCGGCATCCAGGTGTAAACTTTGACACCGGAGCGTTTCTTGAGCTGCCAGGCAACGCGATTGAAAAGATCGGCTTTGACCGGCATGTGGTCATTGGGGAAGTACAGCGCTTCTGCCACCCCGTCGCCGTCCGCATCCGCATAGGCTTGTAGATAAACCGTGCTGATGCCTTGAGCCTTGATCTTGTCGAGGAGCTTGTCGAGGTTGCGATTTTGCTGGGCCTCGTCTGGATCATAGACATAGTCGAGATCCACATGTACGACTCGCTCGGTCTTGCGATCCCAGGTACGACCGCTTAGATACTCCTCGAAAAGTTTCATCGAGGTTTCCTGGTCAATCAGATAGCGCCCCATGGCCCAGGTACTTTCATCGATATTGTTGATTTTGCCCAGCAGGCTGAAGGTATGGGGCATATCGACGTCAGCGGCAATATCGAGTGTGGCATTGCTATAAGCACCGTAGGGCCAGAAGATGACCCGTGGTGCTTCTCCCAGCTCACGCTCGAGCTGCTGGCTCGCCCGGGCAAGGTCGTCACGTACCCGTGCGACATATTCGTTTTCGCTTTCATAGCCTTGAGGCGTCCACTTCGGTGTGGTCGCCGCAGGCTCCTGGTTACCCTGGGGGTTGCCGATGATGCCGTAGTGCAGGTCGTAGGTGTGAGAGGCGACCTCGATTAGCGGGGAGTCGTGCAGCTCGCGAAGCTGATCCCAGCTCAAAAAGCGCTCTCGAGGCAGCATGATATCGCCATAGGGAACTTCGCCGCCTTCAGGCACCGCCATCCAACTGCCTACCGGGGCAATCACCGCCGGATAATCGTACAGCTTGAGCAGCGGAAAGATGATGTCATAAACGCTGCGATATCCATCATCAAAGGTCAGCACCACGGCTTTGTCCGGCAATGGCTGCTTGCCGGCCTTGGCATCGAGCACCTGTTGAAAGCTCACCGGGTGATAGCCAAGCTCGTCAATCATGTTGAACTGCTTGACCAACAGATCACGGGTGATGGTCTGGGGATAGATCTTCAGGTCAGGCGTTTGAGCGACATCGATGACGTCGTGATAACTGATGACACTGTACTCATCATTCTGCCCATTTTGCTGGCTGCTGTTCTGGTCAGCGAAGACCGGAAGCGCCAGAGAGAATGTCAGAAGGGTAAGAATCCATTTACTCACAGGAATCTCCATTCAAAACCAGCGGTGACAAAGTTGCCGTACTCGGGATCACCGTCGTAGACACTCCGCTGTCGAGAAAAGCCGTAGGTCAAAATCAAATCCGGCTCGAGTTCCCAACCGTGCTGATAGCCGATTTGCCAAGTAGGATCACTACCAGAACTCTTCTGCCAGTAAGTGCCGCCACCTAGTGTCAGGGTTTGAACGAACGCCTTGCGATAGCCTAGCGGCAATAGGTAACTGATATCGATTTGGCCATCGGCGCTGGCATCGCGACGGGGGTTGAAATAGCTGGCTTCAACCTTGTCGTTCCAGGAAGTACCTAGGAAAACCTGGCCGTCGACGTGCCAACGGTCATGGCGATAGAGCGCTTCCTCCCACGTGGCGGCAACAGCGCGACGCAGGTTGCCGTCATCAAGATCCAGAAAGGTCAGACCAATGCCACCAGAGCCTGTCTTATCCCGGGTGTAGCGCGCTTCGACACCGTAAAGATCCGCATTGACGCCGTCACGCAGGGCTCGCAGCGGTGTTTCGGCGGTATTGAGCTCAACGTTGACGACCCCGGACCAATGATCCGACAAGGCGTAATTCAACTCTCCCCAAAAGAGCGCATCGTCGTTGAGTTGAGCGCCTCGTCCAGCTGACAGAGTTAGCGTGGCCGGGTACAGATTGAGTTCGTAGCCTACGGCGTCATAGGCGGCGTACAGGGACTTGTCGTCAAACTCCCCGAACTGACCGATACGCTGAGCAAAGAAACGCGAGCCGTTGTCGTTTCGCGGTGCTTCAAGGCGCGCCGAGTAGGTCCAGTCGCGAGAGCTTTGGGTGCCGCTGCCTTCACTGTCCCCACGCTTGGCCTCGACGATCAATCCGCCGGCGCGCTGTTCGCGTAGCTCTCGTGCCAGCTCGTCTCGAGCAGCACTGGGCGGGTCCTGGGTGATCTTGCGCTTGACCGTGGCAACGGTATCGCGCCACTGGCCACGATCGAGTCGAGACATCAGCGTGCCGTACTCTGCCTCACGGCGATCGTTCGGCGCCATCAGCTCGGCGGCGCGCTGGTAGCTTCGTTCGGCGCTGCGTGGCAGCCCACGCCAACGCTTCAGGTCGCCTTGGCTCTGCCAGAGCCATGCATTCCCAGGCGCTTGATTGAGCTGCTGTGACAAACGCTCGTCTGCGCGGTTTTCATTGCCACGCCATGCTATCAACGACGTCTCCATCTCTCGTATGACATCGTAATTGGGATTGGGTATGCGCTGGGTGCCGGTGAAGTCCCAGCGGGTGGCTGGCTCTTCTCTTTTCCATTTATCAAGAGCAGCCTGAGCCTCATCGTAGCGCTGTGCATCCGCATAGGCGTATATCAACGGCGAGTACAATGGGTTATTGGCATCTCGGGCCTGAGCAGGATTGGCAACGATCAATTTTTCATAGAGTTGCGCGGCTTCATTCGGGCGATGCAGACCCATTAAAGTGTCGGCCCGGGCTTTTTGAAGGTAGTTGGGTAGCGGACCATAGCGCTGCTCGAGATCGACTGCCAAATCCTCGGCTTGCTGAAATCGACGCAGCAAGGTCAAGGCCACTACCTTGTCGTACTCTGCGCGTTGAACCAGACCCTCTGCAGCGTTCTTGGAAGCGATGACGACATTGAGTTCTTGAAGCCCTTGCTCGGCACGTTGAGGTTCACTCAATTGCTCCGCCAGCCGTAACTTACCTTGAGCATCGTAAAAACGTAGCCACAGGCGATCCGCCTGGGTAAAGGCGTCCGGGTGTTTGCGCATCAGTCGTTTAGCGGCGTCTGCGGCGCCCAGCGTCACCGCCGTGCGGTAAAGCGCTTGAATATCTGCTTCGTTTTGCGGCTGACGCTCGAGAATGAACTGACGCGCCTGCAGCTCGGCGATGGTGTCGTCGGTCTGCGCGGCAAGATAGGCGCGGGCCTTGGCCCAATCGGCGCTGCGTCCAACGCGTTCTTCGATGCGGCTCAGCGCAAAGCTGGCGGCTTCGTAATTTTCCAGGTCGACGTTGGTCAGCACCAATCCCAACCACCCTTGCAGGTTGTTAGGTTCGCGCATGGTCAGAGCCTGATAGAACTCCAGCGCCAGCTCTAATCTGCCGGCGCGACGCGCAGCCACGCCCAGCGCTTCCAGGCTGACGCTTGAATAGTCGTCGATGCTGCAATTTTGGCAGGTATCGAGCGCTTCCTGATTGCGACCGTCGCGAAGACGTAAAGCGATGAGATCATCGAGTACCGTAGAATCACCGGTTCTGGCGTACAGCTTGGCCAAACCATCAATGGCTTCATCCATCTGACCTTGGCGCGCCTTGATGACCCAAGCTTCGCGCCGGGCATCGAGGTCACCTTCTTGTGCCGCTACCGTGCTGGCAGCCAGCAGGCTGGTCAGGCACAGAAGTGTCCACCATCCTTTCGTCATGCGATTGTCTCCCAGCCGATTAGGCAGTCTTTTAGCGTCGCAGGTATGAGGTTCGTCCATACATGATGATACATTTGGACACAAAAAGTAACCCCGGACGCGAAGTGCCATCATAATAAGATGCCTAGCGCTGTGCCCCAACATGACATTGGCTGTCTACAAGAGTGGTTTTTTTGGTTTCTTAAAATCGTTTATTTAATATTTTTTTATCTCAAAAAGGTTATTTTTTAATACCTAAAATATTATTAAGGTAAGAAGATGAATACTAAAAAGAAGTATTAACTCGTTTTATGCATAAGCATGTGTTTAATCAGAATTTAAAACACAAAAAAGGGCGTAACTTGTGACAATCTGCAGCTTTTATCGAGCAACTATTTATAAAAAATAGTAAAAAGCAGTATTTGAAGACAAAAAGGGGATCGGAAGAATAATTTTTGAAGTCAAGGTTTGAGCTGCAGCAGGAGAAGGACAACATAATGCTGTTTTCACGAGAATGGTTTTTCCAGTACCAATCTCGTTCAAACAAGTAGGATGCTAATGACGTGTGACTAAAGTCTATAGTCAAAGAGTTCATACTAAAACACAAGATTAGGGATTAGTGTTGAAATGTAACCGCTGCATTGCAACATTTGTAACTGTTCTAAGCGTGATGTCATGGACGATACGGTAGTCTATCCAGGCAGACGCCACTCAATGATTACCGTGTCTATCTTTCACTAAGGAATATCGCATGTCATCGACTCTACTGGGCATCGTGTATATGTGTCTTGGTGTGCTGTTTCTCGCCTTGGGCGATGCCGTGGCCAAATGGCTGAGCGAAAGCTATGCCCCGGTGCAAATCGTCTTCTTCCGCATGCTGATAGCTCTGCCATTGATCATGTTGATAGCTCGATTCAACGGCGGCTTGCGCACCTTGGGTACACGACGCCCTCTAATACACTTGCTGCGCGGCCTGATCGCCACCGTCATTACATTCAGCTTTATAGTAGGGTTATCCTTGCTGCCCTTAGCGGAGGTCACGGCCATTGCCTTTGCCGCTCCGTTATTCATTGCGCTGCTATCGGTTCCCTTACTCGGTGAGCGAGTCGAACGCCTGCCGTTGATCGCCTCATTCATCGGTTTTGCAGGCGTGCTGATCGTGGTGAGACCCGGCGCCGCAGGGTTTCAGATTGGGGCGTTGGTAGTGCTGCTTGCAGCCATCTGCTATGCATTACTGATGATTACCGCACGTCTTTACGGTGGCCGGGAGTATCTCTGGGCCATGGTCTTCTATGTGACCTTGGTGCCGCTAATCGTCAGTGCGCTTCTGCTACCACTGTTCTGGAAACCGCCCCAACTCGTGCATTGGCTGGGCTTTGTCAGTGCCGGAGTAATGGGAGTGGCGGCGATGGCGTTCATCACCTTGGCGTTTCAACATGCGCCAGCTTCGATTGCCGCACCTTTCGACTACACGGCAATGGTCTGGGCGATGCTGCTCGGCTGGCTGTTCTGGGGTGAACTTCCGGATACCTGGGTCTATGTCGGCACCGCTGTCATCATCGTCAGCGGTCTTCTCGTCGCTTTTCATGAGCGACGTCTGTCCATCAAGGCTCGCCCCACACTCTGAACTAGGGTTGAACCGAGCCCACAAAAAACGCCGACGTCAAAACGTCGGCGTTCAGTTTCCATCGGTAATCGATCAGGACTTGTTGGGTTGCTTGACCATGCGCAGGTAAGGCTTTTTCTCATCCCAACCTTGAGGAAAAAGCTCCTTGGCCTGGTCGTTACTGACCGAAGGCACGATGATGCAGTCATCCCCGTCGATCCAGTTCACCGGGGTCGCCACTTTGTAGCCATCGGTAAGCTGCAGGCTGTCGATCACCCGCAGTATCTCAGTGAAATTACGCCCGGTACTGGCCGGGTAGGTGATGGTCAGACGCACCTTCTTATTGGGATCGATGATGAACACCGAACGTACCGTCAATGTGCTGTCGGCATTAGGGTGAATCATATCGTAGAGATCGCTGACCTTCCGGTCCTGATCCGCGAGCAGCGGGAAATTCAAGGCACAGCCTTGGGTTTCCTGTATATCACCGGCCCAGGCCTTGTGATCATCGAGCGGATCCACCGATAGACCGATCGCCTTGACGTTACGCTTATCGAATTCGGGCTTGAGTCTGGATACCTCGCCAAGCTCCGTGGTGCATACCGGCGTGAAATCCGCCGGGTGCGAGAACAGCACGACCCAGCTATCACCGGCCCATTGATGGAACTCGATGGAACCTTCAGTGCTGTCCTGCGTGAAGTCCGGGGCGGTATCGCCAAGATGCAAAGACATACTTACACTCCTTGTTCAGGCCATGTTCAAATGTAGTGGCTGTTCTCGCGACCAATACCGCTTAGGCATTGTTGGTCGGCAGTCGATCGATCCCCTCCAGCAGCCCTGCCATGTCATCGGCGTGCTCTTCTTCCTGGGCCAGGATATCCTCCATGATACGGCGCGACGTCGGATCCTTGTCGCCTAGATAGGTAGCGATTTCGCGATAGCTGTCGATAGCAATACGCTCAGCAATCAAGTCTTCCTGAATCATCTCCTTTAGGTTGGAGCCCTCAACATACTCTGCATGGGAACGGCTTTGCAGGCCTTCCGGTGAAAAGTTGGGCGCACCGCCCAGCTGAACGATACGTTCCGCCAACATGTCCGCGTGCTCTTGCTCTTGCTGAGCGTGCTCTAAAAACTCGGCCTTGGCGACATTAGCGCTCAGACCGTCCGCCATATAATAGTGACGCTTGTAGCGCAGAACGCAGACGATTTCGGTCGCCAGAGCTTCATTGAGAATGTTGATTACGTTCTCGCGATCAGCTTTATAGCCTTCCGTAATCGCGCCTTTTTCGATGTGCTTACGCGCACGTTCACGAAGTGTCTGTACGTCGGTCAAAAATGGTTGATCTACCATGAAATAATCTCCTTGTATCAACGCTAGTTCCAAAAGCGTAGAACATCTTTAACGGTCAAGTAGAGGATGTGGGCAAATTGGCATTATTCAAGGGTCTTGACCCGAAGACATGGGCTAAGAAAACGGCAAAAGCAATAACTCAAGGCGCGGGGCCCCCTGTACCGAGATAGCGATTCTGCCAGTAGTCGAGATCAAGAGACGTGGTGGTGACATGACGACCCTGCCGGGGGCATGAACCATCTGGCCATCGCCCAAGTAGATGCCCACATGAGTGGCTTTGCTACCCGAGCCAAAGAACAGCAGATCGCCGGGGCGAATCGTATCCCGCTGAGGGATGCGAGAAAATTGCTGATTGGCGGTGCGGGGTATGTCGATGCCCGCATTGGCGTAAGCCATCTGAACCAGCCCAGAGCAGTCCAGGCCCCTTGTGGTCGTCCCGCCATAGCGATAGGGAATGCCTAGTGCCTGGCGGGCGCTGGCCAGGATCATGGCTCGCTCGAGGGAAAGCTCGGCCTGATCCTGATCGTACTCCTGCATGCGCATCTCGCGCCCGGCACAGCCGGCCAGGAGTACAAGCATGAGCAAAGTGAAACAGCGCCAGCATCGCGCGTTTAATGATAGAGCCATGAGCAACTCGATTTGAATATCACCAACCATAGACTAGCGCTACATGAGCACCTGAGCCATTCCAAGTAAATCGTAGAGGTTCCTATGGCGTCTTTGTAGCGTGTCAAAAGCGTATAAACGTCGAGAGCAGGCGTGGCCAACCCCATGATAAAACAGTGTTATAGTCGTTGACGCAAACAATAATCACCGGTTACTCGACCGCAAGGAGTTCTTTTATGAAAAAACGCTATCCGTTTACTTTCATTGTCGGTTCGGCGCTTTTAACGTTTCCCCTGGCATTCTCCGCAACAGCGCTAGCACAACAAGAAATGGCTCAACAGGAAGGCGCCAGCGTGCGTTTTTCCTCGCCGCCCTGGCCCGGCGTAACCGTCAAGACCGCCATGGCCTCCAGGTTGCTCGAGGCATTGGGTTACAAGCCCAGTCAGCAGGAGATCGGTTCCACCATCACGTATGAAGCACTCAATCTGGGCGAGATCGATGCGTTTCTCGCCGCCTGGCTACCCGGCCAACAGACCATGTACGACCCAAGCATGGAAAAAGGCACCATCGTCGATCTTGGCAACAACGTCGATGGCGCACGATTGGGTTTTGCAGTACCGCGCTATGTGGCTGAAGCCGGCGTTACGTCGGCAGAAGATCTGGATAAAGATGAGTACGCCAAGCGCTTTGGCCGCACGATCTACAACATCGAGGCTGGCTCCGGCATGAGTGAGATCCTTAACGGTGCGGTAGATGAGGATACCTATGGCCTAGGCGATTGGGATCTTTCCGAGACCTCGACGCCAGGCATGCTTAGCGTGGTAAAAGACGCCATCAAAAACGATGAATGGGTTGTGTTCGGCGCCTGGACGCCCCACTGGATGAACATCGAGTACGATATCGTCTATCTCGATGATCCCGAGGATCTATGGGGACCGGATGAAGGGCACAGCGACGTCAAGACGTTGCTCAGCAAGGACTTTGCCGATTCGCACCCTAACGCTGCCAGGTTTCTCGATCAGATCGTGATTTCCGCGGACGATCAGAGCGAGATGATCCTGGGATTTGGTTTTGAAAATAGAGAGCCCGAGGAAGTGGCGTTGGAATGGATCAAGAATAACCCGGAGAAGATCAAATCCTTCGCTGAGGGTGTTACCACTCGGGATGGCAAATCTGCCTGGCCTGCCTTGCAGGAAGCGTTTGATCTGCCCAATGCTGGATGATCGAACGTCCTGGCATTATTGCAATCGCCCGGCCATTGGTCGGGCGATTGTGTGTCAGCGCCCCATCTTGGTCATCAGAGCAGGCTCGACGATCTCGATCCAGTAGCCGTCCGGGTCCTTGACGAAGGCGACATTCTTCATCTTGCCGTCTTCCGGGCGTTTGACGAACTCGACCTGATTGCTCTCGAACCAGTGCATGGCAGTGGCCAGATCCGGCACCGAAAAGCAGATATGGCCAAAGCCCTGGGGCTCGGCGTTGCCATCATGATAGGCGAAATCCGACTGATCTTCGGTGCCCCAATTATGGGTCAACTCGAGTACGCTGCGCCGACCGAACGTCCACCGGGTTCGCTCGCCGACATCCTCCGGCACCGGCTCGTCCACATCCACCTGGGCCAGAAAATACAGGGTGAACTGCATCTCGGGAAAATCCAGCTTGCGCAGCACCCGTAGGCCAAACACATGCGTATAAAACGCCAGAGAGCGTTCCGGGTCCTTGATGCGCAGCATGGTGTGATTGAGGTTGAAGCCGGCGGTTTCCGGGGGGACGTGGGTATCAACGCCGGGATAGTTTTCGGTAAATATTGCCATGTTCTGCTCCTCGTCGTTCCTGATGATGGGTCAATATCAGCCTAGCGTATTATCAGCATCGCCTCATTCACCGGCATAGCCGGTCATTTCCAGATATCCCTCGCCCTCATTGCTGCCGCTTACCGTCACCATACCTTCCCAATAAGGAAACGAGGTGCCCATCCATTGATTCGGGTGACGGGCGCGGACCTCGACGTCAAGATCATGAGCAGGCACCTGAACACGCCAGCGTGTCGGAATTTCTCGTCCTGCTACTGTTTGATACTCAAGGGGCATCAAGTTCAGATCTTCGGGCTTGAGGGGCGTGATGTTGCCCTGCGGGGTAATCCAGCTGCCGGATAGATAGCTTCCATCTTCGTTCTCGTTGCCGCTCTCATCCCCGCCACGAAGACGAAAAGCCATCAGCTTGGCGCCACTGTCGAGATGCAGCGAAAACCAGTCCCAGCCGCTCTGAGTTGGCCCCAGCAGCTGGCTACTCCACTCCCGATCGAGCCAGGCGCGACCGGTAACGGCGATGGGCTCGCCGGCGACACGCACTTCGCCCTCGACGCGAAAGAACGGCTGACTGTAGTACATCGAGCCCTGGCCGTCCGCGGATTTCTGGCTGAACCCTTGCGTGCCGTGACGCACCAGCGGGCCTTCGGCATCGAGCGTCAAGCGATAGCCAAACTCCTTGCCGCTGGCGGTCACCAGTAAATGATCAAAGCCTGAACCGTCATTTTCACCCGCGCTATCATCCTTCCCCAAGGCACGTAGTGACCAGTTGTCGATCCAGGCCTCGAACGGCGTGGTTTTTACCCCAGCCTGGCCCACGCCGCCCCGGGCGAAACGCTCACTGAATAGGTGATCCTCCGGGGTCGAAAGCGCCGCGTGAGCCATCCACAGCTGGCGGCTGGCCCAGGGCGTTTCGTCTGAGGTCTTCTGCTGTAAATCTGGAGGCGCCATCGCCTGACGAAACAGCGTCCACTGCACCCCGAAGCGGCGGCCATCTTCCGCGACAAGATTGCCGGTCAGATACCACCATTCGATGCGAAAATCAGGATGCGGGCCGTGATCTTCCGGGAAGTTCAGCATCGTGCCGGGCTTTGCCTGGGGAAAGTTGTCGTCGCCTTCCCCAAGACCCGCATAGCTTGTGGGTGCAGTGGACTCCTTTGGCCAAAGCTGCCAGCCCATTACTACCAGGGCGACAATCAGCAGGGAAATACTCAGTAGACGCTTCATGCGGCGGCAAACTCCTGCAGTAGCTGGCGTGGCGGCACGCGGCGCAGGCGCCAGGCAGGTATCAGGGCCGCCAGGATGGCAACCACCACCGCCAGAGTAACGGTCATGGCAATCTGACCGGGAAATATATGCAGCGGCAGTCGCCAGCCAAAGGCGGCCACATTGATCACCGCTACTAGGGCGCCGGTCAGCAAAAGACCCAAGGGGATCGCCAGCAGTGCGGTGCCCAGGCATGCCATTACCAGCTGACCGATCTGCAGCTTCACCAGCCGGCCGCGAGACACCCCCAGTGCCCAGAGCGGCGCTAGCTGGGCGCGACGTGCTTCAGCCTGAGCCAGCAGGGTGGTTAGTAGCGCCAGTCCCGCGACGCCGAGGGTCAACGCATTGAGCGCTCGGGTAATGGCGAAGGTACGCTCGAATACCTCGGTAGCCACCTGCTTCAAGGCCTGCTGATCGATCAAGGAGCCTCCGCTTGGATTCTCCTCCGCTAGATTAAAACGCTCGCTCATAGCCTCCTGCAGGCGGCTCAGTGTCTGCACGCGATCCCCGGTTGGGGCCAGCACCACGCCGAGAGTGCCGGAAGGCGCCTTGAACTCCGTGGCCAGACGCGACACCGGCAGGGTGATCTCGCCCCGAGGATTGCCATAATCTGGATAGACCGCGGCAACGCTCAAGGTGACCAGACCCGACGGACCTTGAAGCTGCAAGCTGTCACCGGGTCCGAGCCCTTGCCGCCGAGCCAGCTGCTCGTTGATGAACGCCGCACCGGACGTTAGCGCCTGCCAGGCTGCCTCGTGGCCGTTCCGGGTCTCGAGCAGCGGCCAGGTCTCTTGCAAGATGGGCTTTGGCGCAATGCCGAACAGCGCCACCGCCCCGGCATTTTTGTCATCCATGATCAGCTCTGCCTCGGTGTTGCGCGCGGGCAGCAGGGTGGCCACTTCAGAGCGCTCATTCAGCCAGGATTCGAGATCCTCGAACTGCTCCGCGGCAGGGCGCACATAGAGATCCGCCAGCAGGCGCTGATCGAGCCAGTCGAGAAAGGTCAGGCGAAAGCCCCCGACCATGCTGCCTACCCCCAGGTTGGCGGATAGGGCCAGCAGCAGTGCCATCATGGCCAAGGAGAGCTGGGGCAGCTGCAATTGAAGATCGGCAACACCCCATTGCAGTAGGGCAGCGCGCCGAGGCAGGTAGCGAGCGAGCAGGCCAAGCAGCCCGGCGAGCAGCGGCGGCAGGCACAGCGCCGCCCCCAGCAGCAATAAAGCGACCAGAGTAAAACCCAGGGCCAAATCTTGTCGCCCAGCAGTGCTTGCCAGGTACCACCACAGGAAACCTGCCCCCGCCAGCAAGGCACCGCCGAAAAGCAGCTGCACCCGCAGTTGACCGCGCAGACGCCCGCGCCAGGCCTGGGCCTGCCCCAGGCCGAGTACGTTGATTCGGCTTGCCCGCCACAGCATGCTGGCCCCGGCACTGAAAAGTCCGCCCAGGGTAATCGCAAGGCCCCCAAGCCAGTAGTACCAGGGTAGATTCAGGGTGTTGCTGACCGTGGTGTCGTAAAGAGAATCCAGGGTCGCGGCCACGTCCGGCAACAGCAGCTGAGCCAGAATCACACCGCTGACAATACCCAGCAGCGCCCCGAGGAGACCCATCAGCAGCAGCTCCAGTCCCAGGGCCAGTATCAGCGTTCGCCCCGGCACTCCAAGGGCGCGCAGGGTGCGCAAGAGCCCCAGGCGTTGCTCCAGGGCCAACCCCAAGGCGGCATGCACGATGAATAGACCCACTACCAGGGCCAGCAGGCCCATGGCGGTGAGATTGAGATGGAAGCTGTCCGCAAGCTGACCGGGTGAGGCCAGTGTATCTGGTGAGGTGCGTACAAACGCGGCAGGCAGTTCGACATCGCGCTCCGGCGCAATCACTAGCCGAGTGATACGTCGATCCATGTCCAGCAGGCGTGCGGCGACGGCAATATCCGTCACCAAAGTGGCCGGGGGCAAATCCGGGGCGATCTCAAAGGGTGGCAAGTTCTCAAGGGCGCGGGCCTTTTCAAGCGTGTCCGGGGCCACTCGCACGCGATAAGGGGGGATTAGCCAGTTGCCCAGGGCATCCGCATCGCCGTTCTGCTGGGCCAAGGGCGCACCCCCGGGCAGGCTCAAGGGTTCGATGCCGATCAGCATTAGACTCTCGCCGTCGGATAGAGACAGCTCACCTTCGATGATGGGTGAGACCGGCAGCCCGGCTCGACGAAGATCGCGATAGTCATCCAGGGTCAGCGTTGCGCCATCGCGCCGGGTGATGCGATCAAGATCCGCGCTGAACAATGACTCGGCCCGGTCATAGCTCTCCCGCGCCGAGGCGTTGATGGCCTGCACGCCGCTCCACAATGCGCTGGCGACCCAGAGGCCTAACAGCAGCATGGCTAGCTGACCGGGATGGCGACGATAATGGGACAGCAGCGTTGCAAGGGTCGTGCGCAGCACGCTTGGCGTGGCGGTACTCACAGTGACCTATCCATCAGCTTGCCTCGCTTTAGCACAAGATGGCGCTGCATGGGGGCGGCGACCTGTGCGCTATGGGTCACCATCAAAAGCGCGCAGCCGCTTTCATCGATAAGCGCCTGAAGCAGATCCAGCACCTGGGCCGCGGCGGCCTCGTCAAGATTGCCGGTAGGTTCATCCGCCAGCAAAAGGCGCGGTTTCGGCGCCAGGGCGCGACCGATGGCCAAACGCTGCTGCTGGCCGCCGGAAAGCTGCTCTGGATAGCGCGCGGCAAAATCGTCAAGCCCCAGGCGCGTGAGCAGATGCCGGGTCCAGTCATCATCCTCGCGACCGGCAAATCGCGCCTGCAGGGTGAGGTTGTCCCGCACGGACAGGCTGGGCACCAAATGAAACTGCTGAAACACCAGCCCCAGCTGATCCCGGCGCAGGGCAGCGCGCTTGGTCTCGTTCAAGGCAGAAAGACGCTGGCCGCCAAGGTGCACGCTGCCTTCATCCGGCAGATCAAGCCCTGCCGCCAGATGCAGAAGCGTTGATTTACCGCTGCCGGATTCCCCCATCAGGGCCAGGCTTTCCCCCGCCGCCAGTTGCAGATCGACATCGTCGAGCACCTTGAGCGGGCCCTGGGGCGTCGGATAGGTCTTGGTAATGCCGGTCATTTGCAGCATGGTTGCGACGTGTCATCCTTTACTTGGCTAGGCTGGCCTGCATAGCGTTCCCGTCACTTGACGGTGGTGGTCAAACCCTTATGGAGCAATGCGGCATTATGGCGCATCATGCCGACATAAGTGCTGGCTTCACCGCCGCTTGCCAGCGCCCCGGAGTAGAGGGTACCGGCGATGGGCAGCCCGGTTTCTTCGGCGAGCTGATTGATGATTCCCGGGTTGGCGTTGTTCTCGAGAAACAGCGCCGGTACTTGATTGTCGCGGATGACATCGATCAGCCGCGCCATCTCCGTGGCAGAAGGCGCGGAGGCGGTGCTCAGCTGCCGGGATAGAAAACGCACGTTATAAGCATCGCCGAAATAGCCGAAGGCCTGATGGTTGGTGACCACGACCCGCCGATCTTCGGGAATCGCCGCCATCGAAGCGCGAATATCCTGATCTAGCATCTTGAGCTCATCGAGATAGCGCTTGGCATTGTCACGATAGCGCTCAGCGTTGTCCGGGTCCGCCTCGATCAGCCCATCACGGATATTGGCGACATACTGCTGGGCTCGGCCTACATCCAGCCAGGCATGGGGGTCGGCGTCGCCCTGGTCGTGGGCATGGCCATGGCCATTTTGATGAGCATGTTCGTGACCGTGGTCCTCTTCCTGCGCACCACCGGTCAGCACCGAAATACCGTCGCTGGCGGTTACCCGGACGCCGTCGTAATCACTGGCCTCGATCAGCCGGGTGAGCCAGCCTTCCAGCTGCAGACCGTTGAAGATGAGCACGTCCGCCTGGCCAAGGGTGCGCGCCTGGGTGGGGCTTGGAGAAAAGGCATGAATATCGCTGTCTGGTGCTACCAGAGAGCTTATCTTGACCTGTTCACCGCCGACCTGCTGGACCATGTCCGCGAGAATGCTGAAGCTCGTGACTACCCGCAGCGGCTCCGCGGCCTGGGCAACGTTGAGACCTAGCGTCAGGAATAGGGCGAGGGTAATGGATCTGGGCATCATGTCGTCCTGTGATGGGGGCGGGGAGTCGAGGAGTCTTCCGTATCGGGGGTGTCGAGTGTGGTCCTGGGTCGGCGCAGCCGCGCCAGCACGCTATTGTGACGACCGCAGAGCGCCGAGAACAGATAGACGATGCCCGCCAGCAGAATAATGCAGGGCCCGGAAGGCAAACCAAGATGATAGGAGAGCAGCAGCCCCCCGGTGCTAGCCAGCATGGCAATGACAATGGCGAGCCCCATCAGGCCTTCCAGCCGCTTGGACCAGAAACGCGCGGCGGTGGCCGGCAGCATCATCAGGCCCACCGCCATCAAGGTGCCCAGGGTCTGGAAACCAGCGGTCAGGTTGAGCACCACCAGGCCTAAAAAGAGGCCGTGAATCAGCCCGCTACGCGCCCCCTGGCCGCGCAGGAACAGCGGGTCGAGGCATTCCACCACCAGGGCGCGAAACATCAGCGCCAAAAGCAGCACGGTCACGCTGCACACCGTGGCGATCAACAAAAGGGCGCTGGAATCCACCGCCAGGATCGAGCCGAACAGCACATGGGTGAGATCGACGCTGCTACCGCCCATTGAGACCAGCAGCACCCCCGCCGCCAGCGAGATCAGATAGAAGCTGGCCATGGCCGAATCCTCGCGATGCCCGGTCATCTGGGAGACGCCGCCGGCAAGGCCCGCCACGATCAGTCCCGAAAGCACGCCGCCAAGACTCATCGCCGGTAGCGAAAATCCCGCCAACAGGAACCCGAGCGCGACCCCAGGCAGAATCGCATGGGCCATGGCATCCCCCATCAGGCTCATGCCCCGCAGCATTAAAAACACCCCGAGCGGGGGAACCGCCAGGGACAATGCCAGCCCGGCGATCAGGGCGCGACGCATGAAGCCATAGTCCGTCAGCGGGGTGAGCAGCAGCGCATTGAGGGTGTCGATCACAGGGCCACCCCACCCAGGTCAAGGGGCGTCAGCGCAGCAGAGCCGAGCGGGGTCTTGCCATAGCGCTCGAGAAGCGTCTGGGGATCGAACCACTGACCTTGGCCTTCGGCGAGTAGCAGCACGCTATCGGCTAGACGTGCCAATTGCTCGAGGTCGTGTAGCACGATAATAAGCGTGACGCCCTGGGCGGCCATGTCCCGCAGTACCTGGGTGATGACCTCGACGGTTTCGCCGTCCACGTTGGCAAAAGGCTCATCAAGCAGCAGCAGTTCGGCTTCCTGCATCAAGGTGCGCCCGAGCAGTACCCGCTGGCGCTGGCCGCCTGAGAGCTCGCCGAGAGGGCGGTGGGCAAGATGCGAGATGCCAAGGCGTGCCATGATCTCCCGGGCCTTGCGATAGTGCGCTGCGCAGTAGCCCTTCAATGCCCCGTGACTGGGCCAGGTGCCGGTCATCACCAGCTCCTCGACGCTCATGGGAAAACTCAGATCCAGCACCAGCTGCTGGGGCAGCCAGGCGCGACGTTCTCTTGGCACGCTGCATTCGATGCGCCCGGCCACCGGTGAAAGCAAGCCCATGATGGCCTGGATCAAGGTGCTCTTGCCCGCCCCGTTGGCGCCGATCAACGCGGTGATGGCGCCATCCTGAAAGCTGCCTGTGAGCCCGTCGAGTACCGGGCGCCCGCCCTGAGCCAGGCGTACGTCCTGCAAGTGTAGCCGGGACATCAGCCAAGCCCCCCGTTGGCCCAGGCCACCGCCAGCCACAGTACTGCAAGCGGCGCCAACGCCATGGCTAAACGCTTGCGCGCCGATAAAGACATCAATGAAAAATGACAGGGGCCATCGGGACGATGGCGATGACGAGAAGCCATGAAGCCGCCTTGCAAAAAAGAACAGGCTATACGATAACAAAAAGCGCGCAGTTTGCCGGCGATGCATTCTCGATTTTGTCTGGAAGGGGCGAATTCGATGTGAGAGGGTGCGCTATCTTGGTTATGAAGTGTCCTATCTTTCATTGCTTGCAGTTGCCGTCAGGTCGCGTCAGGTGATGAGGGTCTTGGTGTTATCTCACGGGTAAGGATAATCATGAGTACACAACCACAAGAAGAACCAGGCAAGGATCGGATCAATCCCGCTGTTTTCTACAGCTCCGTCGTAGGCATCATCGCATTCTCGCTATGGGCGATGATCGCCACGGAGCAGGCCAACGGCATCATCAACGCTATCTTGGGCTGGATATCTCGTACCTTCGGCTGGTACTACTTTCTTACCGTGGTGATTTATCTGGGCTTCGTGATCATCATTGGTACGTCCCGTTTCGGCAAGATCCGTCTGGGACCGGAGCACGCCCGGCCGGACTTCAACCTGTTTTCCTGGTCCGCCATGCTGTTCTCCGCAGGCATCGGTATCGGCGTCATCTTCTTCGCCCTGGCAGAACCCTTGACCCAGTTCTACAGCGCCCCCAACGCCCCCGAGGATCAGATCGCCGCGGCTCGCCATGCCATGCAGTTGACCTTCCTGCACTGGGGGTTGTCCGGCTGGGGCATCTACACCCTGGTGGGCATGTCGCTTGCGTTTTTCAGCTACCGTCATAATTTGCCCCTGACCATCAGCAGCGCGCTCTACCCTATTTTCGGCAAGAAGATCTACGGGCCGATCGGCCATGTAGTGGATACCGCCGCGGTGCTGGGTACCGTGTTCGGCATCGCCGCGAGCCTGGGAATCGGGGTGATCCAGCTCAACTACGGGCTGAATTTCATGTTCGGCATTGCCGAGAGCGCCTGGACCCAGACAGGGCTGGTGCTGGCCATCGTGGTATTTGCCACCATCTCTGCAGTGACCGGGGTAGAGCGGGGCATTCGCCGCCTGTCGGAATTCAATATTCTGCTCGCGATCGCGCTGCTTTTATTCGTGCTGTTCGCCGGCAAGACGGTATTTTTGCTCAATGCGCTGGTCATGAACCTGGGTGATTACCTGACCAGCTTCGTCTCCATGTCCTTCAACACCTATGCATTTGACACGCCCACGGACTGGCTCAATGCCTGGACCCTGTTCTTCTGGGCCTGGTGGATTGCCTGGGGGCCTTTCGTCGGCCTGTTCCTTGCACGTATTTCCCGAGGCCGCACCATTCGCACCTTCGTTGCCGGCACCCTGACCCTGCCCATCGCCTTCATGATGATCTGGATGTCCCTACTGGGAAACAGTGCCCTGGACATTGCCATGAACGGTGGCGCCGAGTTCGGCCAGCAGGTCATGGACAACCCGCCGGCAGGCATCTATCTGTTCCTGCAGCAGTATCCGGCGCCGGTGTTCACCACCATCGCGGTGAGCATTCTGGCCATCGTATTTTTCGTTACCTCCGGGGACTCCGGGGCGCTGGTACTGTCGAACTTCACCACCATTCTCAAAAACGTCAACAGCGATGCGCCAATCTGGATGCGTATCCTCTGGTCCGCGGTAATCGGGGTACTTACCCTGTCGCTGCTGTTGGCCGGGGGTCTGACCACGCTGCAAAGCGCCGTGGTGATCACGGGGCTGCCGTTCTCAGTGGTGCTGTTCTTCATGATGGCCGGGCTCTACAAGGCGCTCAAGCTGGAAGCCTTCAAGACGGACAGCCAGCGCATCAGCCTGCCTGGCCATCTTTCTGGGCGCACCGTAAGTGGTGGTGAGCGGGGCGCCAGCCGCAGCTGGCAGCAGCGTCTCAAGCGCGCCATGAGCTTTCCCGATCGCAAGCAGGCCCAGCGCTTCATGCAGGAAACCATCAAGCCGGCCATGGAGTCCGTAGCCAGTCAGCTACGCGAAGGCGGTATAGGGGTCGAGGTCAATCAAGGCGTTCAAAATGACGACGATTACGTGGCGTTGAACGTGAATCACGAAGATGAGCAGAACTTCAGCTATCAAGTGTGGGGCCATGGTTTTGCCACTCCAGGCTTTGCCACCCACACGCCACAAGCCTCGTCACGCTACTACCGGCTGGAGGTATATCTGCTCGAAGGTAGCCAAGGCTATGACCTGATGGGCTATTCCAAGGAGCAAGTGATCGAAGACATCCTCGATCAGTACGAAAGCCACCTGCACTTTCTGCACCTCAACCGGCTCGAACCGGGCCATACCAACATTCCGGACAGCCCGGAGCAGCCCAGTGCTTGAGATATAGTAAGAGCTGGCTTCAGGCGTTTGAAACGATCGGCCCCGGGAAATTCCCGGGGCTGTTTCGTATGAATACGGATATGGCAATTGCCAGTGGTGATCAGTCGGGTTCTGGCGTGAAGCTCATTGCTTCCGAGAAACTGTAGAGAGGCATGGCGGGAAAGACGTCGATTTCGCTTTCCGTTTCGATAGCCGCTGCCCGGCGCGCATTTTCGTAAGCTTCTTCGACAAGCTTTTCCAGTGCTGCTTTTAGGCTCGGGTTGTCATCGAGAAGTCGCGTCGTCTTCTGCTGTGCATCAATGATCGAGATACGCAAGCTTCGAGTGCGCCGCTCCAACTGGCATTCCCACCTCAAAAGATGCATGAACAACCGTGTCAACTGGCTCACCAAGATCCGTCGTTCATGCTTGGCTATGCTTTCGATCTCCCCGGCAATGTGTGATCTTGCTCAACAGCAGTCCGCTTCAATTAGACCAGTTCAAGTTTTCTGTCATGGATTAGGAATGAATACTGGGTTAGAGCTTCTGCAATGACGGTTGATGAATAAGTTGTGCCTAGTCAGCGAAAATTACATCGAATACAGTGATGCGTTCTATAGCCTCGGCGAAGTAGAAGACGTTCATATCATCGATCGCGTGTTCTGGTGGGAGGTGTTTGATTGAATCCTCGCATGTCGGCAAACACATCCATTTGCAAAATTAGGAATAAGGGCTTGATGTATAACAATGCCTTATATTGGAAATGTAAACGCAGCGGAAATACTGGGGCCTACTGAAAATGGGAATTGCAAACCGCTTCGCATAAAGGACACGGATGGCCAGCTCTATATAGTTAAGGGGATGGCAAAGCCTGGTCGGGCTGCGCTGGTTTCAGAAATACTCAGTGTTCAGCTTGCCGAGCGATTCGGGCTGTCGGTTCCAGATTACGCCGTAATGCACGTACCGGATGATCTTATCGATTTCTCGATCGAACCCCTCGCCAGCAACCTTAGGGGCGGCGTAGCGTTCGCCTCACGCTGGGTGGCTGGTGCTGACGATCTAACTTTTCAGCAAGCTAAAAATTTACCCGAGCAAGTCCAGCAGCGGACCTTGCTACTCGACGTGTGGCTAGGGAACGGAGACCGGGAACTCGATGCTTTCAGCGGTAACGTAAACCTCCTATGGACACCGAATCTTTCGCCGATCGTGTTCGACCACAACCTAGCGTTCAATATGAATTTACCGGAATACTGGGTAGAAGGCCATGTATTCGCCGGTCAGGCGCACAGATTCAGGAACTATGCTGTAAGAGACGAGTGGGCCCATAAAATTGACACTGCGCTGGCCGATTGGGATAACATGGTTAGGCTTGTGCCTTGTGAATGGATCTATTGGGATGGGGAGGATCGCACCAACGCGGCACATCCCACCATCCAAGAGCGCCTTGAGTGGCTTGAGCGGTACCGCTCTGATCCTGAGAAGTTTTGGAGAGACTTATGAGCGCCATCTGTAATTACGCTATCTTGCGCTTTCAGCCTTACGCCGATACGGGCGAGTTCGCCAATATTGGGGTTGTCATGCTCTGCAATGATGGGCAGTTTCTCTATCGTCTTGAAACTCGTCACTACAAGCGCGTTACCCAATTCTTCGGCATCCAGAGGTCACTGCTGGGCGACGTTCGCAAGGCGTTCGAACAGGAGCTTAAGCGCATTGCAGCGTTAATGAAGGAAAATACAGAGAAACGCGACGTTCAGCTTAGTGTGTTCAAACATTTGATTCGCCCTAGCGAGACAATATTGCGATTCAGTCACCCCGGCACAATAGCCGCTGACGCACCTTCGGAGGCCATCGACAAGCTATTCATGGCTTATGTCCATCATGAGTTCGGAAAGCAGTACAACGAAGAAGCCGAAATGACCAAGCAAGTCAGTAAGTGGCTAAAGCATATTAAGGATCGAAGCTATGCCGAGCACATATTGGGCAATGAGCTTCACCAAGTGAAATTCCCCTTGGTTTGGCAAGAGGACGGTGTAGCACGGCAGGCAGTCAAGCCCATTAGCTTCGATCTAGAAGATGCCAGCAAGATCATTGAAAAGGGTGACAAATGGGAAGCACGCATGCGGCGCTTGAAAGAAAGCGGGAATGCGCCAGCCGATACGGTTTTCGTTGCTCATGAGCCAGATTCGAAAGACGACTTTTCTCGTCAACGTGCTTATCGCGAAGTGCAGCGAGAGCTGGTTGAACGCGGCCTTATACGCATCATCCCCGATACGTTGGGAAGAGATAACATTCTGCGGGCCATTGCAGAGCCA
Source organism: Halomonas sp. PR-M31 (assembly GCF_001039575.1). Taxonomy (GTDB): domain Bacteria; phylum Pseudomonadota; class Gammaproteobacteria; order Pseudomonadales; family Halomonadaceae; genus Modicisalibacter. The sequence continues at coordinate 224,437 of NZ_JIBT01000001.1, forward strand.
CAGTCACTGCACTAAGAGTTGATCCGCTAATACGACGCTACCACTAATCCGCCCATCGAAGCGGGTTTTTCTTGCCAGAGAGTCAGTACCCTGCCTATCCGGATATCAAGCACCTAATTAACGCTAAAGCTCAAAGAAATGTTTCATCGGTTCCATTTGCTGATGGAGTATTCTAATGACAAAAACATCGTGCTTTCGCTGGCGATAAAAAATGGCGTGTCGGTGGTGGTCATGTCGGCGAACGTCGTTCGCAATCTCTGGGCATTCATAACCCATCAGCGGAGAGCTGGATAGAAGACCAAAAGTACTCTTCAGATCATCGGTGTAAGCGGCGGCTTGGTGAGCACCAAAGTTGAGCAGGATATATTCGTAGATAGTTGTGAAATCTTCCGCCGCAAGATTCGATAGCTTATACATCGTGTTTCTGCTTCACCCGAGCAGCAATGTCGTGCAGAGATAGGTCGCTTTCTCCGCTTCGCTCCCCAGCTTCAACGGCACTCCTTAACGCTGCCGCTTGGTTTTCCTGCCGTTCGAGCAATCGCAAGGCTGAGCGCACGACTTCACTAGTGGAGCCGTAGCGTCCGGAAGCAATCTGTTTTGCCACAAAATCGTCTAGTTGTGAGCCAATAGTGACGCTCGTTGTACGGGGCATGGCTTGGTTTCCTGTGTTAATAGATAACACAAATGTAGCATTCTTGGGTCCCATTTCAAGAGAAGGGCGCAATCGCTCTGGCTAGCATTCTGGTTTGACTGTAATCACTCAAAATATTGATTCCTGCTTAGCACTTCTTTTCTTCAGCTTCGACCAGCGCTTTAGAAAGCTCTGGAATTAGAACGCATGCACTTAATTTTCCATTTTTCGAGCCGATAACCAAGTGAACCGATGGCTGAAATTGGCGGCTGCTGTTGTGGCGATACCATGCCGCCATTTTCACCACTCATAACGCGCACTTGATACTTGGCTTCGCTTGGCGACCTATCGCTCGTGGGGCCGCTGGTCAATAAAAAAGAAGGAAGCCCTTTATGCCTCGTCCCGCTGGTTTACGTCGTTTCTCAGGTCTACAAAGCAAGATTCTAGCGCTGGTGCTGATTCCACTTTTCCTGGTTACCGCCTCCCTTGTGACAGTTGCAGCGCTCAAGCAGCGTGCCGCCAGTCAGGAAAGCATTGCCGAGCAGCGCGAGCAGCTGATCGACGCGCGCAAGGAAAGGGTCAAGGGTGTGATGGACATTGCCCGCAGCGCCACCTCAGCCTTGGTGGACGACCCAACCCTGAGTCAAGAAGAAGCGCTAAAGCGCTCATCCCAAGTGCTTCAGGGCATACGCTTTGATGGTGGCAACTACATTTTTGGTTACGATTACGACGGTAAGGCAACCGTGGTGGGCGATAACCTGGAACTGGTGGGCACGGATCAGTTGAACGAGCTGGATCCGGATGGGCGGCCCATCGCAAGAGATGTCATTGAGCTTGGACTCAACGGCGGCGGTTTTTATACCTATCGCTGGCAGCATCCGGAAACCGGCACCGTGGAAGAAAAGCAGTCCTACATCGTGAATCTACCCAAGCTGGGCTGGGTCATCGGCGCCGGAATGTACATATACGATATCGACCAGACCATGGCGGCGGTCAGCGCCAAAGCGTCCGAATCGCTGCGCAATACCATCATCAGCACGATATTGCTGGGCATCGCGATCTTCGTCGGCGTAGCACTGGCGGCGCTGTGGCTGGTACGCAGACTCGTACGCCCGATCAACATCACCTCTTCGGCAATGCGCGATATCGCTCAGGGTCGTGGTGATTTGACCCGGCGACTTAACGTTGCTACCCGGGACGAAATAGGCGAATTGGCGGAGCAGTTCAATACCTTCGTGGCGCGTATGCAAACCACGCTCATCGATGTGCGCCGCGGAGTGTATGCAGTGCATAACGCCGCCGGCGAAATGGCAAAAGGGAGCGAGGAGCTGGCCACGCGTACCGAGCAGGCCGCCGCCAATCTCCAGGAAACGTCTTCGTCGATGGAAGAAATCACGTCTACCGTCAATCACAGCGCCGAATCGGCACAGCAGGCCAGCCAGCTGGCGTCTTCCACGGTCACCGTGCGCGCCAGGGCGGTGAGGCGATGACCGACGTGGAAAAGACCATGGGTAATCTCAGCGATTCAGCGGCACAGATCGGTGAGATCATCAAGCTGATTGACGATATCGCGTTTCAAACCAACATTCTGGCGCTCAATGCTTCGGTGGAAGCAGCCCGGGCCGGCGAGCACGGCCGCGGCTTTGCGGTGGTCGCCCAGGAAGTTCGCAACCTGGCCAGCCGCAGCGCCGATGCGTCTAGCGAGATTCGTGGCTTGATCGATACCGCCGTCACCTATACGCGCCAGGGTAGCGAGACCGTGCAGCGTGCCGGTGTCACCATGCGCGAGATCGTGGAAAGCGTAACCCGTGTCACAGATGTGATCGCTGAAATCAGCGCCGGCGCGCGGGAGCAGAGCAATGGCATCGGCCAGATCAACACGGCGGTGACCGAAATGGACACCATGACCCAGCAAAACTCCGCGATGGTACAGCAGACTTCCAGTACCGCTGAAGCCATGCGAGAACAGGCTACCCGTCTAAGCGCCTTGGTCGATACTTTCGTGCTTGGGGACGACGACACCCAAACCGCGCCAAAAGCGCCGGCGCCCGTCGCGCCTCTTGAGTCCCCCAAGGCTGGCAAGGTGGCATCGCCTCAAAAGACAAGTGCCGTGTCGGAAGATGTCTGGGAGGAGTTTTAAACCGCCCGCTTGTCATCATTCGTTCAACCTTACATCCAGCGTATCTTCCGCTGAGCATGGCTTACCTAAGCGCAGACACAGTCTGCGCTTTTTTAGGTTCATTATCACGGCGAACAGGGTCTCCATTCGCTCAGCCTCGGGCTGTTCATGATTGGTGTGGCGGCAAATAGAGGAAGGAGCGTTGGCATGGTCGCTGAGCACATCGAATAGGGCATCCGGCGTGCTCGCAATGGGTTGATCAAGAAGCTGTTGAAGTCTTGTCAGCCGAATCGGGGAGTCGGGCTTGGGGAAGTCATCGATGCAGGCGGTTGTCGCCTCCGCGTAGAGATGGTTGGTATGCAGCACCTTGCCATCCTGTGGGTCAAGTTCGCCCGGAACCCCGGGATGCACCTCGAAGCCGGTG
>NZ_JIBT01000010.1 GCF_001039575.1 Halomonas sp. PR-M31
TGCTTTGGTAACTCGATCGATGCTCAGACTACGTAGCTCATCGTCATGCTCAGCGTCGTGCTGTACATCGATCGTGCTCACGTACGTAGCTGTACTCGTCGATGCTCAGACGTACGTAGCTGTCATCGATCGATGCTCAGACGTACGTAGCTGTACATCGATCGATGCTCAGACGTACGTAGCTGTACATCGATCGATGCTCAGACGTACGTAGCTGTACATCGATCGATGCTCAGACGTACGTAGCTGTACATCGATCGATGCTCAGACGTACGTAGCTGTACATCGATCGATGCTCAGACGTACGTAGCTGTACATCGATCGATGCTAAAACTCCTTAGCGACTCGAAATCAGATTTTAAAATAATCATTGTTGGAATAGCTAAAACCGGCGAAGAATTAACGGCAGGACACCCATCTGTTGAAAGGTGTCTGAAAGAAGTTCTACTACAAAGAATGAGCGATGATTCTTTAAGAAAAATAATTCTGAACGGGATGAAAAAAATTGATTTAGTTTTATCTGATGAAGCAGTAGAAAAGATTATAAATATAAGCGCGGGTTTCCCACACTTCACTCACCTAATATGTTTGAAATGTGCAGAAAATGCTTTGACATCGCATACAAAGCATATTGGAGAGAGATGCTTGGAAACCTCTCTTAAAGCATCGGTAGAAGAATCAGAAGGCGCTTTAAAAAGAGTCTTTGACACTACTTTGAGAAATCTTTCAAAGCCGCAAGAATATCGACTCTTGTTATTAGCGGCCGCCAATTGTAAAACTCCAGAGTTCAGAATATCTGAAGTCAACAAAAAGCTGGATAAAATTCTCAACATAACAATCGACCCTAACATTCTCAGCCGAAGGCTAGGAACGTTGGCCAAAGGCAACAGAAGTACAATATTATGCAAACCTGCTCGCGGAGTATTCCAGTTCACTGATCCAAGGATGCCATGTTTTGTTAAAATGGCACTTAATAACGAAAAAATGAAAACATCTAATAAAAACTAAAACCTATCTTACGACATTCGCTTAACCGAGCACCAGGTTAGCGGTGCGCCAAACTGAGATTGGTGGGCTAGTAAGACTTAAGCTGTGCCGTAAGGCATGGCCCAAAATATTTCAACAACCTTCAACCCTATTGCCGGGTGATAGTCTTCTACCCTCGATAGAAGGGCCTACATGCACTACGAGCAGGCGATTCTGCCCAGGCTAATCGATCTGGCATCTAAGGACGACGCTATCGCCGTGCTCTGGCTATACGGCTCCCATGCCAAGGGTACCGCTACCAAAGATAGCGACTTTGACTTGGCGGTGGCTTTTCGTCAGCCCGGCGGCGAGCCATTGGAGCGTCGCCTGCGGCCTGAGCTTTTGGCCCAGAGCTGGCAGGATGCCCTCGAACTGCCGGAACACCTGCTCTCCATTGTCGACATCAATCTGGCGCCGATAACGCTTGCCCACGTCATCATTCGCACCGGGCGCGAACTGCAGGTCAACGACCCGCTGCGGCTGGCCCGTGAAGAGAACCGCATTACCTCGATGTGGGAGCTGGACTACCAGTACCATTTGCGCCATTTCAGCTGACGGGAGCCTATTGTGGAACAGGAATACGCCGCTGCCCTGCGCGAACATATTGCTACACTCTCCGAGGAGCTTGAGCAGCTTCATCAGGCGGCGCAGCAACCTCAAGGCCTGAATCCGCTTCTCTACCGCGCAGCTGAGCGCAACTTGTAGCTGTTGACAGAAGCCTGTATCGGCATAGCAAAACGAAAGCTCAAATCGCTAGGCGCCGTGGTGCCAGGCGAGGCACGACAGGCATTCGCCAAGCTGCAGTCTCTGGGACACGAAGCCGGCAGCATTCCCTAGAACAAGGTCGTCGGGCTTCGCAATGCACTGGTTCATGGCTACCTAAACCTAGACGCAGAAATCGTTGTGGCCGTCGTCCGCCAGCGCCAATATCAGGCGCTGATCGACTTTGCCAATGCCCAGCTTGGTAAGTGACCGATCGATCGGCCTGATCTGCAAGAAATCACCTCACTTTAGCGCCATCTTTGTCTTTGCAAAGACAAGACTACCTATTATAGTATTCGCAAAGATAAAGGTAGGGCTGAAAACACTATGCAACTTCAAGAAGCCGTCAGTCACGACAAGGCCGCCGCCGCTACCGGTTTGAAGACGGCGGTACGTATCTTGGATAAGTGGGGCGCCAGCGGTGAACAAGGTGAAGCTATCTTGCGGGTGTCACACAGTACCTATGCTCGAGCGCGCAATAGCAGCGTGCAAACCATTAAGCTCGATCGCGATCAGCTGACGCGGATCAGTTACGTATTGAACATTCATGCTGCCCTGCGCCTTCTCTTCGACAATCCCGAGAATCTTTATGGGTTCATGAAGATGGCCAACGATAATCCCTATTTTGAAGGTCGCTCTCCCTTGGAGATTCTTGGTTGCGGTGATTTTTCAGCGCTCTATGAAATCTTCAAGCGTATCGATGCACTGCGCGGCGCCCAATGGTAAGCGCCGCTGACCTTCCCGTTTTGTCAGGGCGGCAAGTCACGAGCTACCGATTGATCAACAGCAAGTTTCCACCCATCAGCCTGTTCGACGATGTAGCCGACAGCGAAGAGTTCGAAACGCTCTATGCACTGCAGGCGTTGACCAACCCCAGGCTGCAAAACGAGGTCGGCAATTTAACGCTTCTTCCAAGCAGCGAAATTCCCTTCGGCATTCAAGGTTGCTCCTACGCAGCGGCTCCTTTCACTCACGTCAATCCGGAGGGTTCGAGGTTTAGCGATGGAAGCTTTGGTGTGCTCTATTTGGCCGACTCCTTTACCACCGCCATTGCCGAGGTCAAATACCACCAGCAGCGTTACTGGAGCCGAGTTCCTGAACTCCGCTATGAGCGCTTCGTTTTCCGCGGTCTCAAGGGTAATTTCGGGGAAGCCGGATTACGCGACGCCCAGACGCTGCCCAGCGATCATCCTATCTATCATCCCGACGACTACCGCGAACCACGCCTGCTCGGCAGCGATGTACGCAAGCAACAGGACAATGGCATCCGCTACCATTCGGTGCGCCAGCCTAGCGCGACCTGCTGGGCACTGATGACACCTCGCTGCGTAACGTCCATCATTCAGACAGCTCACCTGGAAATGATCTGGAATGGATCAATCACCGATATCAATTGGCTCACTTCCCAGGAGTGATTGCATTCACGCACTACCCCATATGAACGACGCGAGCGCCACGACGCCATTCGACAATGAGTGACTGACCGGCCTTGTTACACAAGCCTTGATCGCAGTCATGTTGGCCACGTGGGGAAGGTGTTATCGTCACTTAAAGGAGGAAAACTCATGACCGATAGCAAAAGCATCATCAAGCGGATCTACGTACCCACCCACGTTCGCCAGTTGCCTAACGGCGATCGAGTCACGATTCCCGGCCACTATAAAGAGTCGTCGCGCTGACAGACCAAATGCCCCATCCTGACGTGGACGGGGCGTTTTGCTTGGATAATCTGCCAATAGCCGATTCAATCGGTTGCCATCGCTATGTGTCCTCAATGCTTGTTTAAACCACAAGCAGTCTCCTTTCTGTTTTCGCAATCCTCGCAACCGTCTCGAACGGGCCATGTTCTGCAATCATCGGCGCGAACCTAGAGCTGCCCTGATGTTTTTGAGCATGAACGCCGTCCTGTATTGCGTTCGTTCAAACCATCAGGCAATGCATTACGACGATATGGCCATTGCCTGAGTGGGATTCTAGCGCTAGTTTTTCTACATCGAACATCACCGATAAATCTCGATCCAAATAGAACATTCATGTTTCTGCGCTAGCTTTGATACAGCAAAGCGGTGGCCAAGAAAGCGTAGCTGTGGCGTTTCAGCCAGCGACCTGCATCAGTACTTATTACTCACGCGATAGCCAAAGGCAGCAACCACCGAAACACGCCGAGGACACCCTCATGGAAAAGCGATACATCCTGTCGTTCGATCAGGGCACCACCAGCTGTCGCGCCATCCTCTTCGATTACGACGCGCAAATCCTGGGCGTTGCTCAAAAGGAGTTCACCCAGCATTACCCTACCCCGGGCTGGGTCGAGCACGACGCCATGGAAGTCTGGGGGTGTCAGATGGGGGTGGCTCGAGAAGTGCTGGAAACCCATGGCATCTCGCCTTCCGAGGTGGCCGCCATTGGCATCACCAATCAGCGCGAAACCACCCTGGTATGGGATCGTCATACCGGCAAGCCTATTTATAATGCCATCGTCTGGCAGGACCGTCGTACGGCCCCGCTATGCGACGAGCTCAAGGAACGGGGCCTGGAAGATCACATTCGTGCGACCACCGGCCTGGTGGTGGACGCCTATTTTTCCGGCACCAAGATCCGCTGGATTCTGGATAACGTGCAAGATGCCCAGGAGCGCGCCGAAAAAGGCGATCTGCTGTTCGGCACCATGGACTCCTGGCTGGTGTGGAATTTGACCCGAGGGAAGCGTCATATCACCGACGTTACCAACGCCTCCCGCACCCTGCTCTACGATATTCACAGGCTAAAGTGGGATCAGCGCATGCTCGAGGCGCTGAACATCCCGAGCGCCATGCTGCCCGAGGTGCGTTCCTCCAGTGAAGTCTATGGCACCACCGATGCCCAGATGTTTGGCGGCGCCCAGCTTCCCATCGCCGGGATTGCCGGCGATCAACAGGCTGCCCTGTTCGGCCAGGCCTGTTTCGAGAAAGGCATGGTCAAGAATACCTACGGCACTGGCTGTTTTCTGCTGATGAATACCGGCGAAACCCCGGTAACGTCACGAAACGGTCTGCTCACCACGATTGCCTGGGGGCTGGACGGCAGGGTCGAATACGCGCTGGAAGGCGCGATCTTCATCGCCGGTGCCGCGATACAGTGGCTGCGCGACGAGTTGAAGCTCATCGACTCCGCAGAAGACTCCGAATATCACGCCGGCAAGGTGGAAGACGCAGGGGGTGTCTATGTGGTTCCCGCCTTTGCCGGGCTGGGCGCCCCTTACTGGGACATGTATGCCCGGGGCGCCATCTTTGGTTTGACCCGGGGCACTCGCAAGGCCCATATCGCCCGGGCCACCCTGGATGCCCTGGCCTACCAGACCCGGGATGTGATTGATGCCATGCAAGCCGACTCCGGCATCACCTTGAAATCCTGCGGGTCGATGGGGGGGCCGTTGCCAACAACCTCATGATGCAGTTTCAGGCGGACATGCTCGGCGTCAACGTGGAGCGTCCGGTCATCACGGAAACCACTGCCCTGGGAGCTGCCTATCTGGCAGGTATCGCAGTGGGTCTGTGGTCCAAGGAAGAGGTAGCGGACAAAGGCATTCTGGATCGCACTTTCAAACCCCAGATGGACGCCGAAAAGCGCGAGCGTAGCTACAAGGGCTGGAAAAAAGCCGTGCGCCGCACCATGGACTGGGCGCGCGACGAGGCGGAGTAACTGACCATCATCTATTCAGGATTTAGACATTCGGGTGACCGGCAACCGCTAGCTGTCTGAATGCGTTTGCATAGGCTGAGGGAGATCATTCATGCAGCTACGTGACAGCAATATCGATAAACTGGCCGGTGAAACCTTCGATGTGCTGATCATTGGTGGTGGCATCAATGGTGCCGCCGCCGCCGCGGCCCTGGCCGGCAAAGGCGTCAATGTGGCCCTGATCGATCGCGGGGATTTCGCCGGCGGTACCAGCATGCAGTCCTCCAATCTGGTCTGGGGAGGCATCAAGTATATAGAAAGCTACGATTTTGCCCTGGTGCGCAAGCTGTGCAAGAGCCGCAACCATCTGATCGAAAGCTTTCCCTCGACGGTTCAGGAAATCCGCTTCTTGACCACCATTACCCAGGGCTTTCGCTATCATCCTCGGTTCCTATGGGCCGGTGCCTGGCTCTACTGGTTCATGGGCAATTGCTTTACGAAAACCCCCCGGTTCCTGTCTCCCAAGGCCATCAAGCACCGCGAAGCGATCATCGATACCGAGGAAGCCGTGGGCGGCTTCGAATACTCCGATGCCTATCTGCACGACAACGACGCGCGATTCGTCTTCAACTTCGTGCGCACCGCACTGAACCACGGCGCCGTGGCCGCCAACTATGTCGAATCCCAGGGCGCGCAGCGTGAAAACGAGGGCTGGATCACCCGGGCCTGCAATGTGATGACCGGCGATACCTTCGATATTCGCGCCAAGGTACTGATCAACGCAGCCGGCCCCTGGGTCGATCAGCACAACACCCTGAGCAAGCAGAAAACAGCGCACAAGCACGCCTACTCCAAGGGCATTCATCTGATCGTGCCGAGGCTTACGGACAACCGACGGGTGCTGGCCTTCTTCGACGACGAAGGCCGCCTGTTCTTCGTCATTCCCATGGGCAGGCGAACCTGCATCGGCACCACGGACACCCGCATGGAAAACCCGGAGGCGCGTGTCACCGAGGAGGACATCCAGTTCGTGCTGGACAACATCAACAAGCGCCTCGACATGGACAAGCCCATCCGCCGGGACGACATCATCGCCACTCGCTGCGGCGTACGCTCCCTGGCGATCAAGCCCAGCAGCGGCGGCAAGCGAGACTTCCTGCAGCTGTCTCGCAAACACGCCATTGACACTCAGGAAGACGATGCCCATATCAGCATCTTCGGCGGTAAGCTGACGGACTGCCTGAACGTGGGGGAGGAAGTCATCGCCGAAGTGAAACGCCTCGGGATAGGAATTCCCCATCCGGACTATCGCTGGTACGGCGAGTCCCCGGAAGCGGTCAGGCAAGAATTTTTCCATCAGGCCAAACTGATGAAGCTGGATGCCCTGACTCCGAAAGAATCCGTCGAGCATCTCTCGACGCGCCTCTGGCGGCGCTACGGCGCCTATGCCTTGGCCATGCTCGAGGACATTCGCGAGGACCCACGCCAGGGCGAGCTTTTGATCGAGGGCACCGAATATCTGCGCTGCGAGCTGCGCCACGCCAAGCATCGGGAAATGATCACTAAGCTCGAAGACTTCCTGCGTCGTCGCTCGAAAATATCCTTGGTGGTGGAGCGGGCCAGGATTCGCCAGTCACCGGGCTTGAAAGAGGCCTGTGAAATCCTGTTTGGCGATCAGGCCCAAGAACGCTTCAACGAGTACTTCGCGGATACCGCCGATCAGCCGACCCAGTCCCTGGGTGACAGCGCCGAATCGGACAATTCGACACGCTCCGAAACGCTGCAGTGGTAAGCAGTGCAAAAGGCACCCGGTTCTTTTGGCCCGAAGCTTTTTTGCGGCCAAAGACGATTGAAGCACTATGTCTCTTATTAGAGCAGCTTCATGGTGTAATAATGGCTAGGATACAAATCCTACATTTGTAGTCATAAAATGACGCTCTAGTTCTCTTTCTTTCACGATCGTGGTCGCCATGCCATCAGCTTGTTTTTTCCTGGAATTTTCGCAACGCCTGCAACATCGCCTGCCACGCTTGAACGTCGTCGTCACACCTGTATTTCTTGCGCTTACGCTGCTGATCGCCTGCTTCTCCCCCCGGCTGTTCGCTCAGCAGCCCGGTAATGGCTCTGAAGTGACCGCCGTCATCGGGGCGCAGGCCATTCTCACGGATTGGTCGGACCCGCTGGCCGCCTTGGGCACACTGCGGGCCAACGAAAGCGTCACCCTGTCATCCACGGTGACCGATACCGTGGAAGCACTCAATTTCGAAGGCAGCGAAAAGGTGGCGAAAGGTCAGGTACTGGTACGCCTGTCCGCCCAGGAAGAGCTCGCCGACCTGAAAGTTGCTCAGACGCTGCGTGAAGAGCGGGCCAACGCGGTGCAGCGCCTGGCCAGATTGCAGCAGCGCGATCTGGCGCCCTTGGCGGATCTCGAGGACAGTCGTACCCAGCTGCGCCAGGTCGAGGCCGAAATCCAGGCGCTTCAGGCACGACTCGACGACCACACCCTGCGCGCCCCTTTTGCCGGCGTCGTCGGCGCCCGCCAGATCAGTGTCGGCACTCTGGTGACCCCGGGCAGCGAGCTTGCGACCCTGGATGACGTGGATCGATTGAAGCTCGATTTTCGCATCCCCGAGGTGCAGCTCGGCATGATGGCGGTCGGTCTTTCCATCGTCGCCACCAGCAGCGCCTATCCGGACGAGGTGTTTGAAGGCACCGTCAGCACCATCGACTCCCGGGTCGATCCCATCAGCCGCAGCGTCGGAGTGCGCGCTCTGTTGGACAACGATGAGCGCCTGCTGCGTCCGGGCATGCTGATGCGCGTAAAAGTGGCCCGCGCGCCCCGCCAGACCCTGGTGATCCCTGAAAGCGCACTGGTGCCTCAGGGCCGGCGTCAGTATGTGTGGGTCGTGGTGCAGGTGGAAAATGACGAGGCCGAAGGTGCTCCGGTCGAGCGCCGGGAAGTGGAAATCGGCTCTCGTCGGGAGGGGGAAGTCGAGATCCTCGAAGGCCTCGAGGAAGATGACATGGTGGTCAGCCACGGCGGCGATCGTCTGCGTCAGGGCGTTCGCGTCCGTCTGATCGGCGTCGTCGACGAGAACACCAGCGTCAGCGAGATTCTCGATGCCCAGCGCAGCGAGGACGACACCTGATGCTGCTGTCGGACATCTCCGTTCGGCGTCCGGTGCTGGCGATCGTCATCGCGGCGCTAATCGTGGCCTTCGGCCTGCTGGCCCTGACCCGGCTGCCGCTGCAGGAATATCCCACCATCGATCCACCCATTGTCAGCGTCGATACCCGCTACCCCGGGGCGTCTGCAAACGTGGTGGAAACCCGGATCACCCAGGTGCTGGAAGACAGGATTGCGGGCATCTCCGGCATCCAGGTGATTTCCTCGAGCAGCCAGGACGGGCGTTCGAGCATCAGCGCCGAGTTCCGCCTCGACAAGAATATCGACGACGCCGCCAACGACATCCGCGACCGGATTGCCGGCGCTCGGGACGAACTGCCGGATGAGGCGGAAGCGCCAGAAATCAGCAAGGAGGACGCCAACTCGGATGTGGTGATGTGGCTGGTGCTGGCCGGCGACGGCTATACCACCGCGGAACTCACGGATTATGCCAGTCGCTATCTGCAGGATCGCTTCTCGGTGCAGGAGGGGGTTTCCCGAGTGCGCATCGGCGGCGACCGGGAATATGCCATGCGGGTCTGGCTCGACAGCGACGCCCTGGCGGCGCGGAATCTGACCGCCAGCGATATCGAAAACACCCTGCGAGAGGAGAACGTCGAACTTCCCGGCGGCTCTCTGGAATCGAAAGATCGCCAGTTCATCGTGCGTCTGCCGCGTAATTTCGCCACCCCGGAAGACTTTCAATCACTGGTGCTGGATCAGGGTGCCAGTGGTTATCTGGTACGTCTAAAAGATGTGGCTCGGGTGGAGCTTGGCACCGTGGAGGAGCGCTCCCTGTTTCGCGGCAACGGTGTGCCGGTGGTGGGGCTTGGCATGGTCAAGCAGTCCACCGCCAATCTCATGGCGCTCTCCGAAGGCGTGCAGGCGGAGATGGCGCGTATTACACCGTCTCTGCCCCCGGGCATGTCGCTGCGGCTCAGCTATGACACTTCGGAATTCGTCGCCGGCGCCATCGATCAAGTCGTCATCACCCTGGGTATCGCCATGGTGCTGGTGATGGTGTCCATCTTCATTTTCCTGGGCAACCTGCGCACCACCCTGGTGCCGCTGATCACCGTACCCACGGCGCTGATCGGGACCTTCGCCATTCTGGCGATGCTTGGATTCACCATCAATCTGCTGACGCTACTGGCCCTGGTACTGGCGATCGGCCTGGTGGTGGATGATGCCATCATCATGGTGGAGAACATTCATCGGCGCATGCATCTCTACGGCGAAACGGCACTGGTGGCCTCCTTTCGCGGCGCGCGCCAGCTGACCTTCGCCGTGGTCTCCACCAGCCTGGTACTGATCGCCGTCTTCGTGCCGCTGAGCTTTTTGCGCGGCGATATCGGTCGGCTGTTCACGGAATTCGCCCTGACCCTGGCGGCGGCCATCGCCATCTCGACGGTGCTGGCGCTGAGCCTGACGCCGATGCTGACATCAAAAATTCTCTCTTCCCGGATGCATGAGGGCGCCATGGCGCATCGGGTGGCGCAGGTGCTGGAAGCCTCCCAGCGCTTATATCGTCGTCTGCTGGAGCGTGCCCTGGCCTTGCGCTGGCTGCTGGTAGGCGTTTTCGCTGCGCTGCTCGTTGCCACCGCTTGGCTCTATACGCTGCTGCCAGCGGAGTACACCCCTCGAGAAGATCGTGGCACCTTCTTCATCATCGTCTCCGGCCCGCCTGGGGCTACCTACGACTACATGCTGGACTACATGAACGAGGTCGAGGCACGACTGCTGCCCCTGCGCGAAGAGGGCGAAGTCGATCGCGTGCTGGTACTGGCACCGCTGAGCCGGGGCGGCCCCAGCGAAAACTACAACACCGGCTTCGTCATCGTGGGCTTGAGCGACTGGGCCGAGCGACGCGCCGCCTGGCCGATCATGGGGGAGATAAGCGCGCGGCTCGGCGATCTGCCCGGGGTGCGCGTCTTTCCCATCATGCGCCGCGGTTTTGGCGGTAGCAGCACCGAACAGGCGATGCAGTTCGTGCTGGGCGGCGGCACTTATGAAGAGCTGGTGACGTGGCGCGATACTCTGATGGAACATATTCGCAAGGACAATCCGCGGCTGCTCAATCTCGAGAGCGACTATGAGGAGGATCAGCCCCAGCTGCGGGTCGAGATCGACTACACCCGGGCGGCGGATCTCGGCGTCACCGTCACGGAAATTGGTCGCACCCTGGAAACCCTGCTGGGAGGACGCAGCGTCACCCGTTTCGTTGAGCGAGGCGAGGAGTACGACGTCATCCTGGAAGCGGAGCGTGGCATTCATACCTCCCCCAATGCCCTGGACAACATTCGCGTGCGCTCGGCCCGCACCAATCAGCTGATCCCACTGTCCAGTCTGGTGACCCTGACGGATTATGCCGGGCCCAGCACCTACAGTCGCTACAACCGTCTGCGTGCCATCACCCTTCAGGCGGACCTGGCGGACGACTACGCCATGGGCGAGGCCTTGAGCTATCTGGAAGACACGGTGGATGAGATTCTGCCCGCGGAAGTACAGACCGATACCAAGGGCGCGGCCCGGGATTACCAAGAGTCCAGCGGTGACACCACCTTCCTGTTCGTTCTCGGCGTGATCGTGGTGTTTCTGGTGCTGGCGGCCCAGTTCGAGAGCTTCGTGCACCCTCTGGTAATCATGCTGACAGTGCCGTTGGCCATCGGTGGTGCGCTGCTCGGGCTCTATCTGACGGGGCAGTCCCTCAACATTTATAGCCAGGTCGGGCTGGTCATGCTGGTGGGCCTGGCAGCCAAGAACGGCATTTTGATCGTCGAGTTTGCCAATCAGCTGCGGGACGAAGGCCGGGAATTTCGCGACGCCCTGATCGAGGCCTCGCTTACCCGACTGCGGCCGATCCTGATGACTTCTGTCACCACCATCGCCGGGGCCGTGCCGCTGATTCTCTCTTCCGGTGCCGGTGCCGAGACCCGGCTGGTGCTGGGCACGGTGATTTTCTGTGGCGTTGCCGCCGCCACCCTGTTCACCCTGTTCGTGATTCCGGTGGCCTATGATCTGCTGGCACGTCATACCGGTTCGCCTCAGGCGATTTCCCGACGGCTGGAGCGGGAGATGGACTCCCCATCCCCGTAAGGCCCGGCCCAGACCGCCAAGCCAATGTCACTGCGCCAGAAATTGCCGGATGTCGCCACTTGCCTGCTCGATAGATAGCACGCCGTCCAGGTGCCCTCGGTCGCCCTCCAGCACCACCTGGCTCACCGGGGTGCCGTCCGCGCTGATCTCATCCATGGTCTTTTCCACCAGCTCGGGAAAGAACACCAGATCATCCTTGCTGTAGATCACCAGGGTCGGTGCCTCGATGGCCGCAAACCCTTCTTTCGCGTTGTCGCTATTGCCGGTGACGAAAAGCTGGTTGGCCTTGACCAGATACAACAGATGATTGGCGTCGGCGACCTTGGCCCGACTGGCGGCGGCATCGTCTAATATCTTCTCGAAAAGATAGCGCGCCTCGAGACTGCTGGCGGGGTCCACGCCCTTCTTCGCCCACTGCCGATCGTAGGTGTCATTGGCCCATCGCCAGTGATTGGCCTGCAGCGTGATCAGCTTGAGCGACTCCTGGAGCCCTTGGGTGGGCGGTTCGCCAGCGTAGTAATCGCCGCCGTTCCAGTGGGGGTCGACCTTGATGGGAGCGGCCCAGGCGTTCAGCCAGCCAATCAGATAGGCATTGGCAACGCCGGAACCGATCACCGGGATCACCCGCTTCACCATTTCCGGATAGGCACTGGCCCATTCATAGGCCTGCAGCGAGCCCATGGAGGCCCCCATTACCGCCTGCAGACTGTCGATGCCCTGGCTTTCCAGCAGTGCTTTTTGCACCTCGACGAAGTCGCGAATGGTGACGATGGGAAAATCCAACCCCCAGGGTTCGCCGGTCTGCGGGTTGATCGTCGCCGGGCCGGTAGTGGTCACTTTGGGATCCTTGGCATTCAGGTTCACCAGGGTATCCGAGGCGATGACGTAGTACTTGTCGGTATCCAGCGGCTTGCCCGGCCCGATGATACCGTCCCAATAACCCGGAGCGGCATCGTTTTCGTCATAGCGGCCCGCCGCGTGGCTGGTGCCGGAGAAATAGTGAGTAATCAAGATGACGTTGTCCTTGGCTTCATTCAGCGTACCGTAGGCCTCCCACCCTACCTTGAGAGAAGGAATCTCCTCGCCGCCTTGGGTGGTGTAACGGTCCATCTCGAACACTCGCTTTTCGACCAGCTCGTCATAGCCTATGGCCGCGCCACTACCCAGCAGTAGCAGACCTGCTATCAGACCGGAAGCGGCCCAGCTTGATGCCTTGAACGCTCTTTCATCATCGCTTGCCATGGCGTGTCCTCGCTATATCACAAAAAAAACGGGCAGCTCGGAAGAGCTGCCCGTTCGGATAATACGGAACCATATCTAGCCCTTGGGTCCGAATATCAGCCAGAGAATAAAGCCAATCAGCGGGAAGAAGATGAGTACGAGAATCCAGATGACCTTGGCCAAGGTGCTGGCACCGCTTTTCGCGACCTTGACGATGGCCCAGATGACGATGATCAACCAGATCAGACTCAGAATGCCGCCAAAGGCGTTACCCAGACTGCCGAACAAATTATCCATGTTTTTCTCCTTCGTGATTCATTGAGTGCTTCCATTCGCCGCTGGAATAGTATCACAGGCTTCAGTCTTCGCTACTCCATCGAGGTTATGCCAATTTGAACGCGAAGGATTACTCAATTCTGACTAGCCGGACTCAACACCATTTTGCTGCCCCGAATGGCGATATCGAAATGACGTAAAAAACTCATTCCCAACAGGGCGGTGTTGCCTCCAAGGCCGGGATTGATCGAGCCGCGCACGTCTTTTGCTATCAGACCGCCCAGATCGATCTCATCGATCGTCGTCAGATGACCGCGAACGCGTCCGTTGGCGGTGTTGAAATCCGCAGCGGCGCCGGGCTGCAAGCCAAGGCGATCCGCAAGCGTAGAAGGTATCGAAACCAGACTTGCTCCGGTATCCAGCAAAAACTCAACTGGCTCGCCGTCGATATGTCCTGTGGCAACAAAATGCCCGGAGGCGTTGCGCTCAAGAGTAACCGGCTCGCCTTCGCTTCCCGCGAGCCGGGCAAGATCCGCGTTGGGGTTGCGCCGATCATCGATGAAGCCCTGAAACCACCACACCCCAAGCCCCATCACGATCAGCCAGAACAGCAGCATCATGCCGAGCCCGGCTCGGCGTAGCGCCTTGTCCTCGTCGTTCACGGCGCCTCCGGCGAACCCTTGAGCTCGACGGTATTGCCCTCCGGATCATTTACATAGATCGAAGGCCCCATACCCTCGGCGCCATAGCGTCGGGTTACTTCGCCGGGATTGACCCCTTGCTTCTTGAGATACGCCTGGATGGCCTGGGCATCGAAAGGTTCCAGACGCAGGCAGCCATGATCGATAGTGCGCCCCTGAATCATGTAATGATGACTCCCGTTCGAGATTGGCGATCCGGGCATGACAGCCCGCTAACATGACGTACTTGTACTCTATATGGCCTCACCGGAGCTGGCATCGCTGCCCCGCTCGAGCCGGTGAATGGCGTCACCCCCCTGGCGGGCCAGGACCTGCAGACGATCGATCTGTTCATCCAGCCGGGGCAGCGCTTCCCGACGATAGCGCGAGACATCATCGATGGCCGCCAGGACGTCGCCAAAGGCCTGCTCGAGCTTTTCCATGTCCAGCATGGTGGAGGCGGAGCGGTTCTGAATTTCCACCCCTTGGCTGCGCAGGGATTTGGCGGTGCCGGCGATCATGTCGGAGGTGGTGGCGTTCAAGGCTTCGACCCGATCAAGCACCAGACGCTGATTGGCCAGGGCCAGGGCCACGGTGACCGCCACGGTCAACGCCGAAACGGTGACGTTGATGGCTCGATCCACCCCCCGGATGAGCTCCCGGTTGTTGCGAATGACCACTTCCAGAGCCAGCACGCCTTGCTGACTGACCGCCAGCTGCTGCTGCAGATCGACGATGCGCTGACGCAGCGGAAAAAGCAGCTCTTCTTCGATGAAGGCCCGCTTGGGATCGCTCTCTTCCAGGCTCACCACGCGTCGCTCCAGACGCTCGTCGATCATCCTGCCCAGGGTAATCTGATGCTGCAGCTGACCCAGGATGTCGCGTAGCGCCGTCTGATCGTCACTCAGGGTCAGGTTGTCCCGACGCAGCATGTCACGACCCTCTTCAAGATCGCGGATGATGGCGTCGAGTGCCTGCTGGGCGCTTTCATACTTGCGGAAATAACGCTGAAGCCCGTTGCCGACGCCGGGAATGCGGGCCAGCAAGCGATCAAGTCCGCTTCGAGTCAACTTGTGCCGATTGGGATCGAGGTTCGTCATGCGCTCCCGCAGGCTGGTCAGAGCCTTGGCCACCGGACCGCCATCATCGCCCTGATGGGCAAGCTTACGAATGGGGGTCTGCAGCATCTCGCTGCGATAGGCGGCCTGGCGCTGTATGTCGCTGCCCATCTCATCTACCCTGCGACGCTGGCTTTCTGCGGACTCGCTCCTAGTCAGCAGATCGTCGACGAAGCTGTCCGCCTGGGCGGCAAGTGCCGTCTGGTCGTCTTCGGGCTTGCGAGGCTCGAACTCCCCCTGCAGGTTCCTTGCGATTTCATCTGCCGGCGGCAAACGCAGCTGTCCTGCCATTTGCGTCCTGTCACGCTCAGCACTCATAGGTTCGTTGCCCTTTTGCAGCCCGTCATTGATATCTGTCACTAACATATCCCATCAGCGCTGCCGGCCATAGCGCTCGGCTCGCTCGACGAAATGACTCAGATCGCGCAGGGCCTGGTCCGCATCGATGGAGGCCTGGGGCCGACCGGTCTCGATGCGCGCCATGGTCACCGTGGCATCGTCCAGGGCGGTCAACGCGGCTTCGTTACGGGCGCTGAGTTCATCCAGATGCTGCTGGGTTTCCGTGAGCAGCGTCAGGCGCCGCTCCAGGGTGGCCCGTTCGGTCAGACTCAGGCTGTTACGCTCCTTTGACAAACGGCGGCGCACGAAATCACCGTCTACCCCGGCGATGCCGCTGGCCTGAGAGGCCATGCTGGTCAAGTTGTCCACTGCGGCAAAACAGACCTCCGAGATCAGCGTACGGGAGCGCTCGAAGGCGAGCTCGCTGGTATCAAAGCGCTCCTTGAGCACCTTCGTGACCCTCAAGTAACGGCTGTATAAGCGATCCGCCTGCACTGCAAGCTGAGGCTGGCTCACGGCGATCAAACGCTCCTTGGCGGTGCACAGCGCACGAATGACGTCATCTGCATTGATTGGAGGATTTTTTGGATCAAGAGTGGCGCCGCCTTTCTCGCTGGCCTCCTGAGCCTGCTGTTGCTGACGGCGTGCCTTCTCGGCATTGAGCTGCGCCTCGAGACGGCGCTGCTTGCGCTTCATCAGCCAGCCGCGGATGCGCCGCTCCACCGGGACGGCGACCGCCACCGCGCCAAGGCCTGCAAGCCAGCCCAGCAGGCTGGGACCGAAGCCGCCCCAGAGCGAGGTCACCCACAGCAGCATGGCGATGAACGGCACCGTCAGCCAGTAGCGAATGATGACCTGAAGACGGTCCGGCGTCAGCGTGCCAAGGGCAAGCCCAGGGCTGATCATGCCGATCAGGAACCAGGGCAGGCAGGTGATGAAGAGCCCGTAGGCAAAACCTTGAAGAAATCCGAGCATGGATATGAGACCTGTCGACTCAAAAACGATGGAGTTGCCGCGATGGTCTGCGGTTTATTCAACAATTCCTTAGAGAGGAGATATGGGCATGTCGTTCGTTTTTCCACCACGAAATCACTAGTACCCTCTTATTGATCCATGTAATGACGAGTCAATCCTCCAATGCTTAAATAGAAAAGTGGCGCGCAGGGAATGTGAAGCCAAGACAAACGAATAACTGCTCGATAATACGACCCCACCGGAAGGGAGCCCTGTATGAAGTCGTTTTTTTATACCCTCTTGATGGCACCGCTCGCCTTTATGTTGCTCACGAATGGCCATGCCTTGGCGCAGGCGGATAACCCCTCACAACAATGCGACAAGGTGCTGGATATCACCGACACCGCCTCCCAGGCAGCGCCCCTTGTGCTGGAGGGCAATGAGAGCCTATGTTTGGACAGCGAACAGATTGCGACCTGGTTCGTCGATCAAGGCGGATGGACGAGCGAATTGACCAGCGACAGGCGTTACTGGCAGTTGACGCCGCCAGGCCCGACTCGAGCCATCTTCACGCTGCATCTACCTCGGGGGATCAGCAAAAGCTTCGAGTCTTGGTCAATTCAGCTGAGACTGAATCGACCGAGGCCGAGCCGACTAACGCTAAAGAGGCGGAGGGCGAGCCTTCGCAGAACTAGCCGTCCGCCACCAGCCGGGCAGTAGTTTTTGTACCTGGGTGCCGGCGAAGCGATCGTCAATAAGATAGATCACGCCACGATCCTGCTGGGTGCGGATGACACGCCCGGCGGCCTGGATCACTTTCTGCAGGCCAGGATAGAGATAGGTGTAGTGGTAACCGTCGCCGAACAGCGCCCCCATTCGACGCTTGAACTGCTCGTTCACCGGGTTCATTTGCGGCAGCCCCAGGGTCGCGATGAAGGCGCCAATCAGGCGCTCGCCGGGCAGGTCAATGCCTTCACCGAAGACCCCGCCCAGCACGGCAAAACCGATACCCTGGCCATTCTCCTCGAAGCGTGCAAGAAACGCCTGCCGGGCGGGCTCGTCCATGCGTCGTGACTGTACCCAGACCGGCAACGCCGGATGACGCTCGCGAAACAGCTCGACCACCTGCTCGAGATAATCGAAGCTGCTGAAAAAGGCCAGATAGTTGCCCGGCCGGTTGGCGAACTGATCCGCCATCAGCTGGGCAATAGGCGCAAGGGAGGCCCCGCGCTGATGAAAGCGGGTCGAGACATGATCGACGATTCGCACCGACAGCTGCTCGGCGCTGAAAGGCGATTCCACCTCGATCCAGGGCGTATTTGCCGGTAAACCGAGCAAATCGCCGTAGTAGCGGCTCGGGCTCAGGGTCGCGGAGAACAGTACCGTGGCTTTCGTCGCCTCGAAGCGCGGTGTCAGAAACCCTGCCGGCACGACATTGCGAAAACACAGCGTTGAACTCACCCCACCTCGCCGACCGGCCTTGAGCGTCATGTCGAACAGGGAGTGCTCATCATAAAGCTCCGCCACGCGGCAGAAATGCATCGCCTCGAAGTAGAAGGTCTGCAGCGCGCTAACGAGGCCAAACGGTTGCTCCGTGAGATAATCGGTGATCGCGGCGACGGCGTTTTGCAGGGCGTTCAACAGCGTGGTCGGCGGCGCATCCAGCACTTGGTAGGTCTGTTTCTTTGCCGTCTCGCTTTCTAGCTTGTTGAGCGCGCTCCACTGCCTGGCAACTCGGTCCAGCGCTTTCTTTAGCACTGCCGGCGCCTCTTTCCGCAGCGCCTTGAAGGCCACCTGATCCAGCTCTGCGCTGTACATGCGCCGGGCCCGCTCCACCAGATTGTGGGCCTCGTCCACCAGCACACCAATGCGCCACTGATTGGCCAGGGTAAGGCCGAACAGCCCAGCGTTGAGATCGAAGTAGTAGTTATAATCCCCCACTACTACGTCACTCCACCGCGCCAGCTCCTGGCTCAGATAATAGGGGCAGACAGCGTGCGCCAAGGCCACCTGCCGCAGCGCCGCCTGATCGAGCATGCCAACTTCGACCGCCGCCTGACGCGCGGCGGGCAGACGATCGTAGAAGCCGTTGGCTAGGGGGCAGGCATCGCCATGACAGGCCTTGTCCGGATGCTCGCAGGCCTTGTCCCGGGCCACCAGTTCCAGCACCCGCAACGGCCCAGGCTCGTCGCCATCAATTCGAGGCAACAGGGATTCCAGCCCCTGCAGGGCCAGGCGTCGCCCCGGTGTCTTGGCGGCGAGAAAAAAGAGCTTGTCCAGGCTCTGAGTCGGCAGTGCCTTTAGCATAGGAAACATCGTGCCCAGCGTCTTGCCGATACCGGTAGGCGCCTGCAGCATCAGACAGCGCCCGGTGCTGGCCGCCTTGTAAACCGCCTCCGCCAAGGGGCGCTGGCCGGTGCGAAAACTCGGATGAGGAAATTTCAACTCACTCAAGGCATGATCCCGAGCCGACCGATGGGCCAGTTCCTGATCCGCCCAATGGATGAAGCGCTCACACTGCTGCTCGAAGAATGCCTGCAATGTCGTCGCTGAAAACACCTCGCTGAGCAGTGTCTCCCGCTGGCTGACGATATCGAAATAGACCAGGGCCAGGCGCAGCTCACAAAGCCCCCGGCTCTCACATAGCAGCCAGCCATAGACCTTTACCTGAACCCAGTGCAGCGCCCGATGATTGGCCGGCATCAGCGACAGGTCGCCGCGAAAGGTCTTCACCTCCTCGAGCTGGCTGAGCGCGGGGTCAAACCCGTCCGCGCGACCGCGCACCCTGAGATGACGATAGCGTCCCTCGAGCGCCACTTCCCGCTCGTAGTCGTCACTGCGCCGAGCTGCGACCACACCGTGGCCGGCGATGCCCTCCCGGGCGGAGGGCGAGGGCGTGAAGCGCAGATCAAGATCGCCTTCCTTGGCAGTGAACTCGCACAGGGCGCGGACCGCAATGTGGTAGTTCATGAGGCGGTGTCGCCTTCCTGCCACTGCACATAACACACCGTCACCGGCATATCGTGCTCGGCACAGAACGCCAACCAGCGCCGTTGATTGTCCTGCAGCCGATCACCGGGACCCTTTACCTCGATCATGCGGTAGCGAGTGAGAGGGGCGTCGCGCTCGGGCCAGAACTGGATCAGATCCGGCAGGCCGGCACGATTAGCCTTGATGTCCTTGAGCAGCCGCAGGAACCAGAGCTTCAAATGTCGCGCCGGGAAACAGGTCAGCGCCTGTTCCAGCAGCGTGTCGCTCAGAAGGCCCCAGTGCAGGAAAGGCGACTGCAGGCCCTGCTTGGCGATGAAATTCTCGCGAATGGTGCTCAGATAGGCATCTGAATCGAGCTTGGCCAAACAGGCGGCAAACAGCGCCTCGCGCCGGGCATGAAAATCCGGGCGCAGCAGATCCGCCGGGGCGCCGTGGAACGGGTGAAAGAAGGCCCCGGGCAGCGGCGCGAAAATTGCTTCCCAACAGAGCAATCCGAACAGGGAGTTGATCAGCCCATTTTCGACGTAATGCACCGGGCCCGCCGTTTCATCGAAATGCTCGCGCACCAGGCTTTCCACCGAGCGTGGGGAAGTCGGTCTCGGCAGCACCAGATCGATGCGCTCGACGGTTGCGTCGTCCTGTCGCGGCAGCTTGGGTAGATTCAGCTTGCGCCGCAGGCGTGGCAGCACTCTTTCAAGAAGCTGGGACTCCGCCTCGCTTTCCGGTGCTTGTTGCGCTTTCTGAGCCAGTTCCAACGCCGCTTCAAACTGCTCGCTGCGCTCCAGCACCCGCAGGCGGCGAGATCGGGCACCGGGATGAATGCAATCCGCATACACGTCAAGCGCGGTGTCCAGCAGCGCGCTGCGTTCGCAGTGCTGGCCCAGGGCGAACAACAGCCTGGCGCGGCGGGATTCGAGCCAGGGGCTGTCGGCGAAGGCTGGCGGCACCTCGGCGAGCACATTCTCCAGAGGCACTCCCGCCTCGAAAGACTCTCGGCAGCGATGCAGATGCAGATAGGCGTCCACGTCGTTGCGACATGTGAACGCGCGGGAATTCGGGGTGAACGGCACCCGCTCGTAGCGAAAGATGCCCAGATCCGCCAGCACGAACTCGGAGAAATCCTGACGCAGATTGCCGAAGAACATCAGGCGAAATCGGTCGCACAGGGCCATCAGCGGCAGGGCATACACCTTGTCTTCGCTTTCCGGATACCAGCCATCGAATGTATGCTCTTCCCCGAAAAGAGCGGCAAGCTTCTCGAACAGCGTGGCTTTTTTCACGCTTTTGCGATCGACATGATCCTTGAACACGGCAACGAGCTCTGCCTTGGTTAGCAGGTCGAACAGCTCTTCCAGGCTCAGCATGGGCCTATCGTCGATCAACCCTTGGGCAATCAACGGCACTGCGGCGTCTCGAGTCGAGCCTATTTCGGGGTAGGCAAGCTTGCTTTCTCGAAACAGCGTGCCCTTGCGCATGATCATGCGTACCAGCAGGGCCTGGGAAATCTTGGGCACGTCATGAAAGGCGGTGATGAAGCCCTGCTCCTCCGCATTCAACAGATCGCGGTAACGCGCCTCCACCCAGTCGAGCAGAAAACGAAAATTGAGCAGGTAATAGAAAGGATCGTCTACCGACGCGGCGAAGGAGTGAGAAGCCAGAGCACTGTTCATTCATCCATGATAGCAAGGCATGGTGGACAGGCAACCTGTTCAGTCCATTTATTGGTTGCTAGTGCTTTCAGTGAACCCAGTCCTCATAAACCAACCCGATCACACGGCTGAACTCGCGCAGGTTGTTGGTCGCCAATACGCAGCCGCTCGCGATGGCATGGCCTGCGATGGCGCTGTCGTTGTTGCCTATCCGCGTTCCCGTCCTGGTCAGCTGGCGCTTGACCTCAATAGTGGCATCTATTGCCGCCTTGTCCCAAGGTAAAATGGCATCGAGGCGACGCACAAATTCATCTACGAGCAGCTCGTGCCTGGGCGAGGCTTTCTTGCCTATCTGGCCGTAGCGCATTACGGCATAGGTGATGGCCGATATGACGATTCTATTCTGCTTGGCCACTTCGTCGGTCAGACGCTGCAGCAGCGATTCCGGATGATCACGCATGATGAAAGAACAGATACAGGTATCGAGCATGCAGGTGCTCATGGCTCGAAGCGCCCTTCGTCAGTAACGATCCCAGGGCGCTCTTGCAGGAAGTCCGCATCAGCCTTGGATAATGTGCTCAACGAACACCAACTAGGACGAACCGGACGTAACGTGATGGTATCGCCCTCGCGAATGATTTCCAGCTTGGTGACATCGTCGAACTCCATATCCTTGGGCAGGCGAACGGCTTGATTCTTGCCATTTTTGAATATCGAAACAGTTCGCATGAAGGATCTCCAGTTCGGACATGTGAGCTCGAATATTCAGAACCTTGCAAGCATATGCAGATAGTTGCGAACAACCGTCACATACCGTCGATACCTGGCGCTCAAAACATATCATGGCATCAAGCAAACTGGCTTGCGCCAGAGCGGCACGACGTCGCAGTAACACAAATGCTGTTGAGAATCCCTATCATTGTTAGACACAATGCTATCCTGCTAACCTTTAACAGGAGTCTTCATGAAGCGCGTGTTGCTTGTCACCCTGCCCATACCTCTATCGCTGGTCGCTACGTCTGCCCTGGCCCTCGAGTACCCTATCGGCGAGCCGAAGCTCGAGCACGGCATGGAGATCGCTGCGGTTTATCTGCAGCCGGTAACCATGGAACCTGCCGGCGAACTGCCTGCGGATCAGGCGGACGTGCATCTGGAAGCGGACATTCACGCTCTGGAGGACAATCCCAATGGCTTCGCGCCGGGGGACTGGATTCCCTATCTCGACATCGACTACACCCTGACCAAGCAAGATAGCGATGAGTCGATCGAGGGCAGCTTCATGCCGATGATGGCTAACGACGGCACCCACTACGGCGCCAACGTCAAGCTTGATGGGCCAGGTAAGTATCATCTGACCTACACCATCACTCCTCCCCAGCTACAGCGCCACATCGATAAGGAAACCGGTGTCGCCGAATGGTATGAGCCTTTCGAGGTCGAGTACGACTTTGTGTATGCCGGGACCGGTAAGAAAGGCGGTTATTGATTCGGTCCATTCCTGGAGTCCTCTTATGAAGACAGCACTGCGTGGATTTCTCCTGCTGGCGCTTACCGCTGTTCTTGTTCAAACCCAAGCCCAGGCCGCTAGCCTGCCGGCCTACGATCTCGAACTGCACAACGGAGAGCTGAAGCCTCAGGAATTGCGTGTCAAAGCCGGTGAGCGCTTCAAGATCAATCTGCACAATACCGGCAACACTCCGGTGGAGTTCGAAAGCCGCTCTTTGCGCAAGGAAAAGGTGATGGGACCCGGTGTCGAGTCCTTCGTGGTCATCCATCCGCTCAAGCCCGGGGAATACGATTTTTTCGATGAATTTCACTTACCCGATGCACGTGGCCTCGTGATCGCCGAGTAATCCCAGGAGACAAGCATGAACGAACAGGTACTCTTCATCGTCTGGCGCGAAAGCGTCGAGGCGATTCTGGTCGTGGGCATCGTCTATGCCTGGCTGAAACAGTCCGAGGCACGTATCGGCCTGCGTTATCTATGGCTGGGCGTGTTCGGTGGCCTGGTGCTGGCGGGTCTCATGGGTCTGGGCCTGATGAGCGCCGGCAGCGTCTTGCAGGGTCCGGCTCAGGATGTCTTCCAGACTGCCATGGTGCTGATCGCCTGTGCGCTGATCGTGCAGATGGTGCTATGGATGCGCGCTCACGGACGCACCTTGAAAACGGACATGCAGCAAGGTCTGCAGGAGTCCGTGGCCCAGTCCCGCTATTGGGGCATCACACTTCTCGTGGCCATCGCCGTAGCCCGGGAAGGCTCCGAGACCATCGTGTTCCTGTACGGCATGGGCATGGCACAGCTGCAAAGCGGCGGCATCGGCGGCTTTGCGTTATCCGCCGCCGTTGGCTTCGTGCTGGCACTGTTGACCTTCTGGGTGCTGCAGCTGGGAACCAAGGTGTTTTCCTGGAAGCTGTTTTTCCGTATCACCGAGATTCTGCTGCTGTTTCTGGCCGCGTCGCTGCTGGTATCGGGGCTTGAGCGACTCATCGGCCTGGGCGTTCTGCCTGCCGGGCCAGATCCGCTATGGGATACCAGCGCCTGGCTGGATGATGGCAGCGGTATCGGCGGCATTCTCGCTTCTTTCGCCGGCTACCGTGCCTGGCCGCCGTTTACCGTGGTGGCCGGCTATGCGATCTACTGGATCGCAATCCTGGGGCTTCTGCGCTGGCAGAAGCGTCGCGCAAGCACTCATCAAGTGACTCACTCGGTACCGGCGGAGCAAACCTGATGAGCGCCTGCAGCCCGAGCACATCACGCAATGCGCCGCGTAACCCCAGGCTCGCGGCTCTAGGCAATGCCCTGCAGCGCCATCGCGGGGTCATCCAGGCCATTCAGTGGACGGTAGTCGGGCTCTATGCCTTCTTGCTGCTGGTGCCGGCCTGGCTGCCTTTGCCGGACTATCAGGCGCATATCTTGTCCAATCTCACGGTGTTCGCTGCCTTCGTGTTCTGGGGCATCTGGTGGCCCTTCGTGCTGGTCAGCATGGTGCTGGTCGGGCGGATGTGGTGTGGCGTGTTCTGCCCGGAAGGTTCGCTGTCCGAAGCCGCCAGCCGGGTCGGGATGGGCCGCCCCATTCCCCCTTGGATACGTTGGAAGGGCTGGCCTTTCGTGGCCTTTCTCGGCACCACGTTGTACGGCCAGATGGCCAGCGTCTATCAGTATCCTACCGGCGCCTGGTGGTGCTCGGCGGCTCTACCGTGGCGGCGATCGCCGTGGGGCTCGTCTATGGCAAGGGCACCCGGGTGTGGTGTCGTCATCTGTGTCCGGTCAACGGCGTCTTTTCTTTGCTGGCCAAGCTTGCACCGCTGCACTATCACACTGACAAAGGCGCCTGGGAGGATTACAACCGCCAGGTCCGCCAAGGAGAGGCGGTGCGCCACGCCGCGCCGAACTGTGCGCCGCTGATCCCACTCAAGCAACTCGACAGCGCCAGCGACTGCCATATGTGCTCCCGTTGCAGCGGCTACAAGAATGCGATGCATCTCGAGGCGCGCAAGCCCGGCAGCGAGCTGATCACCCCAAGTCGCGATCGCCCCGCCAGCATCTGGGAGTTCGTTCTACTGATCTTTGGTTTGCTGGGTGTTGCCATTGGTGCCTTTCACTGGTCTGCCAGCCCCTGGTTCGTGCAGTTGAAGCAGGCCGCTGCCGTCTGGCTGGTCAACCACGACTTGATGTGGCCCCTGGAGACCACCGCGCCCTGGTGGATACTGACCAACTATCCTGGCCAGAACGATGTCTTCAATTTGCTGGATGGCGCCGTACTGATCGGCTATATCCTGGCAACCGGCCTGGTCATGGGATTCTTGCTGAGCGGATGTCTGGCCCTGACCAATCGACTTCTGGGTGCCTGGTCCTGGCCGCGCCTTTGGCATCTTGCCTATGCCCTGATACCCCTGGGCGGGCTGGGGGTATTTCTCGGGCTCTCCACCACCACGGTATCCCTGCTACGGGGCGACGGGCTGCGCATGCTATGGGCAAACGATGCCCGGGCGGCGCTCTTGATTGCCTGCAGCGCCTGGTGTCTGAGCCTTGGCTGGAAGATCCTTGGCCGCTATGCCAGCGGCGTGCGCCGGCTGAGCGCCCTGGGCGGCGTGGCCCTGGCGATTGGCGTGGTGCTTGCGGCCTGGTGGCTGATGTTCTGGGGCTGGTAGCCCGCAGGGAAGTCAGGGACGTATGTGACGCGCTGCCGACATTTCCTGTCTTCATTGCTACGCTGATGGCAGGCAATGAACAACAAGGAACGTCCTATGAGCAGCACACCAACGGATCGGCAACAAGCCACTCAGGATGAAGGAGTGTCGTCTCTCTCGTTTCGTCTGGGCGCCTGGGGGGCGGCGGTGCCGCTGCTGTTCTTCGTGATCTGGGCCATCAGTACCAGCGTGATGGGGCTCTCCTCGGAGATCGGCCTGGTGATGGGGGCCCTGTTCGGCATTACCCTGGGGCTATTCTTCTGCACCAGCAAATGGGAGGACTACGCCAAGGGATTGTTCGAGGGTCTGACCCAGCCGGTCGGCGTCGTCGCCATCGTGGCCTGGTTCTATGCCGGCATGTTCGCTCAGGTATTGCAGGTCGGCGGCCTGGTGGAAGGTCTGGTGTGGCTCGGCGCCATTTCCGACATGACCGGGGGCTGGTTCGTTGCCCTGACCTTCATCCTGGCCGCCATCTTCTCTACCGCCGTGGGCACCGGCTACGGGACCACCGTGGCGTTTTGTACCCTGATGTACCCGGCTGGCGTCGCCGTGGGCAGCGACCCGGTGATGCTGTTTGCGGCGATTCTCTCCGGCGCCATCTTCGGCGACAATCTGGCGCCGGTCTCGGACACTACCATCGTCTCCGCCACCACCCAGGACGCGGACGTGCCCGGGGTGGTACGCAGCCGTTTCAAATACTCGATCATGGCCGCGATTCCAGCGACGATTCTCTATGTGTTGTTCGGCGGTGGCGGCGACAGCAGCGCCGCCGATCCCGCCGCGCTCAGTGCCATGATGGAGTCCACGGAACCGCTGGGGCTGGTAATGCTGGCGCCCTTTGCGCTGGTTTTGATCCTGGCATTGTCCGGTCAGCATTTAATCACCTCGCTCACCTGGGGCATTCTGGCCTCGATTCCCACCATTGCCTTCATCGGCCCCGGCTCGCTGTCCGATATCATCGCCTTCGATGCGGATTCCGATACCGTGGTCACTGGGGCGCTGGTCAATGGCGTCCAAGGTTACGTCACCATGTCGATCCTGATCCTGCTAATCGTCGCTGGCGCTTACCTGATGAAACTCGGCGGCACCATGGAGATGATCACCGGCAAGCTGATGACCTGGATCGGGAAATCCGTCAAGCGTGCCGAGACCTCGATCTGGGGCATCGTCGCTCTGCTCAACAGCGCCATCACCATCAATACCGCCGCGGAGATCGCCGCCGCTCCCTTCGTGCGTGAACTCGGCACCCGCTATCACATACATCGCTATCGGCGGGCCAACATGCTTGACGCGGTGACCTCCGCGCTAGGGTACATCTTTCCCTGGGGTGCGCCGGTGCTGCTGGGCTGGTCGACGATCACCGGGATGCAGGACACCTACGACTGGCTGCCGGCGGTGGCGCCCACCCAGGTATTCCCCTTCGTTTTCCAAGGCTGGTTCCTGGCGCTGATCATGCTGTTCGCCGCCCTGACCAGCTGGGGACTCAAATTCGAAGACGCTGACGGCAACGAGCTGCAACATCCACCTGCAAGATGATCCGCATCAAGCGGTGCTCATGGCGCGTGAGTTAGACTGCTAATCAACAGCTCGAGGCGTTTGATACCGCTCACCACAAGCGTTTTCATGAGGAGATTTCATGGATCGTTCAGAGAATACGTCAGTCACCAGGCAAGTGAACGCGCAGGAAGCAACTCACGAAACAAGAAGCGCTGCCAGGCAACTGATCGGCAACATTACCGACCTGCAGCGCCAGCAAGGCCAGAATCTGCTGACCAATCTGCAAAGGCGCCAGCAGGACATGATCGAGCCCTGGCTCGAGGGCAAATTGAAGGTGCCCAGCCCCGGAGACTGGCTGAACTACCTGGTAGATGCAGGCGAGCGCAGCGTGCTGTTCTGGGACACCTTGCGCCAGCGCGCGGACAACACCCTGGCCCACGAACAGGCTGGCTCTCCCCCGCTGCTCAAGTTCGATTTTGATGTGCTGCTGGACGGCGCCGATCTGGAAACCCCAGTCAACTACTCCTTGCTGCGCATCCTGCCCGGTAACGATCAGCCCATTGACGATACCTTGGCGCCGCTGATCGTCATCGACCCTCGCGGCGGCCATGGTGCCGGCATCGGCGGCTTCAAGCAGGACTCGGAAATTGGTGAGAGCCTGCGCGCCGGCCATCCGACCTATTTCATCGCCTTCGGCTTTTCTCCGGAACCCGGTCAGACCATGACCGACGTGGCCATGGCCCAGATACGCTTCATCGAACTCGTGACCGCACGCCATCCTGACGCCGGCAAGCCGGTCATCATCGGCAACTGCCAGGCGGGCTGGGCCCTGATGGGGCTTGCCGCCGCCCGCCCGGAACTGCCGGGAATGGTGATCGTCAACGGGGCGCCGCTTGCCTACTGGGCCGGCGTCACCGGACGCAACCCGATGCGCTATGCCGGCGGCCTGATGGGGGGCGCCTGGGTTACCCGGCTGGCAAGCGATCTGGGCAACGGTCGCTTCGACGGTGCCTGGCTGGTCAGCAACTTCGAGAACTTGAATCCTGCCAACACGCTTTGGACCAAGGGCTACGATCTCTATTCCAAGGTAGATACCGAAGCGCCGCGCTTTCTTGATTTCGAGCGCTGGTGGGGCAGCCCGAATCTGTTCAACGCGGACGAAATAGAGTCCATCGTCGATGATCTGTTCATCGGCAATCGACTGACCGGTGCCGCCAATGCCGGTGGCAATCTGCTCGATCTGCGCGCCATCGAGGTGCCGGTGGTGGTGTTCTGCTCCTATGGTGACAACATCACTCCGCCCCAGCAGGCCCTGGATTGGATCGTCGATCTCTACCCGGACGACTTCGCCCTGCAGAGCGCCGGGCGCACCATCGTCTATCTCAAGCACGCCAGCACCGGGCACTTGGGCATCTTTGTCTCCGGCAAGGTGGCGCGGCGCGAGCATCGCCAGATGATCGACGCCATCGATGAAATCAAGGCGCTTCCACCCGGGCTCTATGAGCTGATCATCGATGACCTCTCGGATAGCAAAACGCCACAGTACGAGGTGCATTTTGAGTCTCGTAGCGTCGACGACATCCGGGCCGTGGACACGGACGGACGCGACGAGGAGCGAGAATTCATCGAGGTAGACCGAGTCTCGGAAATCACCAGCACCCTTTACGACTGGATGGTCCGGCCCTGGCTCAGCCGGGCGATCACTGAACCCATGGCGGAAACGATGCGCCAGACCCATCCGTTTCGTCTCAAGCGCAGCCTTTGGGGCAGCCAGAATCCTGCACTGTGGTGGCTGCCCGCCGCCGCTGAACAGGTGCGGGCGTCCCGCCACCTAGTTGATGCGCAAAACCCGCTGCTGGCCTGGCAGGGACTGGCCTCGCGCAACATCGCCAATACTCTGGACAGCTGGGGGGAGATGCGCGATGCCGGCGGTGAACTAATCTTTCATGCCGTCTACGGCTATCTGAGCATGCTCAGCAGCGCCGCCCCCTCGCCTAACACCAAGCGCCATGACGAAAGCCGTGAGCGAGAGCGCATCGAGAAGCTTCGCGATGAACTGGGCAAGGGCGGCGAGCTGGAAGCTGGTCTGCGGGTGCTGCTGCTGTTCGCCAAGAAGGCGGATGGCAGGCTGTCCAAGTCCGCCATGGAGACCATCGTCAATGGCTATCGCCGCGTAGCGACGCGTTTACCGGACATCGAGACGCTGCGCGAGATTACGCGCCAGCAGAATCTACTGGTTTTTGCCTATCCCGAGGAAAGCGTGCAGCAGCTGCCCGATATGGTGCCGGATGAGGAGTCGCGACAGCGAATCCTCGATGCCGTGTGCAGGATCGAGCCGGCCTGGTGCAACGGCGAAGGTGAGACCGGAAAGCTATGGCGTTACCTGAACGAGATCTTTGAACAGCCGTCAAGCCGAACATCGAATAAGCAATCGAAAGCCAAATGACTCCAAACACGAGCCAGGCCGGTCGCCTCGACGACCGGCCCGACGGTTTGCATGTCATCGGTGCCTGGACCATTACCCACTACGCCAGACTTCAGGCTCAAATCGACGCTTTCAAGGCTCAGGTCGGGAACGGCCACGACCTAGACAGAAGCATCGATTTAAGTGCGATTGAGACCCTGGATACCGCCGGTGCCGCGCTGCTGATCGATCTGCTCGGCGTTGAGCGTATGGCGGCAACCATGGCGCAAGCACCAGAACTGTCCCCAGCACGTCGAGCATTGCTCGACACCATGACCCAGGCCATGGCGACGCCGCTTACGCCAAAAAGCCACGAGATCTCAAAGCCGCTGGCCTTTCTGGCGCAAACCGGTGAGCGCATCGAGGATTTCTGGCGACAGCAGCGCCTCTTGCTTGGTTTCATCGGCCTGATTCTGAGCGCGCTGGTGACGAACCTGTTGCGCCCCAGGCGCTGGCGCATGACCGCCCTGGTGGCACAGATTCAGCAGACCGGTTTCAACGCCATCGGCATCGTCGCCCTGCTGACCTTCCTGATCGGGGCGGTGGTGGCTTTTCTGGGCGCCACGGTGCTACAGAACTTCGGCGCGACGATCTATACGGTCAATCTTGTCGCCTTTTCCTTCCTGCGGGAATTCGGCGTGTTGCTGGCGGCCATTCTGCTCGCCGGGCGCACCGCCAGCGCCTTTACCGCCCAGATAGGCTCGATGAAAGCCAACGAGGAGATCGATGCCATTCGCGTCTTGGGGCTAAACCCTGTCGAGCTTCTTGTGCTGCCACGGGTGCTCGCCATACTGGTGACACTGCCAATCCTGACCTTCGTGGGCATGTTGAGCGGTATCCTTGGCGGGGCGCTGGTGTGCCTGGTGGCTCTGGACATCTCGGCGCTGCAGTTCTTCACCATCCTGCAGGAGGTGGCGCCCCATCATTTCATCGTCGGTCTGGCCAAGGCGCCGCTATTTGCCTTTTTCATCGGAGCAATCGGCTGCCTGGAAGGCTTCAAGGTCAGCGGCAGCGCCCAGTCCGTAGGGGAGCACACTACCTCCAGCGTGGTGCAGTCCATCTTCATGGTGATTCTGCTGGACGCCATGGCCGCGCTGTTTTTCATGGAGATGGGATGGTGAGTCTTCATGAAGATACGCCAAGGGGCGACGATCACGTGTTGATCAGGATTCGCGATCTGTGCAACCGCTTTGGTGAGCATGTCGTTCATGAACATCTCGACCTGGACGTCTACCGTGGAGAGATCCTGGGCATCGTGGGGGGCTCCGGCAGCGGCAAGTCGGTGCTGCTGCGCAGCATCGTTGGGTTGCTGCGACCGAATGCAGGCAGCATCGACGTGTTCGGGGAGGATCTGCAGGCGCTATCGACCAGGCGCCGCTCCCTGCTGGAACGGCGCTTCGGCGTGCTGTTTCAGCGCGGGGCGCTGTTTTCTTCCTTGAACCTGCAGGAGAACGTGGCCTTTCCAGTGATCGAGCACCTGGGGCTTGCGCGGGCCGAGGCGGAGTTTCTGGCCCGAGTGAAACTGTCCCTGGTGGGGCTACCGGCAAATGCCGCCCTGCAATACCCGTCGGAGCTCTCCGGCGGGATGATCAAGCGTGCTGCCCTGGCCCGAGCACTGGCCCTGGACCCGGAGGTGCTGTTTCTCGATGAACCCACCGCCGGGCTCGATCCCATCGGCGCCGCGGCCTTCGATCAGCTGCTGCTGACCTTGAGAAATGCGCTGGGTCTGAGCGTATTTCTGGTCACCCACGATCTGGATACGCTTTACAGCACCTGCGATCGGGTTGCCGTGCTGTCCCAGCGACGCGTTTTGGCAGCGGACCGGCTGGAAGTGGTCGAAAAAGTGGACGACCCTTGGGTTCGCGACTATTTTCATGGGCCTCGTGGGCGAGCAGCGAGGCAGCATCTCAATTCTTCGAAGGTGGGCTGACATGGAACCCCGTGCGCATCATGTGATGATAGGTCTGTTCACCCTCATTGCTCTTGGTGGCGCCCTGCTGTTTGCCCTCTGGTTGGGCAAGTCGAGCGCCGAGCGGGACTACAGCCACTACGAGATCCGCTTCGACCAGGCCGTGAGCGGATTGGCTGTGGGCAATGCGGTGCAATACAACGGCATCCGGGTAGGCAACGTGCTGGATCTAACGCTGGATCCGAACGACCCAGGCCAAGTCCGGGCACTGGTGCGCGTCTATAGCGATATCCCGATCAAGGAAGATACTCGAGCCAGCCTGGCGCTTGCCAACATCACCGGCAGCATGAGCGTGCAACTCAGCGGCGGTAGCCCACAGAGCCCGACGCTTGTCAGCGACCCGGATCAGCCGGCGGTGATCCTGGCGGAGCCTTCCTCCCTGCGCTCGCTTTTCGCCGATGGCGAAACCCTGATGGGCAGCCTCGATCAGCTGCTGAACAACGCCAATCGGCTGCTGTCGGCGGATAACGCCGGGCGGGTCGAGCGTATCCTGACGGACATGGAGCGAGTCACCGCTTCGCTGGCGGCCCAGCGCGGCGAGCTTGCCCAGACGGCGACGAACTTCAATCAGGCCAGCCAGACGTTCAACGCACTGCTGGAAAATCAGGCAAGCCTGGCATTTGACGATGCCCAGCGGGCAATGACGACCCTAGCCCGTACGAGCGCTCGGCTCGAATCCTTGCTTGCGGATAACGAAGCTTCTCTCGACCGAGGACTGGGCGATTTCGGGCCGGCCATCAACGAGTTGAACAGCGTGCTGACCAATCTGAATCGCATCACCCGTCGCTTCGAGGAAAGCCCTTCCAACTATCTATTCAAGGGCGACACCCTACCGGAGTTTTCACCATGAGCGCATGCAGTATGGGCTTTGTTCGGCGGGCCGCTGCCTGGAAATTTCTTGTCCTGATAATCCTGTCGAGTTCCCTGGTGGCCTGCACCCTGCTTCCCGGCGCGAAGCCGTTGCGAACCTTCATCCTGCCGGTCGGAACCCACGCGCCGTCGAGTGAAGCGCCACTGGACGTCACCTTGCACCTTGCCACCCCCCGAGCCAGCGAGGTCCTGAAGAATCGACGAATTTTGGTCATGCCGTCATCGAATGAATTGAGTGTTTACAAAGACGCGCGCTGGAGTACGGATGTGCCTGACCTGCTACGCGGTCGTCTGACGGAAGCGTTTCGTCAAGATGGGCGCCTTTCCGGCGTATTTGCCGGCAACGATCCGGTCAGAAGCGATTTCGTACTACTCAGCGAACTGGATGCCTTTCACAGCGAGTACCAAGCAGACACTCCTTGGATCGTCATTCGTCTCGATGCGCAGCTGATTGACGGTGCCAGCCGCCGTTTGCTGGCCAGCAAGAATTTTACGGTACGAATCAAGAGCAAGGATGCGCGCATCGAATCCGTCGTCGATACCTTTGGCCAGGCAGCGGATGAACTCAGCAGGCAGCTGGTGAGCTGGGGTCTTGCCAATATCGACGAGCATATCGGAAGCTGATTTACATCAAGCGGTGTTCGCGGCAGACGCGCTAGACTGAACGATAACGTTTGCCGGCTAATTTTGTTGGGCCACCACTGAGCCACCTTTGAGCGACAGGAACAATGCAATGAAGCATGCGAACAGAAAATCCATCATCAAACTATCGATCATCGCTGGCGTCGTCGTCGTACTGGCGCTGCTGGTCTGGCAGATGTACAAGCCCGAGGGGCTGCCCGAGGGTTTTGCCAAGGGCAATGGCCGCATCGAGGCTACCGAAATCGACGTGGCCACCAAGCTCAGCGGCCGCCTCATGGAGGTGCTGGTGGACGAGGGAGATTTCGTCGAGCCGGGACAGGTGATCGCGCGCATGAATACCGACACCCTGAACGCGGAGCTGGCCCGGGCCATGGCTGAGACCCGTCAGGCGGAAAACGCCCTTATCACCGCCCGCAGCGTGGTGGCCCAGCGCAAGAGCGAACACGAGACCGCCAAATCCGTGGTCAATCAGCGCCAGGCAGAGCTCGACGCTGCCCAGAAGCGCTATCAGCGCTCCGCTACCTTGGTGGAACGCAACGCCCTTTCACGTCAGCAGCTCGATGATGATCTTGCCGCCCGGCAGAGCGCCGAGGCGGCACTTGCGGCAGCGCGCTCCCAGGTGCTGTCCGCGGAAGCGGGTATCGAATCCGCACGCTCCCAGGTGGTCGAGGCCGAGTCCGCCATCGAGGCCGCCAACGCCGCCGTTTCCCGTGTCCAGGCGGACATCGACGACAGCGAACTGAAGGCGGATCGCGTGGCCCGGGTGCAGTACCGTATTGCCCAACCCGGCGAGGTGCTGGGCGCCGGCGCCAAGATTCTCAACCTGGTGGATCTCACCGACGTCTACATGACCTTCTTCCTGCCCACTCGCGACGTGGGCCGGGTTGGCATTCGTGATTCGGCCCACATCGTGCTCGATGCGACCCCGGATTACGTGGTACCGGCGCGTATCAGCTTTGTTGCCAGCGTCGCTCAGTTCACCCCCAAGACCGTGGAAACCGAAAATGAGCGGGAGAAGCTGATGTTTCGGGTCAAGGCGCGTCTCGACCCGGAGCTTCTGAGGAAGTACGTGGAGCAGGTCAAGACCGGCCTGCCCGGGGTGGCCTACGTCAGACTCGACGACGATATTGAATGGCCCGAAGCACTCAAGATCAACGTGAGGCCGTAATGGCAGCCCAGGAAAGTGTCGCCAGCCTGAAGAACGTCACCCTGGAGTACGGCAGCGTTCGCAAGGGCAAGATCAAGGCGCTGGATGATTTGAGCCTCGAGATTCCCACCGGCCGCATGGTGGGGCTGATCGGCCCGGACGGCGTGGGCAAATCGAGTCTGATGGCATTGGTGTCCGGCGCTCGTCGCCTGCAGCAGGGCAACGTCCAGGTGCTCGGCGGCGACATGACGAATGCAGAGCACCGGCGCGTGACCTGCCCGCGTATCGCCTATATGCCTCAGGGGCTGGGCAAGAATCTCTACCCTACCCTGAGCGTGCGCGAAAACCTCGAGTTCTTCGGCCGACTGTTCGGCCAGGGCCAGCAAGAACGGGATCGTCGCATTGCGGATCTGACCTCGAGCACCGGGCTTGAAAAGTTCACCGAGCGCCCGGCGGGCAAGCTCTCCGGCGGCATGAAGCAAAAACTCGGACTGTGCTGCGCCCTGATCCACGACCCGGACCTTCTGATCCTCGATGAGCCCACCACCGGGGTCGATCCCCTGGCGCGCAACCAGTTCTGGGATTTGATCGCGCGGATTCGCCGTCAGCGCCCCCAAATGAGCGTATTGGTGGCTACCGCCTACATGGATGAGGCAGAGCGTTTCGACTGGCTGGTGGCCATGGATGCCGGGAGGATTCTTGCTACCGGCACCCCAACAGAACTGCTCGAGCGCACCGACAGCGCAACCCTCGAAGAAGCCTTCATTGCCCTGCTGCCGGAAGCCAAGCGCGCCCAGCATCACAAGGTGGAAATCCCCCCGCGTGAATCCAGCGACGAGATCGCCATCGAGGCCCATGGTCTGACCAAGCGCTTTGGTGATTTCACCGCGGTGGATCACGTCAGTTTTCGCATCGAACGCGGCGAGATATTCGGCTTTCTAGGCTCCAACGGCTGCGGCAAGTCCACCACCATGAAGATGCTGACCGGCCTTTTGCCCTTCAGCGAGGGCGAAGCCAAGCTGTTCGGCCAGCCGGTGGACCCGAACGACCTGGAGATACGTCAGCGGGTCGGCTACATGTCCCAAGCGTTTTCCTTGTACGGCGAGCTGACGGTACGTCAGAACCTCGAGCTGCATGCGCGCCTGTACCAGATCCCCCAGGCGCAGCAAGAACCGCGCATCCAGGAAATGCTCGAGCGCTTTTCGCTTGAATCCGTGGTGGACAGTCTGCCCATGAGCCTGCCCTTAGGGGTGCGCCAGCGCCTGTCCTTGGCGGTGGCGGTGATTCACAAGCCGGAAATATTGATTCTTGATGAGCCCACCTCCGGGGTCGATCCGGTGGCCCGGGACAACTTCTGGGAACTGCTGATTTACCTGTCCCGAGAAGAGCGCGTCACCATCTTCATCTCGACGCATTTCATGAACGAGGCGCTGCGCTGCGATCGCATGTCCATGATGCACGCAGGCAAGGTGCTGGATAGCGATACGCCGGCGGCGCTGCAGGAAAAGCAGAACGCCCCGACCCTGGAAGCGGCGTTCATCGCCTATCTCGAACAGGCCAGCGACGACGATGCCGCTGATGTGGAGCCGGATCCATCCTTGGATACGCCCGCCACGGTCGCGCAGCCGCCTTCGGAGCAAAGCTTACAAGCGGCGGCGCCCAAGCGTTTCAGCTTCCTGCGGCTTTACAGCTACGCCAGTCGAGAGGCCATGGAGCTGCGCCGGGACCCGGTACGCGGGGTGCTCGCCCTATTGGGAAGCGTGATCCTGATGTTCATCATGGGCTATGGCATCAGCATGGACGTGGAAGACCTGCCCTATGCGGTGCTTGACTACGACCAGACCACCACCAGCCATGAATACACCTTGAACCTGGCGGGATCGCGCTATTTCATCGAGCAGCCGCCCCTTGCCAATATCAATCAGCTCGATGCGCGCATGCGTACCGGCGAGATCAGCCTGGGGGTGGTCATTCCGCCGGGATTCGGGCGCGATCTCAAGCGCGGCGCCACGCCCGAGGTGGCTTTCTGGGTCGATGGTTCGATGCCGGATCGCGCGGACACGGTCAAGGGCTATGTTCAGGGCATCCACATGGACTACTTGAAGAACCTCGCCCGGCAGGCGCCAAGTGGCGCAAGCCCCGTCGCTGCGGATATCGCTCTGCGCTATCGCTACAACCCGGACGTGGAAAGCCTGCGAGCCATGGTGCCGGCGGTGATTCCCATGCTGTTAATGATGATCCTGCGATGCTCACCGCCCTTGGGGTGGTACGGGAAAAGGAGATGGGCTCGATCACCAACTTCTATGTCACTCCGGTGACCCGCACGGAATTCCTGCTGGGCAAGCAGCTGCCCTACGTGGCCCTGGGGATGGTGAACTTTCTGATCATGGTGGCCCTGGCGGTATTCGTCTTCGGCGTGCCGATCAAGGGCAGTTTTCTGACCCTGGCGATCGCCGGACTCCTGTACATCTTCTGCGCTACCGGCCTGGGACTTCTGATGTCCTCGGTGCTCAACAGCCAGATCGCCGCCATCTTCGGCACCATGATTGCCACCCTGATCCCGGCGGTGCAGTTCTCCGGCATGATCCATCCAGTGTCCGCCATGGAAGGGGGAGCAGCCTTCATCGGCAAGATCTATCCCACCGCCCACTTTCTGATCGTCAGCCGCGGGGTGTTTGCCAAGGCACTGGGCATGGCGGATCTCTATCCGTACCTCATTCCCTTGTTGATCACTATTCCTGTGTTGCTGCTGCTCAGCATCGCCGGACTCAGACAGCAGGAAAAATGACATGCGTACCCTGGCCAATATTTTCCAACTCGGCATGAAAGAGCTGCGCAGCCTGAGCCGCGACCCGGCCCTGGTGCTGCTGATCGTCTACGCCTTCAGCTTCAGCGTCTACTCCAGCGCCACCGCGGTGCCGGAAGCGCCGTTCAGAGCCACCATCGGGGTGGTCAACGAGGACCCCTCGCCGCTGTCCTATCGCATCCTGGATGCCTTTCAGCTGCCCTACTTTCTGCCGCCCAGGCCCATCACCCATGCGGAAATGGATACCGGCATGGATGAAGGCTTATACACCTTCACCCTGAACATTCCGCCGGATTTTCAGCGCGATTTGCTTGGGGGACGACAACCGTCGGTGCAGCTCAACGTTGACGCCACTCAGGTCAGCCAGGCGTTCACCGGCGCCGGGCATATCCAGCAGATCATCACCAGCGAGACCACTACCTTTCTACAGCGCTATGCCGGGCAGGGCCCGCTGCCAGTGGAGTCCGTGGTGCGCATGAACTACAACCCCAACCTGGATCGCTCCTGGTTTGGTGCCATCAACTCCATCATCGATCAGATCACCATGCTCTCGATCATCCTGACCGGGGCGGCACTGATTCGCGAACGCGAACACGGCACCATCGAACACCTTCTGGTGATGCCGGTGACCCCGGTGGAGATCATGGTGGCCAAGGTGTGGTCCATGGGGCTGGTGGTATTGCTGGCCTCGGCGTTTGCCCTGCGTTTCGTGGTGGAAACCTGGCTGGGCATTCCTATCGCGGGCTCTCTATGGCTGTTTCTGCTGGGGGCGGCGCTGCACCTGTTCGCCACCACGTCCATGGGCATCTTCTTCGGCACCGTGGCCCGCTCGATGCCTCAACTGGGGCTTCTGATCATTCTGGTGCTGATGCCCCTGCAGATACTTTCCGGAGGGCAGTCGCCACGGGAAAGCATGCCGGAGATCATCCAGAACATCATGCTCGCTGCCCCCACGACCCATTTCATCGAGCTGGCCCAGGCAATACTCTTTCGCGGTGCAGGGTTCGCCATCGTCTGGCCACAGCTGTTGGCCCTGGCGGCCATTGGCGGTCTATTCTTTATTATCGCCCTGTCGCGGCTGCGCAAATCACTGAACTGATGTCCCGCTGCCGCAATGCTGGTCACGTCACCCGAACGGGTGGCAACGTACAAGGGCCTTTTCATTTGGCCGACTGACAAGGAGTCAACCACCATGTCCCAGGCATTCCAGACACATCTCAATCAACAGCTCGATGAGCTACGCGAAGAAGGGCTCTACAAGCAGGAGCGCGAACTGCTCTCGCCCCAGCGGGCCAAGATCAAGGTCGAAAGCGGCGATGTGATCAACTTTTGCGCCAACAACTATCTGGGCCTGGCGGACGATCCGGACCTGATCGCCGCTGCAAGCATGGCCTGGACGATCAGGGATTCGGCATGGCCTCGGTGCGCTTCATCTGCGGCACCCACGAGGAACATCGCCGTCTGGAGAAGCGTCTTGCGGAGTTTCTCGGCATGGACGACGCCATCCTGTACTCGTCTTGCTTTGATGCCAACGGCGGGCTGTTCGAGACCCTGTTCGGCGCAGAAGACGCCATCATCTCGGATGCCCTGAACCACGCCTCGATCATCGACGGGGTACGGCTGTGCAAGGCCAAGCGCTACCGCTACGCCAACAACGACATGGAAGAACTCGAAGCGCGGCTGAAAGAAGCCAGTGATGCCGGCGCGCGCTTCAAGCTCATCGCCACGGACGGCGTGTTCTCCATGGACGGGGTGATCGCAAACCTTGAAGGCATCTGCGATCTCGCCGAGCGCTATGACGCCATGGTGATGATCGACGACTGCCACGCCACGGGGTTTCTCGGCGATAGCGGGCGCGGCACCCACGAATATCATCAGGTCATGGACCGGGTGGATATCATTACCACGACGTTGGGCAAGGCACTTGGCGGCGCCTCCGGTGGCGTCACCGCGGCTCGGGGCGCCATCGCCGAATGGCTGCGCCAGCGCTCCCGGCCTTATCTCTTCTCCAATGCCCTGGCCCCGCCCATCGTGGCCGCGAGCCTTGCGGTGCTCGACAAGGTCGAACAGGGCGACAAGCTGCGCAAACAGCTTTGGGACAACGTGGCCCGTTTTCGCGACGGCATGACAAACGCTGGCTTTACCCTGGCCGGCGCGGATCATCCGATCATCCCGGTGATGCTGGGCGATGCGCGTCTGGCCAGCGAGTTTGCCGATCGGCTGCTCGCCGAGGGCATCTACGTGATTGGCTTCTCCTTCCCGGTGGTGCCCAAGGGCCAAGCACGCATTCGCACCCAAATGTCCGCTGCCCACACCTCTGAACAGATCGATGCGGCCATCGAGGCGTTTACCCGCATCGGCCGCGAACTCGAGGTGATCTCATGAAAGCACTAGCGAAACTGAAGCCGGAAACCGGTATCTGGATGATCGATGCACCGGTGCCGGAGATCGGCCACAACGATGTGCTGATCAAGATTCATCGTACCGCCATCTGCGGCACGGACATGCATATCTATCAATGGGACGAGTGGTCTCAGAACACCGTGCCGGTACCGATGATCACCGGCCACGAGTATTCCGGCGAAATCGTCGCCCTGGGAG
This sequence comes from Halomonas sp. PR-M31, assembly GCF_001039575.1. Taxonomy (GTDB): domain Bacteria; phylum Pseudomonadota; class Gammaproteobacteria; order Pseudomonadales; family Halomonadaceae; genus Modicisalibacter. Next base: position 39,126 of record NZ_JIBT01000010.1, read on the forward strand.
AAGAGGTCCGCGGCTTCGAGGTGGGGGATCGAGTCTCAGGTGAGGGGCACGTGACCTGCGGTCATTGCCGCAACTGTCGCGCCGGGCGACGGCATCTGTGTCGCAACAGCGTTGGGGTGGGGGTCAATCGCCCTGGCGCCTTCGCCGAATACATGACGCTGCCGGCCTACAACCTGTTCAAGCTACCAGATGAAGTCACCGACGAACTGGCGGCGATCTTCGACCCCTTCGGCAATGCGGTGCACACGGCGCTCGCCTTCGATGTGGTCGGCGAGGACGTGCTGATCACCGGCGCTGGGCCCATTGGCATCATGGCTGCCGCCGTAATTCGTCATATCGGCGCTCGACATGTAGTGATCACCGACGTCAACGACTATCGCCTGGAACTGGCGTCCAAGATGGGCGCGACCCGCACCGTCAACGTCTCGCGGGAAAAACTCCAGGACGTGATGGCGGATCTGGACATGAGCGAAGGCTTCGATGTGGTGCTGGAGATGTCCGGGGTGACTTCGGCGGTGGCGGAGATGCTCGATGTCATCAATCACGGCGGCAAGATCGCCATGCTCGGCATTCCACCCAAGGAAATGGCCATCGACTGGACCAAGGTGATCTTCAAGGGCCTGACCATCAAGGGCATCTACGGCCGGGAGATGTTCGAGACCTGGTACAAGATGGCAAGCCTGATTCAGTCCGGCCTCGATCTGAGCCCGATCATTACCCACCGTTTTGGCATCGACGACTTCGAGAAAGGCTTCGAGGTGATGGGGTCGGGGCAGTCGGGCAAGGTGGTGCTGGACTGGACGTAAAATAAAAGGTTCTTCACAGATTGCCGTGCTATGGCTGTGGGACGTAGGAGCCTGATTTATCGGGCGAATGCCGCGTAGCGGCACCAGCCAAGGAGTGCAAGCTCGGCTCGGGCGCCTGACGGCGCCATTCGCGCAGAGGATCTACGCTCCTACGCCAACCTGTCCGGCAGATTCACGGCGTCACACTAATTTGCAGTGAACCAAATAAGACGACTCTCGCTTGAAAACAAGCGAGGGCCGTTTTGCGATACAGGCTAGGTTCAGCGCAGCGCGGGATTGAGCGTATAGGTGCCGGTTACCGTGGCCTTGTCCAGCACATGATCCTGCAGTGCTTTTTCTGCTTCGACCCCGGTGAACTCGCCGTTCAGCCCAAGGGTTTCCACGTCGAGCGCATAGACCGTAAAGTGATAATGGTGCATGCGCTCGTCGTTCCAGGGCGGGCAGGGGCCGTCGTAACCGCCGTAAGTGCCTTCCATGTCCGGATCGCCGGCCAGGAAATCCGTGAAGGAGTTGATGCCTTTGAGGCCAAGATCGCTAGGACCGGGCTCCTTGCCGTGGGGGGTGACGCCGTCTGAAGCCGCGCCTTCCTCGATGGCGCTGGTATTCACAGGAATATCCACCAGCACCCAATGATAAAAATTGCGCCGAGTAAGATCGGCTGCCAGCATTTTACCGGGCTGATTGGCATCGCTTGCATCTTCCGGCACGTCCGGATCTACCACGATGATGGCGTAGCTCTTCGTGTTCTCCGGGGCGTCTTCCCAGGTCAGAGCGGGATTGCGATTTGGCCCGGTGGCCATGGGCTCGCCGTCACCGGGAACGCCAAAGGCAAACTTCTCGGGAATGGGCTGCTTATCCTGAATACCTTGTATGGTCAGCTTCATTGTCACCTCCTGTGTCATTGATCGCTCATTCCTAGGCTAGCATGGCTCGGGTTGTACGCCAGGGTTGCAAGCCTAAGCCGCTGAACTATTCTTGGTAACGATAACCCCATTTTTCAATGGTCTTCGCCATTAACTTGGTTCTTATTGCTTTTTTGTCTATATTAATAAGCGAGCTATATAAACAGAGCCTATCACGGCCTCTGTTTTGTTTGATCAGGTCACTTGGCTTGTCGTCCACGTGGCCCTCTAACCTTTCCCGGAGCGCGCATGAACTTCACTATCGGCACTCTATTGGCGTTCAGTTTCGCCGTCTCCTTGATTGCGATCGCGGCCTTGATCTGGGCCATATCGACTCATCAGTTTCGTATCACCGAGAGCGATGCTCTTGCCGTATTCGACGAAGATGAGGGTGGCAAACTGGACGATCCCACTTCTTCTCACAGTGAACGATCCGCGGCGTCCTTGCAGCCAAACATGACTCGGGAGTGGCAGCGCCTATTGATCGTCATGTTCGTGACGGGAACCGCCTGGCTGGTATTCGGCTCGATATTCGGTCTGATCGCCTCTTTGAAACTGCATATCCCTGACTGGCTGACCGGCAGCGCGCCACTGACCTTCGGCCGTATGCGCACCCTGCACCTGAATTCGGTCATCTACGGCTTTCTTTCTCTGACAGGGGTCGCACCGCGTTCTGGCTGGTGCCGACTCTGTTCAAGGTGGCCCTGCAAAAAGCCCGGCTCGCCATGATCGGTGCGGTCGTGTGGAATCTGGCCCTGCTTGCCGGTCTTCTTGCCATGGCCGGCGGCTGGAACGATGGCCTGGAATGGCTCGAAATCCCCTGGCAGATCGATATCTTTCTGGCCATCGGCGGCGCCTGCTTCGCCATCCCTTTGTTGTATACCGCCGCGGCGCGCAAGGTGAGTCATATCTATGTAACCGGCTGGTACTACATGGCTGCCCTGGTGTGGTTTCCGATGCTGTTCATCCTGGCCAATCTGCCCGGGGTTCATAGCGGCGCCCAGCAGGCCACCACCAACTGGTGGTTTGCGCACAACGTGCTGGGCATGTGGCTGACGCCGCTGGGTCTCGGGGCCGCCTACTATTTCATTCCCAAGATCATCGGCAAGCCGATCTACTCCTATCGTCTGTCCCTGCTGGGTTTCTGGGCACTGGCCCTGTTCTACAGCCAGGTGGGCATGCACCATCTGATCGGTGGCCCGGTGCCTACCTGGGTGGTGTCGCTCTCCGTGGTGCAGTCCGTGATGATGGTGATTTCAGTCATCGCCGTGGCCATCAACCAGCATACGCTGAGTCTGGGCAATCTGTGGGCCTGGAAAGAGAGTCTGCCGCTGCGCTTCGTCGCCCTTGGCGCCATCATGTACACCCTGGCGTCCTTACAGGGTTCTCTCGAGGCGGTTCGCGCCTTCAACACCATCACTCACTTCACCCACTACACCGTGGCTCACGCGCATCTAGGCGTTTATGGCTTCGTGGCCATGGTGCTGTTCGGCGGCGTCTATTACATGCTGCCGCGCATCACGGGTCGCGCTTGGCCCATGCCCTGGGCGATTAGCCTGCATTTTTGGCTGGTGGTGGCTGGGTTTGCCGTCTACTTCATATCCTTGACCATCGGCGGCTGGCTACAGGGCATGGCAATGCTGGACGCCAGCAAGGACTGGCTGGAAAGCATGGAAGTGACGATTCCCTATCTGACCGGTCGCTCCCTGGGCGGTACCTTGATGACTCTGGGCCATCTGGTATTTGCCGCCAATCTTGCTGTGCTGTTCTTTGGTCGCACGCAAGCATTCGAAGAAGACGCGGACGACGTCAGCCCCTCCGTTGCCGCCCAGAGCCAAGGAGCTTGATGCAATGAATCGTGTTCTTCCCTTGATCATCGTTGCCCTGGCCATTCTCGCCTTTGCCACTCTGTTCCTGGTGGCGGGGCCTGCGATGCAAATTCGCAGCATCGACGCACCGGATGGGCTTGCGCCCTACACCCAGGCTCAGCTCAATGGGCGTGCGGAATACATAAGCCAAGGCTGTGTCTATTGCCATTCCCAGCAGCCCCGCTCTCCGGAACAGGCACCGGACGTGCTGCGCGGCTGGGGGCGCCCTTCGACCCCCGCGGACTACGTCTATGACGAGCCTCATCTTCTGGGCACCATGCGCACCGGCCCGGATCTGCTCAACGTGGGGGCTCGTCTACCCTCCCAGGGCTGGCAACTGACCCATCTGTATCAGCCTCGGGCCATCGTGCCCCAAAGCATCATGCCGGCCTTCCCCTATCTGTTCGAGGCCAAGGATCAAGCTGAAGACGATGACGTCGTCGTTCCGGTGCCGGCACGCTATCGCCCGGAAGGCAAGATCATTGTGGCCAAGCAGCAGGCGTTGGATCTTGTCGATTATCTGCTCAGCCTTGATCGCACTTACCCGGCAGAGCGGGTCGATCTTCGGGATAACGGCTTCGTGGCCAAGGAGGACTCATGACCCAGAAGCCTGATCAAGGGCCCAACCAGAAACCTAGAAAGCAGCGTCGAATAAAGAACGTCGCCGGTACCAGCGACATCAATTTCGATCCTCATGAGGCGCTCAATCCCATCCCCTGGCAGGTGTTCGCCATTGCCTTCGCACTGGCGGCCTGGGGCATCATCACGCTTGTTTCCAATAGTCAGATGGCGGATTCGAAACCGGATGTCACCCAAGGCGCCGAGGCGTCTCGACAACCCGAAGTTGCCACCGCAGCCCCTCGAACTCAGGACGGCCATCAGCTGTTCATCACCAACTGCTCGACCTGCCATCAGAACAACGGCGCGGGCATCGCCAATGCGGTACCGCCGCTGGCCGGCTCCCGCTATGTGCAAGGCGATCCTGCGGTGCCGGTGAATATTCTATTGTTCGGCATCGCAGGAGAAATCTCCGTGGCCGGCAATCTCTACAATGGCCGCATGCCGACCTTCGGTCACGACCTGGAAGACGATCAGATTGCGGCGGTGGTGAATCATGTTCGTAACAGCTGGGGCAACGAGGCCTCAGAGATCGACGCGAATTTCGTCAGTGAGCAGCGTCAGCGCTTCGCCGATCGCAATGGCCCTTGGGCAGGCGGTCAGGCACTTGCCGATACCTTCGGCATTCCGGCATCGCTATCGAGAACGAATACTCAGGCGGCGGCGACTGCCCCGAGCGAGGAGACCAATTGATGCGCTCATTCAAGACGACTAACAGAAGATGGATGGCCTATGCGGTGTTACTCATTGTCGGTAGCGGCTTGGCAGCAACCTCCTGGAGCCAGGATCAGGACGAGGACGCTGGAGAACGCACCGATTCCGAGTCGCTGACCACGAAGGCGGATTCCCTCGAGAAACCGCTTGCAGCAATGCACTATGGGCGTATCGCCGCCAACGCCGATGTCAAAAGCATAGAGCCGTTGATCGGTATAGGCACCGACAAGACCTGGGCATGCGCTTCCTGCCACGGCGATCATGGGCAGGGAGCACAAACCGTGCCGCGCCTGGCCGGGTTGCCGGCGGGCTATATCACCAAGCAGCTGCACGATTACGCCAACGAGCGCCGCCTGAATGCCAACATGCAGTATGTAGTGGAAGGCCTGACGGATGAGCAGATGGCGGCGCTTGGCAAGTACTACGCCCAGCTGGAAAGCCCCAGCAACGCCAAGCCTGATCTGAGCGGCGATCTGGATCGTGGTCGTGAGCTTGCCCTGCAAGGGGACTGGAGCGTCGAAGTGCCCGCCTGCTACAGCTGCCATGGCTCTTCCGCCTGGGGGGTGGGTCAGGCCTTTCCCGCCCTCGCGGCTCAGCATCCAAGCTATACCTATACCCAGCTCGCCAACTGGAAGAACGGACGACGGGCCAATTCGCCGATCAACTTGATGCACAGCGTGGCCATGGCGCTTTCCGAAAACGACATGCGTTCCGTGGCGGATTATCTGGCGACGCTGCCGGCCCCGCCAGGGCAGCAGACCGAGCCCGATACTTCGGCGCTAGAGGCACGTTCGACATCGACAGACGCCGCTGGCCCTTCACAGAGCCGGCAACAGGGGAGCGCCGATCATGACTGATGACAAGAATTCTCGGATGAAACGCTCGACCAAACGCCGCTTCGCCTATGCAAGCGTGGGCGCGATCGTGCTATTTGCCGCAGGCTCGCTCATCGCCAACTACAATCTACTGCTTTATGTTACCGGCCCGGAGAAACAGGAAAGCCAGGCAGAGAAGAACGCCCAGGTTGCTCGCCAGGCACGTCAGGAACTTGTCGAGCAGCGTAAGGCCTGGCAGGACGATCCCAAGGCAGATGCCCCCAGACCCCCAACGGATTCAGCCGGCTATTTCCAGCCGCCCCTCGACAATGAAATTCCCGACGATGAGTTCGGTGAGTCGGTACGCCGCGGGCGGGAGATCTTTCTCAATCCCGGTACCAACGCCCGGGCGTTCGTCGGCAACGATCTGGCCTGCGCCAACTGCCATCTGAACGGTGGGCGCAGGGCCCATTCGGCGCCCATGTGGGCAGCAGCCAACAACTACCCGGCCTATCGTGGCAAGAACAAGATGATCAACACTATGGAGGATCGCATCAACGGCTGCTTCACCTACTCCATGGATGCCCAGGACTCACCCAGTGGCGATGCACCACCGCCAGGCCATCAGGTCTACAAGGACCTGCAGAGCTATTTCTACTGGCTTGGCGATGGCGCACCGCTCAACGAGGACATGCCGGGTCGAGGCTTTCCGACCCCGGACGAGACCGAACTCGGCTACGACTGGCAGCGCGGCGAAGAGGTATTCGTCAACAACTGCGCGGTCTGTCATGGCGCGGATGGTCAGGGCCAGAAGGACCTCAACGGCCGCTATATCTTCCCGCCGCTATGGGGGCCGCACTCCTTCAACTGGGGGGCAGGCATGCACCGGGTCAACACCGCCGCAGGCTTCATCAAGGCCAACATGCCCCTGGGCAAGCCCTATAGCCTGAGCGACCAGGAAGCCTGGGACGTCGCGGCCTACATCAACAGCTTCCCGCGGCCAGCGGACCCTCGGCAGGCGGATGGCAAGATGAGCGTCGAAGAGTCAAAGGAGCAGTATCATCAGCACATGGACTATTACGGCGAGACCCTGCACGGCATCAAGCTGGGCGAAGGCACGACGCCGGAACGCTGGGAGCGTTTCGTCAAGTCCCAGCAAACCGCCGGCATGTCCGCCATGAACCAGCAGTAAGCCGATGGGCAGGCGGCGCAAGGATAACGAAAGCCCTGAACTCGAGGCATTGCAGGACAGCGGACACGCCCTGCTATCGATCGATGGGCTCTGGTGCCCTAGTTGCGCCACCGCCACGGAACGACTCATCCAACAAACCCCCGGGGTCATCGAGGCAGGCGTGAGCTTTGCCACCTCCGCGGCCCTGGTGCGCTGGGAACCCGAGCGCCTGCATCTGTTTGAACTGGCACGTCGAGTACGCCGGCTTGGCTATCGGCTCGGCCCTCCCCTCACCGCGCAGCAAACCCTGGCCCGCATCGATGAAGAAGTCGAACGATTGGGCATTCGTCTGGCGATGGCGGCCCTGTTTGGCTTTTGGACCATGGTGCTATCGGTGCTGCTGTATGTCGACAGCGGCGGCATCGCCTCCTCTTCTGCGGGCTGGTGGATTGCGCTGGCAGCGGGAATAGCGGCAGCTCCGATGCTCGTCATCGTTGGCTCGCCCATTTTGCTGGCAGGCTGGCGTACCCTGCGCACCGGCGTACCGGGCATGGATACGCTGGTGAGTCTTGGCGCCTGCTCGGCCCTGGGGCTGTCAATCTGGCATTTGAGCCAAGGCAGCAGCGAGGTCTATTTCGATACCGCCGTGATGCTGATCACCCTGCTGACCCTTGGTCGCTTCATCGAAACCCGCACCCTTCGCCACGCGGCCAAGGCGATCGACGCCTTGCAAAACACGGTGCCGGAGACCGCGGAGCGCATCGATGCGCAAGGGGGTATCACTGAGGTACCGGCAGATGAGATTCAGCTTGGCGAAACGATCCGGGTGTCCGCCGGGCAACGCATCCCCCTGGATGGTCTTGTGCTATCAGGATCAAGCCAGCTTGATCGCGCCGTGCTCAGCGGTGAATCTCTGCCCTGCTCGGTGGCATCAGGCGATCGAGTGGAAGCAGGCTGCGTCAATCTTGTCAGTCCTTTGACGCTATGCGTCGATAGAACCGTGGGTCATCGCCATATCGATCGTATCGGCGCGCGCATTGCCGAAGCCGCCGGCACCAAAAGCGATACCCAGCGGCTGGCGAACGGCGTAGCGCGCTGGGTGGTGCCCGTGGCGATCGCGCTTGCGCTGATCACCTTCCTCGGTACCAGTCTCGGCGGTATTGAGCTGGAACAGGCGCTACTAAGGTCCATATCCGTGCTCGTCATTGCCTGCCCCTGCGCCGTGGGCATCGCCGTGCCGGTAGCCTATGTGGCTGCCGCCAGCCAGGCGGCGCGTCACGGCATCCTGTTTCGCCATCCGGCGGCGCTAGAGACCATGGCCAAGGTCGATACGGTGCTGTTCGACAAGACCGGCACCCTGACTCAAGGGCGTTTGAGCGTGACGGACGTCCTGATTCATGCTTGCAGCCCGGGCCTGCCGGACACTGCGGACGCCGTGCTGGCCCTGGCAGCCAAGGCCGAACAAGGCGTGGATCATGTTATCGCCCGGGCGCTGCGGGCGGCACAAACCGCCACCGACATAGCCACAGTAGCCGGCACCACTCAGCGCTTCGAGCGGGGCGTGCGCCACGACGATCCGCAGCTCGGCACGGTCCTGGTTGGCAACCGGGCGTTTCTGAGTCAGCAGAATGTGACGTGCAACCCATCAACCTCTTATGAATCCGACGACGAGATCAGCCTACATGTCGAAGTGGCGGTCAATGGCACCTGGCTGGCAACGATTCGGCTTCAGGACCAGCTGCGCGAGGATGCCAGGGAAGCGATGAGCCGCTTGCAGACAGCCGGCATCGAGTGCGCCATCGTCACAGGCGACGCCGCGCCCCCGGCCCAGGCGGTTGCGCGGCAGCTCGGCATCCCGGCCAATCGCGTCTTCGCCGCCTGCAGCCCGGAAGCCAAGACCGCCATCCTGAACAACACCCATGGCACCATCGCCTTCGCCGGGGATGGCATCAACGACGGTCCGGCCCTGGCCCGGGCAGACGTTGGTCTGGCGGTTGCCGATGCCAGCAGTACCGCCACCGCCGCCGCCAGCGTGGCCATTACCGAGGGCGGCGTTGCGCGCATCGCGGATGCCCTGGACGCGGCGCGCCGGGCGTATCGCGTCATGCGCCAGAATCTTGTCTTTGCGCTTGCCTACAACGCCATTGGCTTGAGCCTGGCCGCCTTCGGCGCCATTCCCCCGGTGGCCGCCGCCATTGCCATGGCTGCCAGTTCATTGACCGTAGTGGCCAATGCCTCGCGACTGGCCTCGAATACCATGACGCCTTCCGCACCTAAGGAAAAGCCGCAAAGCGTCAGAGCTCAATGACATGGAGTGCAGCGTAGGCGCATCCACCAATAGCCGCTTGTTAACCCCCGAGTTCGAGATCTTCCCGAATGACCTCG
>NZ_JIBT01000100.1 GCF_001039575.1 Halomonas sp. PR-M31
AAACCCGATAAACGAGGCGTTGTTCAAAGGATTTGCCAAGGCATGCGAGCAGGCTGTTCGCACCTGAAAAAGAGTCCCCAAAAAAATTGAGCTTCAAATAGAAAATCCCGCCGTTCAATTTGAACGGCGGGATTTTCACCTCAGTCGAGTCAATGGATCAGTCGGCCGCCTCTGCCACCACAGCCTCTTTCTCAGGCTTTAAAGGCTGGGCACGCTTGCCAACGGTCATCAGAATGCCGAACAGTATCGCCGCACCCACCACTAGTCCGATCCACCAGCTGATGCCGTAACCGACGCTCAGGGTGCTGAAAATCAGCGCGACGACGCCGACGAGCAGTGCATAAGGAAGCTGGGTGCGGACGTGCTCCACCAGGTTGCAACCACTTGCCAAGGCGGAAAGCAGCGTCGTGTCCGCCAAGGGTGAGCAGTGATCCCCCCACACCGCGCCGGCGAGTACCGAGGCTACAGAGGCATACAGGATCGGCATGCCCTCTGCGGTGCCGGCCATTCCCTGCATGTCCAGTACCGCCCAGGCAAGCGGCACGACCAATGGCATCATGATGCCCATGACACCCCAGGAAGAGCCGGTGGCGAAGGCGGTAAATGCCGCCAAAATGAAGACGACCGCAGGCAACCAGGCAGGGCTCAAGGTTTCCCCCAGGGCGGCCACCAGGAATTCGCTGGTCTGCAGGGTTTCATTCACGTTGGCCAGGGCCCAGGCCATCATCAGGATGGTGATGGGCAACAGCATCGATTTGACGCCCTCGAACCAGTAATGGCCGGTTTCGGTCATGCCCATCAGGCGCTGTACCAGGGTCATGATGACCGCCACTACGCAAGAGGCCAGCGACCCCCACATCATGGCGCTGAAAGAATCCCCTTCACCGAAAATGTCCCGCAGGGCATGTTCACCGGGCCCCAGGCTTCAAGCCCCGTGGCATAAATGCCGCCCAGGGTAACGCCAGCCAGCACCAGCATGGGTACGACCGCATTGAAGGCGCGAATGGGAATGCCGGTCTTGGTAGTGATTTCCGCCTCTTCAACGATGGCTTCGCGGCTACTGCGCTTGGTCTGCTGTAGTCCCTCGCTCAACATGCGGCGCTCCGCCTTGAGCATGGGGCCGAAATCGCGACCGCTCCAGGTGACCATGAACACGAAGGCGAGTGCCAGGATAGGGTAGGCGTTGTAGGGCAAGGCGTTGACGAACACCGAGTAGGCGGACTCGTTCCAGCCCTGGATGCTCGACATGGCTTCACTGATCAAGCCCACCTGAAAGCCGATCCAGGTACTGATCAGAGCGATGGTGGAAACCGGCGCTGCAGTGCTGTCGATGATATAGGCCAGCTTGGCCCGGGATACCGCCATCTTGTCGGTGATGGTGCGCATGGTGTTGCCCACGATCAGCGCATTGGCATAGTCGTCGAAGAAGATTGCCATTCCCAGCAGGGCGGTGGAGGTTTGCGCCTGACGGCGTCCGCGAATTACCCGGGAGATACGCTGGGCGATGCCCTGGGTGCCGCCGTTACGGGAAATGATGCCCACCATGCCGCCGATGAGCAGACAGAACAGCACGATGGACATATGGGAGGTGTCGCTGGCGGCCTCGAGCACATGGACGTTGATGGAATCGCCGAAGGCGCCGAGTAGCGCTTTTGCATCCATGCCGTGCAAGATCCAGCCCCCCATCAGGATGCCGACGAACAGGGCCAGGATGACCTGACGAAAGACCAGGGCCAGGGTAATGGCGATCAGCGCAGGCAAAAGCGACAGCCAGGCGGGAATGGTGGAAAGCTCCGTGGACGCCAGCACCTGATTGTCGCCACCGAGAAGTTCCACCTGACCCACGTCCTGATCGACGGTGATTCCCTGGGCCAACCATTGGCCTTCCTCGTCCTGGGTGAGCTCGACAGTTTCATCCTTCAGACGCAAGCGGGTGTCGGTACCGTCATCGATGTTCATGATGGGTAAGTCGAACGCCACGCCTTGCAGGATGACGTCTGGTGGTTCAAAGCTGGGAGCGGCGTCGGAATTTGCGTGGCAAAGGAAGGTCGTCAATAAGAGTGCCAGCAGGCATAGCGCCTGCCTTGTGTGTTTTAACCATGGCATCTTTCGTAGAATCATAGCTGTGCCTACTCCTGATGTTGTTATTGGTGTGCTAAGGAATCACTGCACAAATGCCTACACGAACGAATTACTGCGTTGCGCGGTACTGGTGCGCCAGCCCGGTCGAAGTTCGCTAACCTCATGTTATGTCTCGCCTTCTGTGTTCCGTGCGCCTTGTACTTCCTTTCGCTCGGCAATTTATTCAGCAATTCCCTACCCGCTGTGCGTATAAAGGACGAAAAAGCTGATACTGTCGATCGAAAATGGCCGCTTGCGCTACGGTCGTCAAATATTTTTTACTCTTTTGGCTATCGCCTTTCGTAGTAGGCCACTATTTTTTGTTCTATATCAGCCGCATAAATTGGTTTGAAAGGATCTTGCGCCAAAGGGGTTGGCAGGCAAATGTTGAACGTATATGTTGAGTAAACAATAACGCTCAAATTTCCATCAAGCGTCGTCCATCCCCAGGAGCCCATCATGACCCAACAGACAACCGCTGAGCTGCAGCGTCTGGACAGCGCCCATCACATGCATCCTTTCACCGATTTCAAG
>NZ_JIBT01000011.1 GCF_001039575.1 Halomonas sp. PR-M31
TTTTGCATAGAACATTTCCACGAAGTTCGCCAATGTACCCGCTTCGATAGCACCGCGCAAACCCGCCATGAGCCGCTGATAATAGCGCAGATTGTGGATGGTATTGAGCATGGCGCCAAGCATTTCGCCGCAGCGATCCAGATGATGCAAATAGCTCCTTGAAAAGTGCTGACAGGTATAGCAATCACAGTCCGGCTCCAGGGCGCCGGTGTCGTGACGATGCCTGGCGTTGCGGATCTTGACCGTGCCCGTGGCAGTAAAGAGATGACCGTTGCGCGCGTTGCGGGTCGGCATCACACAGTCGAACATGTCAATTCCCCGGCGCACGCCTTCGACCAGGTCTTCGGGTTTGCCCACTCCCATCAGATAACGTGGCTTGTCATCTGGCATCCAGCTCGGCAGATAGTCGAGCACTTGAATCATCTCTTCCTTGGGTTCGCCCACGGAGAGCCCTCCGATGGCCAGGCCGTCGAAGCCGATCGCCTCGAGCCCCTCGAGAGAGCGCTTGCGCAACTCCGGGTACATGCCGCCCTGAATGATGCCGAACAGCGCCGAGGGAGAATCGCCGTGGGCATTCCGGGAACGCTGTGCCCAGCGCAGAGAGAGCTCCATGGAGCGCTGCGCTTCATCCATTGTGGCCGGGTAGGGCGTGCATTCATCGAAGATCATCACCACATCTGAGCCTAGCGAGCGCTGTACCGCCATGGATTCTTCCGGGCCCATGAACACCTTGGCCCCATCCACCGGGGAGCGAAAATGCACCCCCTGCTCGGTGATCTTGCGCATCGCCCCCAATGAAAAGACCTGAAAGCCCCCGGAATCGGTCAGAATTGGCCCCTGCCATTGAGAGAAGTCATGCAGGTCGCCATGGGCCTCGATCACTTCGGTACCCGGGCGCAGCCACAGGTGGAAGGTATTGCCCAAGATGATCTCGGCGCCAATCTCCTGGACGCTTTGGGGCGTCATGCCCTTGACCGTGCCGTAGGTGCCCACCGGCATGAAGGCCGGGGTTTCCACCGTGCCCCGGGGGAAGGTCAGTTGACCGCGTCGCGCAAGACCGTCATTGGCCAGACGCTTGAAACTCATGAAACATTCGTTGCGCATGGGATTCTCGAAAATCAGGAAATCGTTGGCGCGCGGGTCAAAAACATCGCATCGCCATAACTAAAGAATGAATAACGATGCGCCACCGCTTCCTGATAAGCCCGCATCACCGGCTCGAAACCCGCGAACGCCGAGACCAGCATCAGCAGCGTCGATTCCGGCAGATGGAAGTTGGTGATCAGCGCATCGACGCAGCGCCATTGATAGCCGGGGTAGATGAAGATATCGGTCTCGCCGCGAAAGGGTGCTATCTCGCCATTCGGACTGTTCGCGCAGGCGCTTTCCAGGCAGCGCACGCTGGTGGTGCCCACGGCAACGACGCGATTGCCTCGAGCGCGAGCAGCGCGCATCTGCTCGCAGGTCGTCTCATTGACCTCGAGCCATTCGCTGTGCATGTGATGCTCGCGAATATCCTCGACCCGTACCGGTTGAAAGGTGCCGGCACCCACGTGCAGGGTGACGAAGGCGTGCTCGATACCGCGCTCGCGTAAGGCATCCATCAGCGGCTGGTCGAAGTGCAGTCCAGCGGTGGGGGCGGCCACGGCGCCTTCTCGGCAGGCGTAAACCGTCTGGTAGCGCTCCCGATCGGTGAGTTCGTCTTCTCGCGTGATGTAGGGCGGCAGCGGCATGTGGCCGTGACGTTCGAGCAGATCGATCAACGGCGTTTCACCGAGAAAGCGCAGTTCGAACAGCGCCTCGCGGCGGCCTTCGACCACGGCGTGAATGCCGCCTTCAAATATAAGTTCGGTACCGGGTTTGGGCGACTTGCTGGCGCGGATGTGGGCCAGGCCACGGTGGGCATCCAAAGGACGCTCCAGCAGCATCTCCACGCGCCCGCCGCTGGCCTTGTGGCCATGCAGTCGAGCGGGGATCACTCGGGTGTCGTTGAATACTAGTAGGTCACCCGGGGCAAGCAGCCCGAGCAGGTCTGGGAAACGTCGATGTGCCAGTTCGCCGCTCTCGCCATCCACGCACAGCAGGCGGCAGTCGCTGCGCTGCTTTGAAGGATAACGGGCGATCAGCTCGTCCGGGAGATCGAAATGGAAATCGGCACGCTGCATACGAGTGACACTGCCAGAAAACGGATTGAAGATGGTGTATGCGCAGCGACCGAAAACGTTGGGGCCGTCTGGCAGGGCGCATATGATAGACGAGTGTGGCGTTCAAGTCAGTGCGGCATGCTCGGCCGATTGAGTCAGGCGGGAAATTCAGGTCGGCATTGACGCGGCGTCGAAGGGCCGTATAATGCGTTCCCGTTGCCGGTGTGGCGGAATTGGTAGACGCAGCGGATTCAAAATCCGCCGCTGGAAACAGTGTGTCGGTTCGAGTCCGACCACCGGCACCATTAAATCAATCAGTTAGCCTCCCTTTCTTGCATCATTCTCTATTACGGCATATCGTCCAATGACACTTCCTTATTGGGACGGGTATTGGGTCAGAACGCTATGCCAAGAAAATCCCCTGAGCTGTCTGCCATCGAAGTTCGACGCCTGACCACCCCTGGCCGCCATGCGGTTGGCGGTGTCGATGGTCTATTCCTTCGTGTGACCCAGACCGGCAGCCGGTCATGGATACTGCGCTACCCCACTGGCGAATGGCGTAAGGCTGCCAGCGGTAAGCCGTTCGCCGTCTATCGCGACCTTGGCTTGGGCAGCTATCCCAATACCAGCCTGGCCAACGCCCGCCAAAAGGGCGCTGCGATCCGCGAGCAGTTGGCCGAGGGCATTGACCCGCTTACCGAGAAGCGCGCCGCCCAGCAGGCGCGTCGGGCCGCCGAGTTGCGCCGACTGACCTTCGCCCAGGCGGCGGAGGCTATGGTGAAAATTAAGATATCTGAGGCCAGCAATGCCAAACACGCCCGCCAATGGCGGCAAAGCCTGGAGGCATACGCCTTGCCAACATTGGGTGCCATGAGCGTAGCCGATATCGAGCTGGTTCACGTAAAGCAAGCCTTGGAGCCTATCTGGGAGACCAAAGTCACCACTGGCGCTCGCGTGCGCCAGCGTATCGAATCTGTCCTGTCATGGGCGACTGCCCACGGGCATCGCAGCGGCCCCAATCCTGCCGCCTGGAAGGGCAACCTCGACGCCGTGCTGCCCGCGCCAGCCAGGATCAAGAAGAAGGCTCACCATCGCGCCTTGCCGGTTGATGAGATGCCGGAGTTCTGGAGGCGGCTGCGTGAGCGCAACGATGTGCCCGCCTTGGCGCTGACCTTCACGATCCTGACCGGCGCTCGATCCGGCGAGGTGCTGGGCGCCCGCTGGGAGGAAATCGACCTGGCAGGCGCCACCTGGATCATCCCGCCGGAACGCATGAAGCGCCGCCGTGAGCACCGCGTGCCGCTCGCGCCTGCTGCCATTGAACTGCTGCGCTCGCTGCCCCAGGGCGAGGGGGGGCTGGTGTTCACCCGCGACCGGGGCCGCCGGCTGTCCGACCGGGCGATGACTGACCTGCTGGCTGCCCTGGGCGAGCAGAGCAGGGCGACCGTCCATGGATTTCGCTCGACCCTGCGTGACTGGATGGCGGAGCGCACCGCGACTCCTCATGACGTGGCCGAGTCGGTGTTGGCGCATAGCATCGGCAATCAGACCGAGGCCGCTTACCGTCGCGGGGATCTGCTGGCCAAGCGTGCCCGCGTGATGCGGCAGTGGGCTGACTTCCTGACCACCGCGCCCGCCCAAGGCGAGAACGTAACCCTGATCCGCGCGAACAAGGCAGCCGCCGAGTAGCGGCGCTGTTATCCCTTTGGCTGGCCTAGGGCGACAGCCCGAACGTGCGGCGACTCCACGCGCTGGCCGGCCATCCTTCCCCGGAGTTTGCGCGAGGAGTTGCGCGATGGCACTGGTGCCACGAAGTATCGTTCAGTTACTGCAATTTGAAGAGGTCGCCCGATTATTGGCCGGTCTCGATCCAGGTACCCCTCCAAAAATGCTCACTGATGAGGCTGCACGCTTGCGGGAATGGCAGCGGGCTATCGTCTATGCCGTTATTGATGGGTCGTTATGCCCGACTGGCGGCAGAGCGTGGATCTATGAACCCGCTACGTCAACAGAGACACCGCTTGCATTCTATGATCCTGACGTACACCAGGTGCATGGCCAATTCCTGCGAAAAGATGTTGCCACGTGGCTGAAAAGCGTGGGGGTTTCTGATGCCGACATTCCCGAGCTTTTGAAGCCGCCGCCTGTAGCGCCGGGAGACGCTAGGGATGATCTTCGCGTACTTGAGGGGCTAGGGCTGCTGATTGAGGCGCTTGCACAACACCACCCTAACTTATATGGCGTCAGAGCTGGCAAGCCGAACAGGTTGCGAATTGGCAGCATTATGCTCGGAGTTGTGGAGGGCTATGCGAGGCCAACCGATCCTAAAACAGATCCTGTAAACCTCTATGGGCTTGCCAAAACGTCTGTCGATGACCTGCTTAAGGATGCTATCGGGGCATGGGAGCGAAGAAAGGGTAACTAGCTGATTTTTCCAGTTGGGAATTATTATAAATTGATTTTTCCAACTGGAACTAATTGCTTAAAAGCACCGCCATGATGCCCTGCGAACACCCAACGCATGAGGCATTAGCACATGAATCATCCCGAGAACCCCCGCTCCTTCCTGACGGCCCGACAAGTGGCCGACCGCTACGGTGTAGGCATCGCAACCATTTGGCGCTGGGCGCGCACGCGCCGAGGCTTCCCCCAGCCGCTGAAACTCGGCGAAAACGTCACGCGCTGGCGCCTGGCCGACCTGGAGCGGTGGGAAGTGGAGGCTGCCGCATGACCACCTGCCTATCTCCCTGCCCTTGCCAGCGCGAGGCGCTGGCCCCTGCCCTGGAGGCCGCATGAAACCGACCCCATCCCCCGCTCTCTGTCCACGTTCGTTCCGGCTGGCACTGGCGTTGCTCAATGTTCCCTGCTCCCGCGAGGCGTGCGACCGGATCGCGCCCGCTTCAAATTCACCGCACTACATTGGCGAGCTGCGCAGCCGTTGGGGGCTGACCCTGCCCTGCGAGCGCGTGCCGTTCGTGACCCGCGACGGCGTGCCCTCGTGGTATGGCCGCTACTACGCCACACCACGCGATAAGGAGCGCATTCGCGACCACCTAGCGCGTATCGCCGCCGCGAATGACGAGCAAGAAAAAGCCCCGCCGGGTGGGCAGGGCTGAAGCGTTCTTTCTGAGCCTGGGCAGGCCTGACCATTTTAGAGTGCTAGAGTACCGGCGACCAGCCTGCCCCTTGATGGGAACTCGATATGCAGGTATCTGTTGATGCGCCCCCGCTGGCGCCTGATACGTCGCGCCTGGCGGCGCGACCCTCACACCCCGTACTTACTCCCGGCTTCGGCGCCGCTGCCGCCTTTCTGGAGCGCTTGGACTCCGACTCCGACCGCTTCACCTTCCAGACGTTCGACGATAGCGGCGCCAAGCGTCAGGTGTTGGCGCATCAGATGCACGGGAGCTTGGCGGAACACTGGAGCAGGCTATCCGGGCTAAACGCGCTGGGAGCCGGAATCTTCGTCACCGTGAACGAAACGGATGGTCTGGGACGCAAGGCAGAAAACGTGACCAACGTTCGCGCGCTGTTCGCGGATTTCGACACCACCGCTGATACGGGCGAGCGCCTGGCACTGGTACAAGAAATCATCGGCGTGGAGCCGTCGCTAGTGGTTGAGTCTTCGTCGGCTCGACACCATGCCTACTGGCTGGCCGATGGGCTGTCGCTGGACGAGTTCAGGCCGCTGCAACAAGCACTGGCCACCGCCTTGGGCAGCGATCCGGTAGTGAAGGATTTGTGCCGCGTCATGCGCCTGCCAGGGTTCGTCCACCGCAAGGAACGCCCGTTCGTGACGCGGGTGATCCACGAAGGACCGCGCACCATCGCCGAGGCGTTGCGCGTCGCCCTGGCGTCATACGTGCCCCGCGAGGCGCCCCCAGCGCCGTCGCCTATGCCCGCGCATGGCACCGTTACCCCCTACGCCAAACGTGCCCTTGAAAGCGCGGCTGGTGCCATTCTGAGCGCCCCCACTGGCAGCCGTAACACCACCCTTAACCGTGAGGCGCATAACGTGTTTGGACTGGTGAAGGGTGGCCACTTGGATGAGCACGAGGCGCGCCACGTACTGGAGCGTGCCGGCGGCGGGAGCGGGCTATCCAATGGTGAGGTTCAGGCCACCCTGGCGAGCGCCTGGAACGCCGCCACCACGCGCGTGATTCCAGAGCGACCCGCCGCACCCTCGACGTCTCGCCCTGGCCCCGAAATTCCGCCCGCTCCCCCCTTTGCCTTCGCTGGCGCCGGGGAGCTGGTGGCCGCTCTGCGCCCCATCAACTGGCTGGTGTGCGACCGCCTGGAAGCGGACTCGCTGGCACTGATGTACGGAGAGCCAGGGCATGGCAAGTCGTTTGTCGCGTTAGATTTGGCTGCCAGCGTGGCGACCGGCACCCCCTGGCATGACCACCCCACTAAGCAAGGTGCTGTGTTCGTGGTGGCAGGAGAAGGCCACAACGGCATTGCCCGCCGCCTGAAAGCGTGGGAGCTGGCCAGGGGGATAAGTCTGAACGCTGCTCCGCTCTACGTGTCGCGGGCCGCCGCGAGCCTGGCCGATCCCACCAGTAGCGCCGCCGTGACCGCTGCTATTGAGGCGCTGGTGCGCGATACCGGCCAGAAGCCTGCCCTGGTGGTGGTGGACACCGTAAGCCGGAATCTCGGCGCTGCCGACGAGAACAGCAGCGCGGATATGGCCGCGTTCGTTCGCAGTCTGGACGCCATGCGGCACCGCTGGAATGCCAGCGTGCTGATGGTCCACCACAGCGGTAAGGATAGTGCCAAGGGCGCCAGGGGAAGCACCGTGCTGAAGGGCGCCGTGGATGCGGAGTACCGGGTAGCCAAGGACGAAGCGGGCGTGGTGTGCCTGGAGGCCACCAAGATGAAGGACGCGGAGCGGCCTGCCGAAATGGCTTTCGACCTGAAAGGAGTGAAGCTGCCACTGGTGGACGAGGAAGGCGCCGATGTATGGGGCGCGGCCCTGAAAGCTGTGCCCGACTACCAACCGGCGGCCAGGGGCAAGGTAGGCCGGGGGAAGAATCAGACCCTGGCGCTGGCTGCCCTGCGTGGTCTGTATGACGACCATCGGGAGAGGCTGGCGCGGGGCGATGGCGATCCCGATGCCGCCCTGGTGCGCATCGACGACTGGCGCGAAAGGCTAGCTACTGACGGCTTACCCCGTCAACGCTTCTACGATGCGAAGGTAGGACTGGAGCGTGCAGGATGGGTAAAGCTGGAGCCTCCCTACGTGAGATTGGCGGAGTGAGGGGCGTCCGAATTGTGTCCGGTTTCGTCACGGTTTGTCTGATTCTGTCCGTGTCCGTCCGTCCGTCCGGTTTTCTATAACCGGACGTGACGGCTAATTCGGACGCCACTAAGAGAGGTTGAAATCCCCCTTGGCCAAAGGGAGAGCGCTGTAACCCCGCGCTAGAGCTTTTGCGTATCGAGAGCGGCCAATGGCAACACATTCAACACAAGCAACACAAGCAACACCCATCAATGCGCGTGCTGACCCGTCTCAACCGCCTGGCGGCTGGGAGGCGCTGGCTACTGCACCACCGTTATCGCCGTAGTTATCGCCGTAGACCCGCTTGACGTACCGCCAGGCCGGGCTTAGAGACGATACCGTGCCCTCCACAGCCAGAATCGCATCCAGGAGCCGGCGCTTTTGGCTAGGCGTGAAGGTATTAAGCCCGTAGTGTCCGAGAACTTCGTGGGCCAGGGTATCGGCTGCGTCTCGCGCGTCACGAAGGTGGGCAGTGGCAAGTACGAGTCGTTCGCTGGCGGGGTGGTAGGCGTCTTCGATGTTTTTTTCGATGATCCCTGAGGTTCCATTGAATCCATAAGCATTCTCCTGATATGCAACACTATTACATTGGGCTCGGCGTCGCCGCCCTTGGTGTTGGGGTAGGAGGCGGCTAGGGCCGGGTTGTCCGTAACGTAGATGCCGTGGCCGAGCCATCCCGAGTCGTTATGGTTTCGGTATCCTGCCTGGAAGGCTTCGCTGTCGTCGATTGCGCCGTGGTAAAAAATAGCTGAGGATCTTCCATCACTTCCCGTATCGCGTCTTCTAGTGTTGGCGCTTCCCGAATTCGGTCAGCAAGTGATCTTTCCATTATCGTGTATCTTTCCGGTTATCGCGTCGTCAATGGATGCAATGAAGCCTAGCGCCCGCGCGTCTTGCTATCGGGTGGCGTTGGCCGGATCGAATAGGTCGCCCGGTCCGGGGGCAGGTCCACGCCGCTTGCGGGGCGTGTCGGCCACATCCTCACCACGTTGCCCACGCGATAGATGGCGGGTCGCTCGCTCATGATGGCCCCTGGTCGCCGCGCTTTTCCGCGTCCGCGAGCGCATCCAGGCGCGCCTGCCGCTCGATGCTCAACAGCAGCAGAGAAATGCCAAGACGCTTGCAGGGCGTGGCATCCCGTATTGTCCAAGCGTATCTCAAGTATTGGGACAGGTACTGGTACTTTTCCGTTACTGTTCTTTAAGTCGTTGATTTATAAATCTACGCAGCGGATTCAAAATCCGCCGCTGGAAACAGTGTGTCGGTTCGAGTCCGACCACCGGCACCACTTCAAAACAACCTCTTGCTCTTCTCTATTTCCCCTCTTTCCCAGCTTGCCTGATGTTTGGTCGCGAAGGGCAGTGTGAAACCCATGATTCGTTTGCGCACCTACCAGCATCAAAAAACAGCTGCCGAAGCAGCTGAATTTGCGGTCAACGAGTGTTCTAGGCTGTGTATTCAAGCTGTTCCAAGTAGCTCTTCTAGCGCTCGCATCAGTGCTGATTGAGCGGAGGCTTGTTCACCCCATGCGCGATAAACCTCGATGCTGTCGTTAACGTCATTCATGTCGATTCTCCTGAGGATATTAGGTATTGAAGCCCATCGTTAAGAAGCATTGACTAGGTTTTTTGGTACGCGACTCCAATGCTTGCATCAATTCTATCGGCAATGATCCATTAGAGCTTTAGTATTTTGTGCAACAAAAATTTAAGTTTTTTTATTTTTATGTCACAGAGGGGATGCTGGCTAATTTAACTTGGTTTTTTGGGTCTTTTTTGATGAATTGCTTAGAGGGACGTGCCTCTACAATGCGTAGGCAACAGCGTTTGTATTGGCCGGGCCCCGATCGGGCGCCCGGTATTTTTTGGTTAGCCTTACCTGATGGCCGTGATAGAAGTGTGTAGCGCTTTTGGCGCTAACGTCCTTAGTTGTAACGGTTGGCTTGTCCCTGCAGTTTTTGAAGCAAGGGAAGAATATCGTCGAGCCCATCCTGTTCCAGAGATTGAATCAAGGTGTTGAGGGCGTCAGCACGAGGGGTGTCATAAACGCCGGCATAGGAATCGACATGATCGATGCATTCCGAATCGCCGTTTTTTGCGCTCAGCTGCTCCAGACGATCCAGCCGTCCAAGAATCTCGACTTGCGTGACAAGAACGGTTTTGAGTAATTTTTTAGTTGTTTCCATGGCGTTCTCCTGCGGATGATTTCATCTTCAACGTAGCAGACCTTTGAACTAATATTGGTTGTCGATATTAATGAAATCTGTGATAAAAAAGGTATGACAAGGATAATGTTCATACTTTAGTCTTATTCTCTTGGAGTTACCTCCAGGCTGATTAGCGCTTATGATCGACGAATACAACAGTCCTTCGCCTTTTTGGCGGGGACTGTTTTTTCTTGCCGTCATTCCACAATTCAAGATAGAAGGAGTTGCTGATGTCACGCCCTGTGATTGTCGTGAACCGGCTGGATGCCGAACGTTTGCAGCGCTTGATCGATACTACCTCGCACAAGGACGCTGCCGTAGCCGAAGCATTGGAAGTGGAGCTCGAGCGCGCCGAGGTAGTGGATCCGATTGAAGTTCCTGCGAACGTGGTCAGTATGAATAGTCAGGTCCGCTTCACTGAGCTGAGCCGCAATGCACAGCTGACCCGCACCCTGGTCTATCCCCACGCATTGGCGAATACGCCGGAAGGCTTGTCGGTCATGGCGCCGGTAGGGGCGGCTCTGCTCGGGCTGAAAGCCGGCGAGACGATCGACTGGGCTTTGCCGGATGGACGGCGCATTCAACTGCGCGTGGATGAGATTTTGTGGCAGCCAGAGGCGGCCAAGCAGTATCACCGTTAATGAGGCAAGCGAGAGCCCATGTCCTTGACGCTGTGGTTATCGCTTGCTGCCATCTGTGCCATGGGGGCCATGTCGCCAGGGCCGAGTCTTGCCATGGTACTACGGCACACTCTGGGGGGCGGGCGCGCCCCCGGTATGGTCGCGGCGCTCAGCCATGCCCTGGGGGTCGGGTTCTATGCGCTGCTTACCGTGTGGGGGCTGGGGGCTGTCATCGTGCATCAGCCGCTGCTGTTCACCTTGATTACCTGGAGCGGGGCCGCTTATCTGGCCTGGCTGGGCGTCAAGGCACTGCGTGCCGGGCGTCAGGGGGTACTGTCGACGGGCGCTATGACGACCAGTGCAACCTTGGCGGCCCGGGATGGGATGATGGTCGCCCTGGCCAATCCCAAACTGATCCTGTTTTTTGTCGCCTTGCTCAGCCAGTTCGTCAGTGCGGACATGGACGCACTGGCCAAGGCATTGATCGTCATTACCGCTGCGTCCATTGATGCGGGCTGGTATGTGTTGGTCGCGATTGCACTGTCCCATTCGAGGCTGCTGCCTTGGCTGCAGCATCGTGCTCACTGGATCAATCGCGTCACCGGTGTGCTGTTGATCGCGCTAGCGCTGCGCATGATGTTGGGATAGCCGGCGAAACGGTTCAGCAAACCTTCAATGTGCGTGCTGATCCGCTGTCTGGCTTCCTTCATTCGCCTCCTGAACCCACACCTCCAAGGTGATGTTGTCGCGGTCGGCAAACTCCAGCGTGACGGGAAAGCGGTCGCCTGCTTTCAGCGGCTGTTTGAGCCCGATCAACATCAGGTGCTTGCCTTGACCCGGGCGCATCTTCAACGTTTCCCCGGCGTCTACCTCGAGTTTGTCTAATCGATGCATGCGCATGACGTCATCTTTCATGCTCATGTCATGAATTTCCACCACATCGCTGACCGGCGAACTGGCGGCTATCAGCGTAACCGGGCTCTCGCCGGCACTGATATCCATATAGGCTGCCCCGTTGGGCGCTCCGGGTGGCGTCGGCGTAGCGAAGGGATGAATCAGGCGCACACCGTTATCGCGGGTTTCATGGGCAGAGACATGGATGGCAAACATGAGGCTTGCCATTAGCAGAAGAAAGACAAAAAACCTGGTTGAACGCGACATGCTGTGTCCTCGTGAACGGTCGAAACCTCAGGGTAACCCAACGCTCTGAGTCAGGGTATGACCAATCACCCGGCAATACGCTCGAGAATGGCTTTCACAGGTGCATCGGTGGGTAGAACGCCATAGACTGGGCTGGTGCCGTCTGTTCCTAGACGACTCCGACAGAAAGTCTCGGCAACTTCCTTGGATGCATGACGCAACAACAGGGATGCCTGCATACATTGCGCCATGCGCTGGGTCAGCCAACGTGCATTGGCTTCGAGGTGTTCCACCGGTTGCTTCAATGTATCATCCAGCTCTGTCACGGAATTATCGAAAGCCCTGGAGTTTCCTTTTGCGTTAGCGAGTTCGCCGCGCAGGGCTTCGATGCTTTCTGGATGGCGCGCCATCACCCGCAGCACGTCCAGGCAGATGACGTTGCCGGAGCCTTCCCAGATCGAATTGACCGGGGCTTCCCGATAGAGCCGCGCCAGCGGCGTCTCTTCCACGTAACCAATACCGCCAAGACACTCCATGGCTTCCGCCATGAAGCCGGGACCCCGCTTGTTGTGCCAGTACTTGCCCAAGGTGGGCAGCAGCCGCGACAAGGCATGCTCATGGGTATCATCGAGTGCATCGAAGGCTCGGGCGGCTCGCATCGAGAGTGCCAGGCTGGCTTCGGTTTCCAAAGCTAGATCCGCAATGACCCGCTGCATCAAGGGGTGTTCCGCCAGACGCTTGCCAAAAGCGCTGCGTTCGCGAGCATGGCTCCAGGCCTCGAGCAGCGCTTGTCGCATCATGCCCGCCGGGGCGGTCGCCGCATCGAGCCGCGTCTGCTGCACCATCTCGAGAATAGTGACGATGCCTCGACCCGGCTCGCCAATCCCTTGCGCCCAGGCACCCCGATATTCGATTTCCGACGACGCATTGGCCCGATTGCCGCACTTGTCCTTCAGGCGCTGCAGTTCGATGGGATTGCGCTCGCCATCCGGGGTGAAGCGCGGCACCAGAAAGCAGCTCAATCCCGCATCGGTTTGCGCCAGGGTCAGAAAGGCATCCGACATGGGGGCGCTGCAGAACCATTTGTGACCGGTAAGCCGATAATCGTCGCCATCGCTTACCGCCCGGGTGGTGTTGGCCCGCACGTCGCTGCCACCCTGTTTCTCGGTCATCGCCATGCCCAGGGTCACCGCGGACTTTTCTGCCATCGGAACTGCTCGAGGATCATAATCCCAGGCCAGTAGACGCGAACGCCACCGATCGAGAAGGCGAGGCTCGCGGCGTAGTGCCGGCAGGGCGGCATGGGTCATGGTAATCGGACAGCAGATGCCGGGCTCTGCCTGAGTGAGCAGGTAAAGGGCGGCAACATGGGCCTGGTGTCCGCCCTGATGCTCCTTTTCCCAGGCCACCGCATGCCATCCCTGATCGCAGGCGAGATGCATCAGCTCATGATAGGCAGGGTGATAGACCACCTCATCCAGGCGACGACCGTGACGATCGAACAGACGTAGTGTCGGGGGATGACGGTTGGCCTCCATGCCGAGCGTCTGTACATGATCGCTGCCCACTGCGCGGGCTAGAGGCGTGATACGCTGGCTAACCCAATCCGGGGCCTCCCGAGCCAGGGCTTCCCGTAGGGGCTTGTCCAGGGACAGAAGATCTTGGTCCGGGGTAAGTAAAGGCTGGTTGTCGACATCATGGGTGGCCAAATGTCGACGGGGGGCATGGTCGGTCATGGCGATGCTCCTTACTTTTCTTGAGCATGGAGCCGACGCGGGCCGTGGTCAAACCCCTTGTCAGAATGGAAAGCGAATTCGTCTCAGGCTAAAAAAGACGTTTTCGGATGAGTGATCGAGCGTGCACGGAGTTAGAGGAAATCGTCAGAAAAAAGGACAAAAACGTCGCTCGAACGCTTACATCTTGCGTGGAGGACCCGAGGGACGGATCATGGAGAAATGTGCTCAGGCTCCAGTAATGAGTTATGCATATCTATACACAAGAATGCCGCACCCATAGCGGCGAAGCGTTCAATCTACGTGCCTTGCGGGGGCAGGTGCTGCTGGTGACCAACGTCGCCAGCCGTTGCGGCTATACTCCGCAATTGGCCGAACTCGAAGGGCTTTATCGTCGCTATCGCTATCAAGGGTTTACCGTGCTGGCTTTTCCCTGCAATCAGTTTGCTCGCCAGTCACCGGAGTCGGCTCAGGAGTTCGCCGAGTTTTGCGAGCGTCACTACAACGTCACGTTTCCGGTCATGGAAAAGGTGCGGGTCAATGGACGCAAGGCACACCCGTTGTTCCTGCTGTTGCGCCGTCAGGCCCCGGGGCTGCTGGCGAGCACGTCGATCAAGTGGAATTTCACCAAGTTTTTGATCGGGCGTGATGGCCAGGTTGTTTGTCGCTTCGGCCCTCAGGCTTCCAGCCAAGATATAAAGCCTCGTCTTGAGACTGCGCTGGATACGCCTTTTTCTGCTTGAGCGCGAACTTAAAGAGTAAGCTCGCGCTCTCTCATCAGGCGCGTCATCAACTCGTTCCAGCGGTGTCGGGTCATCATGGTGGTGAGCCCTGAAAACAGTGTCCAAAAGCTCCTGCGCCAGCCTTTCAGTCGGCGTCGGTGCACGACCAGTTGCGTCAGCAGGCGATTCTCATCGAAGGTGCGCCACTCGCCAGCGATCGATAGCTGATGGCGAGAAAGCACCGGCGCCAGTTCCAGGCGAAATATCCATTCCAGCTGCTCTAGACTCAAATCATGGCGTTCGATGATCTTGATCATATGAGCATAGTCGCTCTCCCTCGGCTCTCGCTCGAGCCAGAGGGGCGCCAGGGTCAGCCACAGCTCCCCGCGTTCGTCTATCAGCGCTTCGATCTCTTGTTCGCTCATGCCTATCACCTTCATCGTTTCGGCAGGCATCTTCGGGCAACACTGGCTGAGGCACAAGGGCGGACAGTGTCACGATGAATCGCTAGAATAGCCGCAATACAGCGTTCGCGACGCTGATACCATCCGTCAATAAGTTCAAAGCCAGTAACGCAGAGGTCTGTCGTGATCATCAAACCCAAGGTTCGTGGTTTCATTTGTACCACCACTCATCCCACCGGCTGCGCGATGAACCTGCGCGACCAGATTCAGGCAACTCGAGCTGCAATTGGCAACGCTACCGAGTCGGGTCCCAAACGGGTGCTGGTCATCGGAGCTTCCAGCGGCTATGGATTGGCTGCTCGTGTCACGGCGGCTTTCGGCTATGGCGCCAGCACCCTTGGCGTGTTTTTCGAAAAGCCCGGGACGGAGAAAAAGCCAGGCACCGCGGGCTGGTACAATTCAGCTGCCTTCGATCACTATGCCAAGGAAGAAGGGCTCTACAGCAAGGCGATCAACGGCGACGCTTTCGCCCATGAGACCCGGGAGAAAGCCATCGAGCTGATCAAGCAGGATCTGGGCGATGTGGATCTGGTGATCTATTCGCTGGCCTCGCCGGTGCGCAAGCTGCCGGACAGCGGTGAGCTCAAGCGTTCGGTATTGAAGCCCATCGGCGAAACCTACCGCGCCACCGCCATCGACACCAACAAGGACGCCATCATCGAGACCGAGGTGGAGCCCGCCACACAGCAGGAGATCGACGATACCATTCAGGTCATGGGCGGTGAGGACTGGGAGCTGTGGATCGACGCGCTGGACAAGGCCGGGGTACTGGCACCCGGTGCCAAGTCCGTAGCCTTCAGCTATATCGGTACCGAGATCACCTGGCCAATCTACTGGCATGGTGCGCTGGGCAAGGCCAAGGAAGACCTGGATCGCGCCGCCGGGGAAATCGACAAGCGCTTGGCCGCAAGCGACGGTGGTGCCAATGTCGCGGTACTCAAGTCCGTGGTGACCCAGGCAAGTGCTGCCATTCCCGTCATGCCGCTTTATATCGCCATGGTATATAAGGTGATGAAGGAGCAAGGGCTGCACGAAGGTACCATCGATCAGTTGAACCGGTTGTTCCGGGATCGCCTGTACGGCAATGAGGCCCCGCAAACCGATGAAGAGAATCGCCTGCGCCTGGACGACTGGGAGCTACGAGACGACGTTCAGCAGGCCTGCAAGGATCTATGGCCTCAGGTTACCAGCGACAATCTGTTCGACATTACCGATTACGCCGGCTATAAGCATGAATTTCTCAAGCTGTTCGGCTTCCAACGGGACGACGTGGATTACAACGCGGACGTCGACCCGGTGGCAAACTTCGATGTCGTTCAGCTGTGAGTAAAAAAATGACAAGGCTAGGATGGGTCGAATGGCGATGAATGAAAGAAAATCTAGACGGTTTGTATGGCTTCTGACACTGCTTGCGCTGTTTGCCTTGTCAGGTTGTCAAAGCGCTTACTATAACGCGCTGGAAAAGGTTGGTATTCAGAAGCGCGAAGTGCTGGTAGACCGGGTCCAGAGCGGTCGAGATGCCCAGCAGGCCGCGGACGAGCAGTTCTCTTCGGCACTCGAGCAGTTTCGAGCCGTGGTGCGAGTCCCGGAAAGCGAGCTTTCCAAGACCTACGATCGCTTGAACGACGAATATGAACAGAGCGAAGTGGCCGCCGATCGAGTCGAGGGGCGTATCGAGGCCATAGAGGATGTTGCCGAAGCATTGTTCGACGAGTGGGAGGATGAGCTATCTCTCTATCAGAGTAGCGAATATCGTCGGCTTTCAGAGCGACAGCTGCAGGCGACCCGAGCGCGTTACGATGAGATGCTGGCGGCAATGCAGGAGGCGGCGGACAGCATGCAGCCAGTGCTATTGGCCCTGAGGGACAACGTATTGTTCTTGAAGCATAATCTCAATGCGCGAGCAATCGGCGCGCTGCGTGGCGAGGTTGATGGGCTCGAGCGAGATGTGACGGCGCTTCGTCAGCGTATGCAGGCGGCAATTGCTCGTTCGGATGCCTTCATTGATGAGCTCAATCGTCAAGATGCCCCGTGACGGGCAGAACGTAGAACAGGGATCAGGGAAAGATTCAGAGCAGAGATCTTTTATATCCCGGCAGGTAGGTTTTGTCCTTCTGCCGGGTTTTTCTCTACTGGCTCAGGCCTGCGCCCTGGAGCCGCTGCAAATTGCCAACCAGCTTAGCGGCCGATGTCTTTACACTCCCATTGTTTTTGGCCTCGAAAGGGGTGACGTGAAAAGCGTCACTGGTTTGACGCAAATGCCGCAACGCTGCGTTGGCGATAAGCAGGATCTCGATATGCTGCTTGTCTGTGCTCCGGGTGCCAATCAGGGTGATTGTGCGGTGCTGCTTGAGTGGTTGGTGCATTTGACCGGGCGTGGTGTCGTGCTAGGCGGGATCAGCGGTGGCACCCAGGTACTGGCAAGGGCCGGTGTTCTCGATGGATATCGTGCCACTCTGATCTTGCAAGATGTTGATACTGCACGTAACGCCTACCCTCGCGTACGAAGTAGCCGGCAGGTGTTCGAGATCGATCGTGATCGCATGACCTGCGGTGGAGGCACTGCGGCCCTGGACATGATGATGAGCCTGATCGCTCGACAACATGGTCAGCGTCTGGCCGAGCGG
The DNA here is from genome assembly GCF_001039575.1 of Halomonas sp. PR-M31. GTDB lineage: Bacteria > Pseudomonadota > Gammaproteobacteria > Pseudomonadales > Halomonadaceae > Modicisalibacter. Next base: position 16,935 of record NZ_JIBT01000011.1, read on the forward strand.
GTGTCAGAGTATTTCGTTCATGAGCGTGTGCGTATGGGAAGCGAGCCTCAGCGTGTATCCCGAAATGTATTGTTGGAACATGCGCCATTAAGTCTTACGGATGCGTTGGCGTTGATGGAGTCAAACATAGAAGAGCCTCTGACTACGCACGAACTCGCCGCACATTTAGGTGTTTCCCGACGTCAACTGGAAAGATTATTCAAAAAGTATCTTCAAACCGTGCCTAGCCGTTACTATCTCAATCTGCGTTTACAGCAGGCACGTAAGCTACTTCGTGAATCGGATAGCGCAATAGGCGATATTGCGTTCGGGACTGGATTTTCTTCTGCGGCTCACTTCTCGACCGCTTATCGTAATCATTTTGGTATGACACCAAGAGAAGAGCGTCTTGTCTGAGAAGAAGTGATTATTGCTTCTTCATCTCATCCCTTTTCGTAATTCTGACGTGGCTTTTATTTTAAATTTAAAATTTTTAGTAAGCTAATGTGTTGTTTGGTCTCGACATGGAACTTTTTTGAACCGCCTTTTTGAATAAAGAGAATGTGCATAGAACAAAATAATGAGCTAATTATAGTTAATTGCTTGTTTTTAAAAGAACAGGAAAATATCAAGCTCGTTAAGTGTATTTAATTTCAAAAATATTGTCTGCAATGGGAGACAGTGATTCCTTTTTTAATCGAATATAATGATTTTGCCTAATCGCTGTTTAGTGGCTAATCTCAAACTCAGCGGTAAGCAGTGCCTACAGAGGGCTACGAACGCGGTAAGGCATGGGCTCAGGGAAGAGCCGTTTTCTGGCAGGGAGGCAGATTGGCAGGATGCCAGCCGATCAGCCAAGGAAACTGTTTGCATGCCCTTTCAATGACCCCTCTTTTGTCTCCGAGGCTCCAGTTCATCCATGAGCGGAGCCTCTTTTTTTAATCCTTCCATCAGTGCCCAAACATTCGATGTAGCAGAGGACGAAAGTCCGCCATGGCATGTGTTCGTGACTGCTCCTGTGGTATCAGGCCGGGAGTGAAGCCTGCCTCGATAAAAGGTGCGATTACGCTTTTGTCTCGGCTCAGGACGTGAATGGGAACTTCCCGACCTGCGTTGTCTCCTGTAATAAGCGGCGCCGGTTGATGATCGCCCAGGAGAACGAGAAGCGCATCGTTCTGAAGATAGTGTTCGGCATAACCAAAGGCTGCTGCCAGCGCGTAGTCGATCGCCTTAACATAATGCTCGCGCACCTTGTCCAGATCCTGCCAGAGTTCTTCCGGTGTCTGCGCGCGCTCTTTCAACCCCGCCCATTGCTCAAACACGCTGTCCTGCTCGAGGTTTTCCCAATCTGAGATGGGGAGAATGGGCGTCCAGGGGGCGTGACTGCTGATCAATGCGAGTTCCGCAAATAAAGGCGTTTCATAGGCCTGTCGCTGCGTTTCGAAAAAACGCCAGGTGAACTGATCCGGCATGGTGACCCAGTTCAACGAGGGTCCCTTGTAAGGAATGTTTCTGGCAGTGAAGACATGGTCGTAGCCCAACCGCTGCCCTTGGGGCCAAGGTTGGGTGAGTGCCGGCATGATGGCTAGATTACGATGTCCAGTCTTACGAAAATCATCAATCAGGGTGGATTGTCGTTGACTGAGCATCAATTCATAGTGGCGTTGCGTTGTGATGTTGAGTCCGCTGAGCAGCGTGGCATGAGCAAGCCAGGATTGACCGCCCTGCACCGGCGACGTCACTTTGGCGCTGGCCATATGTATATCCGCACCTTTGAGGCGCTGCTCGAAATCCACCAGGTGAGGCTTGATGGTCGGGGCGTAGCGTGGATCGAAAAGAGCGGTCACGCCGTAGGATTCGATGAAGCCGAGAATGACATCGCGATCTGCAAGGGCGGGCAGAGCGCGAGCTTCCATTGCGCGTTCGGCCGCCACGGAGCGTTTGAAATCCGCGTAGGCGCGATGGGTATCCTGCATTTGTCGCCAGTGCGTCGTGATCAGGTTCAGTGCCGGGGTCGAAAAATAGGGAGACAACGCAGGGCCAGAAAAATCAACGACCATCGCCCCCCTAGCAGCAGACCCAGCGCCAGGCGTCTTTGTTTTGACATTATCGGCAAGCGCAATCTGGCAAGAAAACGAACGAGGATCCAGAGACTCAAGAGCAAAATGGTCAGAAGGGACGCCACAATGATCAGGGTGAACAAAACCCCCAGATTTTGAGTGAGCTGATGAAAGGCAGAGTCCGCCAGGCTCAGGTCAAGCAAGGGATTGAAACGCCTGCCAAAGACAAATTGCGTGAGTACATCGACGCCGGCAAGCAATGCAAGCAAGGTCAAGCCTGACACGATGAGCCTGACAAGCCAGGGCTGCCAGCGCCTTGGCAGCAACAGCAGCATGACCGGAAGCCAGACGGCTTCCCAGGCTAGAAACACAGCGTCAAGACGCCCTTCGATGAGATAACGCAGCCCTAGTAGCAAAATGTTAAGGGCGAAAACAATCGCAATAATATGATACAAGGGGCGCTCCGTAGACAGGCCGACAACAGAACAGATGAGCAGACGACAGGTTACGCTACCACGTCTTGGCCTGCCGCTTGAGGCATCACCACAATGGAGCCAACGTCGCGGACAGGGAACGGGTCGCACTGTGAATAAGGGAGATGAGGAAATCACATGAATGTGTGGCAATGTCTGTCGATAACCGCCTTGGTATGTGGACTTGGAATGGCACAGTCCCATGCGCAGGAGGCCCCACCGCAGGTCACCACCCAGGCGATGAATGAGGACAATACGCGCTCCGCGGTTGTGGCTGCCGCTGATATCCGACTTGAGGCATCGCCCGACGTATCTCCGGAAGCGTTGTTCGACAAGGTGACCGAGCTCGCTCGAGAAAACGCCAAAAGCGACTATCAGCAACCCCAGTCACCGTTGCCCAGCTCTCTTGCCAATCTCGATTACGATACCTACCGAGACATCCGCTTCCGTAAGGATTCTGCCTATGGGGTAATGAAGGGTTATTCGAGGTACAGTTCTTTCATCTCGGTTTTCTCTACGACACCCCTGTCGATATCCATGTGCTTAAGGATGGTCGGGTCGAAGATGTGAATTTCGATATGGCCATGTTCGATTACGGGAAGAATGCGGCGCGGGTACGCGAGGAGCTTGCCGAACTCGATCAGCGCAAGCTTGGGTTTGCTGGTTTCCGGCTGCACTACCCGCTGAACACACCCCATCATAAGGATGAGTTCCTGGTATATCTGGGTGCCTCTTATTTTCGCGTTGCCGGACGTGGTCAAGGCTATGGAATTTCAGCCCGGGGACTGGCGGTGGATACCGCAACTCAAGGAGGTGAGGAGTTTCCTGCCTTTCGTTCCTTCTGGCTGGTCAAGCCCGAACCTGAAAGCCCAAGGGTTACGCTATTCGCGCTGTTAGATAGCCCGTCGGTAGCGGGTGCTTATCGCTTTGATATCGATGTTGCCAACAACATCGTCATCAACGTGGATTCCCGTCTTTTTGCTCGCAACGACGTTGCCAAGCTCGGCGTTGCGCCGCTGACCAGCATGTTCCTGCAGGGTGAAAACAGCTTCAATCGTCATGATGATTTTCGTCCGGAGGTGCACGATTCCGATGGCCTTTTGATGCGGACATCGGGAAATCAGTGGATCTGGCGACCACTTTCAAACCCGCAAACCCTCAACGTAACCCAGCTACGTGATACCTCGCCGCTTGGATTCGGTCTGATGCAGCGGGATCGCGACTTCGACAGTTATCTTGATATGTCGGCCAATTTTCAGCGTCGTCCGAGCCTGTGGATCGAGCCCCAGGAAGGTGACTGGAACGATGGAGGCCTTGAGCTAGTCGAAATCCCCGTCGATTCCAGTGTCAATGACAACATCGTTGCCTACTGGGTGCCGGATACGGAATTTCGCGCCGGTGACGAACGCCGCTATCAGTATCGTCTTTCCACCCATGGCAAGAATTTACCGGAACAAGAGCTTGGCCGCGTGATCCGCACGCGTCAGGGATGGGGCGCCAAAGCGAGAGACGCCGATTCACCGCCTCGCAGCCTGCGCCGTTTCATCGTCGACTTTCGGGGTGGCGATGAGCTGGCCAGTCTGAATGGCTCCCAACCAGTGGAAGCCGAGCTGACCTTGGCTCGCGGTAAGGTCAGCGATCTAGAGGTCAAGCAGCTACCGGACGGCAAGACCTGGCGTGCCAGTTTCAGGCTGGCGCCTCAGAACAAGGAGTCTGCCGACATGCAGCTCAAATTGAAGCTACGAGGTAGAACATTGACCGAAACCTGGAGCTACATATGGAATCCCAATGTCGTCCAATGATTCGCCCAGTCCTCGTCGCGATCGCGATAAAGGGTTAGTCGATATGGAGCAAAGCCTATCCACTCGCCAGGCCAAGGAAGGCACGCCGGCGCATCGACATCGTATCCCTTTTTTGGCATTACGCCGCTTTGTGTTCTTCGCCCTGGCGCTGCTGACGGCAGTACAGGGTAGCTACATGATGCTGGATATCCTGCGCGCCAATGGCTTGACGCTGCTCGAGCTGACGATCTGGATACTGTTCGTGGTCATGTTCATCTGGCTATCGATCTCTTTCTGGATGGGAATCGCAGGGTTTCTGGTAGTGGCGTTCAGACGCGATCCAATCACCCTTGGGCCCGCCCGCCCTCTTGATCAGACCCTCGATCCGACGCGGCGTATCGCGCTGATCATGCCGATCTACAACGAAGACGTGGAACGGGTCATGGCAGGGCTGGAAGCCACCTGCCATTCATTGATCGAGACGGGTCAAGCATCTGCTTTCGATGTCTATCTGCTTAGCGACAGCACCGACGATGCGGTGGCTGCCAGAGAGAAGCGCGCCGCCACGCTGTTGCGTAGCCGTCTGGCCCCGAATTTGACGCTTTACTATCGACGCCGGGACGACAATACCGGGCGCAAGGTAGGCAATCTGTCGGAGTTCTGCTGTCGTTGGGGGCATTTCTACGAAAGCATGCTCATCATTGACGCCGATAGCGTCATGGGCGGGCGAACCATGGTAGGGATGGCCGCCACCATGCAGGCAAACCCACGACTGGGGCTGTTGCAGACGGTGCCTTTGCCGGTGAGAGCCGACACCCTGTTCGGTCGGTTTCTGCAATTCGCCGCCACCTTGCACAGTCCGATGCTGGCTGCAGGGCAGAGTGTCTGGCAGGGGGATAGCGCCAACTACTGGGGGCACAACGCCATCCTGCGTATTTCGGCGTTTGTCGAAAGCTGCGGTTTGCCCGCATTGCCAGGCGAGCCTCCTTTGGGGGGTGAGATACTCAGTCACGATTTCGTCGAGGCAGCGCTTTTGCGGCGTGCTGGCTGGGAGGTTCGTCTACACGCCGGAGTGGAAGAGAGCTTCGAGGAACTGCCCAGCAATATCATCGATTATGCCAAACGCGATCGACGCTGGTGCCAAGGCAACATGCAGCATCTACGGTTGTTGTTCGCGCGAAAGTTGCACTGGATCAACCGGCTGCATTTCCTGTTTGGCGCCCTGGCGTTCATGGCATCCTTGATATGGATCGTCATGCTGCTCTTGAGCACCGCGGATGCGGTACTGCTTGCGGTCTCCAAGGTTCAGTTTTTTACCCAGAATTATCAGCTGTTTCCCCAATGGCCTGAATCCCGGGTGACGCTGATTGCCTCATTACTGGTCATCACGGTCATCATGCTGGTTTTACCCAAGCTGCTGGGATTGCTGGTCGCCTTGATGCAGCGTCGCAAGGAGTACGGCGGCGGTATCAAACTGACCATCAGCGCCTTGCTGGAGATCGTCTATTCGATTTTGCTTGCCCCATTGATGATGGCGTTCCACGCCTGGTTCGTGCTCAGTATCCTGCTGGGGCGCACCGTCTCCTGGAGCTCACAGTCCCGAGGTGGACGTTTGATTCCGTGGCGAGAGGCATGGCGACGCACCTGGTCGACTACGCTGCTGGGTATCCTCTGGGGGACGATCAGCTATTACTATTCGCCTTTATTCTTCTGGTGGTTGTCTCCGGTACTGCTTGGCATGGTGACCTCTATCCTGCTCATACGCTTTACCAGCAGCATTCGGGCAGGCGAGTGGTTGAAGCGCCATGGTCTGTTATATATACCCGCGGAGGTGCAGGAGCCTGGGGTATTGAAGCATCTGAGAAGAATCGAAGAAGAAGAGGAGGCAAGCGTTTCTCCCCTAGAAGATGCACAGCTGCTTCCTGCACGGGAACACCGTCAGCAGATGCCGATTCAGCCCCTGGGCGCGTATCTGGGGATAGGTGGAGCAAAGGCGCCTCAGTCCTAGAACAGGCTCACAAAGCATTAACGCGTCGGAAGCGGTGGAGTAGACTACCGAGTCTTGCTCAAAAGGATTTCAATTCATGGTTGCTACTTCCCCGTTGATTATCGAGCCTTCCCACGATCGTCCAGCCGAGGCGGTCGTCATCATACTGCATGGCCTGGGGGCCGATGGCCACGACTTCGCGCCGCTAGTGCCAGTGTTGCCGCTGCCATCGGACCTGGCGGTGCGCTTCGTGCTGCCTCACGCGCCTTCGCGTCCGGTGACGATCAATGGCGGTGTAAGCATGCCGGCCTGGTATGACATCCTAGACATGAATCTTGGTCGGCGTATCGATGAAACTCAACTCATCGTTTCGGCGAAGGAAGTTCAGGCATTGATCGACGATCAGCGTCGCGGCGGGATCGACAGTCAGCGTATCGTTCTGGCGGGCTTTTCCCAAGGGGGCGCGGTGGCCTATCACGCGGCACTGACCTATCCCGAGCCCCTGGCTGGACTGCTTGCACTCTCTACCTATTTTGCTACCGCGGACAGCCTGGAAATAAGCGAGGCCAATCGCCAGCTTGTGACCGAAGTGCACCACGGTACCTTCGATCCCGTAGTGCCTGAGTCACTTGGACGTCAAGGCTATGAAAAAGCCAAGGCCCTGGGCCTGCCAGCGCATTATCGTACTTACGACATGGCACATGCGCTGTGTCCTGCGCAGATCGCGGATATTGGCCCCTGGCTATCTCAGCGCCTGTCCTAGACCCTAGGCCACTCGCTGGCTTCGGGCTTCTTCGAGTAGCGCAAACCAGGTGGCACGGTCAATATTCAACTGGCCTTCCTTGGCCAGGGCACATAGGCGTTTGTTCTTTAGCGTCCCGATGACCGGTACGGGATTGCCGGGAATACGGCGTAGCCAAGCCAAGGCGAGACCGGCACGGCTGACGCCGAATTCCTGAGCCAGGCTTGTCAGCGCCGAGCCCAGAATATCCTCGAAAACCGAGCCACCTCCCAGGGGCGACCAGGCCATGGGCTTCTGGCCATCGTTCATCAGTGCATCGAACAAGCCATCGAACAGGGGCGCAGGGCGGGCCAGGGACAGCTGTAGCTGATGCACTTCAAGACGATGCTTCATGGCTCGTTGCAGGCGTCGCCACTGTTCGGGAAGAAAGTTGGACACCCCCGCAGCACCGATCTTGCCCGCATCGACAGCGTCGTCCAGGGCTCTGGCAGTGGCTTCGACGTCCATGAGGGGGTCCGGGCGATGCAGTAGAAAGTACGCCAGCCGCTCTACACCTAGTCGAGATAATGAAGCGTCGATGGCGGACGCAAGATAGTCGGCAGACGTATCGTAGTGCTTCACTCCGAAGCGGGAGGTATCCAGCGCCGGCAGTACAACATCCGCTTTGGTGACAACCTTGACCTTGGACTTGAGAGCCGGGCGCTGTTTGAGCGCTTGGCCAAAAAGGGTTTCACTGCCGCGTTTACCATGAATGTCCGCATGATCGAACCAGTTGAGCCCCTCGTCCAAGCGTGCCTCGAGCCAATCCGCCAGCCGCGCGGGATCTCTCAGCTCGTAGGACTCGTTCAGGCGCATCATGCCCAGCACGAATGGCACATCGAAGGTCAGCGAATCGTCGATCATGGGGTGTTCTCGCGACTGATGGTGGTGGCCAGCAAATGCTGGGCGTCGGGTACCAGCCAGACCGGATCGAGTCGGGTACAGGCCGCTTCGATACAAAGGAAATGATACCCCACGTCAACCGGGGTATCCGGCGGAAGCTCACGGTCCGGGTGCCATACGACCGTCGAGTCGCTGCCTTGTTTGGCAATACGCAGGCGACGTTCGCCATCGTCTAGCACCACTTCGTTATTGGACTGATAAATGCGGTCGATGGCGCCGCGGATACCGGGTTCGCCCTGCTGTACGCCTTCAGCGAAACCCTTGAGCTTGTCGAGATAGCGGGCGCCGGCCAGTCCTTCAAGATTGCAGCGATGAGCGTGTGACACCTGAAGGTAGGTGTGCAAGGCTCCGGTGAGCTTGACCGGGGTGGTGCCCCGATGCTCGGTAATCAGCTCGACGTGCAGGCGCTGTGCATTGGCCTGAATCACCGCCCGGGGGGCGAGCTGTTCGTGCAGACGGATCTCGGGGGAGAGATGCAGTTCGATGCCGTCCTCGTGCTCGTCCGTTGCATCCAGGCGCCACTGCGCCTTGCGGGCGGGGCCATGCATTACCCCTTGACCATCCGGCGACTCGTTGGCAAACCAGGGCCAGCACAGTGGAATACCGCCGCGAATTGCATCGGGCACTGGCTGAGGAGTTGGCGTCATCCAAAGCCAGCCCTGTGGCGCCACCGACGTGGCATCGACTTCGGGTAGTCGCTCGGTGTCGGAGGCGGGTAGTCGCTCAGCTTTGGGAGCGGGTAAAAAATGCAGCACCTGCGCCCCTTGCAGAGAGACGACAAGCTCCCCCCAAGGCTCGCGAGCCAGCCAGACCTGCCTGCCCTGCCAGGTGTCGAGACGTTGGTCCTGAGTGGCATCGAGTAGCTGACGCAGGGATGTCGGAATCATTCAACCTCCTTGTTATGCAGCGCCTCTGCGGCGCCAAGTAAACCTGTCCAAGGTGCGTTGACCACCCAGACAGGAATGCGCTCATTGTAAGCACTCATGCGTCCTTTGTCGGTGAACGCTTCGCGAAAGCGACTGCGTTGCAACCAGTCGATGAGTCGCGGCAAGATCCCACCGCACAGGTATATGCCGCCGTGAGCGCCAATCATCAGGGCCGCATCGCCGCAGACATCCCCCAAAATTTTCAGAAAACGCAGCAGTACTTCTTCGGCAAGGGCATCCCCAGCCCGGGCCGCACCGGTCACTTCTGCAGCGGAATTATAGCGTGGCGCCTGGGCCGCAAGGTCGGCATGAGCGCGGTACAGGTCAAGCAGCCCTTGGCCACATAGCAAACGCTCCACGGAAACGCGACCGTACTTCTCTTGAAAATAACCCAACAACTCGCGTTCCCGGTCATCCGTAGGGGCGAAGGTAACATGACCGCCTTCGGTGGGTAGCGGAATCCAGTTGTTCTGGCCTGGGAAAAGCCCTGCAACGCCGAGCCCGGTTCCGGGCCCTATGATCAGACGGGCGCGATGAGGCTCGCTTGTGCCAGTGTTTATGCTAATCAATTCATCCGCTAGAAGATGAGGCACGCCCAGAGCCTGAGCAGTGAAGTCGTTAATCACCTTGAACAGCGAAAGGCCTAGCGCGTCTTTCACTCGGCGTTTGGAAAAGCGCCAAGCGTTGTTGGTCATGCTCACTTCGTCGTCGTGTACCGGACAAGCGAAGGCAAGGCATGCTTCTTGTGGCGCAAGTGCCCCGGCAGCGCCAACCCGTTTCAGATAGTCACGAATGGCATCTTCCAGTCGGAGATAGTCGGCGCAACGAAGAATTAGAATATGTTCAAGCTCGAAGGAGCCCTGCTTGACCAAAGCAAAGCGTGCATTGGTACCGCCAATGTCTCCGATCAGTGCCGTTTCAAGCATGTTCGAACGCCTATCTGAGCTCATGTCTGGCTTCATGCCCGATCGGTGCCTCTTGCCAGGTCCTGATCCTCAAAGCCGCCAAAGACCGAAGCGCCGTCTTCCGCGCCATTGACCAGTTGACGAAAGCCCGCGAACAGCTCGCGTCCCATGCCATAACGATAGTGTTCCAGATCCATGACGGTAGCGTCCCTGGCCTGCCATTCCGCCTCGTCTACCACTGCGCTCAGCTCGCCCCTGTCCGCATTCAGGCGCGCAACGTCGCCTTCACGCAACTTGGCCAAGGGTCCGCCGTCGATGGCCTCCGGGGTCATATGGATGGCAGCGGGCACCTTGCCGGACGCCCCGGACATGCGGCCATCCGTCACCAGCGCCACCTGATAGCCGCGATCCTGCAGGACACCCAGATAGGGGGTGAGCTTGTGCAACTCCGGCATGCCGTTGGCTCGTGGGCCCTGGAAGCGCACTACCACAATGACATCACGGTCGAGCTCGCCCGCATCGAAGGCCGCCTTGACTTCGTTTTGATCGCTGAATAGGCGTACCGGTGCTTCCACCACACGGTGCTCGGGTTTGACCGCGGACACCTTGATGACACCACGACCCAGGTTGCCGTTGAGCACGGTCAGACCGCCGGTCGGGGAAAATGGCTCGGAAACCGGGCGTAGAATGTCCAGATCCAGGCTTTGAGTCGGGCCTTGGCGCCATACCAGTCGGCCATCCTCGAGAAAGGGCTCCTGAGTATAGTCAGATAGATCGCCGCCGAATACGCAGGAAATGTCCCCATGAATCAACCCGGCATCGAGCAGCTCGCGAATCAAAAAGCTCATGCCGCCGGCCGCCTGGAAGTGATTCACATCTGCCTGCCCGTTAGGGTAGATGCGGGTCAGGCTCGGCGTTACGGCGGAAAGCTCGGTAAAATCGTCCCAGGTGAGGGTAAGACCTACCGCCCCCGCCATGGCAACCAGATGCAGCGTGTGATTGGTGGAGCCGCCGGAGGCGAGCAGCCCGACGACGGCATTGACGATGGCTTTTTCGTCGATCTGCTGCCAGAACGGCCGATAGCGACCGCCGGGTTCGCTATTGCGAATCGCCTGTTCCGCAGCGTAGCGGGTCAGCGCTTCGCGCAGAGGAGTATTAGGGTTGATAAAGGAGGCGCCGGGTAGATGCAGCCCCATCATTTCCATCATCAATTGATTGGAATTGGCGGTGCCGTAAAACGTGCAGGTGCCCGGGCTGTGATAGGACTCGGATTCGGCTTCGAGCAGTTCGTCACGACCGACCTTGCCCTCGGTATATAGCTGCCGTATGCGGGCCTTCTCGCTGTTGGGAAGTCCGCTGGGCATTGGCCCCCCAGGAACGAAGATCGTGGGCAAATGACCAAAGCGTGCAGCACCTATGAACAGACCCGGCACGATCTTGTCACAAATACCCAGGAGCAATGCCGCATCGAACATATTGTGAGATAGCGCCACGGCGGTAGCATGGCGATGGTGTCGCGAGAAAAGAGCGACAGTTCCATGCCCGGTTGACCTTGGGTCACGCCGTCACACATGGCCGGTACGCCCCCGGCGAACTGCGCAGTGGAGCCCATTTGGCGCGCTGCTTCCTTGATCATTTCAGGAAAGGGAGCCAATGGCTGATGAGCGGAAAGCATGTCGTTATATGACGAAACTATGCCCAGGTTGGCGCTATTGGTCAGCTTCAACCGATCCTTGTCTTCGCTGCCGCAGGCGGCGAAGCCGTGGGCAAGGTTGCCGCAGGAAAGTTCACCACGGTGTACACCTTGACGATGCTGATCCTGCATATGGCGTTCATAGCTTGCACGTCGCTCTTGGGAGCGTTCGCGAATGCGGCGAGTGACCTGAGCGACGGTGGGATGGATGTTCATGGAAGCCTCTATCGGTAATTGAGTCGCAATGTGCGTAAACTTAACAAAAAATGAGTTGAACGTCCCTGGGTTGTGAACCAAATTATAGGTAAATCCTAGGAGTGTTTTCTTGAAATCGCTCCTTGGTCACGGACCGGGACAGCATCATCCGACCTCACTATCGCTTCATGTTAGCTTGCTGCAGGAGACCCATCATGACGTTACGCATAGCAATCAATGGATTCGGGCGCATTGGCCGCAACGTCGTGCGCGCGCTTTACGAAAATTTCTATCGCGATCAGGTTCAAGTCGTCGCCATCAACGACCTGAGCGATCCGGAAACGAACGCACGTCTTCTCAAGTATGACAGCGTTCACGGCCTGTTCGGTTATACGATCGAGCACGACGAGAATTCTCTCAGTGTCGCCGGCGACCGTATCAATATCTATGCCGAACGTGATCCCTCCAAGCTGCCTTGGGCGGATCTGGAAATCGATCTGGTCATGGAATGCAGCGGACTTTTCAAGAAGCGCGAGGAAGCCGCAAAACATCTGGATGCCGGTGCGCAATCCGTGCTGATCTCGGCACCAAGCCCGGATGCAGATGCCATGATCGTTTATGGCGTCAATGAGCATGTGCTCACCGCTGAGCATCGGGTGGTCTCCAATGCCTCTTGTACCACCAATTGTCTGGCACCAGTTGCCAAGGCGCTACATGAAGGCGTCGGCATCGAAAGCGGTTTGATGACCACGATACATGCCTACACCAACGATCAGAATCTATCCGATGCCTATCATAAGGATCCGTTCAGGGCGCGTAGTGCCACCCAGTCAATGATTCCCACCAAGACCGGCGCGGCGGCAGCGGTAGGGCGCGTATTGCCGGACCTTGAGGGCAAGTTTGACGGCCTGGCGGTGCGGGTGCCGGTAATTAATGTGTCCCTAGTGGATCTGGTGTTCACCGCCAGCCGGGAAACTACCAAGGAAGAGGTCAACGCAATAGTGGAGGCCGCTGCCGAGCAGTCGCCGATACTTGCGGTCAATGCGCAGCCTCTGGTCTCCATCGACTTCAATCACGATGCCCATTCTTCCATCTTTGATACCAATCACACCCGGGTGAGCGGTCGGCTGGTCAAGGTCATGGCCTGGTATGACAATGAATGGGGATTTTCCAATCGTATGCTGGACACGGCGCTGGCCATGCAGGTAGCCAGGTGAGTCGGCTGACCTGCTAAAAGCATTTCGGAATGCTTTAGGGTAGAGGATACCTTCGGGTATCCTTTTTCTATTGGCACGCCCTATGGATTACGGCTTTGAGATTCACTATCATTCGAAGCCATCTCGACGGTCGACCAAGTGTCGAGGTTGATCGCTGTTCCAGCTCTATCCTTGTGTGCGATGCTCTGTCACTATGTTATTGCTAATCATAGTTAGCCGCATTTCTGGTTATCGATGATGTCGTATTTGATAGTGATGCCAACATTTCGCACCATCTAAATAATACGCTGGCGTCTTAATAGTTCATCATTATTAGCAGATTACGCTATCAGCGTGGGTATCGTCGACAATATCATTGGCCACATGCGTGAACGTGACGTCTGTGAATAAACGTTCAGGGATCATATAAGCATGTCTTCTTCTTTGCTGAAGCTCCCGACGGCAGCGCTCGACAAGTTGTTGCAAGTTGTCCCGGCGGTGATTTATGCCACGAACGTCGATTGGTGGCAGGGACGGCTGCACTATGCCTGTCAAGGTATCGAGCCCCTATGCGGGCTTGGCCGTGATGTGCTTGAAGCCGAGCCGGAGCGCTGGCTGGCGCTGCTGACCGAGGAGTCGCGTCACCGCGCCCAGGCGAGACTGAAGCATGCCATCGATACAGACTGCGAGCGCGTATCCCTCAACTACACCTTGCAAACGTCTCAGGGTGAGTGGCGTCATCTTCAAGACGACATCATCCTGCATCGCAATGAGTCCGATAAGGTCACGGAGCTGGTCGGCTCATTGGTCGATGTCACCAAGCGTCAGACCCTGCTTGGGCGCTTCGAGGAGTTGAGCGACCAGCTTCCTGGCGCCTTGTACCAATGTCGTTTGAGCACGAATGGGCGTTTGACCTTTCCCCTGGTGAGCTCCGGGGCAAAGCGGCTGTTCGGTATGTCTCCAGCGGCACTCGTCGAAAGTGCGGAAGAAGCCATCGGCCGCGTGCATCCGGACGATACCGAGACGTTATGGCGCAACATTCAGCGTAGTGCGCTGCGCTTGAGTGTCTGGCGCTGCGAGTTTCGCTATCGTCATCCCCATGGCTATCAGCTCTGGGTGTCCGGCCATGCAACGCCGCAGCGGGAAGCGGACGGCAGCGTGCTATGGCATGGCTTTTGTGAAGACGTCACCCTTCATAAACAGGCTCAGCTGGCCCTCATCGAAAGCGAGCGACGCTATCGGTTCATCATCGAGCAGGTAAGCGACTTGATCATGCTGTTCGACTCCGATGGCGTCTGTCGTTTCGCATCTCCATCGATAGAAACCATGCTGGGCTACACTGCAGAGGATCTTTACGGTCGGGCGCTGATCGAGCTGCTGCCCCCGGATGATGCGCCGCGGATACAGCGACGGCTGCACGAAGCGTCGTGTCAGGGTAAGGGCCAGCAGCTTGAGCTGCGGGTGCGTCACTGTCAGGGCCATTATGTATGGCTGGAAATCAGCTGCTCACCCTATGTCAGCCCGCTGACCAATCGCTACGAGTGGATTCTGGGGGTGGTGCGTGATGTAACTACCCGCAAGCTGCGGGAAATGAAGCTGCACGAGATGTCCACTACCGACAGTTTGACCGGGGCGCTCAATCGTCGAGCGTTCATGGACTGTATCGAAACGGAGATCAACGCCGCCGATGCCATGCCCTCGCGTCTGTCCTTGGTGATCTTCGATATCGACAACTTCAAGGCAATCAACGATACCCATGGTCACGCTGCCGGGGATCTGGTGTTGGCAAGCCTTGGCGATATCTGCCGCAGGACACTGCGCTCCCATGATGTTTTCGGACGCATCGGCGGGGAGGAGTTCGCGTTGGTGCTAAGCGGCCATGCCCTTCATGAAGCCGCCAAACTGGCAGAGCGGCTACGCCAGGAGTTCGAGGAAACCCGAGTCGAATTCTATGGTCAGTGGCTGAATTTTACCGTCAGCTTCGGCATTGCCGAGCGGCACGATATGGAAACACTCGAAGCCTTGATGCACCGGGCGGATATGGGACTCTACGCGGCCAAGCGCGGAGGGCGTAACCGCGTTCATCAGGCCCTCTGCGATGAATAGAGAAAAGGTGTGGCAAGACTGAATGACCGCGGAGACATCAACTCGTCCATGAGCCCCATGGCAAGCCATGCTATGGTAAAAACAAAGATAAACAAGGAGGCTCTGGCATGCGGATACTTTTTATACTGTTCTGGCTGCTAGGGGGCACAATGACGAGTGTCGCCATGGCACAGACTCAAACATCGCCCGTGGATATGGAACTCAAGACAAACATCAAGACGGGGCCCGAGGTCAAAGGAGAGTCTTTCACCTATTCGACAGGCGGCGAGACCTACGAAGGTTATCTGGCACGCAACGCCAATGACGATGAGCCTCGCCCCGCAGTGATCCTGGTGCACGAATGGTGGGGGTTGAACGACTATACCCGGGCCCGGGCCGATCAGCTTGCCGCCTTGGGCTTCGTGGCGCTGGCCGTGGACATGTATGGAGACGGTCAGATAGCCACTCACCCGGATGAAGCCGGCATGTTTTCGAGCCAGGTCATGAAGGATTGGCCATCGGCTCGGGCGCGACTCGAAGCGGCCATGGCCAGTCTGCGCGAAAGCCCCTGGGTGGATAAGGACAAAGGCATGGCGGCTATGGGCTATTGTTTCGGCGGTGGGGTGGTCATGAACATGGCCCTTTCCGGCATGCCCATCAAAGCGGCGATCAGCTTTCATGGTAGTCCTACCCAAGCGGCCTCTAATCCTCAGGCTTTCGAAGGTGTTGTAAAGATTTACAACGGCGCCCAGGATCCGCTGGTCAAGCGAGAAGATTTAACGGCGATGGCTCAGGCACTCGGTGCCCAGGGCGCACAGGTCGAGATCATCAATTATCCCGGGGCCACTCATGGTTTCACCAACCCCGGGGCGGATAAGGCGGCAGAACAGTTCGACCTACCACTCGCCTATGATGCCGCCGCAGACGCGGCTTCCTGGCAGGCCGCCTTACTGACCCTGGACAAGGTCTTGAACGGCAACTGATAGGCGCTACGTCAG
Source organism: Halomonas sp. PR-M31 (assembly GCF_001039575.1). Lineage (GTDB taxonomy): Bacteria > Pseudomonadota > Gammaproteobacteria > Pseudomonadales > Halomonadaceae > Modicisalibacter. Next base: position 32,897 of record NZ_JIBT01000011.1, read on the forward strand.
GAGAAAAGATGCGCTTCGAGGTACACAGTATTGCCTCCATGGAGGCTGTACCTGCAATGCAATGGAATGCGTTGATCGATGCCGACCAGCCTTTTTTGCGCCATGAATTTCTGCATGCGCTAGAGGCCTCTGGGGCGGTGACATCCGCTACCGGTTGGACACCGGCGCATTTACTGGTCTGGCAAGATGACGTTTTGGTAGCGGCGATGCCGCGCTACTACAAGCGCCATTCCCGAGGCGAGTATGTGTTCGACTGGTCCTGGGCGGACGCTTGGGAACGAGCCGGCGGCGATTACTATCCAAAGGCATTGACGGCGATCCCGTACACACCGGCGCCGGGCACGCGAACGGCCATCAGTACGCGGGTCGAAAACCCCGATGCCGTGTTTGCGGCTCTGGCGGAACATTGCTGCGACGAGAGTCTTTCAAGCTGGCATCTACTGTTCGCCGAGGACAAAGAGGTCGATGCCTGGAAAACCGCAGTGCCTGAGCTGATCGAACGCCGGGGAGTACAGTTCCAGTGGCAGGATTCAGGGTTTGGCAATTTCGATGGATTTCTTGCCAGCATGAGCTCCAAACGGCGCAAGGAAATTCGGCGTGAACGTAGGCGTGTCGGGGAGCAGGGAATTACGCTTTCTCGCCTGACCGGCGACGAGATCGACCCGGCGGCACTTGCACATTTCTACCGCTGCTATCAGATGACCTATATAGAGCGCGGTCAGCGGCCTTATCTCCCCTTTGATTTCTTCCAGCGCTTGCGACGGACCTTACCCGAGACATTGGTGTTGATTCAGGCGCGAGTGGAAGGGCAGCCAATTGCGTCAGCGCTTTGCCTGCAAGGTGACAAGACCTTGTATGGCCGTTACTGGGGCAGCGAAGTGGAAGCGGACTGCCTGCATTTTGAAACCTGTTACTACCAGGGCATCGAGCACTGCCTGACGAACGGACTAACTCGATTCGACCCGGGTACCCAAGGCGAGCACAAGTTAACGCGAGGCTTTGCTCCGAGGCAGCTGCGTTCCTTGCACTATATTGCCAATCCGGACTTTCGTCGTGCCGTTGCGCATTTCTGCGCGCAGGAACGCACTCATATCGAGTCGTACTACCGTCACGCCCAAAAGCGATTACCGTTCCGACACGAAGTGACCATTTCTCAACGAGAATCGTCATGAGCTTTTCGCTCGAAGCGGCGGTGCTACTGGGGGTTGCGATCGTCGCTGTACCGCTGTTTCAGCGGCTGGGGCTGGGCTCCATTCTGGGCTATTTGAGTGCTGGGCTGTTGCTGGGCCCTTCGGTGACGGGGTTCATTGCCGAGCCCGAGTCCGTGCTGCGCTTTGCCGAATTCGGCGTGGTCATGCTGTTGTTCATCATCGGTCTTTCCCTCGAGCCTTCTCGGCTATGGACCATGCGCAAGCGTCTTTTCGGTCTGGGTAGCCTGCAGCTGCTGCCTGCGGCGCGTTACTGACCCCCATCGGGCTGATGCTGGATCTGACCCTGGAGGTGTCGATTCTACTGGGCTTGACCCTTGCGCTATCCTCCACGGCCTTTGCCCTACAGGTGCTCAACGCACGCCAACAGCTGACGTCCCCTCACGGCCAAACGGCCTTTTCGATCTTGCTTTTTCAGGACCTGGCGGTCATTCCCCTATTGGCAGCCTTGCCACTGGTCGCCGGCGGCACGAGTCTTTCCTTCGGAGAATCCCTGCTTCTGGTACTGCGTGCCGCAGCGACCGTAGGCGCCGCCATCGTGTTTGGCAGGCTGATATTCCCTCGGGTACTGGCATTGGTAGCGCGCAGTGAGGTGAGTGAAACCTTTACCGCGGCAGCCTTGTTTCTGGTATTGGGAATGGCTCTGGTAATGGAGTGGGCGGGGCTCTCCATGGCCCTTGGTGCGTTTCTGGGCGGCGTGCTGCTGGCAGATACCGTTTATCGCCATGAATTGGAAGCCAACATCGAACCCTTCAAGGGTCTGTTGCTTGGCCTGTTCTTCATTGCCGTGGGCATGTCGGTGAATATGGCCCTGGTTTTCGACAATATAGGATGGGTGCTCGCCATCACGCTGCTGACCCTGGCAGGAAAGCTTGTCGTCGTCGCTATCGTCGGCTTGATCGCGCGACTGCCTCATCCGGAAATCCCCCGTCTGGCAACGGTTATCGCCCAAGGCGGCGAATTCGATTTCGTGTTGTTGACGGCTGGCGTCAGCATCGGAATATTCGAGCAGCGCATCGCCAGTCTGTGTATCGCGGCGGTCACTCTTTCCATGGCGCTGACGCCGTTTCTTTATCAAATCGGCGAAAGACTGGGAGATCGTCTCAAGCAAAAACAGCCCTACGATGGCAATTTTGGCGACGATTCGCCCACGGTCTTGATTGCAGGACTAGGCCGCTTTGGGCAGATGGTGGCCCGGGTGCTCAAGTCCCAGAACCTGAACTTCACGGCCCTCGATCCGAATATTACCCAGGTGGAGTTCATCCGCCGCTTCGGTTCACGCATTTACTATGCAGACGCCACTCGTCTGGATCTGTTGCGTTCAGCAGGGGCCGAGCAGGCCAAGGTCCTGGTGATTGCCGTGGATGATGAAGAAGCCGCCCTGCGCATTGCGCGTCAGGCTCGGGATCATTTCCCACATCTTCAGGTGTTTGCCCGGGCGCGTAATCGTCATCACGCCTGGCAGCTGATGGAGCTGGGTGCCAAGGCCGTGGTACGCGAAACCTTTGCTGCCAGCATGGAGATGAGCAGTGAGGTGCTCAAGAGCATGGGCTATCCTAGCTCCAATGCCCTGGATGCGGTGCGCACCTTTCGCGAGTTCGACAATCAACTGTTCAAGGATTCCTACAAGCATCGCCATGATATATCGGCACTTGTCGCCGACGACAAGGCAGCCATGGCGGAATTGCAGTCCCTGTTTCAGAAGGGGCAAGTCAAGCAATCAAAGGTGTCGAAACGCCACAAGAAAGAAACGGAGCAGCAAGAGAATCTCTCGGAGTAAGGACGTCGAAGGAGAAGGAATATGGCTCCCAGCCACTGGCGCGAACGTCTCGGCGCATTGGATGTCGTTGCTAGGGGTGAATTGATGCCCCTGTCCGGTGGCGATAGCGCCCGGGTCTGGCAGTTGGAGTCCGTCCGGGGGCGAGTGGTCGTCAAGCAGGATGATCCCGCTCGCCTGGTTGAAGAGTCCAATGGTTTGCGCGCATTGCATGCCGCCGGAACATCGCTGATCGTTCCCGAAGTGCTGGGTCTCGATAATGACATACTGGTCATGGAAGCCCTTGATACGGTATCGAGTGGTCAACGGCTCGAGCAGCAGCTTGGAACAGGCCTACGGGAACTCCACGAGGTAAGTGGCACGACTCATGGGTGGGAGCGCAACAACGCCTGTGGCCCGACGCCTCAGGACAATACGCCCTGTGCCGACGGGCGTATTTTTCAACGTGAACGGCGCCTGTTGCCGCTAGGCCAGGCCTGCGCCGATAAAGGCTTGCTTAAAAAGAATACCCTCGAGAGATTGACTCGCATCGCCGAGGGTCTCGAAAGCTGGTTGCCGAATGCACGGCCTAGCCTGGTACACGGGGATCTGTGGTCCGGTAATGTGCTTTACACCCGCAAAGGCCCAGCCATCATCGATCCAGCGGTCTATCGTCACTATCCCGAGGTGGATCTCGCCATGCTGACCCTGTTCGGATCGCCGTCTGCTGTCTTCTTTGAAGCCTATTGGGACGGGAAACGTCCTGACGACTGGCCCCGGCGGCAAGGGTTGTTTCAACTTTATCCGCTGCTCAATCATCTACTGCTCTTCGGCGCCGGCTATCATGGCGCCGTGGAACGCAGGATCGACGAACTTGATTGAATATTCGACTATCTTGAAGATGGCTGGCTCATGAGCTCAAAGAGTGTATCTATCAACGCGCCGCCTTCTTCACTCAGCGAAAATTGATCGGGTTCTCGCAGCCAGTCATGGAAAAGACCGCCCAACGTCGATTGCAGCAGATGGGTTGCCGTTTCCGGAGATAAGGATGGATTCAGAAGATGTTGGTCGTGAGCCTTGCAAAACTGCGCGTATAGCTCGTCGTGACATTCCTGAGCCATGCGATTTTGCATCTCCAGCGGATTGATGTCGCTGAAGAATTCGCAGCGATGCAGCAGAATCGAATGCACGCGACTTATCTGGGGCTGCTCGAGACGCGCCAGCCCACGATGACAGGCCAAGCGCAGCGTTTCCAGAGGTGAATCGAGTAAAGCGGGCTCATTGACCTCCTCGATCAGCGCTTCGAAAGGCATGCGCACACGCTCGAGCAAGGCATGAAAAATCGCCGCCTTGTTCTTGAAATGCCAATAGACGGCACCTCGGGTCATCCCGGCCTGACACGCAATCTGATTCAAGGAAGTGCGCGCTACGCCGTTGTCGAAAAAGGTTTTCTCGGCGGCATCAAGCAAGGCTTCACGAGTGGCACTGGCTTCGGCTTTGGTACGTCTAGCCATGATTTACATCGACTCACTGAAAAAGCACGTAACGTCATCATAACGCCAAGAGGACGACATTTACATACATGGATGTATGGTTGTATCCTGTGCGGCCATCGGCCGACTCTCTGAGGCCACCGAACGTAAGTAAAGGACTAAGGAGCGCGCCGATGCGCATATCGATCGCAAGACACGGCTGGGTCGCCGGACTATTGATAGCGTCACTATTGACGGGCTGCGGATCCGGCGATGACCAGGAAAAGGGTCAACAAAACCAGCAGGATCAGCAAGCGCCAGCCCGGGACGCCAAGGTCATGACCATGGAGCGGCGCACCATCGGCTACGATCGCTCCTATTCCGCAAAACTGCGCAGCGAGCAGCAAGTCGCGATCATCGCCCGGGTCAGGGGCGAGCTCGAAGCGCGCAATTTCGAACCTGGAGAGATGGTCGAGAAGGGCGAAAGCCTCTATACCATCGAGCCCGATGTCTATCAGGCTACGGTCAATCAGCGCAAGGCGGATGTGCAGAGTGCCAAGGCCAAGGCCTTTCGTGCGGATCGGGATGCTAGGCGCTATAAGCAGCTGCTGGCGCAGAACTCCGTCAGCCAACAGCAGTACGATCAGGCCGTGGCGGAACGGCGCGTAGCGGATGCCAATGTGGCTCAGGCCCAAGCTGCATTGGAAAGCGCTAAAATCGATTTGGGCTATTCGGACGTGCAGGCACCGGTAGCCGGCATGATCAGTCTAAGCGATGTCAACGTGGGTAACGTTGTCGATGTCGGCACGGAGCTTGCCACCATCACACCCATGAATCCCATTGAGGTGCGCTTTGGTCTACCTCAAGAAGACGCTTTCGATCTGCGCCGTCAGCGCCAGCAGGGTGCTGATATCAAGGCGTCGTTAAAGCTTCCCGGTGGCGATGATTCGACGCAGCAGCTTGAAGGCAATATCGATTTCCTGGGCTCTCGGGTCGACGACGACACCAGCACCGTGCAGGCCCGGGCCATGTTCGATAATCCCGATGATCTTCTGCTGCCCGGGCAGTTCGCGCGGGTGCAGCTCCAGAACATGAAACGCTACGACGTCATGGCGGTACCGGAAATTGCCGTGACACAAGGACTGATGGGCCCGCAGGTATTCGTGCTTGACGATGAGGACAAGGTGCGAACTTGCAACGTGACCTTGGGTGATTTGGCGGGGCCGCTTCAGATCATCACCGATGGTCTGAAATCTGGCGATCGCGTCATCGTCAGCGATCCTGGTGGGCTCGAAGCCGGCGCCAAGATCAATCCGCAGCCTTACTCCGGCGATCCCGAAAAGCTTTCCGCACAGGAAAACGATAAGTCAGAATCTTCATCGAACGGTTCCGCCAAGCAGGATGGCGGGCAAGAGCCTTCGAGTGAATCCGGCAGTGATGACCCGTCTTCGAAGCAGTCGTCTTCGGATAAGGCCAAGGAACAGGGCGACGAGGCATGAATTTTTCCGATTTTTTCATTAAACGTCCGATCTTCGCCACGGTTCTCTCGATCATCATCGTGGTGATCGGGGCGATGGCAATGCGTGCCTTGCCGATTCAGCAGTATCCAAGCGTCGTGCCGCCTACGGTATCGGTTCAGGCAACCTTCCCCGGTGCCAACGCGGATACTGTCTCCCAGACCGTAGCAGCTCCATTGGCGGAGGCGATCAACGGGGTCGAGAACATGCTCTACATGACCTCGACCAGCTCCGATAACGGCATCATGCGCATGGATGTGGCCTTCGAGATCGGTTCCGATGGCGATATCAATACCATCAACGTCAATAACCGGGTGCAGTCGGCACTGTCTCAGCTACCAGAAGCGGTACAGTCTCAAGGCGTCAATGTCGAGTTGAGTTCTAGCAGTATTCTTCTATTGGTTGCGCTGCGTTCACCCAACGGGGAATACAGCAAGACCTACATGCAGAACTATGCGGTACTCAACATTCTCGATGAGCTGCGTCAAATCCCCGGGGTGGGCAAGGCGGAGGCCTTGGGAGGGAGCGAGTTCGCTATGCGGATCTGGCTCGATCCGGACAAACTGGCGCAATATGACTTGACGCCAGCAGAGGTTGCCAGCGCCATAAGGTCTCAAAACACCGAGGTGCCCGCAGGTAGCCTTGCCGCAGAGCCGCAAAGTGATCCTCGCGCCTATACTTATACCATCTCTGCCGGTGGGCGACTGACCAGTGCGGATGCGTTTCGTAACATCTATTTGCGCACTAACCCAGATGGTTCATCGTTGTACCTGAAAGACGTGGCGCGTATCGAACTGGGGGCTTCCTCCTATGCGGTAAACGCCAATCTCAATGGCGCGACCATGGCGCCGATCGTCATCAATCAGCAGCCCGAGGCCAATGCGCTGGAGACGGCCTCGAAGGTTCGTACCGCCATGGAGGATCTCGCCGATCGCTTTCCGGCGGGGCTGGAATACGTAGTGCCTTACGATACTACCTTGTTCATCGATGCCTCGATCACCACCGTTGCCGAAACGTTCATCGAAGCCTTCATCATCGTTGCCGTGATCGTCTTTCTGTTCTTGCAGAATTGGCGCTCGACGGTGATAGCGATGACCGTGGTGCCAGTATCCGTGCTAGGGGCATTTGCCGGGCTGTATATCCTGGGCTTTTCGATCAATCTGTTGTCTTTGTTCGCAATGATCCTAGCCATCGGTATCGTGGTGGACGATGCCATTCTGGTGGTAGAGAACGTCGAGCGCCTGCTCGAGGATGAAGAAGATATATCGATAACTGATGCGGTCAGCGAAGGTATGCGGGAAGTAGGCGGCCCCGTCATCGCCACCGCCTTCATCATGGCATCCGTGTTCGTGCCGGTGGCCTTTCTAGGCGGCTTTACCGGACAAATCTATCAGCAGTTCGCCCTGACCATCGCCATCTCCGTGGCTATATCCGCGGTGGTAGCCTTGACCTTCACACCGGCATTGGCTGCCATTTTTCTCAAGCACAAGAAAAAGCAGAAGCATGAATCCAAGCTGATGCGGGCAGTGCATGCCCCGGGGCGCTGGTTCAACAAGGGGTTCGATTGGGTCACCCGCGGTTACATGGCCATCGTACGTGCCTTGATCAAGCTATGGGTGCTGGCCTTGGCGCTGACCATTTTGGTATTGGCAGGTTCCTTCTGGCTTTACGAAAGCACGCCTTCGAGTCTTGTCCCGGAAGAGGACCAGGGAATTGCCTTGGCGTCCATCAGTCTGCCGGATGCCGCCTCGGTAGCGCGTACCACCGACTTCGTGGACGCGGTTGGCAAGGAAATCGAAAAGATTCCCGGCGTCGAGTTTGTCTCGGCGATCGCCGGTTACGATCTGTTGTCCAGCTCGGTCAATACCGCTCGGGGCACCATGTTCGTCAGCATGGAGCCCTGGGGAAGCCGGGATCTTACTGCCAATGAAATCATTGCCCGTGTCAACAAGATAGGGGCACAAACCCCGGGTGGGTCGGTGCGCTCATTCAACCTGCCGCCCATTCCCGGATTGTCCACTACCGGTGGTTTTACCGGCTATCTGCAATCCCTGGAGGGTGCCAGCCCGAACGAAATGGGTCAGGCGGCCAACAAAATCATGCAGGCGGCCAACAAGCGCGAGGAACTGGCCCAGGTCTTCACGACCTTCAATCCAAACGTGCCGTCCTATCGTGCCCATATCAATCAGCAAAAAGCGCTGAGCTATGGGGTGTCGATTCAAGCACTCAACACTACGCTGTCGAATACCCTAGGTAACGGTTTCGTCAACTACTTCTCCTATCAGAACCGTAACTTCCAGGTGTTTCTACAGAACGAGGACGAGTACCGTCGCTCCAAAGAGGATTTGAGCAATATCTTCGTGCGAGGTGGCAATGGCGAGCGTATTCCTCTGGCGGAGTTCGTCACATTGGAGCGTATAACCGCGCCGGCGGTCATGACCCGTTACAGCGTATATGCTGCCGCGCAGTTTCAAGGGGGGCCGGCGCCGGGCTACAGTTCCGGACAGGCCATTACTGCCATGGAAGAGGTGGTCAATGAGACCCTGGGCGATAGCTGGAGCATGGGCTGGACCGGGACCGCCTATCAGGAGATCAACACCGGCAATGCTGCCTCTATCGCGATCATTTTCGGTTTGCTGATGGTATTTCTGATTCTGGCGGCTCAGTACGAAAGCTGGTCGTTGCCTCTCGCGGTATTGACCGCGGTACCCTTTGCTTTCCTGGGCGCCATCGGCGGAGTGGCGCTGCGAGGATTGAACGTTGGGGTCTATGTTGAGGTCGGCATGCTGGTAGTGGTTGGTTTGGCAGCAAAGAACGCCATTCTGATCGTGGAGTTTGCCGAATTGCAGCGCAAGGATCAGGGCATGTCGATTCGTGAGGCAGCCATTCATGCGGCGGAGCAGCGTTTTCGCCCCATCGTCATGACGTCCTTGGCCTTTATCTTTGGTACCCTGCCACTGGCCCTGCCTCCGGCGCGAGTAGCGGCAGTAGCCATGAGATCGGCACCACCGTGGCGGTGGGTATGGCTTCCGTGGCAATACTGGCGAGTTTCTTCGTGCCGTCATTCTATGCCATGCTTGCAACACTTTCGCAGTGGCTCGACCGCAAGCGGGGCAAGAAGGACAAGCGCAGCGAGGATAGCGATAAAGGCAGCGAAGGCTCGACCCAAGCCTCCGGATCCTAGCTTGCTCGGGGTATGGAGGATGTAATGCGAAGCCAAGACGGGAGTCTTGGCTTCGTCGTTTGATGGCGCTTTAGCCAGTGATGGACAAGCAGTAAGATTTCAGTCGATTCACTTGATGCCGCAGGAGTTGGCATGTCGTTTTCTCGCAATTGGTTCACTTTGTTCATCGCTGTCTTGCTGCTATTGCTGGTGACGTTATTTTCCGATCCATCCCAGGCTCAGGGCTTGGCCATTCCGAGCATGGGAAGCGTCAGTCAGGATGAAAAACAGCCTCAGCAAGACCCGAAAGAATTACGCAATTCACTAGATGATGTCATCTCGACCCTGGAAAGCGACGCGCAGCGTGATGAGCTTCTAGCCAGGCTAAAGGAGTTACGGGAAGCGAGCGCAAGCGCCTCGGCGCAAGAGGGTGAAGAGCGACAAGGGCTGCTCGGAGCATTGGCGGACTCTTTCAATGCCGCCGGCGAACAGGCTCAGCAAGGCAGAGCACCCCTGGACATCTGGGCACAGCGCTCGAAGCGAGCAGGCCAGCGGGTCGAATCGCTGTTTGCCGCTACGAGCCGTGAGGAGTTGCTGCGCGGCGCCATTGAAACGTCAATACTGATGGGGGTCTGGCTAGGCCTATTACTATTGCTGATAGGAACAGGGCGTTTTCTTCGACGTCGTAACGATTGGCCACGAGTGCTGCCTCCAGAACCTCCGGCAAGTTTGCTGATCATTCACTTCCTGCGCAAAGTGCTGCCTTGGGCGCTCTCCTTCGCGGTCATGCTGGGTAGCCTGCGGTGGCTTGATGCTCCTGCGCCTTTTAGCGCCATCGTGTTGGTGCTTGCGTATATCACTCTATGTGGGCGGTTGCTTGCCACCGCATTCGAAGTGGTCATTTCAGTCTTTACTCGGGGGCATCGGCGCGTCGCGGTAGCACTTCTACGTCAGCAGGCACTGACTCGGCTTTTCGTCATCGGGGCCCTGGCGGCCTTTGGGGATGCGCTCAATGGCGATCGACTAGAGGCACTACTGGGGAATGATCTATCCGGCTGGCTGTCCGTGTCTGCCAAGGTGCTGGCAGGCATAGTGGGCATCAGGCTCATAATACGAATACAACGCCCGATCAAGCATTTGATTCGTAATCGTCCCTACGCTCAGCGGCGCAATCAGAATGCGCTACGGGATTTGATGAACGTTCTTGCACGGCTATGGCACGTGCCGGTGCTGCTGCTGATAGGGGCTTCCCTCTTGGCTATTTTCGTCACCGGAGGGGAGGCGGAAGGTGTCTTCGTCCGGGCGATCATCGATGCGGCTCTGCTGGTGCTGGCCCTGGTAATTGCTGGTATGCTGCGCCGTCAAAGTGAGAAGACCGTCAAGCGCCTGCGGCTGTCGCAATATCGTCGTCGTCTCGAACGCTTCGGTTACGCGCTTGCCCATCTGGTCATCTGGGTGGTCTTTGCCGAACTGGCGCTACGCGTGTGGGATGTATCGCTGTTGGGCATCGGCGCCGATAGCCCGATCAGCGCCCGCATCGGACGCGCGCTACTGGGTATCGGGTTGACCGTCATGTTGGCCTGGTTGATCTGGATCATCGCCGATACCGGCATCCAACGGGCGCTCAACACCTCGGCGCGGACGCGGGGTCGTCGCGTCTACAATGCCCGCGCCCAAACCATTACGCCGCTACTGCGTAACGTAGTGCTGGTCACCATCGTGATCATCGCCTCCATCGTCGGGCTTGCCAACCTGGGCGTGAACGTAACGCCTCTGCTGGCAGGTGCCGGGGTCATTGGTCTGGCCATCGGTTTTGGTGCTCAGACCCTGGTTCAGGATTTGATCACCGGGCTGTTCATCCTGATAGAGGATTCTCTGGCGGTGGGCGACTTCGTCAAGCTTGGCGAGTTCATGGGCGCCGTTGAAGGGCTGACCATGCGGACCGTTCGCCTCAGAGACCTTGATGGCGTGGTACACATCATTCCCTTCAGTGAAATCAAGTCGATCCACAACATGTCCCGGCAATTCGGTATTGCGCTGATGTACTTGAGCATTCCCCATACCATGAAGATCGACGACGCCACCACCTTGATGAAAGAAGTGGCGGAGGATCTGCGCAAGGATCCGGTGCTGCGTCATCTGATCTGGTCGCCGTTGGAGTTCCAGGGTATTCAGCGTTTTGAAGAAGGGGCGGCGGTACTGCGTATTCGCATGCGCACTAAGCCGGAGTATCAGTGGGATGTGACCCGTGCTTTCAATTTGCGCCTCAAACAGCGCTTGGACCAGGACGGCCAGGATCTGGCTATGCCGCGCTTGAACGTTGTGGTGCAAAATGCGCCTCCTCCTAGCAAGAATGAATCCTGGGCGCCTGCGGTAGAGCCAACGGTGGGGCACGCGCCGGGGCAAGGAGGGGATGCAACATGATCGATATCCATGGCGCAGACGATATACTTTCAGGTACATCACATAGTTAATTTTTCTGTTTGTTCAATTGCTGCTAGGCTGTAAACGAGCGAACGGACATCGCTATGATACTCCGCTCTCGATCATCTGATCCTTTGCAAGGGTCGATCAATCAAGCATTCATGCGGGAGATAGGCAATGAAAGATTCCAAGACGGATAAATCCGAAGGTCTGGTAGATAAAGCGGCTGGCAAGGTAAAGGAAGCCCTCGGCAAGGCGACCAACGACAAGGATACCGAAGCCAAAGGCAAGACGCAGACCGTTAAAGGTGACGCGAAGCAGACCAAGGGCGATGTAAAGGATGCTCTTGATCCCGAGCACAATAGTCACAATACGAACAAGCCCTAATGTTATAAACGTAGGTGCTTGTCAATACCGTCGAGGGGCCTGATGGCCCCTCGATGGGTTGTGGCAATTGAATAATCGTGTTCGATGTGCCGGTTTTCTTCAGGAGCTGCATCGATAAAAATGCGCCGGAAGAAAATTCAGCGGTATGAAATCGCGCTGCACCTTGGGAAACGTCTTGTTCAAGTGAGGTAGCACGCTAGGCGAGAATTGATAGAGCAAAAAGGCGCCGCTAGGCGCTATTACCTGCTGAGTCGAACTCAGGATGCTGTCTTTGACCGGCCCTGGCAGGGTGCTCAACGGTATACCGGCAATTATATAGTCTGCCAAGCCGAGCCCACGTTCAGCCAATACCTGCTCGATGTTCTCCGCCGATTCGTGAATGATCTCGAGCCGTGGGTCCGGGCAGGTCTGCCTGAGAAACTCAACAAAATCCTCATTGGTCTCAAGCACCAGCAAGGTTGCCTCGGGATGCATCTGACGCAATATCTCGCGGGTAAAAGTACCTACCCCGGGACCATATTCGACCAGTACGCGGGCATTTTGCCAATCGACGTGAGAAAGCATGCGCCGGACCAAAAAGGGAGAACTTGGAATGATCGAGCCAAGCATCTTCGGATGCTTGAGAAAGTTCTTGGCAAAGAGGAAGAACTGTTTGCTTTGCGACATGGATTGCCGTGAGTCCTTCATTCCTTGCTTGCTGTATTCCATGTTTGGATTTCCTTATCGTCAGACAGATTGGGATTGTCTCATTACCTTAGGCCAACAGGCGCTGCAGGAAAAGTAATAATGTTCATCAGAACCATTGTTGCTTTGCGTTTTGTCACACAGTGAAACGGTTGGTTAGTGGTATTTGTTGCAATAACCCCTGACACTTCATCGTCGACGGCGACACTGCGACAATCTGCCAATAGCTGCGACGGACTGCGGCAAAACGCCACTTCTCAATGTCCCTGTTCCGGCATGAAAATAGCTGCCTTCCAGCAGAATTCATGTCCCACAGGACTTTACTGGCGTTTCAGCTCGTCTTTCCACGCGTTTTGTGCCTTGCTTAGTGCCAAAGTTCAGTGTCAAAAATCTCAGTCTCGAACCATTCTCAAGCAAATGTCTATTGATAAGCCAAATGACGATAGCTAGCTGCTTGTTTTAGTGTGCTAACGAACAACCTGTTTCGCGTATGGCGTCTTTCGGGCTTCAAGAGGTCGTGTAATGAAAAAGAAGCATTTCAGTCTCATCGTCGGTTTATCGCTACTGCTGCTGCTTGGTGGCTGCGATGCAGCATTAATAGACCCTCAGGGGCAGGTAGGGGAACAGCAGTTGACGCTGATCTTGACCGCTTTTGGCTTGATGATGATCGTCGTTATTCCGGTCATTGTGATGACGATACTGTTTGCCTGGCGCTATCGTGAGAACGGGGAGGCGACCTACACACCGGACTGGGCACACTCCAACGCAATTGAAACCGTCGTCTGGTTCATTCCCTTCGTCATCATCGCATTTCTGGCCTGGCTTACCTGGCAGACCTCTCACAGTTTGGACCCGCATAAGCCGCTTGAAAGCGATGTGGCGCCCTTGGAGATTCAAGCGGTGTCCCTGGACTGGAAATGGCTGTTCATCTATCCGGAGCAGGGCATTGCAACCGTTAACGAGGTGGCGTTTCCCGCAGGGGTGCCGGTGCATTTCAGAGTGAGTTCCGGCACGGTCATGAATTCGTTTTTCATTCCGGCGCTAGGCAGCCAGATTTACGCCATGGCGGGTATGGACAACGACGTTCATTTGGTGGCCGATGATCCAGGCACCTATTTCGGTCGCTCCGTCCATTACAGCGGCGCTGGGTTCTCCGGCATGACCTTCGATGCCATTTCAACGACTGACGAGGGTTTTGACGAGTGGGTCAATAAAGTCAAGGAGTCGTCCAAGACACTGACCTTCCCGGAGGAGTATTACGTCCTGGCGGAGCCCACCAGAAACCATCCGGTGGAGTATTTCTCCGAGGCATCACCTGAGCTTTATACGCAAATTCTGGAGAGCTTTCACGGCGGTAGCGGCGGATCACAGCAGGAAAAACATGGGGAGCAAGGCGGCGACCATCAGGGTACGCCAATGAGCGCAGAGGCAGCGGAGTAACACTATGTTTGGAAAACTTAGCTTAGAGTCGATTCCTTATCACGAGCCCATCATCATGTCCGTGGTGGTGGTCATCGCGCTTGGTGGAATTCTTCTATTTGGACTGCTGACCTACTACAAGAAGTGGATGTATCTGTGGTCGGAGTGGATCACCTCCGTCGATCACAAGAAACTCGGCATCATGTATTTCCTTGTAGCCTTGGTCATGCTGATACGTGGCTTCTCCGATGCCATCATGATGCGTACCCAGCAGGCTATCGCTGCCGGTGGCGCCGAAGGCTATCTACCGCCGCACCACTATGATCAGATCTTCACCGCCCATGGTGTGATCATGATCTTCTTCGTGGCCATGCCCATGGTCATCGGATTGATGAACCTGGTGGTACCGCTGCAGATCGGTGCGCGGGACGTGGCGTTTCCGTTTCTCAACAACTTAAGCTTCTGGCTCTTCGCGGCAGGTGTCGTGCTGGTCAACGTATCGCTTTTCGTTGGGGAGTTCGCCAAGACCGGCTGGCTTTCCTACGCGCCACTATCAGAGTTGGAGTACAGTCCCGGGGTCGGGGTGGACTACTGGATATGGGCGTTACAGATATCGGGGATAGGAACGACCCTGACGGGTATCAACTTCTTCGTCACGATTTTGAAAATGCGCACCAAGGGCATGACGCTGTTCCGTATGCCGATCTTCACTTGGACATCGCTGTGCGCCAACGTGCTGATCATTGCGTCTTTCCCGATCCTGACGGCGACGATCGCTATGCTGACGCTGGATCGCTATCTGGGCATGCACTTCTTCACCAATGATTTTGGCGGCAACATGATGATGTACGTCAACCTCATCTGGGCCTGGGGTCATCCGGAGGTGTATATCCTGATTCTGCCGGCGTTCGGGGTGTTTTCCGAGGTCATTGCGACCTTTTCCCGAAAGCGTCTGTTCGGTTACGCCACTCTGGTGTGGGCAACGGTCGCCATCACGGTGCTCTCATTCATCGTCTGGTTGCACCACTTCTTCACCATGGGCTCCGGGGCCAATGTCAACGCCTTCTTCGGCATCATGACAATGCTTATCGCCATACCTACCGGGGTGAAGATATTCAACTGGCTGTTCACCATGTTCCGCGGGCGGCTGCAGTTTACCACCCCGGTACTGTGGACCCTGGGGTTCATCATCACCTTTACCCTGGGTGGCATGACCGGGGTGATGCTGGCCGTGCCGGGCGCTAACTTCGTGCTGCACAACAGCCTGTTCGTCATTGCCCACTTCCATAACGTCATCATCGGCGGCGTGGTATTCGGCATGATGGCCGGCATGACCTACTGGTTCCCCAAAGCCTTCGGTTTCACCCTCGATGAGAAGTGGGGCAAGCGCTCGTTCTGGTGTTGGTTCACGGGTTTCTACCTGGCCTTCATGCCGCTTTATGTCTTGAGCTTCTTTGGAGCAGCGCGTCGCATGCAGTCCTACGCGCAAACCGAATGGCAGCCCTGGTTCATACTGGCCGCAATAGGCGCCTTGGTTATTCTGGTGGGTATTGCCTGCACCATCATTCAGATCGTGGTCAGCATTCGTGATCGCAAGAAGAATGCAGACATCACCGGCGACCCTTGGGATGCGCGCACGCCGGAGTGGTCCACGTCATCACCGGCGCCGTTTTATAACTTTGCGCATCTTCCGGCGGTCAGTGGCATCGACAGCTTTTGGGATGACAAGCAGAAAAACGGACCCAATGCTCGTCTGAGCGAGCCGCCCTACGAAGATATCCATATGCCTAAGAACACCGTGGCGGGGCCGGTGATGGGCGTTATCAGCATTGCACTTGGCTTTGCCTTGGTATGGCATATCTGGTGGCTGGCAGCGGTCAGTGCGGTAGGCTTGTTCGTGACCTTCATGCTGCGTGTCTTCAACGACGACATCGACTATTACGTTCCGGCCAAGGAAGTCGAGCGTATCGAGAATGCGCACAAACAAGAGCTGAAGGAGCTGCGAGCGTAATATGTCAACGCATACAGAGTCTTTTAACGACGCTCATACTGGAGAGCATGAGCACCACGATGCCGCGGGAACCAAGATCTTCGGTTTCTGGGTCTATCTGATGAGCGACCTGATTATCTTCGGGTCACTCTTCGCCACCTACGCCGTGCTCATGGAGGGCACGGCAGGAGGCCCAACCGCTGCGGACATTTTTGAACTACCGTTCGTTCTAGTCGAGACCTTCCTGCTGCTGTTCTCGAGTTTTACCTACGGCATTGCCGTACTGGCGATGAACAAGGACAAGGTGGCCCAGGTCAGGCTATGGCTAGGCATCACCTTTTTGCTGGGCGCGGCCTTCGTGGGCATGGAAATCTACGAGTTCCAGCATTTGATCCATGAAGGATTCGGACCCGATCGCAGCGCCTTTCTGACGGCATTCTTTACGCTGGTTGGCACCCACGGCCTGCACGTGACTTTCGGTCTGATCTGGATTCTGGTAATGCTGATCCAGTTATCCACTAAAGGTCTGACCGATGCGACTCGGCCACGCATCATGTGCCTGAGCTTGTTCTGGCACTTTTTGGATGTCGTCTGGATCTGCGTCTTCTCCTTTGTCTATCTGATGGGAGTTCTGGTATGAGCCACAGCAATCCCGATACCCAGCCTGGCAGCGCGCACGGTAGCGTCAAGTCCTATGTCGTAGGTTTGATTCTATCCATCGTGCTGACCGTGATTCCCTTCGCTGCTGTCATGACCGGCGCCCTGAGTATCACGACAACGGTACTGACCATTGTCATCGCAGCCGTACTGCAGGTTCTCGTGCAATTGATCATGTTCATGCACTTGAATACCAAGTCGGACGAAGGATGGAATTTCATGTCCTTCGTCTTCGCGGTGACGATACTGGTTCTCGTGGTGGGAGGTTCATTATGGATCATGCATCATCTACATCTGAACGTAATGATCAACTAGCGTCGCACCCTGCGATGCTCAAAGACTTTCTCGCCATTACCAAGCCGGGCATCATCTTGGGTAACCTCATTTCGGTGACCGGCGGTTTCTTTCTTGCAGCACATGGACGATTGGAACCGGTACCTCTACTGGCCGCGCTATTGGGCGTGGCCCTGGTCATTGCTTCCGGCTGTGTTTTCAACAACGTCGTTGACCGTGACATCGACGTCAAGATGCGGCGAACACGAGATCGGGCGCTAGTGAAAGGCGTCATTTCCGTCCCAGTGGCACTTCTATACGCCACGTGTCTGGGCGTTGGTGGAGTCATGTTGCTGTACTGGTTGGCAAACCCGCTGGCCGCGTTTTTTGCGGTTGCGGGCTTTGTCGTCTACGTCGGCTTCTACACCCTTTGGCTCAAGCGCAGCTCGGTACACGGAACGCTTGTAGGAAGTCTTTCCGGGGCAATGCCGCCGGTCATCGGTTATTGCGCTGCCAGCAATCAGTTCGATCTCGGCGCTGCCATTCTGCTGTTGATCTTCAGCCTCTGGCAGATGCCACACTCCTATGCGATTGCGATCTTTCGCTTTGATGACTACAAGGCGGCATCGATTCCGGTACTGCCCGTCGAGAAGGGCATTCCTGCGGCCAAGCGCTCCATCGTGCTGTACATCGTTGCCTTCACGGCCGCCGTGTTGGCACTGTCCCTGACAGGCTATGCCGGCATCGGTTACCTGGTCATTGCGGGTGCCGCAAGCTTCTATTGGCTTTATCTGGCGCTGTCCAACTACCACTGGGTAGATCACGCGGCTTGGGCGAAAAAGCAGTTTGCCTTTTCCATCATAATGGTCATGATCTTGAGCCTGATGATGGTAATCGATTTCGGTGTTTCATCGACCATGGCGTTGCTGGCCGGCGTTTGAACCTGGCCAATTCATTTCTATCCGAACTTCTCGTGAGCAAAAACGTCCAGTAAGGACGTCACTTCTCTTTCAGGGGTGTGTTCATGAGAGGCAAAGCCATGCGTTCAGGCTTGACACTGATGTTTGGTATAGGAATGTTGGCCTTGTCGAGTAACGCCCCGGCTGTGGCCACATCCTGGGATATCGTTCAGAAAGAAAGCCGACTGGGCTTCGTCGCGATTCAGGAAGGCGATGAGTTTCAAGGTGAGTTTGACGACTTCGATGCCGAAATGCGTTTTTCAAAGGAGGCTCTTGATGAGAGCCGCTTTGATGTCACCATCGATGTCACTAGTATCGACGCCGGCAATTCCCAGCGCAACGATACGCTCCCGGATGAGGAGTGGTTCTTCTTCGAACGCTTCCCGAAAGCTACCTATGTCACTTCAGCGATTCGTAAGGGTCGCGATACGCCCTTCGAGGCGGTGGGCACCTTGACCCTGCGGGGGTTGGAGCAAGAAGTTATTCTACCCTTCGAATGGCGAACCGAGGGCAGTCGGGCATTTATGCAGGGGCGAGCGAATTTCGATCGTCGGCAGTTCGATATAGGCCAAGGGGAATGGGCCAGTGATGATGTCGTTGGCTATCCGATACAGGTCATCATCGATCTAACGCTTGAACGCGCCGAATAAGATAAAAGAGCGCGCCCAGGCTCAAACCTGGGCGCACTCTTTACCCTCTTGCCATCGCGTCGACTATTGACGCTTGCTGGTGGTTAGCCAATGACGTTGTTCAAGGCCTGTTCCAGATTTCCGACGCTACGCTTCACATTGTGCAGCTTATCGAGGCCGAACAAACCGATGCGGAAGGTCTGGAAATCATCCCCTTCGTCACACATCAAAGGTATGCCAGCGGCGACCTGAACGCCTTGCTGGCCAAACTTGCCTGCAATTCCTGCATCTTCTGTGTAGCACACCACCACGCCAGGCGCCTGGAAACCCTCTGCTGCAACGCTTTTGAAGCCGTGATCAGCCAGCATGGCGCGCACGCCCTTGCCCAGCTCCCACTGTTCGTCGCAGACCTTGGCAAAACCGTAATCCTGGGTCTCTTTCATGACGTCTCGCAGTTGGGCCAGGCCATCCGTCGGCAGGGTGGCGTGATAGGCATGACCACCATTTTCGTAAGCGGCCATGATATCGCGCCACTTGCTTAAATCCGCCGCGAAGCTGCTACTGGTGGTCTCCTTGAGCTGTGCTTCGGCGCGCTCGGAGAGCATGACCATGGCGCAACCCGGCGAGCCGCTCCAGCCCTTTTGCGGGGCGCTGATCAAGACGTCCACGCCGCTTGACTGCATATCGACCCAGGCAGTGCCGGAGGCGATGCAGTCGAGTACGAACAAGCCGTTCACCTTGTGAACCGCATCCGCCACCTGTTTGAGATAGTCCTGGGGCAGAATCATGCCCGCAGAGGTCTCGACATGGGGGGCGAACACCAGATCCGGGCGCTGCTCCTCGATGTTGGCCACGACCTCTTCGATGGGCGCCGGGGCAAAGGGTGCCTGCTTGTCGTCACCAAGGCGTCGCGCCTTCATTACGGTGGATTGCGCGGGGATGTTCCCCATTTCGAAGATCTGGGTCCAACGATAGCTGAACCAGCCGTTGCGAATGACGAGCACCTTGCGATCCTGAGCGAATTGCCGTGCCACCGCCTCCATGCCGAAAGTACCGCTACCGGGCATGAGAATCGCACTATGAGCGCTGTAAACATCCTTCAACATGCCCAGTACATCGTTGACCACGTTCTGAAAGGCCTTGGACATGTGATTGAGGGAGCGATCGCTATAGACCACCGAATATTCTAGTAGACCGTTGGGATCGACATCGGGCCGCAAACCGGGCATTTCCTTACCTCCATATCATTGGCGATAGCTACGACTTCAATCCCCTAGGATAGGCGCAAACACTGGCAACGACTAGCGCGCTTCCACATCGCGTGTTTCCACCGGCACGACGGTAACGCTGGCTGCATGAGTTATGGCATCGGGTTTGTCAGCGTTGCCGACAGCCCCATCGATCTGGCTGTATAGCGCATGATGCAGAAGAAGCCGATCGTAGAAGGTCGTTTTCAGCGGGAACGGGCGACTGGACAGAAGCAGTGGTGTGGCAATACCGCTAGGGGTTTCCAGCTCCTTCTTCAGAATGGCGTAATCGATCAGAAAAGCCCGAGCATTGGCCTGTTCGGTAGCAGCGTCGATGGCTTTGTCGATACGTAGTGCCATGGCTTTCGGTGACTCTTCAGGCACGGGGTGGGCTTGTATCTCGAGCAGATTCTTCATTGTCCAGCCAAGCTTGACCGGTTCATTGATCAGTCGAACCGTCGTTCCTTCGGGACCCGGTAAATGAGGTTTTCGATATCGTCGGATAGCATCCGAATACAGCCATGGGAAACGCGCATGCCGACCCCATCGGGGCGATTGGTGCCATGGATCAGATAGCCCGGAATGCCCAGAATGATGGCATAGTCGCCCAGCGGATTGTCAGGTCCAGGCGGTACGACCCGGGGCAGTATGTCACCGTTTTCCGCATGTTCGGCGATGACGCTTTGGGGTGGATACCAGCTTGGCTGTTCCACTTTGGCCGTAATCTGGGTGGTTCCCAGCGGGGTTTTCCAGTCCATGCGCCCAATGCCGATGGGGTAGGTTTCGACGCTTGCGGACTCACCGGGTCTGGTTGATGGATAGTAGTAAAGCCTCAGCTCGGCAATGTTGATGACGATGCCTTCTCGGGGGCCAGGCGGCAGAACATAGCGGGTAGGCAGCAATACCCGAGCGCCCTCGCCGGGTAGCCAGATACTGGTCTCCGGATTGGCCTGGGTGATCGCGTTGTAACCGACGTTGTTGCTCAGGCCAAGATCGAGCAGCGTATCGTCTGCAGAAGCCTCAACGATGCTCATTCGACCCACGACATCGCTGCTTGCTGAAAGCGGATAGCGGCCCTGAAGGCTTTCTTCTTGTGCCTGAGCCAGCGACAGCCAAGGAAACGCCAGTGCGGCCAATATGAAAAATGTAAACCTATAACCCGTTCTTCGTCCCACTGCGCTCATCTATCGTGACCTATCGTATAAACGTCTATGTAAAGGATGGATCTCATCCTGGGGGCGTAAACTAAAGCAATCGGTGTGAACTTTATAGAGCGCGATCAAGCCCCATCTGCCAGAAGTCGATTTCCAGGCGGGTTGCGTCACGAAATATCCTGGCCAGCTCCTCGAAGCGCGCCGTTGTCACGTCTGCTAAACGCGCATCCAACCAAGCGATTTCGTCCTGCATGGCCTGCTGAAATTCCGCGCTTTCGTACATGGCGATCCAGGCGCTGTAAGGATTATCGTCACGCCGGGTAAAGGCTTGAGCATTGAGCCAGTTGGCAATCTCGCCATAGCCAACCAGACAGGGGGCAAGTGCGACGTGCATATCCAGCAGGTCACCGCGATTGCCCGTATCCAGGACATAGCGGGTATAGGCAAGGGTTGCCTTGGCTTCCGGTAGAGCAGTCAGTTGTTCTTCGCAGATGCCCCATTCACGACAGTAATCGATATGCAGATCGAGCTCGACATCGAGAATGGTCTTCAATCCTTCGAAGCCATGACGAAGCTCTTTCATGTTGCGGCTTTTGTAGACCGCCAGGGCATAGGCACGAGCGAAGTGAATCAGAAACAGATAATCCTGCTGTAAGTAATGACGAAATGCGTTGGGTTCTAGAGTGCCTGCACCCAACTGGCTGACGAAGTCGTGCTCGACATAGGTGCGCCAATCCTTCTGACAGGCCTGTGTCAGGTCGTCGAAGCGATAACCCATGATGTTCTCCAATAATGATATGAGCTCAACAGGAAGATGGCGCTTGAGCCGTTCCTACGCCGGTTGATCAGCTGCGGCTACCATAACCAGCTTGTCGGATTGGCTGGGGGCTGGCCCCGGCGCAAATCGCGCAGCCCAACGACGCAGCGCACGATCAGCCACACCATCAGCACTGGCCAGATCAACACGCCGACCGCGATCAGGGTGAGCATGAAAGCAACGATGGAATAGAGCGTACCGATCCAGAAGGTGCGGATCTGATAGCGATAATGCTCTTTCAGCCAAGGCGCGGCGTCACTTCGGTAGACATAGGCCATGATCACCCCGATCAACAGAGTGACATTGGCGGTAATCAGTCCTGCCAGGTACAGCACATAGATGATTTGAGGGACGCTGATTTCATCCTTCGTCGCAACCGGGGAAGTGGACATTGTAGTCTCCGAAGCCAATGAATAGCCGCTATCTTCCCATTGTCTGAGCCGTTGTTCGAGTGTCACTTCCTACAGGATCTTCAATCCTCCGGCTTGCTGAGCAGGTTACCCATCTTCAGGTTGTCGTTTGCGAAGGTCACTCGATAAAGACCGGTTTCGCCGCTGTCCGAGGTGAAGTAAAGGGTGTTGGCGTCAGTGAAAACGACGCCGGTGGGCGCGCCCAGCGGTTGCCCTGGTCGTCTTGAAAGCCGGTCAAAAGCTCGTGGATTTGCCCATTGTTGGGCGAATCAAGAGTTATACCCGCGATCAGGGGCTCGCGTCGCGAGGCCGGATCCCCGGAAGAGCCGCCGTGAGGTTTCGTGGCCCAGCTACCGCGCACCGCCGCCACTGCATCCAACCCAAGCGCGCCTCCCTCCGGTGCGAAACTCAGCTCCATGGGGGCGCTACGGGCAGGAAAGGTCGCCACCGGCGCGCTGGCATCGTTCATCGAACGCGGTGGTTCGCCGTTGATGCAGTTGTCGCGCTGGAACTCGCCCTTCACCCATTGGAACCAGGGCATGCCAAAGAAGTCACCCTGTTCAGCGCGTACCAGCACTTCACGAGGTTCCTCATAGCCCCAGTGGTCCGGCCCATTGTTGGTGGCATAGAGAGTGCCTGATGATCGAAGGCGAGTCCGATCGGATTGCGCAAGCCGCTTGCGTAGGGCTGCCATTGCGGTGAGTCGCCACTTTCATCGAGCACCAGGATGCCACCGCGCTGATTCTCGAAGCGGTAACCCTCGCCGACATATTGATTCGAGCAATTACCCTGAATACCCAGTCCTAGGTATAGCCGCTCGTCCGGGCCGGCCACCAGAGTGCGGGAGCTATGGCCGCCGCCGCCGGGAATTCTGGCAATTCGCGTGAAATCATTCTCGCCAGGCTTATCACCGGGACGGTAATCAGCAGCGAGTAACGCATTGGTGGTGGCGACATAAAGTCTGTCGCCACGTTGAGCGACGCTATGGGGGTAGTTGTCGAATCGAACCAGCACCTCGGCGTTCTCATAGGGCGGCGATAGCCGATAGACTCGCCCTGCCTGACTGCCGATGAACATCTCGTCATTACGACCCAGGCTGATCAGACGCGGGGCAACCAGATCCGTGACTTTGCTGACGGTGGTTCCCGGCGGGGCCATGAGCCGTTGATCGGTATTGGCGACATCGACCGCCACCAGCCCGCTGTCATTGTTCTGGGCATGAAGGGACATGGAGGTGGCCAGCGTCAAAAGAGCCAAGCTGAAGGCGACGAGGGCAGAGCGCTGGTTACCTTGTGAATCCATGGACATGAGTTCGACTCCTCATCCTGTGTCCGTATGCGTTTAACCATTATAGACGGCGAGGTTTGAAACAAAGGCTAGAATTTCTTGTAAATGCGAAATTCCTTATGGTTGGGATTGTCCTGTTCCTCTTCCGGTGTCTTGCGATAGCGCTTGTATTCCCACTGATACTGCTCCGGATCCAGGGCGATGGCAGCTTCGACGCTAGCGTTGACGCCCCGGGCAGAGATGGCTTCATCGCTTGCATAAACGCGCTCGTCCGCCATGAGAAAATGAATCGCAAAGCCATTGCCATTAAGACGCTTGGCTACACCGGTCACTACCCGAGCTTGAGTACGGGCGACCAGCTTTGGCAGAAGGGTGGCGGTGTAGGCAGGGCGATGATAAAAGTCGGCGAATACGCCGCTGCCCCAGCTAGGTACCTGATCCGGCAGAATTCCCACCGCTTCACTGCGCTTGAGAGCCTTGAGCAGTGACGCCACGCCGCGGGAATTGGTGGGCACCAGGGTGGCACCCATGCGCTCACGGCCGTGGCGAATGATGGGCTCCAGGGCGCTGATCTTGGGCGGCTCGTACATGGCGGTGAAAGGGAAGTGCTTGGATAGCCAGAAATTGAGTATTTCCCAGTTGCCGAAGTGGGGCGCCAGCACGATGACGCCTCGCCCTTCCGCTCGAGCATTGTCCAGCAGTTCGCGACCATGGACTTCGACAATCGAGGCTTCGACACGAGATGGTTGCGCCATCCAGGCAAAACCCAGTTCGAGCATCGTGGCAGCGGAGTGAACGAGGCTTTGTTTTCCACGAATATGTCGCTGATGTTTGTCGAGTTCAGGAAAGACGTCCTGCAAATTGACATCGGTGACATAGCGCTCGCGGCGACTGACGCGATGGACCTGTGGACCCAATAGCCTAGCCAGGCGCCATAAGGTATGAGGCGTGCGCCTAGAGAGCGTTCGCCACATGAAGGCAATGGCCTGGGCATGAAACTTGGGTGCAGACTTCTTTTTCTTGCTCATGAAATCGGATGGCGAAATATTGGGATCGGAATGAAAGACATGATCGAGTAACGACGTGAATCTTCAACGATGAGGGCGGCAGATTTCAATCAGATTGCCATCCGGATCGCGCAGATAAAGCGAGGTGATGGGACCTTGAACGCCCCGGCGGGGAACCGGGCCTTCCTCGATGGGAATCTGCAAGGTGTCGAGATGCGCCTGCATTTCTTCCAGGGGCAGTACGCTTCGAACGCACAGATCGATACTGCCCGGGGTGGGACGGACCGCCTTGGGGCTTGATGCCGTATCGGCCTGATGCAGGCGAAGCGCCATGTCCCCAAGCATCAGATCGACCCGTTCGGCCTCTTGATAGCGCGCTTCCAGCCTAGTACGCGGGTATAGAAATCTACCGCCCGGGAAATATCGGTAACGGTGACGACCAAGTGATCCAGGCCGGTTAACATAGCAGTCTCCGCTTGCATTTAGATGAAGGATACGACGTTGACCAGGCTGCTGTCGTGCCCTCTTTGTGATCACGATGAAATCGAGTATTACCATCAGGACAGGCGCAGGGATTATTGGCAATGCCAGCGCTGCGCGCTGGTCTTCGTGGCGCCTCACCAACAGCTTGAACCCGAGAGGGAGAAAGCGGTGTATGACTGCCACCGCAACTCGCCCCAGGACATGGACTATCGCCGGTTTTTGTCGCGGCTGTTCATTCCGCTAAAGGCCCGAGTGGCGCCTGGCGCTCAAGGGCTGGATTTTGGCTGCGGCCCTGGGCCGACGCTGTCGGTCATGTTCGAAGAGGCAGGGCATCCGATGGCACTTTACGATATCTATTACGCGCCGGATCGGGACGTTCTCGGGCAGTCTTATGATTTCATCACCGCATCCGAGGTGATCGAACACCTGGCGTCGCCGGGGCAGGTGCTAAGGGAACTCTCCGAGCAGCTTCGTCCGGGTGGCTGGCTGGGGCTGATGACCAAGCGCGTGGTTTCCCGGGAAGCCTTTGCCAACTGGCACTATATCCTGGACCCGACTCACATCAGTTTCTTCAGTGAAACGAGCTTTCGTTGGGTAAGTGCCCAGCTGGATCTGCAAGTTTTTTTCCCTTCCGCCGATGTAGTACTCATGCAAAAGCAATAGCCCCGTTTTCACTGCGCTATTCGCCTCATCGAAGGCTTGCGGCATCTATAAGATCGCACGCAGTCAAACGTTGAACGACGCAGCCAAGAAGCGTTGGAAAACGCTTCAAATTGCTTTGTAAAAAAATGTGAGCAAGGGTATATTCCCGCGCCAATTGCCAACCTGATTCCTGTCCGTTTCCGGTCAGGTACGCTCTTTCCAAGAGGCTTTTTATTTATGTCGCGGCAGCTACTGGCCATGGCGTTGGCTCCTTTGTTGGGTCTGTTCATCCTGGCGATCGGCAATGGCTTTCTGGCCACGTTGATTACCTTGCGTCTAGATGCCGCCGGCGAGTCTGCCGTCATGATCGGCTGGGTCTCTTCGGCCTATTTCATTGGTCTTGCCATCGGCGCGATGTTCAACGACCGCCTGTTGCTGCGTATCGGCCATATTCGCGCCTATGGCAGCTTTGCCTCCCTGGTAGCGGTGACGGTACTGCTGCAAGGGCTTTGGCTCGACCCCTATGCCTGGTTCCTGCTGCGCCTGATTGGCGGTTGGGCCACGGTAGGCGTGTATCTGGTCATCGAAAGCTGGCTATTGACCTCTGGAGATCAAAAAGTACGCGGGCGCCTCTTGGCGCTTTACATGATTGCTCTCTACGCGGCAGGTGTCATTGGTCAGCTGTTGTTAGGCGTGACGGATGCCATGGGCGTGACCGCACCTTTCATGGTGATTGGTATGCTGGCGTCACTCTCGGTATTACCCATGGCGATGGTCCCGCGGGTGTCGCCGCTGATTGAACAGGCCGAACCCTTGCCACCCCATCGCTTGATCACCATCACCCCTACCGGCGTCATGGCGACCTTTGGCTCGGGGCTAGCCGGCGCGGCGGTCTATGCGCTATTGCCACTTTATCTACAAAGCCTGGGACTATCGGTCGCTCGTATCGGGCAAATGATGGCAGTGATGGTGCTGGGGGCCATGCTGTTGCAGTACCCCATCGGTCGCTGGTCGGATCGCCACGACCGTCAGCTGGTGCTGATTCTCATCGGCGCCTTCTTCGCGCTCATTTCATTGGGCATGATCATGCTGCCGCAAGAGCAGTGGATGCTGGCAGGGCTCTTGTTCTTGCTGGGTGGCGGCGTTTTTGCCTTGTACCCGGTAGCACTCAGCCATGCGGCGGACCGGGCGCCGGCAGGCGCCCTGGTACGAATGAGTCAGGGGCTACTACTGATCAATGCGTTGGGTTCCACCATTAGTCCGCCTCTGGTCACGCCGGTCATGAGTTGGCTTGGCGATGCAGGGTTGTTCTGGTCCTTGGGTAGCCTTGGCGTGTTCCTGGTGCTGTTTTTCACCTGGCGGCGCAGCGTGCGCCCTGCACCGATTCCAGTAGCCCCGTTTGCTCCGAATGCGCCCATGTCCGTCATCGGAGCCGAACTCAACGTTACCGAAGAGCTCATGCAAGGTGCTACGGAGCACGAGCATCATGAGGATCTTTCACAGCTCGTGCCGGATATCGAAGTGGCGGAACCCTTCGTCGGTCCGCCCAAAGAGGAAGATGCAACGATCAGCTACTTCGATACGGATGCCGATGCATCGTCTGATAGCGACCCGCCACTGCAGGTACAGCCTTCCTGATCCTTTCTGGTTACGACTTGCAGTGAACCAGCGCCCGACGGCATACCCGTCGGGCGCTTTGCGTTTCGCCCTAGTCATTCGTGGCCGGGTAAGGCGTTTGGCTAGTGGCTAATAAAAGCCGAGGACTCTACCATCGTTGGTATCCCTTATTGATAGGAGGCTTTCATGATTTCCTATGCCGCCCCGGTACGTGACTATCGCTTCGTACTTGAAGAACTGCTCGAGCACAGATCACTGAATCTTTCACATTTTGATGAGACTACGCCTGATCTGATCGAGGCGGTGCTGGAAGAAGCAGCGCGACTGGCCAACGAGGTCTGGGCGCCGCTCAATCACACTGGCGACCGTGAGGGGGTGCGGCTTGAAAATGATGAGGTGATTACCCCGAAAGGTTTTGCCGAGGCCTATCGCGCCTATATCGATGGCGGCTGGAACGGCATCGGTGTCGACGAAACCCTAGGCGGCCAGGGCTTGCCCGAGGTAGTGGCCAGCGCCGTGCAGGAGATGCTGCACGGCGCCAACATGGCTCTTGGCCTATGTCCCATGCTCACCGCCGGTGCCATCGAGGCCTTGTCGTTGCACGGCAACGACAAGCTCAAGGCGCTCTATCTGGAAAAACTGGTCAGCGGAGAATGGACCGGCACCATGAATCTTACCGAATCCCAGGCCGGCTCGGATCTGTCCCAGGTGCGCACCAAGGCCGTTCAGAAAGAGGATCACTACCGCCTTACCGGCCAGAAGATCTATATCACCTGGGGTGAGCACGATATGGCAGAGAACATCCTGCATTTCGTGCTCGCTCGTACCCCGGATGCCCCGCAAGGCAACAAGGGTATCTCGCTGTTTTTAGTACCCAAGTTTCTGGTCA
This sequence comes from Halomonas sp. PR-M31, assembly GCF_001039575.1. Classification (GTDB taxonomy): domain Bacteria; phylum Pseudomonadota; class Gammaproteobacteria; order Pseudomonadales; family Halomonadaceae; genus Modicisalibacter. The sequence goes on from NZ_JIBT01000011.1 coordinate 60,988, forward strand.
ATGACGATGGCAGCCTGGGCGAGCGCAACGATGTGGTCTGCGCATCGCTTGAGCACAAGTTGGGCATTCATGCCTGCCCCACCTGCACCCTGAGCTTCGGTGAAAAAGAGGGTGCCATCGGCTATCTGGTAGGCGAATCCGGTCGCGGCCTGAATCACATGTTCACGATGATGAACGAGGCACGGCATAAAGTTGGCGTCGAAGGTATTGGCGTTGCGGAGCGCGCCTGTCAGCAGGCGCTGGACTATGCACTTGAGCGCATGCAGGGGCGCAGTCCCAAGGTCAGGGGCGGCGCGTCCTGTTCCATTGCCGATCACCTGGATGTGCGGCGCATGCTGCTGTCCATGCGCGCCCGCACGGACGGTCTGCGGGCGCTGGCGCTCTACTGTGCTGCCCAGATGGATCAGGCCCGCCATGGTGCGGACGACGATACCCGCCAGCAGGCCCAGGCTCGGGTCGATATCCTGATTCCGGTGGTCAAGGCCTTCTCCACCGATCAGGCGGTGGACATCACCTCCCTGGGCATTCAGGTGCACGGCGGCATGGGATTCATAGAGGAGGGCGGTGCAGCCCAACTGCTGCGAGACGTGCGTATTGCACCCATCTACGAAGGCACCAATGGTATCCAAGCGCTGGATCTTGCCGGTCGCAAGCTGCAGCGTGACGGTGGGGCAGCACTGTGTGCCTTGCTGGACGAAGTCGAGACCACTGCTGGCGCGCTTACCGAAAACTCAGCGCTAAAGTCGCTGGGGGAAAGCCTTGCACAAGGTAGCGCGGATCTACGTGCCGCCATGGCGATCCTTCTGAAAGAGGGCGGCGATGCGGATAATGGACCAGATGCCATTCAGGCTTACGCCACGCCGTTCCTGTCTCTGGCGGGACACGTGCTGTGCGCTTGGCAGATGAGTCGGGCGGCGCTGATCGCCCAGGCAGCGCTCGATGAGGGCAAGGGTGATGCGGATTTCTATCGCGCCAAGTTGGTCAGTGCGGATTTCGCGCTACGCCACTGGCTACCGGAAGGGCGTGCCCAGCGGGCGGTAATCGAGGCGGGCATGAATACGCTGTTGGATTTCGAGCCCACCAGTTATTGAGAGGAGGTATCATCGTGCCAAGTATTTTCGAGCAGGGCCTGCCTCAGACACCGGCGAACCATGTGGCGCTATCGCCCCTGACATTCATTGAACGTACTGCCCAGATATACCCGGACTATCCGGCGGTGGTCCACGGCGGACTGCGCCGGGATTGGTTCACCACCTGGCAGCGCTGTCGGCGTCTGGCCTCCGCGCTTGCCGGGCGCGGCATTCAACCGGGCCAGACCGTGGCCGCCATGCTGCCCAACGTGCCCCCCATGTTCGAGGCCCACTTCGGTGTGCCGCTCGCCGGCTGTGTGCTTAACACCCTGAACATTCGCCTGGACGCGGACGCCATCGCCTATATGCTCGCCCATGGTGAGGCCAAGGCGATCCTGGTCGATCCGGAGTTCGCCGATGTCATTGAGGGCGCGGTAGCCAAGCTCGACGACAAGCCGCTGATCGTCGATGTGGCGGATGCCCTATTCGAGGGCGAGGCCAGACGTATCGGCGAGATCGAGTACGAGGATCTATTGGCGGAGGGCGATCCTGAGACGCCTTACCGCCTGCCTGAGGATGAATGGCAGGCCATCTCGCTCAATTACACTTCCGGCACCACCGGCAAGCCAAAGGGCGTGGTCTATCATCATCGCGGCGCTCACTTGAACGCGGTCAGCAATATTCTTGAATGGGCCATGCCCCATCATCCGATCTATCTATGGACCCTGCCGATGTTCCACTGCAACGGCTGGTGCTTTCCCTGGACCATTGCCGCAGCGGCGGGCACCAATATCTGCCTGCGCAAGGTGGAGGCCAGAAAGGTCATGGAATTGCTGGTCGATGAAAAGGTCACCCACTTCAGCGGGGCGCCGATCATACTCAATGGCCTGGTCAATCTATCCGAGCAGCACAAGCGCATGCTGGAACATCCGGTCAAGGTCACCGTGGCCGGGGCCGGGGCCGCGCCGCCGGCCTCGGTGATTTCCGGTATCGAAAAACTGGGCATCGAGGTAACCCACGTCTATGGGTTGACCGAGGTTTATGGGCCGGTCACGGTGTGTGCCTGGCGTGAGTCCTGGAACGCGCTACCCTTGGAAGCGCGAGCCAAGATCAAGGCGCGCCAAGGGGTGCGTGGCCACATGCTGGAGGCACTGTGCGTCGCCGATGCGGATACGCTAGAGCCGGTGCCCAAGGATGGCGAAACGATCGGCGAGATCCTGATGCGGGGCAACAACGTCATGAAAGGCTACCTGAAGGATGAGAAGGCCACTCAGACGGCGTTGCAGGGCGGTTGGTACCATACCGGCGACCTGGCAGTGTGGCATGCAGATGGCTATATCGAAATCAAGGATCGCCTCAAGGACATCATCATTTCCGGCGGTGAGAACATTTCCACCATCGAGGTGGAAGACGCCATCTACTCGCATCCGGGGGTGGAGGAGGCTGCGGTGGTGGCGCGTCCGGACGAAAAATGGGGCGAGACGCCCTGTGCTTTCGTCAAACTCAAGCCCGGTCATGAAGAAACCACCGCCGAGGAGATCATTGCCTACTGCCGCGAGCATTTGGCTCATTTCAAGGTGCCGCGCCATGTGATCTTCAGCGAACTGCCCAAGACTTCCACGGGCAAGATCCAGAAATTCCTGCTGCGCGACGAAGCGCGCAAATAGTGATGGTTCAGCAGCAATACAAAGGAGACACACGGATGAGCAGCAATCGAATCGGCGTCGTTGGTGCCGGCACCATGGGCCAAGGGATCGCCCAGGTACTGGCCGCAAGCGGCTGCGAGGTACAGTTGTACGATGTCGCCGACGAACAGCTCGAGCGCGCCAAGGGCGGCATCGGCAAAGGCCTGGACAAGCTGGTAGCCAAGGAGCGCCTGTCCGCTGAGGATCGCGATGGCGCCCTGAAACGACTCGACACCACTTCCAAGCTCGAGGACCTCAAGAGCTGCGAGATCATCATCGAAGCGGCCCCGGAGAACGAGGAGCTCAAGGAGAAGTTGTTTCGTGATCTGAGTCAGCTGGGCAAGGACGTGATCCTTGCCTCCAACACCTCATCCTTGTCGTTGACTCGGCTGGCGGCGGTGTGTGAACACCCGGATCGGGTAGTAGGCATGCACTTCTTCAATCCAGTGCCGGTGCTCAAGCTGGTCGAGGTGATCCGGGCCGAGCAGACCTCTGATGCCACGGTGAAGAAGATCGAGCAGCTGGCTGAAAAGATGGGCAAGACGGCGGTGCCCATCGCGGATTCGCCAGGGTTTGCGGTCAACCGCCTGCTAGTGCCAATGATCAACGAGGCTGCCTTTCTGGTGCAGGAAAATGCCGCCACCCCAGAGGCCATCGATCAAGCCATGAAACTCGGCGCCGCCCATCCCATGGGGCCGCTGGCCCTGGCGGACCTGATCGGGTTGGATGTGTGTCTGTCCATCATGGAGGTGCTGCAGAATGGCTTCGGGGACCCCAAATATCGACCCTGCCCACTGCTCAAGCGCATGGTGGCCGCGGGCTATCTGGGCCGCAAGAGCGGGCGCGGCTTTTATGACTACGAATAGCATAGCGATGAATAAGGAGGCTTCATGAGCGACAAGCTGATCGACGTGACCGAAAAGGAAGGCGTGGTGCGCCTGACCCTGAATCGTCCCAAGGCACTCAATGCGTTGAATTCTGACCTGATCACCGAGCTGAACAAGGTACTGGTGGAGCTTGAACAGCGCAGTGATCTGCGCGCCGTTTTGATCACCGGGGCCGGCGAAAAATCCTTCGTTGCCGGCGCCGACATCAGCGAGATGCGTGACAAGACCCCGGAAGAAGCGCGGGTGTTCGCCAGTCAGGCCCTGACCACGGTCAAACGAATTGAGCATTTACCCGTGCCGGTGGTAGCCCTGGTCAACGGCTTCTGTTTGGGCGGCGGCTGCGAACTGGCCCTGGCCTGCGACTGGGCCATCGCCAGCGACAATGCCATCTTCGGCCAGCCGGAAGTGGGCCTGGGGGTGATTCCCGGCTTCGGTGGCACCCAGCGCTTGCCACGCCGGGTCGGCTCTGCCCTGGCGCTGGATCTGATCACCACCGGGCGCAAGATCGATGCCGCCGAGGCCCTGCGCATTGGCCTGGTCAATCGCGTGGTGCCGGCGGGCGAGCTTGACGCCGTGGCGGAAGAGCTCACCCAGCAGTTTGCCGGCAACGGCCGTCAGGCAATTCGCTCTGCCAAGCAGGCCATCTACGACGGCATGGATCAGGACCTGGACAGTGCCCTGGCACTCGAAACCAGTCTGTTTGCCCTGGCTTTGCCGGTGAAGAACAAAGTGAAGGCATGGGCGCGTTCGTCGAGAAGCGCAAGCCGAATTTTTGAATCAGCTTGGTATGACTGATAGAGGAACGGCCTCGGCGGTAATGCCAGGGTCGCTTCTCTATTTTGCACAGGATATCTTTTTCAGACATTGAAAGGCGGCATGACTTGAAACCCCCTATCACGCCGGATGGCCGATATATCGTCGTTCGCGGTCGTCTCTGGCGAGCGAGTAACCCCCACCTGCCCGAACATGAGCGTGGGGCGCTGGTACAGGACTTGATGACGGCGCGGCGTGAAGTGAAAGCCGCCCGTGACGCGGAAGATGAAGAGCGCCTTATTGCCGCGAGAAAAGCCGTGGATGCCGCCAAAGTCGCGTTAGGCGAGCGCGGCCCAGTCTGGTGGACGGATGGCGCCATGGACTTCAATCGCCACATGGCCAAGAACACGCCCTATGCCGACTGGTATGCCGAGCAGGCCGATTCTCGTTGATCCAGGGCATGCGTTGGCCAAAACGCATTGGCAGTAAAGACGCCGGGCTAGAAGAAAGAGATCGTGTCTTCTATAAGCACTTAGTGAAACAAGGAAGTATCATTCTAAAAGGAGAATTTTCAATGCGTAAACTTATTGCTTCCGCGGTGTTAGGCGGCCTGCTGTTCGCTCCCGCCTATGCGGCTTTCGCCCAGGAGATTCCAACGGTCAGCCAGCGCGAGGGCTGGGCGGTGCATCATAGCGACAAGGGCTATCAGGAGCTTGTTGATGCGGTGAAAGCCGCTGCACGAGATAGCGCGCTTGGTGTGGTTACTGAAGCCGGACCGACCCAGGCGGCTGCCAAGCGCGGTATCGATATTCCGGGTAACCGGGTCATTGGCCTGTTCAATAACGAATACGCGGTGCGGATTCTCAAGCTGTCCACGGCGGCGATGATCGAAGCACCCATTCGCATGTATGTCACCGAAGCCCCAGATGGCACGGCCACCCTGTCCTACAAGCTGCCTTCTTATGTCTATGAACCCTACATGGAGGAGGGCGGTCAGGAGCTTGCTCAGGCGGCCGACGAACTCGAACATGATTTCGCCAAAGTCGCCAAGGATGCTTTGCAGCAATAACATGCTGAAATGGCCGTAGTAGCGGGGACGCCAACATTCGTAGATATCGTTTCTGTCATTGAAGTCGGTTGATAATTGAAAATGAAAAAACTGCTCATTGCCCTGATCATCGGCTTTACCTTGCATGGGGTTTTTAAGAACTACTCCCATTTTGCGCAGGTTTTTACACAACAAAGTGCTACCGGCGATCAGCAAATCACCAACGCTTTCCAGAATCGACAAAGCGATCTGCAGGTGGCCGGCTCGGGCGTCGTCGTTCATCTGCTTCCCGATGATAGACAGGGCAGTCGTCATCAAAGATTCATTCTCGAGCTTGCCACTGGGCAAACGCTGCTGATAGCACACAACATCGATCTGTCATCGCGTATCGATGCACTGCGCAAGGGCGATACCGTCGAGTTCCATGGCGAATACGAATGGAATCCAAAAGGTGGGGTCGTGCATTGGACCCACCGTGATCCCGGCGGTCGCCATGTGAACGGGTGGTTGAAGCACGAAGGAAAGATTTATCAATAGTCTTTTGTCAGCAAACGCTTACTCCCGGGCTGACAAAGGCCCTGGATAAAACACGCCCCGGCCATTTACTGGTCCGGGGCGGTTTCTTGTCAGGCGACGTCTACCATCGGTAGAGCCTGGGGCACTGTCTTAGCTGCCGCGATAGGTGGAGTAGCCGTAAGGGCTCAGCAGCAGTGGAATGTGGTAGTGCTGGTCGGTGTCCTCGACCTTGAACGGTACCGGGATGTCCGGGAAGAAGGTTTCGGTGCCCTGGGCGTCGAAGTAGTCGCCGGTCTCGAAGGTCACGCGATAGACGCCGGACTCGAACTCCTGGTCTTCGGGGAACAAGGCGCTGATGCGTCCGGTGCTTTCGTCGGTGGTCGCCTGGTTGAGCTCTTCCCAGCCGCTATCGGTCTGCTTTTCCAGGATCACGTCGACGCCGCCGGAGGGCTTGCCGTCCTGGATGTTGAGCACGTGTACGCTCAAGGGATTGTCGGCGGCCTGAGCCAGGGTGGCAGCGCCACACAGCGCGATACCGGCAATGAGTGAGGATAGTGTTTTCATCTGCTTCTCCTAAAACAAGTGTTTGCTATTATTGCTTCTGGTTGGGTAATACGTTTTCAAGAGCTTGCATGGCGCAGCCTTCATCAACGGCGGAACCGCCGCCGCCAGCAACACCGATGGCGCCGATGACTTCATCTTCTACACGAACCGGCACACCGCCGCCGAGCAGCAACAGCTCATCGATGGTCGTTAGATTAGCCGAGGACGCATCGTTTTGCGCAATTTCGGCCATCTTGCGGCTGGTCGACTTGGTGGAAATGGAGGTGTAGGCCTTGCGCTGAGCCGCCAGCGTGTTGTGCGGACCAATGTTGTCGTCACGCTGTAGAGCCACCAGATTGCCACCGCGATCCAGGACCGCGACAACGGCAGTGCGATCATCGCTGTGACAGGCGTCAAGGGTCGCATCCACCAGCTGGTTGGCCAGCGCCAGGGACATGTCTCGGTGCTGAAGGCCCGGCGTAGAATCCGCCATGGCGGTTCCAGCAAGTAGCGTGGCGCCAAGTAAAGACAGGCTGGCAAGTCGTAGGGTCATGGATATCTCCCGATTGATGTTGGCACCATTGTGGCATCGGGCTCTCGTCAAACCCCTTACGTGAATATTACAACTTTGTAATGGGCAAGATGAGCCAATCCGGCTAGCCTTGCCTGTTTCGATAAAGTCCCTTCGACCCAGCCCCGTAAACCAAGCCCTTTCCGACGAGTCAGTGATATGCGCATTCTAGTGGTGGAAGATGAAGTCAAGACTGCCGACTATCTGCGCAAGGGATTGAGTGAGTCCGGCTATATGGTGGACGTGGCACGAAACGGTCATGACGGCCAGCACCTCATTGAGGAGTTCGAATTCGATCTGATCATTCTCGATGTGATGCTCCCGGGGCTCGATGGCTGGCAGCTTCTCAAGCTCATTCGCCGCCGACATCAGACACCGGTGCTGTTCCTCACGGCCCGAGACGAAGTGGAGTATCGCGTCAAAGGGCTTGAGCTCGGAGCGGATGATTACTTGATCAAACCCTTCTCCTTCGTCGAACTGTTGGCTCGGGTGCGCACCCTGCTACGCCGTGGGCCGCCCCGGGAGTCAGAGCATTTCCAGGTGGCGGATCTGCACATGGACGTGCTGCGTCGGCGAGTGGTGCGCAAGGAAGAGCGACTGACCTTGACCAACAAGGAGTTTGCGCTGCTGCATCTACTGCTGGAGCGAGAAGGCGAGGTGCTGTCGCGTACCTATATTGCCTCTCAGGTGTGGCAGATGAACTTCGACAGCGACACCAACGTGGTCGAGGTGGCGGTGCGACGATTGAGGGCCAAGGTCGACGATCCTTATGACACCAAGCTGATCCATACGGTGCGAGGGATGGGTTATGTCCTCGAGGTGCCAAGCTGATGCCTTGGCCACGGTCGTTGAGCGTTCGTCTGGCCCTGATGTTCGCCTTGGTCAGCCTGCTGCTGTTGGGTAGCATCGGCTTCTATCTCTATCAGTCATTGACCCGAGAGATCGCTTGGCGGGATGACCAGATGCTGATGGGACGGCTAGAGCGCATGGAAGTCCTGCTCGAGGACGGTGAAAGCGTTGCGGCACTGCGTCGTCGTCCGCAGCTTTATGCCAACATGCTGGGTAACCGCGAAAGTCTGCTGTGGATTCTGGATGCTCAGGGGCAGGCGCTGATCGAGGTCAATCCGGCGAATCTGTCAGCTCCGAACCTGCCGGAATCGAAGGATGTGCGATTGGGGGATTATCCTGGCTCGCCGCGGGCTCGTCTGGCGTGGCAGAGCGTGGAGCAGGAGGGCAAGCGACTCACCATGGTGGCGGGCAAGCTGCTTTATGAGCGGGATCAGATGCTGGCGGACTATCGCTTCACCTTAGGGATGGCGTTGGGCGTAGGTGCCTTGTTGGCCTCTTTACTGGGGTGGGCCGTGAGTCGGCGCGGGCTGCGCCCGGTGCGCCGGCTTGCCAGGCGAGCCAAGGCCATCGACGTTCAGCATCTCAATCTACGCTTGGAAAGCGATAGCGACGTCGAAGAGCTGCGCCTTTTGAGTAGCGCCCTGAATCAGATGCTGGTTCGTTTGGAGGAGGGGTTTGCCCAGCTTTCGCGTTTTTCCGAGGATCTTGCCCATGAAATGCGCACACCGCTGAACAATTTGCTCGGGCACACTCAGCAAGTGCTGCGCCAAGAACGACCGACGGAAGACTATCAGTATCTGCTGGCGTCCCATATCGAGGAGTACGAGCGGCTGTCCCGCATGATAAACAGTATGTTGTTTCTAGCTCGTACCGAAAGCCCATCGGCGACAATGACGAAGGAAAACATCGATATTGCCCAGCTTGTCGAGCAGCTATGTGAGTACTTCGAAGGAATGGCGGAGGAGGATGACCGCGCCCTCGTCAACCAGGCCAGCGGTACCCTCCGGGCAAATTCTGACCTGCTGCGCAGAGCCCTGGCTAATCTGCTTGCCAACGCCTTGCGCTATGGTCGTGAGGGAACGTCCATCCGCATCGCCAGTGATGTAATAGACGATCATGTTGCGATCAGGGTTCACAACGAGGGAGAGCCCATCGAGTCCGTGGATCAAGCCCGTATCTTCGAGCGTTTTTATCGCTGCGATCCGGCCCGCACCGGGGCAGGGGATTCCGGCGGGCTGGGGTTGGCGATCGTACGCTCAATTGCTCAGTGGCACGGGGGCAGCATCAGTGTCGAAAGCCGTACCAGTGGTACTACCTTCGTCCTTTCGTTGCCGAAGGATAGGGGCAAAATGCCGGAAAAGGACATCTGAAAGAGCGTCATGAATCTTCGAAACGATACGGATTTGACTAAAGAGGGCAGCGTAACATCGTCCTTTGGTTTGCTGGGTGGACTGGCGCTGCTGGTAATGCTGGGGCTCAATCTGCGGCCGTTGATTGCCTCCATCAGCCCGCTGCAAGGAGCTATAAGAGCCGATACCGGCATGAGCTTCCAGGCGGTTGGCTTGCTCACCACGCTGCCCTTCCTGTGCATGGGATTGGTTGCCTTGATGAGCGCCAGGCTGGCGGCCCGGCTTGGGGAAGGGCGAGGTGTTTCTCTCGGATTGATGCTCATCTTGTTCGGGTGCCTGATTCGCATCATCAACCCAAGCGGGACAGCGCTACTTGTCACGGCGCTGATAGGCGGTGTGGGTATCGCCATCATTCAGACCTTGCTGCCCGGGCGCATCAAGCGCGACTTTCCCGGGCGCGTGCCCCTTGCCATGGGCATCTATTCCGCATCCTTGATGAGCGGGGGTGGTTTGGCCGCTTGGCTCAGCCCGCGTATTGCGGCACAAACGGATTCCTGGTCCCTGGGCGTGGGACTATGGTTCATTCCCGCGGTGATCGCCTTGGCAGGCTGGCTGTGGAAAGTGGCCCAGCCGCGCGGCAGTCGCTCCCCTGTCGCCGCCAACCGGCTCTGGCGTTTTCCACGCGCCTGGGTGCTGGCGCTCTATTTCGGCATCATCAATGCCGGATATTCCAGCGTCATTGCCTGGCTTCCCGCCTATTACCAGCAGCTGGGGTGGAACACGTCTCACAGTGGTTTACTATTGGCCTGGATGACGATATTCCAGGTAATGGCGGCGTTGACCATGCCAATGCTTGCTCAACGCCAACGCGGTATAGACCGTCGTATGTTGTTGAGTGTGAGCCTGCTGGCACAGCTGATCGGTTATCTGGGATTGATCCTTCTACCGGGCCCCGGGGCACTGATCTGGATTGCGATCGCAGGCTTCGGACTGGGTGCCTGCTTTGGCTTGGGCTTGATATTGGCGCTTGATCATCACCCCGAACCGCACATCGCAGGGCAACTTGCTGCCTTCATGCAGGGAATCGGTTTCATGATCAATGCCATGTCACCCTGGGTGAGCGGCGCTCTGCGCCAAGCTACCGGCAATTTTATTGCAGTCTGGATAATGCTGGCCCTGGGGGCAGCCGCCATGATGGCGCTGACCCTGGTTTTCAGGCCTTCCCAGTACGAGAAGCTCGGCTTGGAGCAGGCCTGACCTTAACGTGGATGCTCAGCGCTTGCACCACGCGTCGGGCGGCAATCATACTGCAGGCCTGACGACAATTAGCAGTATTCCTCGCCGCGTAAGGCCGGTTCATATTGGTTTTCGACAAACGGCAACGTGTACAACGTGACAATTCGATGGATCGAGAAGAATGGCAAAACGTGCTCTGCCCAATCATGTAGGTTTCATCCCGGACGGCAATCGGCGCTGGGCCGTACAGCGGGGGCTTTCCAAGGAAGAGGGCTATCGCTTTGGCATCGAGCCTGGGCTTGCTCTGTTCGAGCAGTGTAAGCAACTGGGTATTCCCGAAGTCTCCGTGTATGGCTTCACCCAGGACAACACCAAAAGAGCGTCGCCGCAGATCCAGGCTTTTCGCTCTGCCTGCGTCGAGTTCGCCCTCGAGATCGCCCGACGCGGTGCGGCCCTGCTGGTGGTGGGTAAGTACGGCTCCAAGCAGTTGCCGGATGAGCTGCGTGAATTCCAGACTCGCCAGGGCCAGGGCATCAAGGTGAATTTTCTGGCGAACTACCACTGGGAGTGGGATCTGGATGGACTCAAGGAAGGGGAAATTCGCTCTCGGGACGTATCCCAGCTGGATCTGATCGTGCGCTGGGGAGGCGGGCGTCGGCTTAGCGGCTTCCTGCCGGTGCAATCCGTATACGCCGATTTCTTCGTCGTCGATGATTACTGGCCGGACTTCAAGCCCGGACATCTCGATCAGGCGCTGGCCTGGTTCAAGCACCAGGATCAGACCCTGGGGGGTTAGGAATTAGTATCGCCCTTGAACAGCGGTTGCCGGGCATCCAATCGATGGTTGAGTCGGCTGCCGTCCGGGGGTCGATCGAGGCTGATCGATCGACCAAATCCGACTGCTAGTAGCTCCACTAGCATCATTGCGGAAAGCCCCCAGATCACATGCTCGCCTTCCTGGTAGCTGGGTACGTAGAGCGATCGTTCACCGATCTGGATTACATCGGTATGGCTACGACGATCCTCGAGAAACATCGCCAGCGGCGCTTCGAAAATAACATCCAGCTCACCGAACTCCGGGCGCAGTGGCAGATCTGCGGGTATCACCCCCACAAAGGGTGTCACCCGAATGCCATGCAGCGAGATCAAATCGCTAAGACGCCCGAACAGCCTTACTTGCTTAGGCGCAAGGGCGATTTCTTCCTCGGCCTCGCGTAGAGCGGTGGTCAATAAATCGGGATCGTCAGGCTCGCGTTTACCCCCAGGAAAGGCGACCTGACCGCCGTGCTGTTTGAGATGGGCCGCCCGGCGGGTGAAGAGCAGCGTCGGTTCCGGGCGATCGACGATAGGGATGAGTACCGCAGCCTGAGACAGGGCCAGTCCCAATTTGCGCGGTGTGTGTGCTTGCAGGCGTTCGTAGAGTTTCTCTAACATGGAGCTTCCATTGAGTTTCACTACTTGTACTCAGCCCCTGGAAAAGCGTCAAGTGACGCGCGTGAGGTATTAATGAACTTCTGTAGCCATTGCGGGCATGCTGTACGTTTCGCCATTCCTGAAGACGATGATCGGCCTCGCTATCTGTGTGACGCTTGCGGCACCATCCACTATCAGAATCCACGCATCGTTGCCGGCACTCTCCCCATTCGCGATGGCCGCGTACTCCTGTGCCGACGGGCCATTTCGCCGCGTAAGGGGTACTGGACACTACCCGCGGGCTACATGGAAAACGCTGAAACCACCGTCGAGGCTGCAGCGAGAGAGACCCTGGAAGAAGCCTGTGCCAAGGTCAAGATTCACGATCTCTATACCCTGATCAACTTGCCGCATATCAATCAGGTCTACATGATTTTTCGTGCGGATCTAACCAGTGATTTTGCTTCAGGACCGGAAAGTCTTGAAGTGGCGCTGTTCGATGAACAGGACATTCCCTGGAACGAGCTGGCTTTCCCTACTATCGAACGCACTTTGCATCACTACTTCGGCGATCGCAAAGAAGGCGTCTTTCCTTTGCATATCAGTGATATCGGTCGTGACGATCGTGAACGCTACTTCGGCAGCGCCTGAACCGGCAGGCGCAACACAGGAAAAATGCGCACCAGCGCAGAAAATGTTGTGCAATAGTTCTACAGCTAGACTAATCTGTATAGGCATTGTGCGGCACAGTGTGATGAAAGGAAAACCCATGATGCCGCAATCATTACTCTCGAGGAGTGAGCAGAAATGAATGCTTATGCACGTACGGCAACTCGGTGGTTCGGTACAGGATTGGCAGGGCTGATGCTTTCTGGTGCGGTATTGGCAGGCAGCGGAGGAGATAGCGAGAGAGACATCGTCGATACGGCGGCAAGCGTGGGGGAGTTCAACACTCTGGTTGCGGCGGTAAAGGCAGCGGATCTGGTCGATACTCTCAAAGGAGAGGGGCCCTTCACCGTGTTTGCACCCACGGATGATGCTTTTGATGCCTTGCCGGAAGGCACGGTAGAGGATCTTTTGAAGCCGGAAAACAAGGAGCAGCTGCAGAAATTACTGACCTATCACGTCGTGCCGGAAGAGATGATGGCGTCGGATCTCAGTGATGGAGACTCGGTGACCACCGTCGAAGGAGGGGATCTGAGTATCTCCATGGAAGGCGAGACGGTAATGATCAACGATAATGCCAAGGTAGTGCAGGCGGACGTCGAGGCCAGCAACGGTGTGATTCACGCCGTCGACGCGGTGCTGATGCCCGAATAAGCAAAGATTCCAACGCCAGTATGGTCGTCAAAAACCGCCTCTCCATGCACATTTAGAGAGGCGTTTTTTTGAACTCAGAAATCTGCCAGCTTCCATGCTTCATAGGCAGGCTCCTCATAAGGATGAGCGGCCTTGAGCCTGGCTACCGCATCTGCTATCACTTCATCGCTGCATACCAGCTCCACCTTTATCTCCTCCACGTGTTCCAGTTCGTCGACGCTACCGATGTGGGGTTCAGCGCCCTTGATCGGACGAAACTGTCCGCTGCCACGGGTCTGAAAGCAGCAGGCTTCATAATTGCCGATGCGCCCCGCGCCACTCAAAAAGACCGCTTCCTTGACGGCTTCAGCCGCATCGAAAGGGACGAAAAAAGCCAATTTATACATGAATTGCTCCAGAGATCGTGGGGTCTTTGAAATGCTGTTGAGAAAGAGTCGTGGTGATTTTCAAGCGCTAATTGGCCTGCGTAGCGTCAGGGATGATGGCATAATGGCGTCGGTATTTTAGGCAATGCGCCTGCAATTTTTCTTTCTGCGAACGAACGGGATATTACGATGCTCAAGTGGCTCGCAATCGTACTGACGGGTCTGTTCGTCCTGCTGCAGTATAGCCTGTGGTTTGGCGAAGGGGGGCTGCGAGAGTTGGCCCATATTCGCAGCCGAACCGACGCGCTGGCCGCAGAGAACGCCCTATCTCTAGCCAATAATCAGCGTTTGGCGGCAGAGGTCGTCGATCTCAAGAATGGGCTTGACGCCATCGATGAGCGGGCGCGTAGCGATATCGGCATGGTTCGCGAAGACGAGCAATTTTTCTGGGTACCGGATGTAGAAACTCAAGGGGCTTCATCTTCTACCGGAGGGAAGCAGTGACGGCCGAGAGATTATGGCTGATCGTGCCCGCCGCCGGTCAAGGTCAGCGTATGGGTGCCGATCGCCCCAAACAGTATCTTCCCATCGATGAAAAACCCGTTCTGGCCCATACCCTGGCACGCCTGCATCACGCTTACCCCCAGGCATCACTGTGTTTGTGTCTGGATGAAAACGATGCCTGGTTCGATCCACGCTGGGTGCCCTTCAGCGATTGGCAACGGGTTGCCGGGGGCGCCGAACGAGTGAATTCGGTGTTGCAGGCACTTGACGATTTGGCCCGCTTGGCGTCTGAAGACGATCTGGTGCTGGTGCATGATGTGGCGCGTCCCTGTGTACACCCTGATGACTTGCAGCGTCTTCTTGAAACGCTTGTCGATGAGCCTATCGGGGGGCTTCTGGCGGTACCCGTAGCGGACACCATGAAGCGTGCGGATAAAGCGGGCAGGGTGGCTACCACCGAATCTCGAGATGGGCTTTGGCATGCATTGACGCCTCAGGGGTTTCGCTATGGCCTGTTGCGCGAGGCGCTTCACAGCGCGCTCGATAACGATATTCAAGTGACCGACGAGGCATCGGCTATCGAGGCCCAAGACCTGGCGCCCCGTCTGATTGCGGGTCGGCGTGACAACCTGAAGATCACCCATCCGGAAGATCTGATGCTGGCGGCGCATATTCTAGCGGCCCAGGCGAAAGAGATCGCCAGGGGCGAGGTAGATGATTGCAATGAGTAGGAGATTGCTATGAATAGGGAACTTACATGATTCGTATCGGCCATGGATTCGATGTACATGCCTTCGGCGAAGGCGATCATCTGGTGATCGGAGGAGTGCGTATTCCCTATCGCCGCGGCTTCATCGCACATTCCGATGGAGATGTACTGATACATGCGGTATGCGATGCACTGCTCGGCGCTTGTGCCCTGGGGGATATCGGACGGCATTTTCCCGATACCGATCCGCGCTGGGCCGGCGCCGATAGTCGTGCCTTGCTGCGTCATGTGTTGAGCTTGGTAAAGGAAGCCGGCTATCGGCTGGGCAATCTGGATGCCACGGTCATCGCTCAGGCGCCCAAGCTGGCATCTCATATTGGTGCCATGAATGCCACCCTGGCAGCGGATCTGGAAGTGACCCTGGAGGCGGTCAACGTCAAGGCGACTACCAGCGAACGGCTGGGATTTACTGGTCGGGAAGAAGGAATGGCGGCAAATGCGGTGGTGGTGTTGTTCAAGCGTGACACCATGGATGTCAACTCAGAGATGATGCGGTGACCGAAACGAGCGATGCCATCTGGCCACCTGTCTGGCCTTGCGCTCATGGCGGACCGCTTACCGATGGAGATTATCGCCGGGCACCGGAGGATTTCTTCGTCGAGGAGTGTCTCGGATTCCAGCCGGAAGGTCACGGCGAGCATCTTTGGCTATGGGTGGAAAAACGCGAGTTGACCACGCTGGAACTGGCCCGACGGCTGGCCAGAGCCTGCGACGTGACGCCACGCCAGATGGGGTTTTCGGGAATGAAGGATCGGGTGGCGGTGACGCGCCAGTGGCTGTCGGTGCATCTGCCCGGACGTGAAGCACCGGCGGATCTCATCGGGCGCCTGGGGGATACGCCGGTACGGATTCTCGAGCAGCATCGTCATCCCCGCAAACTCAAGCGGGGCGTTCATCGGGCCAATCGTTTCACCCTGCGGTTGAGCGGTGCGATCGTCGATCACCCCGCTCTAGAGCCGCACTGGCAAACGCTTTGCGAACGGGGTGTACCCAACTACTTTGGGCCCCAGCGTTTCGGGCCTGACGGGCGCAACCTGTTTCGTGCAAGGGACGTTCTGCGACGCGGTTGGCGCAAACGCGACGATCGGGAAGGCATGATGCTCTCGAGCGCCCGCAGCTATCTGTTCAACGAACTGCTTGCCCGGCGGGTAGCCGAGAACAATTGGGCCACGCCCCTTGCCGGCGATGTGCTGATGCTCGACGGCAGTGCCAGTCAGTTCGTAACGCAGCAGCATGATGAAACCCTTGTAGAACGAGCCTTAAGGCTCGACCTGCATCCTACCGGCGTGCTGTGGGGTACTGGCGGCTCTCTAGCACAGCATCAAGCTGTACGCTACGAGCAGCAACTGGGCGATAAGCATGCTGATTTGTGCAAAGGGCTCGAAGGCGCCGGCGTACGCTTGGCCCGTCGAGCGCTTCGAGTCGTTCTCGGCGCGCCGACGGTGTCTCACGATGAAGACAATCTGGTCCTGGGTTTCGAGCTGCCGCGTGGGGCTTTTGCCACTGCGGTGCTACGAGAGCTGATCCGCCACCCGACGCTCATTTGATGACCGATTGAGGTTCGACGGATCGCTTATGGGCTATTTATGAACAACGAAAGCCGTTGCGACGATAAACGTCGTAACAACTTCAGGAGGAGCGATGCGCAAGCTATTGCTATCCAATGACGATGGGGTGCATGCCCCGGGCCTGCGGGCGCTCTATGACGCCTTGAACGCCCATGCACGACTGCGTGTAGTTGCGCCGGATCGGGACAAGAGCGGTGCCAGCAATTCCCTCACTCTGACTCGTCCCCTGGCACTCACGGCCCTGGACAATGGATTCTACAGCGTCGACGGGACGCCGGCGGACTGTGTCTATCTCGGGGTGAATGGGGTTTGGGACGAGAAGCCGGATCTGGTCATCTCAGGCATCAATCACGGCAGCAACCTGGGAGACGACGTACTTTATTCAGGCACCGTGGCGGCAGCATGGAGGGGCGCAACCTGGGCATGCCTGCCATTGCCATGTCCTTGGTCGGTTCGCGTCATTTCAAGACCGCGGGCCGGGTTGCCGCGAGCCTGGTGGGCGCGGCAGGATCGCTTTCACTGCCACCGCGCAGCCTGCTCAATGTCAATGTGCCGGATGTGCCCTGGGAAGAACTGCAGGGGTTTCGCGTGACCCGAATGGGGTATCGTGGGCCGGCAACACGGCCGTTGGAGGTCAAGGACCCGCGCGGGCGGGTACGCTATTGGATTGCCGCTGCGGGCGACAATGCAGACGATGGGCCGGATACCGATTTCGCGGCCATCGAGGCAGGCTATGTGTCGATTACGCCGCTGCAGACCGATTTGACCCGACACACAGCGCTCAAAGACGTGCAAGGATGGCTGGATGCGTTGTCACGAACCGGGTGAGCTCAGCGGTATCGGCATGACCTCTCAGCGAACCCGGGATCGGATGATCGCGCGGTTGGTGGATGCCGGTATCAGCAATCAACGGGTCCTGGAAATCATGGCCCGAGAACCGCGTCATTTGTTTTTGGATGAGGCGTTGTCTCATCGTGCCTATGAAGACACCTCCCTGCCCATCGGTCATGGACAAACGCTGTCTCAACCCTGGATGGTAGCGCGCATGAGTGAGCTGGTGTTAAAAGAAGAACCAACCCAGGTTCTGGAAATCGGTACCGGTTCGGGATATCAAACTCTGATTCTGTCAAGGTTGGTGAACAAGGTCTGGTCCCTTGAGCGCATCCGAGTGCATCATACTCGAGCGCGTTCTCGCCTGGCTCGTTTAGGGGCTTATAATGCCCGCTTGCGATTGAGTGATGGCGCTCATGGCTGGCCCGAGGCGGCGCCTTTCGATGTGATTTTGCTGACTGCCTGTGCAAGTGAGCTTCCTGAGGCATTATTGGCACAGTTGAGCGATACCGGCGTTCTCATTGCACCGCTGGAAGACAGTGACGGTAGCCAATGGCTGACTCGGGTGCAGCGCCACGGCAATGTTTATGAATATCAGCGGCTCGAGCAAGTGCGCTTCGTGCCGCTTCTGGAAGGGGTCATACGTTGAAACGAGCGCTGGCGCTATTTCTCAAGGGAGCTGGGATGGGCGCCGCCGATGCGGTGCCAGGAGTATCCGGAGGCACAATTGCCTTCGTGACCGGCATCTATGAAGAGCTGATTTTCACCATTCGTCGTTTCGGACCCGATGCCTTTGGTGCCTGGCGTCGACATGGCATGGCCGGGTTGATCGAACATCTTAATCTAGCGTTTCTGGTACCCTTGGTGGCAGGAATACTGGCGAGTCTGATTAGCGTGGCGCATCTGGTCACTTACTTGCTCGACGCGCATCCGGTACTGCTCAACGCCTTCTTCTTTGGGCTGGTGGCGGCCTCGGCAATCGTGGTGCGACGCCAGATCGATAGCTGGCGCTGGTGGTACCTGCTGCCGCTTGTCATCGGATTGCTATTGGCTCAAACGCTTCCCGCGGTGATGCCACTGATGGCGGGTTTCGGTGATTTGGTCCTGGTGGTGGGCGGGGCCATCGCCATCAGCGCCATGCTGCTTCCCGGCGTGTCCGGCAGTTTTTTACTACTGGCCATGGGGCTTTACGGTACGGTCATGGAAGGCATCAAGAGTTTCGATGTCGTCCTGATTCTGCAATTTGGCGCAGGCTGTGCCCTGGGCCTGTTCTTTTTCTCGCGCTTGCTTGCCTGGCTTTTTCGACATTTTCACGACCTCACGTTACAGCTTCTCGTCGGTTTCATCATAGGTTCGCTGCCTTTGCTCTGGCCTTGGCGGGAGCTGGTCAGTTATCGTCTCGGTCCCGATGAACAAATGATACCGCTCGACTATCGCTACCTGTTGCCCGGCGATTATGCGTCGCTAACGGGTGATTCGGCTCAGCTACTGCCGGGGCTTGTACTCATGGCGCTGGGGCTGCTGCTGGTATTGATGGTCGGCGAGCGCTCCCCGTTATCTTCCGAAAAGGATTGAATCCCTATGCGCAAGGCTTTTCTCGTAACCGCACTGGCGCTTGGAGTCGCTGGCTGCGCCGGACCCAATACCAGTCCCGACGTACGCGATCTGTCCGTGGCTCGGGAGGCCCAGAGTGGCGAGAGTGTAACCGTTCAACAAGGCGATACCCTATATGGCATCGCCTGGCGACAGAACATGGATTTTCGCGATCTGGCCAAGATCAATGGCATCACGCCACCGTATCGCCTGCAGCCGGGACAGGTACTGCAGCTTGATGGAAATGGACAGGCTGCTCCTGATGGTGGCCCTGCCACAACGGATCCCCGCATGGCTCAAAATGGTGTGGCCGCCGGCGCTGCAGGGGCGGCAGGGGTATCCGGTACCCAGGCGCCGGATTGGCTGGCACCGGACACCGAGGCCATCGAGCGCAACCGGCGCTTGACCAGTCGTCCCATGGAGTCCTCCTCGAATGAATCTTCCCCCCAGGCAGCCTCGGCTCAGCCTGCACGATCTTCCTCATCGAACGAACAAACGCCTGCCAATGCCGAACAAGGGCAAGGCACCGGCGGTCAAGGGCCGATCTACAATTACGGTACACCCGGGGCCGATGGGCAGTTGAGTGCCCAAGATCGTGCCGAGCGCGAGCAGTTGGCGCGTCAGCGTAACCAGGCCGCCTCGCAGCCGTCGGATCGCCAGAGTGCGGCCAGGAGCAACGAAAATGCCCAGGGCGCTTCACAAGACAACCAGCGAGGCACTCAGCAAGCCAATCAAACGGAGCGGCAACCTACAGCCAGCAATACACGGCCATCGGCTTCTTCGGAAGAAGCGACGGTTACTGGCCCGGCAGCGGACGCCGGCACGGCAGTGGCCGGCGGTGCGGATGCGCCCTCGGCCCAGCAGCGCACCTATACCCCCGTGGAAGACGTGCCCTGGCAATGGCCTGTTGAGGGGCAGCTAGTAGGCCGTTTCAGCGATGGTTCAAGTATTACCGCGGGCATTGATATCGCGGGTCAAAAGGGGCAACCTGTCAAGGCAGCGGGTCCTGGCATCGTAGTCTACGCAGGCGATGGAGTACGCGGTTACGGCAATCTAATTCTACTCAAGCATAACGATAGTTTCTTGAGTGCCTACGCTTACAACGACAGTCTCAAGGTGCGTGAAAACGACGTTGTCGAAGCCGGACAAGTGATTGCCACCATGGGCGATACCGATGCCGATGGTGTCAAGCTGCACTTCGAGGTGCGTCAGGATGGCCAGCCTCAAGACCCTCTCAAGTTTCTACCGCGACGCTAGAGGGGGAATCTCATCGCAGGAAAAGGACGATCGTCGTGCTCCCGGAGTCGGCGATCGCGCCAGGACGGGTCATAAGAACAACAGAGCCGGTCAATGACTCTTTTCCACGCAGATAACGGGGTAGTGACATGAGTATGCTTGAAAGGAATCTTCAAGAAGTTGATCTCAATGATGTGGATGACGAGGTCGAGGTCATCGTTGACGGTGTGGAGGCCAAGGAAGAGGCGGCATTTGAAAAAGCGCTGAGCCGCGAAGAAAACAACTATCATCAAAGTCTTGATGCTACTCAGATCTATCTCAATGAAATCGGTTTTTCTCCCCTACTGACACCGCAAGAAGAGGTTCATTTCGGACGCCTGGCCCAACGCGGTGACCCGGCAGGGCGTCAACGCATGATCGAATCCAACCTGCGTCTGGTGGTCAAGATCGCAAGACGCTATCTCAATCGTGGGCTATCGCTGCTCGATCTGATCGAGGAGGGCAATCTTGGCCTGATCCGGGCCGTGGAAAAGTTCGATCCGGAACGTGGCTTTCGCTTTTCGACCTACGCCACCTGGTGGATTCGCCAGACCATCGAACGCGCATTGATGAACCAGACGCGCACCATTCGTCTACCCATTCACGTGGTCAAGGAACTCAATATCTATCTGCGCGCCGCCCGGGAGTTGACCCAGAAGCTCGATCACGAAGCGACCGCCGAAGAGATTGCCGAATTTCTCGACAAGCCCGTGGGCGTGGTCAAGAAGATGCTGGGGCTCAACGAACGCATATCCTCCGTGGATTATCCGCTAGGCGGTGAAAGCGACAAGCCGCTGATCGAGACTCTGGCGGACGAAAACGAATGCGGCCCCGAATCCTCTTTGGTCAGCATCGATGTCAAGCAACATGTCGATGATTGGCTGGTGGAGCTGACCGAAAAGCAGATGGAAGTGGTCGTGCGCCGCTTTGGTCTGCATGGTCATGAAGCTTCGACCCTAGAAGAAGTCGGCGAAGAGATTGGCCTGACTCGGGAGCGGGTGCGTCAGATTCAGGTCGAGGCGCTCAAGAAGTTGCGACGGGTGCTCGAGAAGCAGAATCTGACTCTGGAAGCTATCTTCGAGTAAGCGGCAGTTCAAAGTACTGAAGATGACGAACGCGAGCCTTAGGCTCGCGTTCGTCATTCTGATTTATTCAAAGCAATGCTTCTCACATGAGTCTTGACTCGAAGCATTGATTAGCAGGGAAACATGCGTCATTGTATGTATCACTCCGCATAGGCTTAGAAAGGATAACGTCGATGCCCTCTTCAGGTGCTCTTCTTCCGCATACCCATAGATTACACCGCACGCTGCTGCCCTTAGCGGCGGCGGTCATGCTGTCTTCCCAGGTTCAGGCGGCGGATCTTATAACCATCACTCGCGACGCTCTGGAAAACAGTGCTGATCTGGCATCGTCGGTCTCGACCTACCGCAGCGTCGAGGAAGAGCGCAATGTGCAGCGGGGTGATCTGCTGCCCCAGATAGGGGCCAATGCCAGTGCCGCTCACAACAAGACCTATGAAGAAAGCTCTTTTGCCGGCTCGGCGGCAGCGGGTTCTTCTGCGGGCGGTACAGGCGGCGGCGCCTCGAGTGGTGGAACTGCAGGCGGAGGGACAGGGGCAGGTGGGGGCGCTGGCGGTCCTGGCGGCTTCTCGTCTGCAGGCAGTCCTAGTGATGACAATTACAACTCGACCAGCATTGGCGTGGAAGCCACCCAGGCAATTTTCGATGCCAGGAACTGGTTCGAACTGAAACGCGCCGAGGAGGAGATCGATCAACAGGGGTTCTCGTTGCTCAGCGACCGTCAGGAGTTGATCTCCCAGACATCCCAAGCGTATTTCGAAATACTGCGAGCCAAGGACATTCTGGAGTCCAGGATTGCTCAAGAGAAGGCCATCGGGCGCCAGCTCGAACAGGCCAGGGAGCAGTTCGAGGTGGGATTGATCGCCATTACCGACGTTCAAGAGGCGCAGGCGTCGGCGGATCTGGCTCGCGCCGAACGCATCGCGGCACGTAGCGATCTTCAGGTCAGTTTCGAACGACTCGAGCGCCTCACCGGCAAGCGTTACGACAGCATCGAGGGGCTTTCGGAGGATTTACCCATCGAAACGCCGTTGCCGGATACGCGAGAGGCTTGGACTTCTCTGGCCATGGAAAACAACCCGACGCTTCTGGCAACCCAGGCGGCGATCGACGTTGCCAATCGCAATGTGGACATTGCCCGTTCAGGGCATCTGCCCACCCTTGACGCCTTCGTGCGCTACGACTATTCCAAAACCGATATCGATTATCTGGACGGCCATAACTCCGCTGGCCAGGTAGGGCTGAGGGCTAACGTGCCCATCTTTACCGGAGGCAAGACCAGCGCCCAGGTCAATCAGGCAGGCTATCGCCTGGAAGCAAGTCAGTACGACTTCGAGTCCCAGCGCCGCGAAACCGTACAGCAGGTACGCTCACTGCTGACGGAGGTCAATAACGACGTGTCCACCGTCGAGGCCCGCCGCCAAGCTATCATTTCCAACCGCAGCGCCCTCGAGGCAACGCGCTCCGGCTACGAAGTGGGGACGCGGAACATCGTCGACGTGCTCGACGCGGAACAGAATCTTTACGATGCGCTGGCCAACTATGCAGAATCCCGCTACGACTATGTGACGGATCTGATAGAGCTGCGCCAGGCCGCCGGCGTGCTGGACGTTCGTGACATTCGTGCACTCAACGACTGGTTGAGAGAGGATTTGTCGGTCAACCTGGACTTCTCTGCGGAAGACGTTGACGACGACGCTCTCATGAACATCGGCCAGCGGCCCACCGCGCCGCAATCGCGCTAATGGCCGCCAAGGAGCCCTGAGTCGTGAGTCGTCCCTTAATCGCCAAAATAGATCTGGACGCGCTGCGCCATAATTATCTTCTGGCTCAGGGGCTTGCGCCCCACAGTCAGTCCTTGGCGGTGATCAAAGCGGATGCCTACGGCCATGGTGCCCTAGCCTGTGCTCAAGCCCTCAATGATCTGGCGCCGGCGTTTGCAGTGGCCTGTATCGAAGAAGCTCAGACATTGCGCCAGGGCGGTATCGACAAGCCCATCGTGCTATTGGAAGGGTTTTTCCAGGCCGACGAGCTGCCGCTGATCGAGTCGCTGGGATTATGGACGGCAGTTCACAGTGAATGGCAGGTCGAGGCCTTGATGGCCTATCGCCCTGACCGGCCGATACCGGTCTGGGTCAAGATGGACTCCGGCATGCATCGTCTGGGCTTTTCCGAGCAGAGTCTCGAAGGTATCTGGCGGCGTCTGCTGGATGCGCCGGATCGGGTGTGTGATTTGCATCTGATGAGCCATTTCGCCACTGCGGATGCGCTGGAGCCGCGCTATTTTCAACGTCAATTGCAGCTTTTGAACGATTGGGCAACCGCGTTGAACGCGCCTACATGCCTGGCCAATTCGCCGGCCACCTTGGCCTGGCCAGAGTCCCACGGTGCCTGGAATCGCCCAGGCATCATGCTTTACGGCAGCGATCCCCTGGAAGGCGCCAACGATGCCAGTCGCGGCCTCAGGCCGGTGATGACGCTACGCTCCGAGATCATTGCAGTGCAGGAGCTTGGCCCAGGAGAGCCGGTGGGCTATGGCGGACGCTGGATAACCCCGGCGCCTTCCAGAATCGGTGTGGTCGCAGCGGGCTATGGCGATGGCTATGATCGCCATGCCCGGGACGGCACGCCGGTATTGATCGATGGTCAGCGTAGCATGCTAGCGGGCAAGGTCTCGATGGACATGCTCACGGTGGATATCACCGGGTTGCCTGACGCGGGTATCGGCAGTCGTGTCATCCTATGGGGGAAGGATGAAAGCGGGGCAGTGCTGTCCGTAGATGAGGTGGCCCGTCATTGCGATACCATCAGCTATACCCTTCTGACCGGCCTGTTGCCGAGGGTGCCGCGCCACTATTTTGAGGATTGGAACGAAGCGGTATAAGAACCCATTTTACGATTTAGCGAGTTAGAGCCAGACGAGGCAAATTCGGGCGAAAAAACGGAGTTTACTAGTGTGAATGAGTATTTAAGACCGAATTTAACGATGTATGGCCGACACGCAGCAGATCGTAAATAGGTTCTAAGCAAACGCCTGACGTGCTCGCCTCAGCCCGCTACAATAGTCCGCTTTGACATCGGCGACAGGACAAGCGACGCGGCGCATGGCAGAGACTCCTTCCAACATTTCCTTTCTGATGCCCAATTACTGGCCCACCTGGCTTGCCATTGGCCTGATGCGTGTCGGGGCCTGGTTGCCCTGGCCCCTCAAGCTTTGGGTTGGCAAGATGATCGGTCTCATGGCCTGGCGCTTTGCCAAGCGTCGGCGCCATATCACGGAAACCAATCTTCGTCTGGCATTTCCCGAACTCGATGAGGCGCGCCATGCACGTCTTGTCCGTGAGACCTTCATTGCCAACGGTATCGGTATTCTCGAGACCGCTACCGGCTGGTGTCGCGATCCAGAGCATCTGCGCCATCGCGTCACCTTCAAAGGCGAGAGGAACATGCAGCAGGCCATGAGTCAGGGCAAGGGGGCGCTGATCATCGGCATTCATTTTTCCACGCTTGATCTAGGTGGTGCGCTGCACTCGCTGTTCTTTCCTGCGGATGTGGTATATCGACCCCACGACAATGCCCTGTTCGAGCGCTTCATGACCCGGGCGCGTCGTCATATTTTTGGTGCGGCCATCGATCGCCACGACCTGAGAGGAGTGGTGCGACGTATCAAGAATGGCCACGCGGTGTGGTACTCACCGGATCAGGACTTTGGTCGCGAAGCCAGCGTGTTTGCACCGTTTTTTGGCGTCGAAGCCGCCACCATCAAACTCACCGGCAAGATCGCTCGCATGACCGGCGCCCCGGTCATGCCTTTGATCTTTCACCGCAATCCGGATAATCGCACCTATACCCTGGAATACCTGCCGGCCCTGGAAAATTTTCCCAGCGGCAATGAAGTCGAGGACGCGGCCCGTATCAATGCGGTCATCGAAGCGGCGATTCGACGTCATCCAGCGCAGTATCTGTGGCTGCATCGGCGCTTCAAGACACGACCGCCAGGAGAGCCGGGCGTTTATTGATAGCTAGCAATGATTGAAAAAAGGAAAACGCATGGATGCGAACATAGGCGTCGTCGCCCTGGCCGTACTGGCCTTCGGACTGCTGGCCGGTCGTCTGCAAGGCACTCCCATTACCCTACCCATGGTGTTCACTACCGCCGGCATTCTCCTGGGCCCCGGGCTTCTGGGCATCCTTCATTTCGATGTTGAAAACGAGACCATCAGCGTTCTTGCCGAGGCCACTCTGGTAGTGGTGCTGTTCACCGATGCCTCGCGGATGGACGTGCGCACGGTGTGGAAAGAACACAGTCTGGCCCTGCGCCTGTTGGGATTTGGTTTGCCGCTAGCGATAGTGATCGGCACCGGAGTGGGGTGGCTGTTGCTGCCAGGGCTTACTATTGGCGCGATTGCGCTACTCGCCGCGACTCTGGCACCCACGGATGCCGCCCTGGGCCAGGCCTTCGTCAGCAACAATGCGGTGCCCAAGCGCATTCGCCAGACCTTGAACGTGGAAAGCGGCCTCAATGACGGTCTGGCAGTGCCTTTCATCACCGTGCTACTCGATGTGGCACGACACGACACCGGCTCCCTGGGGGGCTATGTGGTGCTGTTCGTTTCCCTGGTCGGTATTGGCATGGCGGTAGGAGGATTGACCGGCTGGCTTGGAGGGCGCGTGCTTGAGTGGAGTGCCGATCGAGACTGGACTACGGATACGACTCAGCGTCTGGCGACCATTGCCCTGGCGGTCATCGCCTATGCCGGCGCGGAATGGCTCGGAGGCAACGGCTTCGTGGCCGCCTTCAGCGCCGGGATTGCAGTGGGTACCTCGGCACGCTCGCTGTTGCCTCGTACCACTGGCTTTGCGGAAGCGGAAGGTCAGCTGCTGACGCTCATCACGTTCTTGCTGTTTGGCTCTATCATTGCGGTCAATGTTTTATCGGATGTCAGCTGGCAGATCATTGCCTACGCCCTGGCCAGCCTGCTGATCGTGCGCCCCTTGGCGGTAGCCATTTCTTTATGGGGAAGCGGTCTGGCGCCGGCAAGCATCGGTTTTATCGGCTGGGGCGGGCCACGGGGATTGGCGTCGATCGTGTACGCAGTGCTGATCGCAGAAGCCACCGGAGTGCCCGGTGCCCATATCGTCTTCGTCGTAGCGGCCTGGACCATTTTACTGAGTATCTATTTGCACGGTTTCTCCGCGGCGCCCTTGAGTCGTCGCTACGGCCACTATGTGGATCAGGCAAAGCATCAAAACGCGCCAGAGCATCAGAAGACGACGGAGCTCCCTCTCTCCCTGCCGACACGGCATCACGAGTAGCACTCGTCAAGGTTGAGGAACGGGCAGCAGCGTCGGCAAATCCAGGCGGTGCTCGCCGTTATTCAAGCGCTCGTTGATGAATTGACGATCCAGACTGTCTCGGGCAAGTCCTTCGAGGGCGCCAATGACGCGTTGCGCATGGGCCTGGAGCGCATCGAGCTCCACCGTTCCGGCGTACAAGGATAACGTTTTTAGCGCCTGCAATAGCGCCATATTGATGCTCAGATCCTCCTTGCCATAGGTGAAGATAGGCGAAAATACCCGGTACAGCAGGCTATCGAAGCGTTCCTCGTGCCAGGTCACTCGCGTATGGCCTTTTTCGTCGGTGAGCATGTTGCAAGGGGTGAGGTTGAGCCGTCGGGTCAAAAGTCCGGTCAATTGATGAATGCACAGCCGCGCAGTGCCCGGATCATTGATGCCCGGTGACAATGCCTTGATGGCGATTTCCATTAGTTGGGTCAGTCCATCTCGATAAATATCGCCGGGGGATTCGCCCTGAACGTAGACCAACTCACCCAACAGCGATGCCCGCCATTTATCACCAGGCGGCTCGGGGCTTTCGACCTTGAATAAAGGGAAATCCTTGACGGTGTAGTCGCCAAAGGAAAAGTTGATGTGCACGACCCCGTCGATACGCTCGGCAAGCTTGGCCACCGCCTCGAGATCCAACTGCTGAATATAACCGCTGTAGTTGGAGAGGACCGCATGGCTTGCATCGTCGATGATCGGAGAGGTGCCCGAGTAGCGCCAGCGCTCGGAATCCTCTCGGGATTCAAGACGCGCAAGCGCACTGCGGGTTTCATCGTAAAGACCTGCGGTGATTGCGTTTATCTGCACCGATTGGGAGACGTTATGAATGAAGAAAACGAACAGACCCAGGCAGTGCATCACCATGATCACACCCAGATAGATGCCCAGAGAGCGCCATAGGCTTGGGACTTCTCCTTTCAACGGCACGGTCAGCAGGATGAGGATGAACAGGATAGTGCCAAGATAATGGCCCAAGACCCGCTGATAGGGGCGCTCGGATACCAGGCCAAACACGAGCTTGTGGGAAAAGTTGTTGCCGGCCTGGGACAGCACCGTCATGACCATGGAAAAGCTGAATACCATCAGCGAGATCATGCCGGCGATCAGGGTGGACAGCAGGGCGCTGGCAGTTCCCTGCTCCTTAAACTTGAGCCAATCGAGAAAATCCGGCAAGGCGGCTGGATCGACGTAGGGCACGACGATGCCGAGTGCCAGCGCAAAATAGATCAACCCAAGCAGGCTGGGTAAAAAAGCAATGCTGTAGCGAAAGTTCTTCAGAATCTGCAACGGATTGGTGCTTTTGGAAGGCAT
This sequence comes from Halomonas sp. PR-M31, assembly GCF_001039575.1. Taxonomy (GTDB): domain Bacteria; phylum Pseudomonadota; class Gammaproteobacteria; order Pseudomonadales; family Halomonadaceae; genus Modicisalibacter. The sequence goes on from NZ_JIBT01000011.1 coordinate 88,872, forward strand.
GGTTATTCCTTTTAGGCGCAATATTATTGTGATTTCGCCCGCGGCACAGATGAAAAAGGCTTCTTCCCGATATCGAGAAGAAGCCATATCTAGGCGAACAGTCTAGGGCCTGTTGACGTTTCATCGCGAACCGCGTTGCTGCATCAAAAAGTGTCAGTCAA
>NZ_JIBT01000012.1 GCF_001039575.1 Halomonas sp. PR-M31
AAAAAACGCCGCTGACGCGCTCGGGCTTTCATGGTCAGGGCGAAGGCGGCCAGCTCACCGGCGCGTTCATCCAGCTCAATACCGTAAAGGTTGTGTGTCAGAATCTTTTCCGGGATTTCGGACGGCTCGTAGCCTTCTTCTTCATAAATGGCGTAGAGCAGATCGAAAGCATAGGTCAGCATATGGCCGGAGCCGCAGGCTGGGTCGCAAACCTTAAGCTCTTCCGGGCCTTCGATTTTCAGAAAATCGGCCTCAGCCTCGTCCGGAGGAATGTAATACTCCATCTGATCCACCAAGCTGAATTTGGTCTGTTAAGCATCCACAAGCGGCCGAGCGAGTTATCCACCAGGTATCGCACAATCCAGTGCGGCGTGAAAAGCTGGGTGGCGGCGGGGATATTGGCCGGTTTGATTTTCTGATTCTTCTTCAGCGCCTCGAATACTTGATCCTTTTTCTCGGATATATAGAACTGGTACAACCAGCCAATTACCTCAACATCCTCACAGGCAACCGGCGTCATGGCCTCGCGGGTGTAGGCCAGAATTGAGTTGCCGGAGAGCAGGTCATCCGGCATTAGCAGCTCGGTGTAGTCGTCGATACGCTCGAACAGGAACGGCATGGCGCTGTACCAATAGTTACAGGCGGCTACGACCAGTAAGCGATAGGCTTCCCCTTGGGGATCCTGGCTGGGCATTTTGCCATCGAGCAGGGCGAAGACCCGTTTTCGGGTATTTTCCACGACCATCTCTTCATCGATATGGCCCATCTTGGCATCCGCCAGGATCTCGGGCTGAAACTGCCCCTCGGCGGGCGAGACCACGCCAATGCGGTTATATCGGTTCACGTCCATAAACCGCAGGGCTACGAGCCGGTTGAACCAGATATAAGCCACCCGCTCGACAACCTGCTCTTTACCCTGCTCGGCTATCGCCTCTTCCAGCTTTTTGATGGCCAATGGGCTTTCCCGCCGAGCGGGGCTTTCTTCGGCCAATACCAGCTTTAGCTTGGCGCCGACCTGTTCAATCAGGCTGCGGCGGGCGAACTGGGCGAATTTTCTGAGTTTTGCGGTTTCCATCGATTCGTGCCTTGGTTTTGGTCGTGACCGAGCGATATACGCTGACGCATAAATGAGCGTATATATTTACGCTGAGCGCATAAATTAACGCGCGCGCTTGTAAATAGCCCCTTTACGCTCGCCTATTTGTTCGATTTCTCCCCTTTTCTTCAATCTGGCCAACAACTTGTAGGCTTGATCCGGACTGATATGGCACAGTTCAACCACGTCAGCACGTTTGATGCTGCCGTGCGTATCAATAAAGCTCATGACCATCTGCTCTTGCTGGATAGGATCAAATCCTGCCTGGCGCACATAGGCGGCCTTTTGCCCCGCCCCCTGATATACCTTGGCGCTCAGGGTGTAGGTGCGGCCCTTGCCAGTGCCGTGGGCTTCCACCATGCCGGCTTCCACCAGTTTCTCCAGGGTGCCCCGAACCACGGTTTCGGGCTTTTGCACGGATTTGGCTAAGTCCGCCGTTCTTAAGCGCCGCTCATTACGCAGCCGGGACAGGATAATCAGGCTGTCAATGGGCATGGCGGCGCCTGCCTGTTCCTCGCGCTCGACGATCATGCGCAGGAATTCGGCGTCCGCGTCCGCTGCGCTCATGCGTACGGAGACGGTGTGAGCGGACGACATGGAGTAGTCGGGGGCGGTACGCCCGTAGCGGAGCATGCCCTCGAAGATCCGGTCGATGCCCCGGCCCGTGCGTTCGGCCAGGCCGATGCGCTTGATGATGTCGGCCAGCAATGGGTTACGGGAGCGTGGGTCGGCTACCAGCAGGTTGTCCAGGTTGACGCCTTCCACAAATCCACCCGGGTTGCTGATGCTCAGGCCGTCGTCGTCCAGTTTGACGTGCACGGCGCCCAGGGCACTGTAATCGCGGTGAACCAGGGCGTTTACGAAGGCTTCCCGGAAGGCCCTGCGGTCAAAGTTGGGGATGGGCACGCGAAACAGCCCGACCTGAATCTCTTCTTCCTCCACCCGGGCTCGGAATAGCACCTCGACCTCTTCAAAGGTCTCCAGCAGCGGCTTGCGGTAGAACTCATTAACCAGCACATCGGTACCGCGCAGCACCTGGAAGGCAACCTCATGGGAGGGTAGGTGTTGCCGGAGCTGCATTTCGTTGCCCAGCAGCAACAGGCCTGCAACCGTGGGGCGGCGCATGCCTCCCACGCTCACGGTCAGCCCCAGGGCGCCGTCCAGCTCATCGTCCGCCAGGGGCATCAGGCTCTGGTCGCCGCCGTATTTCTTGATGGCGTTGCGGATTCGGATGCGCTGAATCGGGTCCAGATCTTCAACCGCCAGGTTTTCCACCGGCAAGGCCGAGGGGTCCGTTACCCCCAGGCTGGACTGGCGCTGAACAAACTCATGGGGGTAGAAGGGGACGGCCTCCGGAGTACCGTCCATTCTCAGACGCCGACGTTGCAGCAGACCATCCGAGGTGGAGACCAGCTGCCGGGATTTGGGCACCTGTATTCTGGCGATGGGTTGCCCTTCCAGTTCCAGAGCCTCAACGCGCACAGCCAGTGACGGAATGGTCTTGTTGGCAATCAGAGCGGGCAGGCCAGCGAGATTGCGGTGATTGGCATGCAGCCCTGTCGGGGTGCCATCGTCTTCAACGCCTAGGAACAGGTCGCCGCCCTCGGTGTTGGCGAGGGCCACCACGGCAGCCACCAGATCCCGATCCGGCAGGCTTTTGACGTCGCTCTTGAATTCGATGGCAAGGCTTTCACCGCCGCGAATGAGCGCCTGGATTTCCTGTTCGGCTTCGTGCATGGCTATCCCCTGGTTCGACCGATTCGACGGGTCGGCACGCTTAGATCTGAACCTTGCGGCCTTGCTGGACTTCAACCAGCAGGGCCTCGCGCAGGGCATTCAGGTACCGGTCCACATCCCCCTCGTCGGCCAACCAGGCCTTGTCGAACGCGACACGGAGATTGCGGGTGTGAACGTAGTCGGCTGCCGATTCCTTGACCTTATGAGGCCCCCCGTCATTCTGGTCTTCACTCTGGCCGCCTGGGGGCTGATCGGGGTCGGCTGCCGGTGCTGATTTCTGATTGGCCAGCGCCACCATTTTGCCCAGCAGCTTCTGGTAGCCCTCTTCTTCAAAGTACCGGGTCCGGTCCTTGATCACGGCAATCAGGCGCTCCTGTGCGATGTAATCGATCAGATCCCGGAACGGTTTATTGAGCTCATCCTGGCGCGGCTCCGGCAGGGACTGATATTCGTCCATGCTTTGCATGCGTTCCTGCATGGTCTTCAGGGAGGTTTCTGCCTGAGCTCGGGTTTGCTGCACTTTCTCGTCGATGTGCTCCTGCAGGCTATCCAGCTGGCCCTTGAGCTGCTGAATGCGATTTCCTTTGTAGCAGTTGGGGTCGTTCAGGATGGTGCGGATCTGCTCGATCTCGTCCCCGGGCATATAGATGAAGTTGGGCTCCTGACTCTGCAGGAAGGACCGAGCCTGGTTGTAGATGTCTTTTTGTGAGCCGCCCATGAACTTGCGGATGGGGTCGATGACATCCTCTTTCAGGTCCAGCAGCTGGTCTTCCTGCTTGCCCAATTCCGTCAGGTGCCAGGTGTAGGGCTTTCCGGCGACTTCTTTCAGCGTCTCCAGGGCAGGTTTCAAGGCATTGAGAAACGGGTACTGGTCGACTTGCGCTATCCGCCGATCCAGGTCGTGGTACATGTCCTGGAAGGCTTCGCCGGCCTCTTTACCCAGGGCTTTGGCTTCGCTGCTGCGGGGTGGGCTGTCGAAGAAGTCCTCGTAGAACGACTTGAGGGCTCGGACCTGAGAGGCGGTGAACTCAATCTGTGGTTCCAGCACCACGTTGCCGTGGCCGTGAGTGTTACGCAGGGCGCGCTCCAGCTCGCTGTCCTCCAGGATGTTCCCGTCGAGACGAACCTCCACCTTGCCACGGGCACACAGGTTGGCCACGGTGCAGAGAATCGCGGCGTAATACCAGCCGTAGGGTTTGCGCTCGAATTTCTCCAGCAGGCTCTTCAAGGTGGTACGGACACCGCCCCGGTTGTTGCTCTGAATGAACGCCAGCACTTCCTGCTCGGATTCCGCCAGGGCCGTGGCGTCGTTACCGAACAGACCATCGTCTGTACGGTTAAGGCAATTGCTGATGTCGTTTTCCGTGTAGGAAACGCCGCGCAACATGCGGAGGTTGGGGTAAGCCCGTGAAATCAGCTCATGGAAGCCCCGAATAATGCGGGTCTGGGGGTCCTCATTCGCCACTTCCACATCGGCGCCGCCAATGAGCAACTTGGACTTGCCAATGAGGGTCTGAACCTGCTGCCGGAGCCTGGCCTCACGCTCACGGTTCTGGAAGCCTTTATCATTCAAGATCCGCTTGACGGCTTCCTGCTGGGTAACAGAGATATTCTGTTTGATGTACTTCTCGGTGCGCTTGAACATGAGCAGATCGCGCACCAGGCGCTCGTCCGACGGCATGAGCACGAACAGCTCGTCCGCCTTGTAGGTTGAGGCTGTACGGAGCATTTGCTCGTTGTCAGTATGCTCGTGGAACGGGCTAATGACATTGATCGAGAGTTCGTATTCACGCCCATGCAGACGATCATCCAGTTTGCGTGAATAGGAGTAGTCCTGCCCCTGATTTTGGGAGGAGCCGGCGTCATAGCGGATCTTGCGCTGCTTGATGACGTAGTCGAAAACGATCTTTTCCAGCTCGTCCGCGACGTCCGATGACTCGACCTCTGTGTTCTTGATTTCCTGCTCGACGTCCTTTTCCTCGTCCGTCAGGTACTCGTATTGATCCCCATTGCGCTGAATGTAGGTCTGCTGCTCCAGAAGGCTCAGGCTTCCTCCACCTTAGCGCGAAGCGCCGGCAGGTCCTGATCGAAGGCGTCGAGCATCAGCACACAGAGGTTGCGCACCGTGGGCTTGAATTCTTTGACGTATTTGACCAGGAACAGGGCCTTCAGCAGCCGGATGGCGAAGGCATTGTCGAGCTGCTTCTCGGCCTGAATAATCGCCCGCTGTATTTGTGATTTCAGTGCAGAGCGGATGCCCTCGAACATCAGGTCAAAGGTGGCCAACTGGCCTACCTCGTGATTACCGATGTGGATGGCGACCTGCTGGAAGACGCCCAGCATTGAGCGCTCACCGACGGAGCTGTGCTTACCTTCGAAGGCGTTGTGCTGCGACAAGTTCTGAATCGCCGATTGAAACAGCGCGAACTGGTAGGGGACGAAGGGGTAGCTGTGGATGAAATGGTCCCTGTCCCGGAAGTTCCGGTAGGTGGCCGACCCATCCGCGAAGTCGAAGAGCGTTTTGAAGTTGTTCGTCTGTGCGTGGTAGACGTCCGAGAGCTGATTGACGCCTTCTTCAGTCTTGGTCAGCAGGCGCTTCTGGATGACCTCCGCCACGTCCGCGCTGGACAGCTTCATGCGGTTATTGAACCGAGCCTGAATTTTCGAGAAGTCGTTGCCTTGCTGCTTGCCCATTTCGCCCACCACGTTTTTCATTTCTTCCTGGGCGGTGACGATAATCCAGGCCCGGCCCCGACACTTGGTGGCGAGGCTCTCGGCAATGGTTTGCAGGTTGGTCATCAGCTTGGTGTTGTCGGCAATGTACTGACCAACCTCGTCCACAAAGAAGTTCAGGCGGAACTCTTTGTGGCCACCCTCCTTTGCCTGCTTCTCGATATAGGCATTCACATTGTCCGCGAAGTCTTCAATTGAAACGCGGTATTCACTGCGGTACTTGTCGAGGATGCCCGCTGCCGACTGCGGGTCACCGCTGGTCACTGCGGCGTAGGCTTTGGCGATATTCGGGCCTTCCAGAAGGGCTTGCTCCCGGCCTTTCTGCCAGGGGCGGCCGGCGATGGACTCGTACTCGGCTTTGAACTGTTTGTACAGGCCACGGCCGTCCAGATCGCGCTCAAACTGGGCGATGTGCCCTTGTTTGCCGTAGTAGCCGCACATTTCGTCAAAGACTTTAACGAACACGGCCAGAAGCGCATCGATCTGGGTTTTGCTGATGACATCGGCTTTCTGGTCGATGTTGAACAGAATGCTCTTCGCCGGAATTGAGACAGCTCGCTTCAGGTCGCCCCGGAGGATTTCATTTTCGCTGCACTTGGGGAGGAACAGATCCAGGGTTGAGGCCCCATCCATTTCCCGGTTTTCCAGCAGAAGGGCCAGCATCTTGAGCAGGTGGGACTTACCGGACCCGAAGAAGCCGGACACCCATACCCCGTTCGCCCCTTCATAGTTGTTGTAGGCGTCCAGGAACTCTTCGAGGCGCTTCTCGACTTCGTTGGTCAGTACGTATTCTTCAATTTCGAGGCGAAGACTGGCTTCATCGTCGGCTTTGATAACGCCTTCAATGGGGCGGTCAACGGGCTTTAGAAAAATGTTCTTCAATGTCATAGCACTTTCCCTTAATGATTACGCCTCGAATCGTGTTGTCCGCTCAGGCTTCGTAATGAAAGATATTGAACGCACGGTAGTACTTGTCGTCATGTAGCCTGCCGAACAGATCCAGCGATGCTCCGGTTTCCAGCGAGTGGGTATAGGAGCCCGGGAAGAACATCACCGTTGGCTGGTCTTTGGCGGTGCTCTGCAAGTTGTTGAGCACGTTATGGGAGCGTATGTAGGGGAAGACCTCGCCCACCCCTGAGAGAAACAGCACGTCAAACTCAACGGACTGGAGTTTTGCCGCAATAGCGGGCACCAAATGGGCTTCCGGGTCCAGCACTCCCTGTAATAGTTCTTTCAGTTGATCCTTTGAGACCGTGGGCTCGAGCTCCAACACCTGCCACCAGATGTCTCTTTCTTTCAAAATATCGACGGCCAGGTCGTACAGATTGATACTCAGGATCCGGATGCCCGCCTGCTCCAGCCGGTTAACCAACTGCCGCTGAAGACGCTCCATCTCGACCGCTTCTTCAGGCCGGTAGGGGCAGATGAAGAAAGGCACTTCATTACCCAGTCCCTGTTTGTTCAGGAACCGCTGGCCGGAAACCACGCTGAACAGGTGCTGTAGTCGCTCCTGCATCGGCATTTTGGCAATGTCCTTTCTCAAGCTGACATCCCCCTGATATCGGATTCATAGACTGGGAAGTAGAAAAACTCGTCAGGATTGTTCTGACGCAGCAACTCAACCAGCCTGGGGCTTAGCAGTATTGCGTTGATGGTTTTGTCTTTAGCTAACAACCCTGCCTCCCGCAGCATTCTGAACAGGACCTGTCGCAATTTATCGCGCGTTGAGGCGCTGGCATTATCCAGTTCGTCATGCCATTCCGATTTACGGTTATAGAAGGCATCGAAATCCTCAAAACTGAGATCCAGCTTCATCGCGACAAACCGTTCGTGTAGCACTTCCACCGCAAAGTCTGCGATAAAGCGGTACAGGCGGCACACCGCAACCCAGAGGAGGTGCGCCTGATCCTGGTGGTTTGCCTCGGCCAGGAAAGTGAGTTCGCTTTCGCCCAACGTCTTCAGGCGAGCAACCGCCTCTCTACAGGTGCGCTTTGCCGTGCTTTCCGTTCTGGCCTGTAGCAGGTTGTCATGCAGCGCTTGAGCACGCACCTCATCCCAGTCACGGAGCGACAGGTACAGCTCGGCCAGCTTCACCGATTCGCGGTGATACAGGCTGCCGGACGTGAAGGAGATGCGATACCTGCCTCGGGTCATTCGGAACGCTCACCCTTGCTCGTCTCAGCGGCTCCACCGCCCTTGACCCACTCATCTACTTCGACTTTTTTGAACTTCCAAAATCGCCCCATGCGGTGGGCGGGCATTGCGTGCTTGTCGATCCAGCGGTACACGGTGTCATTGCTGACACCGAGGTGCTTGCCTATTTCGTCTACGGATAACCAGCGATCTTCCATCTCGGCCATGTTTTCGCTTCCTATGGGCGATGGTGTTGCCACCCCGTTTGAGGCGGCACGGCCTCTTGGGTGGAGCTACCCTAATCCAATTCGACTGGTCAATATATAGGGGTACCAATAGGCTTTCAATTGATTTGACCCGGATAGGTAGGCAAGGATAGGCATTCGTAGTGGCAAGCAATTATGGCTGTTAACTTGATGGCTCTTCGCGTCCCGCAACGGAAAGGGGCCGACTACTGACGGCCGGCACCTTCCCGATTGCGGATGGCCCCCCTATCTCAGCTCAGGGCACCAGCACGATCTTGGTTGGCCTTGGCTCATGCACGGCCTAACCGATCAGGTCCATGCCCTGGCCCACAGTCGTCTGCCCCAACTACCGACGTCACAACGTCTCGGCTGGTTGACCGGCGCTACGCTTCTGGCCTGGGCAAGCTGGATCGGCGGCACTGCAACGGGGCCCTGGCCGGTAACGAGCTGACTACACACTGGCCGCTACTGGGCGAAGTCATGCCCTTCGCTCTGCCTGCCTTGTTCCTGGTGCTGGTAGCACCGCGATTTACCACCCGACGCTGGTCGCTGGCGCTGGGCAGCACCATTGCGATCGCTGCATTGCTCACAGTGGATGGATTGACCCACGTCGCGATTCCCCTGGCCGCAGCCCGCGGGGCCCTGTGCTATTACCTGGTGAGATTCGATGTGACAGCACAAGGAAAACAGAATGGATAGTGGACTCTGGCTGGCTGTTCTGGCCTCGGCGACAGGCACCCCACTGCTGCGTTTGCTACCGTTGTTGTGGATGCGACGCCGGCTTGATCGAGCCGACGACTTCGACGCTATGCCTCAGTGGCTTGGTATTCTTGGTCCTTTGATGATTGCTGCTTTACTCGGTGTTTCGCTGGTCTCGACAGAGGTTAACGCCATTTCCTGGCTTGCCACGACAATCGGCGTGCTCGTGACGCTATATGCCTGGTGGCGGCTGCGCTCATTAGGCTGGCCAGTAATGGCGGGGGTAGTCGTTTATGGAGTGGTCTTAATCCTGGCAAGATCAGTGATATAAGATCCTGCGACATACTTATTGAATAAAAAGACTTTTCAGCGTTCGGACCATCCCTGATAAGAATTCACGCGCATGGTGCTGCAAGACCCTGGCTAGAAAGCGGCATTATCCCTGCGCGTAGCGCTTTACCAGCCGGCGCAGTCGTCAGAAAAAGGCGATCAGCTCCGGCACGATGAGCCCGAGACCAATACCAATCAGCACGACGGAGGCCAACCGGCGCATGATTGGCGGCGTCAGCGGCGGCGGGAAACGCCGCCCCAGCCAGGTCGCCAAGGCGATCACGGGAATGGCCCAGGCAGTCAGTATGAATATCTCCGCATCCAGCTGCCCTTGGATCCCGATGAACAGCGTGCGAGTGATGGCGGTACAGGCAAAGAACATGATCAGCATGCTGCGAATGCTGATCAAAGAGAGCGGCTGACGATAGCATTGATAGATCAGCGGCGGCCCTGCAACGCCGAACAACCCACCAAAAAGCCCTGACAAGACGCCTGCCAACAGAAAGCTCAACCGGGAAGACGGCTCTTCCTTACGACTAGGGCGCATTGCCAAGCTGGCCCCACCGTAGATGATGACGGCGCCCAGCAACAGGCTCAGTAGGCTGGACGCGCTGGCACTCATGTAGCCGAGTAGCCACACCCCCGCACAAATAGCCGGTACGATACCGGCAATCGCCGCCCAGGCTACCGGCCAGTGCACATGCTTGAGCTTGCCGAATAAGGCAACGGCACTGTTGACCAGGGTCATCAAGCTGACCACCGCTGCAACCGTCGCAACCGAGACGATATCCAAGCCGCTGATCACCCCAATTACGATCATGCCCAAACCAAAGCCGGTCACCGTCTGAAAGTAACCGGCCAGCGCTGTCACCGCCAGAAATGGCAGCAGAACTTCGAGGGTCACGACCGCGCCTGTCTTGCGTTACTCATTGTTCTATCCCTTGCGCTTGTATTTCTCACTCCTGGACCACGGCTTGAGCCTGAACTGCGGTAACGGCGATCACATGATAGACGTCGTCGGCGCTGCAACCGCGCGAAAGGTCGTTGGCGGGCTTGGCAAGGCCCTGCAGCATGGGTCCAATGGCCTTGGCCCCACCGATGCGCTCCGCCAGCTTGTAACCGATGTTGCCGGCCTCGAGATCCGGGAAGATCAGCACGTTGGCTTCGCCCTTGACCCGGGAATCCGGCAGCTTGCGGCTTGCGATCTCCGGCACGATGGCAGCGTCGAGCTGTATGTCTTCGTCGATGGCGAGCTCCGGACGGTCCGCCTTTACTTGGCGCGCCGCTTCCACCACTTTGTCCACCGCTGCATGCTTGGCGCTGCCATTGGTGGAAAAGGACAGCATGGCCACCTTTGGCTCTTCGCCAAGCAACGCGCGAGCGCTATCCGCCGCTGCCTTGGCGATTTCTGCAAGCTCTTCGGCCTTAGGATCGATGACAAGACCACAGTCGGAGAAGATCATGCCGCCCTGTCGAGGATGGTGGGCTTCTTCCATCACCATCAGAAAGAAACTCGAGACCAGTTTGGCTCCGGGCTTGACCCCAACAACCTGAATGGCACTGCGCACCACATCCGCCGTGGTATGCACGCGCCGGCAACGGAGCCGTCCGCGTGGCCGAGATGCACCATCAGATCCGCAAAGACCAGCGGCTTTTGCACTTCGTGCTCAGCGCGCTCGTGGGTCATGCCCTTCTTGTGACGCAACTGATACAGCGCATCGACCAGAGACGATGTCAGCGAAGACTCGGCCGGGTCGATCAGGGTGATGTCATCAAGCGACAGATTGTTGTCGGCCGCCGTCGCCTCAATCCCTGCGCGCTCACCGACCAGACTGATATCAGCGATACCATCCTGAGCAGCGCGAACCGCCGCTTCCAATACCCGCGGATCGTCGCCTTCGCAAAGAACGATACGTTTACGTGCCTTTCTAGCACGCTCCATGATGTTATCGAGTACCTGCATGAGTGGCATCTCCTGATGGCAGAATTGATTCGCAAGGCTCATTAAACACGACAACGCCCCCGGTCAGACAATCCTGGCTGTCTGACCGGGGGCGAAAGCCCTACTTATCTAAAAAACTTAGACGTAGTCCTGATACTTCTCCAGCATCCGCACTGGCTTCTTCAGGGCATCACGACGGAACGGGTCGCCTAGCTCACGAGTACACATGATCTCGACGATGCAGGTCTTGCCTTCGTTCATCTGCATGTCCACCGCTTTTTGGAGGGCCGGGCCCACGTCTTCGAGCTTGTCGACGACCATACCTTCGGCACCCATGGCACGACCGATCTCGGCGAAGCTCTCGTTATCCAGCTCACCGGCAACAAAGCGACGGCCGTAGAAGTCCACCTGGTTCTTCTTCTCAGCGCCCCACTGACGGTTATGGAACACGATGGCAGTGACCGGGATGTTATGACGTACGCAGGTCATGGTTTCCATCAAGCTCATGCCCCAGGCGCCATCGCCGCAGTAAGACACGGCAGGACGTTCCGGCGCAGCTACCTTCGCTCCGATCATTGTCGGGAAGGCGTAACCGCAGTTGCCGAAGCTCATCGGTGCAAAGAAGCTGCGGGGCTTCTCGAAGCGCAGATAGCTGTTGGCCACGGAGTTGATGTTGCCGATGTCCGTGGAGACCATGACGTCTTTCGGCATGGCTTTTTCAAGCTCGCGCAGCACCTGACGCGGGTGCAGGTATTCACCGCCGGAGAAGGGCTTCTCCTGCTTGTTTTCTTCAATGACGTCCAGGCTGTAATCGTCACGCTCGTGGGTCCACTCGGTGAGCTCTTTCTCCCAAGCGTCCTGCTCGCTCTTGATGGTATTGGCGCGATCGTCCTTGTTGCTGTCACAGGCCAGATCACGACCCTGCAGACGCTCGGTCAGAGCAACAGCAGCAGCTTTGGCATCGCCGCAAATGCCGACGGAGATCTTCTTGACCAATCCGAGCATCTTGTGGTCCGCATCGATCTGGATGATCTTGGCGTTAGTCGGCCAGTAGTCCATGCCGTGCTGGGGCAAGGTGCCAAACGGCCCAAGACGCGTACCCAAAGCGACGACCACGTCCGCCTGTGCCATTAGCTTCATCGAGGCCTTGGAGCCCTGATAGCCCAACGGACCACACCATAGCGGATGGCTGGCGGGGAAGGAGTCGTTGTGCAGATAGCTGTTGACGACTGGCGCGTTGAGACGCTCTGCCAATGCCTTGCACTCTTCCACACCGTCTGCCATGACCACGCCGCCACCGGAAATAATTACCGGGAACTGGGCCTTGGCCAACAAATCTGCCGCTTCGTCCAGGCTCTTGGCGCCACCGGGTCCACGATCCAGACGCATCGGACGGGGAATCTCGACTTCGATTTCGCCGTAGAAGTAATCCCGTGGAATGTTGAGCTGGGTCGGCCCCATTTCGGACATGGCACGGTCGAAGCAGCGACCGGTAAATTCCGCCATACGCGCCGGGTGGGTGACATGACCCTGATACTTGGTGAACTCCTGGAACATCGGCAGCTGATTACATTCCTGGAAGCCGCCCAGGCCAATGCCCATGGTACCGGTTTCCGGCGTGATGATGACGACCGGGGTGTGGGCCCAGAAGGCTGCTGCGATGGCGGTCACGCTGTTGGAGACGCCTGGGCCGTTCTGACCAATCAGCACGCCGTGGCGGCCGGAAGCACGAGCATAGCCATCGGCCATGTGGCCGGAGCCTTGCTCGTGCACCACTGGAATCAGACGAATGCCCGCCGGAGCGAAGATGTCCATGGCATCCATGAAGGCCGAGCCCATGATGCCAAACATATCAGTCACGCCGTTGGCGACCAGGGTTTCGACGAAAGCTTCAGACGGGGTCATCTTCTGCTTGCCTTGAACAACCTGGCGGTTGTCAGTGTTGTCTTGGGTGCTCATGGAAAACCCTCCGGAGTGAGCGTTTGCTTTATTCGGTACGTTTTATTCCAATTTCTGGAACTGATGCTGAATCTAGACATTCTAGCAGCCAGCGTCAATACAAATTCCAGAAAATGGTATGCTTTCTATCAAATTCAGGAATTACCATACTTCTGTTCTATTCATCACCTCCGTCGAGACCGTCATTATGAAGTCCGAGATGAAGCCCGAAATAGCCAAGATCGATGGCGATACACCTGCTCTGCGGCTCCTGTCGTTACTGGAAGTCATTGCCGAGAAAGATCAATTTTTCACCCTTCAAGGACTGGTGGAAGAAACCGGCTTACCCAAGCCGACCCTGCATCGTATGCTGCAGCAACTCGAAACTGCCGGCATGCTGCAACGTGACGGTGATAACCGCCACTACGGCACTGGCGTACGTCTGCGCCGCCTGGCCGAAAATCTATTGCTCAACAACACCGTGCAAGGCGCACGACACGCGGTGCTTGGCCAGCTCGTCAAGGAAATCGGTGAAAGCTGTAACATTACGGCGCTGTCCGGCAACGAAGTGCTTTATCTCGATCGTGTCGAAACCCAGGCCCCTTTGCGTTTTTATCTGCATCCGGGCTCTCAGGTTCCGGTGCACTGCTCCGCCAGTGGCAAGCTGTTTCTAGCCCAGATGAAACCCGCCCAGCGCAGGCGCCTGCTGGCGCATGTGTCCCTTGAACGTTTTACTCATAACACCCTCACCGATTTAAACCTCCTCGAAGATGAAATTGAACGTGTGGGTAGTGCCGGCTATGCCTTCGACGACGAAGAGTTCCTGCCCGGTCTTTTGTGCATCGCCGTTCTTGTTCCCTCCACAAAGGGCCGCTCCAATCTTGGCTTGGCGGTTCAAGGCCCCACCATGCGCCTGTCCCGGGAGAAAGCGTTGAGCTTTTTGCCAGCACTTCGCAAGGCAGCTCAATCGATCGCTGCCATTGATGCTGAAGCCACCCCGCATAGCAGTGCCTCTGCTTCCTGAAGCCGAGGCGCTGCGATACGTCTTTGCATTTGCTTATACATCATCTGATGCAAGAATCAGGTGATCTAGCTCCTTCTTCGATTTGCGATGGAAGATATGCCGGCGCGTGGCATACAAAATAAGTCCCAGTGCAGTCCAGATTAGTAGTGCGATCCAGGATGGTCCACTCAAGAACCCGGGGGATCCAGGAATCAGTAAGAGCCCTAGAAACGAAAGACTGCTGATCGCACCGAGCAATGACAAAAACTTCTTGAACGGTGATACGCAGCCCTCATAGTGCTTGCCGGCCCCCTGCTCGGACCACTTGAAGCATTTGTAAGCCACCGCACAGCAATAAAAGTAAGCGATGGCGACACCGGTAGCAGCCATGTCGACGACCCACAGCAGTGCTTCACGACCAAGCCAGGGTGCCACTAGACAAAGGCCACAGGTGAACAGGATGCCCGCGGTCGGGGTGCGATACTTCGAATGTAACTGGCCGAAAATGGAGGGCAGGACGCCAGCGCGACCTAGCGCAAACATCAAACGACTGGTGGCGATGTAAAAGCCATTGAGACCTGTGGCGATTCCCATCAACAGCGCCAATGCCAGCGCAGCCAGGCCCAGATTACCCAGGGTTGCCTGCACCATTTCTCCCGTGCCCCATACCGGCGATTGACCGACCAGCTCGGTCCAGGGCATGGCCAAGGCCGTTGCCATGACCAAGGCCGAATAGTGAACCGCCGCCATGGCGAGGGCCAATACGATCAGCGTGAATGCCTTGGCTGGGGAGAAGTCGAACTCCTCTGCCGCTTGAGGCACGCTATCAAATCCCACATAGGCCCAGGGTGCGATAGCAACGATGGAGAGTACTGCCGCCCAGGAAGACACGCCGGGTTTAAATAGCGGCTCGAGATTGCTAAAAGAAGTGCTGGGTGCCAGCAACATGCCTCCCACCACTGCAACCGCAGCGATGATCAACAATACGCAGAATACGAACTGACTCTTGCCGGAAAAGCTTCCCCCGCGAATGTTGATCAGGGCAAATAGGATCAAGGCCACGCTGGCAACCACGATCTCGCCCAGATACACGTCCCAGCCGGCAACACTATAAAGCCGCCCCACATCGACTATTTCGGGAATCAAAAACTTGCCTAGCAAGGCTAACGCCGAGGCATTCAAAGCCACTATGGACATATAGCCCAAGGTTAGAAACCAGCCGCAGAAAAAGGCATGGTTGCGCCCGAACCCAAGGTAGGCATAAGAGAACCCGCCGCCAGTGACAGGGTATATCTTTATCAGAAAGCCATAGCTCACACCGATGATGATCATCAGCACCGCGCCGATGCTCAGTCCCAACATTACGCCTATTGGGCCCGCCATCGCGATCCAGTCTGCCGGTAGAACGAAACTCCCCCAGCCAATGGCGGAGCCAAAAGCAATGGCCCATACCCAGTGCGGCTTCAGAGTTTTCTCAAGTTGTTCGCGTTGTTCCATACTGCTACTCCCGAATTGTTATGGCTTCTGCGCAATCGGTCATCCATCACCTGATAATGAGCGTAGACGCTAATACGACTTAAAGCCGACGTTAGAAGATGCCTTGAGCAAGGAAGTAGGACCAGAAGGCGAACAGGGATAGGGCCAAAAAGGAACCGGTTGATACATTATTTGGAACAAAACGTCACAGAAAATGCCAGACAGCTGTAAAAGAGGGCCTTTCCTGTGTAGCGGCCTGTTTAACAATTGACCAATGACACGACAAGTTAATGATCAAAACACTACTAAAGTCGTATCATTGCACAGCGCGTGAGAAAGCAGAAATTAAGGAAAAACGGAAAAAAACTAGTCTTAAAATATTGCACCCCAGATTTATTTAGTCTTTTTTATTAGAGATATCAAAAACTTTTAAATTACAAAAATACTACTCATGAGCTTTTTTGTAGAGGAAATTTAATATTAGGAATAATCATGCGCAACTTATACGTTTTTGAAGACGTTAAATCGGTGTAGGCATACAAAATACCGCGTCATAGCTGCCCAAGATCATTTCGATAAACGCTTCAACTTGCTTGCTCCTGATGACTAATGGCGTTCCATTTTCATCGCCAGTCTCTTTGTCGAGGATGTGCCAAAGATGACCGGCCGCTTGATGTGTTTCGACAACCAGCACAGCGCCTGACATTTTTGTGCGGCTACTGCATTTTCATCTTTCCGCCTTCCGTAAGTAGAAACCATCATTCGATGTTAAAAAAACAGTCCATTAAATAGTATTTATATTACCTCTTAGGTAAATCCGAGCATCAAATAATTAATACGTAAATTTTTTCCTATTCATTTAGATGAAAGAGCTGATGCTGAAAGGACTGTATTTGCAGCGTTTTTCTGAACAACTCCGGCCAGCAATTTCGTATTGCGTACAGAATGACTCACTCATCATACTTAACTTTTTGCTAGTTTCGAGAATGTCGATCGATGGTCACCGCACAGGGTTCCAAGGACAACAATCGTCTTAAGATAATCAACAACCATTGGTATGCCTGGCAAACGGTGCCTGCTGACCTTGATGAAACCCAGTGTTTTTATTCTCCTGTTCATGTCAATTATTCGACAATAAAGGGAAAGAATAAATCACATATTCTGCTAGCCTTTACCAACGTACTTCACCTCGATGGCGCTCAGGACTTTCATGTCGGCTTGAAAATCCTACGCCACTACAAGGATATTTTAGTCGCTGATCTTTTCATTGCCGATCACGACATTCAGAGGGTCGCCATCGTCAGTCGTATCGATTTTGGATGGCTGCAGCAGCACTGTCGGCACGTCATCGACGAGCACCCCCCCAGCCTATTTGGCTCCGCCGCAGAGCAGGATGTTGCGACCTACCTGGACAGAGCGTTTCCTTACGTACACTCGCGGATTACCTCGCCCAAGCAGCCTCCTGAAGAAGAATAGCTAGAAAACACTCTCTCTGATGCCCCTTCAGCCAATATGGCAAGACGTAAGCAGGTCGGTTTTTGTTATGCTCTGACATGGCAATGGACCTATTCGAAAAGAGGTGCGTCCGTGCCGGATATTGTACGACGCTTGTTTCCTTGTGCTTGTGAGAATGCGAGCATGGTGTCGTAGCTACCATCGAACTTCAGGAGGGATCCCCTTGAAACGTCCTTTTCGTATCGCTGTCACCGGCGCTGCTGGCAGCATCAGTAACTCATTGTTGTTCCGTATTGCCTCTGGCGACATGTTCGGCAAGGATCAGCCGGTAATTCTGCAGCTCATCGAGCGCGCCGAAGCCATGCAGGCCCTGAGCGGCGTCGCCATGGAACTCGAAGATTGCGCCTTCCCGCTTCTGCTCGGTGTTCGCCTGCACGACAATGCAGAGGATGGCTTCCGTAACGTCAGCCACGCGCTATTGGTGGGCGCCAAGCCACGTGGCAAGGGCATGGAGCGCAAGGATCTGCTGGCGGAGAACGCAGAGATCTTCAGTCGTCAGGGCCGCGCCCTCAACGATTATGCCAACCCGGACGTGAAGGTCCTGGTGGTGGGTAACCCGGCCAATACCAACGCTATGATCGCCAGCCGTAACGCACCGGACCTGTCTCCGGCTCAATTCACTGCCATGAGCCGACTGGATCACAATCGCGCCAAGGGCATCCTGGGCAACCATATCGGTGCCAACGTTCAGGACATCACCCATGTAGCCGTGTGGGGCAATCACAGTCCGACTCAGTATCCTGACGTGCGCAATGCCAAGGCATTCGGTGAACCGATCATGCCGACGCTAGACAAGAAGTGGGTCGAGGAAACCTTTATCCCACGCGTACAGAAACGTGGCGGCGAGATCATCGAGGCACGCGGTCTTTCCAGTGCGGCATCTGCTGCTCAAGGCGCCATCGATCACATGCGCGACTGGGAGCTGGGCACTCGAGACGGCGATTTCGTCAGCATGGGTATCTTCTCCGATGGCAGCTATGGCATCACCAAGGGAATCGTCTACTCCTTCCCGGTCCGTTGTCGCTATGGCCGTTATGAAATCGTGCAGGATCTGCCCATCGACGATGAAGCGCGCAAGTACATGAAGGCGACCGAGGACGAGCTGCTCGAAGAGAAATCCGCCATCGAGCATCTGCTGCCCAAGGAAACCGAGGAAGCAAGTAACAACCTGGGCGTGACCCTGCGTTCCGGCGCCAAGCGCTACGCTGACCAGGACTCCCTGGACGATAGTGAGGCCAGCGCTCTGCGTACCGATCGCATCTGATTCATTCGAGTCTTGGCCGTTCTCGCTCCTCGGTGATCCACCGAGGAGCGAATAGAGTGCGAAGCATTTGCCATAGCGCCCACAAGGCTGCCAGAGGCAGCAGCAGGGTCTCGAGTAGATAGACCACCAATAGCTGAATGAAACGCTCCACCATGCTATCGGAGAACTGACGCACGCTCAGGGTCATGTCCGCGGTGCGCTCGCGCAGATCATTCAGCCATTGTGTCAGCCCTTCTTCCTCCTCCAGCGTATCGACATCTGCCTGCTGCAGTTCCGCCGTTGCCACGTTCAAGGCCTGCTGAGCCTGCTGACGCCGCTCCTCCAGAAGTGCATCCGAGACGAACCCGACTCCGGTTATCATCAAGGGAAGCGCCAGGCGGGCGACGATAAGCACGATAACGACTCCGCGGGCCAGCAGCACCAAGCGCTGGGACAGCCCCGAAAACACCAGCGCCATCATCAATAGCAGCACGCTCAGGCTGCCAAGCACCGTTATTGCCGCACCCTCCCCCATCTCCAGCAGTACACGCTGTATACCAATTGACGCTATGGCCACCACCATGACGTCCGAATAGCGTTCCGCCATATCCTGCAGCGGCTTGAACACTTGCCCCGGCTTGACCGCAACACCGCCAATGAAAGGCAAGGTCAATTCCGCTTCCGCTGCCAGGGCGATACCGCGATCGATCAAGCGCGCAGAAGCATAGGAGGCCGCTGCCAGTGCCAAGGAGCGATCGAGGGTCGTGATCGCCGAGATTTCCGTGGGTGCCAGCACGGGGCCAAGCACGCGTCGCTCGGCGAATCCGCTGATCGAGGCCAATAGTACAAGCCCCAGTAGGACAAGCATTCCCAGACGCTTTCTGATATCGCGTCGAGACAAGATCGTCGGTCCGACAGGATTGCTCGAGTACTCAGCTTCTGGACGATGCGCCTTTATCCAACTGGTAAAAGGCAACAGCAGGCTGAGAGAGAGCAATACCATTTGCCATTTTCGCAATGACGTCCTGCGCCACCAGCGCCACGCCGCGAATGTGCCCACCACCAGGCCCAACAAAACGACATAGCTCAGTTCCGGCCAGCGCAATGTGTTCACAAGCGCTCCTAGATAAACCGCATCGAGCAGCAGAGCGATGATCAGACTCAACATAGCCATCAAACAATCCTCCCGGTGATGAATGCATCGATTGAGCGATGATAAATCAATCGAGGTCAGCGCTATGAAGGGGCACTCATACTAGGCCATTCTGATGATATCGCTCTATTGAATTTCCAAAGCCTACTTACCATGCTGTTCATACTACCCCTGCTAAAAAACCGGAACTGAAAAGGAGATAACAATGAACGACCACGTCATGCTAATTACCGGCGCTTCGACGGGCATTGGCGCGGCCACCGCCCGGGCCGCACACCGCGCAGACTACAAGCTGGTACTGGCGGCCCGCTCCACGGAAAAACTGGAAGCACTCGCCAGCGAATTTGGCCCTGAAAAGACATTGACCGTCGCCTGTGACGTCACCTCCATGGAAGATCAGCAAGCCATGGTGGACAAGGCCATGGAACATTTCGGGCGAATCGACGTGGTGTTCGCCAATGCCGGCAGGGGTGGTTCGCCCGGCGGTTTCAGCGAAGCCGACCACAAAAGCTGGCACGACATGTTGATGACCAATGTCTACGGCGTCGGCTTGACGATTCAGGCCACCCTGCCAATGCTGCGCAAAACGCAAGGTCACATACTGCTTACCGGGTCCGCTGCGGGGCGTACTACCATTCCCGGATCAATGTACAGCGCCAGCAAATGGGCGGTCACGGGTATTGGCTACAATCTGCGCGAAGAGCTGCGGGGCAGCGGCATACGGGTCACCCTGATCGAACCTGGCATGGTGGATACGCCCTTCTTCGATCAGACGCCGGATCATGCTCTGGAAGATCGCGACATCGCCAACGCAGTCATGTATGCGGTCAGTCAGCCGGATCATGTGGACGTCAACGAGATACTTATTCGGCCTACGCCCTCCCGGGAATAAGCATCTGAACAAATATTACAAAAAACATGCCCCGAATATGTTTTCGGGGCTGGCGAAATGCGCAAAAATTTCGCATGCTGAAGTTGTCAGTGGACAGGCAATGGAGCCTCATGAACGCGGTAAGACAATTGAACGGCAGCGCCTCTTTGGCCCCGTCGTCGAAGGGTAAGGGCCGTCTCGATACGAGAGTCGATGCAAGTGGCAATGTGCACGATGACGTTAGGGACATGGAAAAACGCTCTCGCCTGATGCGGGTAGTCACGCGCCGCATCGCCTTCTCGGAGCTGGACAATCGGGAAATCGCCCGTCGCGCCGGCATTCCTTCTCAGCGTATCAGCGATCTGCTCGCCGGGCGCCTGGAACACTTCTCCATCGATCAACTTCAAGCCCTTCGCGAAACCGTGGAGGATGACACCCCGACTTCCTGACCGTTATTTCTGATTGCCCTATCTTCAGTAATTTTTTTATTCGGTGCCGCATATCACGGCACCGAATAATCGCTCGTTTGAACAACGTTCACTTCAGATTTGTAGTTCAGGTTACATCGGTTTCAGGCTGGCGTTTACTAGCCAGCCAGTTGCCCCCCAACAGCACCGTGATGATCACCACACCGGCTATCTCGCTCAATAAATTGGGATAGAACACGGCTGCCGATGCCAAGGCGATCAGCATCCGGGGAATCACCGAAATACGCATGAACAGATAGCCTTCCAAGGCTGCGGCGAAGGCCAAAAGCGCAGCAATCGCGATGATCACATTCCACATCACTACCGCCACCGGGCCACCCATGATGATTTCCGGATTGAACACCATGAACAGTGGAATCAGATATAGCCCCTTGGCAAACTTCCAGGCCTGGAAGCTGGTCTCCATGGGCTTGCTGCCGGCGATGGCCGCGCCGGCAAACCCCGCCAGGGCAATCGGCGGCGTCACATTGGAGTCCTGGGAGTACCAGAACACCACCAGATGCGCGATCAAAAGCGGCATGCCGAACTCCGTGGAAAGCGCCGGGCCAACCAGCACGATCAAGACGATATAGCTTGCTGTGACCGGCAGCCCCATGCCCAGTACCAGGCTTGCCAGCAGCACCATCAGCAGTGCCAGCAGAATATTGCCCCCGGAAAACGCCATCATCATCGCCGAGAACTTGAGCCCCAGTCCGGTCAGCCCGACGATGCCGACGATGATGCCCGCCACGGCACAGGCCATGCTCACCGCCACCGCATTGCGCGCGCCCAGTTCCAATCCTTCGATCAGCCGAACAAACCCGGTTTTCGTTATCCCTTTCAGCCCCTCGGAGGTGACCGGCTGGCCCTGCTTCGGTGCGATGAACAGATACCAGATCAAGAAGCGCAGCACCGCCACGGCAATGATGGTCAGAATGGCGTAATAGCCGACCCGCATAGGGGACATGTTCATGACCAGCAGATAGACCAGCATCCCCAGGGGTAGCAGGAAGTGCCAGCCATCGCGCATCACCTGGCCCAGCTGAGGCAACTCCGAGCGAGGCATCCCTTGCATGCCACGCTTCAAGGCAATGATGTGCACGAACAAATAAACCGTGGCGAAATACATTACCGCCGGCAGAATGCTGACCTTGACGATCTCGAGATAGGGCACATTGGTGTATTCGGCGATCAGGAAAGCGCCGGCTCCCATCAGCGGCGGTGTGATCTGCCCGCCGGTACTGGCCGCCGCCTCGATGCCCCCGGCCTGGGCCGGACGATAGCCAAGCCGCTTCATCAAGGGGATGGTGAAGGCGCCGGTGGTCACCACGTTGGCAATCGCACTGCCGGAAATCGACCCCATGCCCGCGGAGGCCAGCACCGCCGCCTTGGCCGGCCCGCCCCGCTGACGTCCGGTGGCGGCATAGGCCAGATCGATGAAGAAACGACCGGCACCGGTGCTTTCCAGAAAGGCGCCGAACAGCACGAAGACGAAGATATAGGTCGCCGCCACCCCAAGGGGTAGCCCAAACAGCCCTTCCTGGCCCAGATAGAGCTGGCCGACGATGCGATCCAAACTGTAACCACGATGGGCCATGATGCCGGGCATCCAATCCGACAACCAGGGCAAGTCTCCTCGAGGGCCGGCAAAGGCATACAGGATCGCCACCACGCCGATGATGGTCATGCCCAGCCCCACCGCCCGTCGGCTGGCTTCCAGCACTGTGATCACGGCGATACAGCCGACCAGGATATCCGTCTGGTTCCAGAAACCGGCGCGGTTGATGATCTCGTCGAGATAAAAGCTCATGTAGAAGCCGGTGATAAAGGCCCCGGCCAGGAAGACGCAATCGATAATCCAGCCCAGCACACCCCGCCGGCGATGGGCGCCGAATACCGGAAACATCAGAAAGGCCATGAACATGATCAGCGCAATATGGATGCTGCGCTGATAGAAAAGCCCCAGCGGTTCGATCCCCGCCGCATAGAGCTGAAACAGGGACAGACCCACTCCCACCAGGGTGATCAGCCAAAGCACCAGCCGCGGCTGAATGACGTTGGGTGTGCCGGGATCGATGTCGGATTGTTCGGGGGCGTCGTTCATGGAAATCTCGTCAGGAAGTCTTGTTATCAGGTTGCAGACGAATGATGACCCGCTCACCCGCTGCCAGGGCGCTCAGACTGATGATATCGCCATCATGAGAGAGCCGATGATCGACGGCCATGCTGCCCACCCGCAGCAGATAGCGATTGCCGGGCACCGGCTCGTTGATGTGCTCGATCCAGTAGCCTCCCTTGCCGTCCGAGGTCTGCACCCCGCGCCCAGGGATATGGCCAAGCCCCGCCGCGAAATCCGGCTGGTGACTACGCTCCAATACCATCTTCCTCTGATGGTACCGATAGCAGTCCTCGACTCGAATACCCGTCACGGAGTGATTCCATACCAGACACCAGCGCTCCCCGGGCTGAAGAGGAATATCGACCAGCGTCTTGTCCGAGGATGACATCACCTGCAACCGGGCAGGCTCACTTGCTGCCACACCGGGTATCGATACGAGCCACGACACCAACAGCAAAAGGACGAGCACTAATGCTCGCCCCTTGGCTTTAAGCATCACGAACCACATTCAAGGCCTCAAGGACGCAGCTTGTCGGGAATCTCGGCACCGACCTCTTCGTAATAACGAATGGCACCGGGGTGCAGCGGCACCGGGGTCGCCTCGAGGCTGAACTCCACCGTGGTGTCATTGGCTGCCGGATGAATGGCGATCAGCTCATCGGTCTTCTCGAATAGCACTTTTGTAACGTCATAGGCCAGATCCTCCGGCAGGTCCGCATTGACCACCAGTACATTGGGCACGCTGATGGTCTGCACCGGCTCCTCCATACCCTCATAGAGTCCTTTTTTCAGCTCGTAGGCGGCGAATACCGGTTCGGCTTCCTGAGCCTTGGAGATTTCATCATCGCTCAATCCCACCAGACGAATATCCCGGGTGGCGGCCAGGTTGAGGATCGAACTGGTGGGCGGCCCGACGCTCCAGAAACCTGCATCGATGTCTCCATCGCGCAAGGCGTCCGCGGTCTCGTTGAAATTCAGACGCAGGGTTTCCATATCGTCATAGGTGAGATCGTTGGCTTCCATCACCGCCTTGGCATTGAGCTCGGTCCCGCTACCCGGGGCCCCTACGGAGACCCGCTTGCCTTTTAGGTCCTGAAGAGAAGTAATATCCGAATCCGCCATGACGACCAGCTGCACCGCATTAGGATAGATCGAACTCAAAGCGCGTGTGGCTTCGACCTGACGTCCATCGAACGCCCCTTCTCCCTTGTAGGCCTGATAGGCGGTATCCGCCAGCACCAAGGCAAAATCCGAATCCCCACGATAGATCAGACCCATGTTCTCGACGGAGGCCCCGGTGACTTCGGCAACCGCGCTATACCCCTCGAGATGATTGTTGATCAACTCCGCCAAACCACCGCCATAGGGGTAATAGACCCCGCCGGTACCTCCGGTGGCAATGGAGAGACGTTGTTGAGCAATGGCGGCGGGGGCTGCAATGATGAGCGACGCCGCAAGAGCAGCAGAAAGTAGACGCATGGATGTCTCCTTGAATGATTGTTATTGATACGTCTAAAAGCTAGCACGTTCGCCAACTTACACGCCAGAACGTGACGCTGCCCGTCCACATCTCTTTGGTAGGATTCACGCTGACGAGGCAAGCTTTTCAAAGCGCTTCATCCAGTGCTGATTCCGGCTAGTCATCGCTACTGAAGCGCTTACACTGAATCTATTGTTACGCCACTACGCACGCTCCGATCATGAGGAATTGATGCTGACCCTTGCCTATCGCCCTCCCTTTGCCTGGGAGCGCCTGCGCCATTTTTTGTCCCGACGCCTGATCGACGGCCAGGAATGGCTGAGTGATGACTCCTACGGCCGTACCTTTGTCTGGGGTGAGGCCAAGGGGCACTTCACCGCGACCCACGACCCGCAGCGGCACTGCTTTAACGTGGCGCTGAGCATCGATGATCTTTCCGCTTCGCAGGCGGTGGTGGACAACATTCGCCGTCTGCTGGACCTGGATGCGGATACCCAGGCTATCGAAGCTCATCTGAATGCAGCGGTTCCCGGACTGCCTTTGGTACCCGGGCTTCGCTTACCGGGCATGTGGGATCTGTTCGAGGCCGGGGTACGAGCCATCCTGGGTCAGCAGATCTCCGAGCTTGCCGCACGCCGCCTGGTGCAGACTCTGGTGGATGCGCTGGGTGAGCCCCTGGGAGAATCCTTGGACGACCAGCGTCACTGCTTTCCCACCCCGGGCAGCATCGCCGCCAGCGATCTGAGTTTCCTCAAGATGATCAGCGCTCGTCGCGATACCCTGCGCCGCTTCGCCGAGTGGTATCGGGACAGCGAAACGCCGGAGGATACGACTCAGTGGCTGGCGCTCAAGGGCATCGGTCCCTGGACCGTGGATTACGCGCGGCTGCGCGGTATCAGCCACCCAGACATCTGGCTAAGCGGCGATCTGGTGGTGAAAAAGAAGCTGCACGCCTTGAATGACGCCGACCCGGATCAGGCTGCCCCTTGGCGCAGCTACCTCACCCTGCAACTGTGGAATCACTGACATGTACCTCGACTATCTGACCGCCCCCGAAGGCTCACCGCTTGGCTTTTTGCAGATCCAGGCTATTGAGGCGGGCATCACCCACATCGACTTCGTGGATGAGTGCTTTGAGCCGGTCAAATCTCACCCGCGGATTGACGAGTGCAAGACCCAGCTCGAGGAATATTTTCAGGGTCAACGCCAGACCTTCGACGTGCCGCTGGCGCCTGAAGGCACTGTCTTCCAACAGCGCGTATGGAGGCAGCTGCGTGCCATTGCGTTTGGTGAGACCTGCAGCTACGCAGCGATCTCGCAAAAGATCGACAGCCCCAACAGTCATCGCGCCGTAGGGGCTGCCAATGGTCGCAACCCTGTATCGATCATCGTGCCCTGTCACCGGGTGATCGGCAGCAATGGCCAGCTGACCGGCTATGCCGGTGGCTTGGCCCGCAAACAGTGGCTGCTTTGCCACGAGCAGGCGCATCGAGAATTCGCCCTGCAGCCATCATGAGTTTTATACACAACGGTTATTAATTAATTACTTTCCTAACGGTCCTTGACCAATGTCAAGTCCCGTTCCGCCTCCTAGGTTGATACTGGCGCCATAACATCAATCTCATTTGTAAAGTGGTGCGCCCACAGCGCGTTGCTTTACAACGTTCCTTCAACCCCTGGAGGCGTTATGGATCCTATTCGCCGCTCTCTCCTTGGCCAACTGGCAAAGCTTACCGCTGGAGCCGCCCTGGTGCCGCTATCCAGCGTGGCTCATGCCGGTATCAATGAGCAGCCCCCGCGCCGCGGAGGCGACCCGGAAAAGCGCTACGGCATGCTCATCGATCTGCGTCGCTGCATCGGCTGCCAGGCCTGCACCGTGTCCTGTCATATCGAGAATGCCGCGCCACTGGGCAATTTCCGCACCGTGGTCTCTCAATTTGAAGTCGAACACGAAGAGACCGGAGAGCTTGCCACCTTCATGCTGCCAAGACTCTGCAATCACTGCGAGAACCCACCCTGCGTGCCAGTCTGCCCGGTACAGGCCACCTTCCAGCGTGAAGACGGCATCGTGGTGGTGGACAGCGATCGCTGCGTCGGCTGCGCTTATTGCGTCAACGCTTGCCCTTACGATGCCCGCTTCATCAACCCGCGCACCCAGACCGCGGACAAGTGCACCTTCTGCGCCCATCGTCTGGAAGCGGGGCTCTTGCCCGCCTGTGTCGAATCCTGTGTCGGCGGTGCCCGCATCATCGGCGACATGCGCGATCCGCAAAGCGAGATCAGCCAGTTGATCGAAGAACACCGGGACGAGCTGATGGTGCTCAAACCGGAAAAGAACACCCTGCCCCAGGTTTACTATCTGGGCATGGACGAGCGCTTCACCACCCGCCCGGACGGCATCAAGCCGGCCATCTGGGATGTCGCCAACCAGAACGGCAAGGAGATCGGTTATGAATTCCATGGCCATTGAGATGCTGGTCCCGCGCTATGGGATCGCCTGGTACCCTTGGGCGGTACAGTATTTCTTTCTGATCGCGTTGTCCTACGCCACGCTTTGGCTGGCGGTCCCAGGGCTCATTCTGGGTAAGAAGGCCTGGATGCCCACCGCCCGCATCGCCATGCTGGCCTGTGTCAGCACCACCCTGGTGGGACCGGTGGCACTGCTCGCCGACCTGCACCAACCCTTGCGTTTCTGGCACTTCTACGGCTACCCGACGCCTTGGTCCTGGATGTCTCTGGGTAGTTTCGTCCTGCCGCTGTATCTGGGCGCCGTGGTGGTACTGGCCTGGATGAGCTGGCGTCCGGCACTCAAGGAGCGCAGCCAGGCAAGCGACGGCTGGTTCTCTAAAATCGCCGGTTGGCTCTCCTGGGGACACTGGGAAATACCGCGTCCGTTAATGGTGCTGGTGGGCTTAGGCGCTCTGGTACTATCCCTTGGCATCATGGTGTATACCGGTGCCGAGGTGGCCATCGTTCGCGCCCGTCCGCTGTGGAATACCTACTGGCTACCGTTTGCCTTCATGGCTACCGGCTTCATCGGCGCCGCAGGATTGGTGATGGTGCTCAACCGCATCAGTCAGGCACGCAATGTCATAATCAATCGTCAGATGTTCAGCGTCATGATTGGCGCCTGCATCGCCATGGGCTTTGTCGCATTGACCTGGTTCCTGGACGGCATCAATGCGGTGGACGGCTCCGTCGCCATTGCCATGGACTCCATCAAGGATAGCGAACAGTGGCGCGCTACCGCTCTATGGGGCGGCATTGCCGGTATCACCTTGTTCGTCATTGCCATCATCCTGCGACTACGCGAGCGTCTATGGGGTTGGGGCTGGCTGGTTGGTCTACTGGCTCTGCACGTGGCCTGGATGTTCCGTTGGGTCGTGTTGATGGATGTACAGACCGTGGCCCGCAACAGCGCCGGCTACCACAACTATGACATGGCCTTTGGTTCCTACGGCCTGATGGGCATTCTCGGCACCTTCGGGCTCTGGATCGCTGCCATTCTGCTCATCGATCTGTTCATTCCCTGGCGCGGCAACGAGGCCCGGGCGATTACTAATAAAACCTCTTCCTCTTCTGACATATCTACAGGAGCGCCTAGCCATGGATAAGTCACGTCGTCGTCTTCTCAAGGGCGCTGTCGCTGCTGGCGGTGCCGCCACCTTCGCCGTCGGCTATTCCGGTCCGCTGATCAAGATGGGCAAGGGCGTTACCGGCAGCGCCGGCGAGACACCCAAGCACAACATCTATGGCAATGCCCTGGCGCCGGAATATCACGTCGATGCCAAAAGCGGCGAGTTGACGCTAAATCCGGATCAGCGCACCGCCTTCACTATCTGCTATGGCTGCACCACCAAGTGCGGTGTGCGGGTCCGGGTGGACAACAACACCGACGAGGTACTGCGGGTCATCGGCAACCCCTATCATCCGCTCTCCTCCGAGCCGCACCTACCCATGAAGACCCCGGTCGCGGAAGCGTTGAGAAGCGTCAGCGGTTATCAGGGCCAGGGGCTGGCAGGACGCTCCACCGCCTGCGCCCGGGGCAATGCCATGATGGCCCAGATCACAAGCCCCCATCGCATTACCGACTGCCTGAAGCGGGTTGGCGAGCGCGGCAGCCACCGCTGGGAGAAGATTTCCTTCGAGAAACTGATCGAGGAGGTCTGTGAGGGCGGCGATCTGTTCGGTGAGGGCCCGGTGGACGGGCTGCGCGCCATTCACAATCACGACGAGTTGATCGATCCGGAGAA
This sequence comes from Halomonas sp. PR-M31, assembly GCF_001039575.1. Classification (GTDB taxonomy): domain Bacteria; phylum Pseudomonadota; class Gammaproteobacteria; order Pseudomonadales; family Halomonadaceae; genus Modicisalibacter. The sequence continues at coordinate 28,434 of NZ_JIBT01000012.1, forward strand.
TCCGGAGTACGGCCCCAAGGCCAATCAGCTACTGATGATGGAAGCCACGGACTACGGCCGCTCGGCGCTTTTGAAGCGTTTCGGCAACAACGCCTTCGGCACCCGTAACTACGGCCACCATGGCTCTTATTGCGGCCTGGCATTCCGCATGGGCTCTGGCGCCATGATGGACGACCTGGCCAAGAACGCTCATACCAAACCGGACTACGCCAACGCCAAGTTCGCGCTGTTCATCGGGACCGCGCCAAGCCAGGCGGGCAACCCCTTCAAGCGTCAGGGTCGTCTGCTGGCGGAAGCACGCTCTCTGGGCACGCTGGATTACATCGTCATCGATCCGGCACTCAATGCCACCGCTTCGCACTCTTCCGTGGAGCGCAGCCGCTGGATTCCCATCCGTCCGGGTACCGATAGCGCCTTCGCCATGGCATTGATTCAATGGCTTCTTGATCATGAGGCCTATGCGGCGGACTACCTGGCGATTCCGGATCAGAAAGCCGCTGAAGCCGCTGGTGAAGTGGGATATACCAACGCCTCCCATCTGGTGATCGAAAGCGAAGAGCATCCGCGCCGCGGCTATTTCCTGCGCCGTTCGGATATTGGTGACGCCGAGCCGGATAGCGATGGCGACGACTTGCTGGTCGTCGATGCCAACGGCCAGCTTTTGCCGGCGTCCAAGGTATCCAAGGCGGCGTTATTCGTCGAGCGCGATATCGAAGCCGCTGAAGGCACACTGAAGGTCAAGAGCAGCCTGGCCAAACTCAAGGAAGCCGCGGGCGAGCGTTCCCTGAAAGAATACGCAGAGCACTGCGGCATTCCCCAAGAGCAGATCAAACATATCGCCGAGCGCTTTGCCGCCTATGGACGCGATGCGGTAGCAGACTGCCACGGCGGCATGATGTCCTCGAACGGCTTCTACGCCGCTTACGGCATCCAGATGCTCAATCTGCTGGCGGGCAACATGAACCGTCGGGGCGGGTCCGCTCATGCCGGTGGCAAGTTCAACGGCATGTCCGATGGACCGCGCTACGATCTGGAAAGCTTCCCGGACATGCGCGAGCCCAAGGGCGTTTTCCTCTCCCGCTCACGCTTCCCCTACGAGAAGACCTCGGAGTACAAGCGCAAGGTAGCGGCGGGCGAAAACCCTTATCCGGCCAAGGCCCCCTGGCGCTCTCTGGCGCCACCGGTACTTACCGAGCATCTGGCCTCCGCCCTGGATGGCTATCCCTATACGCTCAAGGCGATAATCGGCTGCATGGCCAATCCGTTTTACGGTCACGCCGGGGTCGAATCGATGATCATCGACAAGTTCAAGAACCCCAAGAATCTAGGGCTTTACGTGGCAGTGGACGGCTTCATCAACGAGACCAATCGCTACGCAGACTACATCGTGCCGGATTCGGTGATGTATGAAGTCTGGGGGTTCACCGGCGCCTGGAGCGGCGTACTCAGCAAGACGACTACCGCTTGCTGGCCAATCGTGGAGCCGCGTCAGCAGAAGACCGAAGATGGCGAGCCGGTGAGCATGGACAGCTTCTTCATCGCCGTGGCCAAGCGCCTTGGCCTGCCGGGCTTCGGTGACAACGCCATCCCCGGCGCGGACGGCAAGATGTATCCTCTGCATCGCGCCGAGGACTACTATCTGCGTGCCGCCGCCAATATTGCGTTCATGAACCAGCCACTCCCGGCGGCGGATGAAAGCGATATCCTACATGGCGGCGTCCAACCGCTGTTGGAAAAACTCGAGCGTACTCTGCCAAGCGAAGAACAAGGTCCGGTGGCCTATCTGTACGCCCGGGGCGGACGCTTTCAGGACCACGACGAGATTTATGTCAAGAACGACAAGCTCAGCAATGCCTGGACCAAGCCGCTTTGCGTCTACAACGAGCAGGTCGGTACTACCATCGATAGCCAGAGTGGCAGGCCTCTCACTGGCACACCCTGTCTGAACTTACCGCAGCTCAGCGACGGTCGTGGACTGCGTGAGGTGTTCAGCGAGAACGACTGGCCGCTATTGGCCTTCTCCTACAAGTCCAACATCATGAACTCCTACGCCATCGGGCTTGAGCGGCTACGCATGATCAAACCCTACAATCCGGTGCTGATGCATACCGAGGATGCTCAAAAACGCGGTATTTCTCATGGCGATACCGTGCGCATCAAGAGCCCCGGCGGCGAAGTGATCGGGCTGGCCCTGGTCACGGACGGAGTCATGAAGGGCTCACTCGGTATCGAGCACAGCTACGGCCACACTGAACTCGGCGGCAGCGATCATGTAATCGACGGCGAAACGATGGAAGGCGTGGAATGGGTGCGCGCCGGAGTCAACATCAACGATCTCGGTTTTGCTGACCCCACCCGCGAGGTGATGGGCACCTGGCTCGAAGGCGTCAGCGGTGCCAGTATTCGCCAGGGATTGCCGATCGAGGTCAGTCGTATCGCAGAAGAAGCATGAGATGTTTTGAAGTAGCTTCAAGGCGGCCCAAGGGTCGCCTTTAAGTTTGTCTGGCTTTGCAATTTTCGGGCTTTCGCAAATTTGCCATACTGACGCCATCTAAACGATCAGCGACCCCTGACCCATGCCACACCTGATTACTCATCGTCCCCGCGTGTCCGCTCTTTCCTCGAAAAATTCGCACAGTCGTGCTCACGAGATATGGCAGACGGTTAATGCCTTCAGCTACAAGCTGGGTGGGCTTTGCTTTCTAGTAGGCAGCATTTTCTTCTTCCCGGCGCTCTCCCAGTATCTGGCAGTTGGCGACTGGCTGTTCTTCATCGGCTCGATTCTCTATCTGATGGTAACCGGCCACGATCTGCTGGAAGTCATCAAGTACTGGCGGTATCACAACACGGACACCTTCGCCGATCATATCGAGTTCGTCACCGCCTGGTCCTACGTGCTGGGTTCGGCGTTATTCATTGTTGGTAGCCTGTGCTTTTTGCCTAGCATCGAGGCGAAGACCCCTGGCGCCTGGAGTTTCATCATTGGCTCGGCACTGTTCGTGACTGGCGGCTTCGTCAACATCATGCAGATCGTCGAGGCACCGTCTCAGCTCTATATGGAGCTTTTTAACATCACCGTGGCTCAATTCATTCTGGGCTCCGGGCTGTTTGCGGTGGCATCGATTCCTTATCTGTGGCAGCTCAGCGATCCCGCGGACAGTCTGGTGACAACCCTCGCCGCCTCGCTCTTTTTGTTCGCTAGCATCTTGTTCTTCCTAGGCGGCATACTCATCTACTATCGCAAGCTAGTGAGCAAGAAGCTGCTGGACTTTTGTCACGCCAACGGACTTGGCACCATGTTCATCAGCTCCCTGCGCCAGGAGGACGAAAGAGCGCGCAAAAAAGACGCCGCTTCGTCCTGATGAGGTTTTACAGCGTCCAGGCATCGCTATTGGACAATGATCGTACGTCGCTTTGCCGTATCAGCGCGACGAATGCTAGGACGTTGCAAAGCGGATCAGGGCGTGACGCGTCGTCCAGAAAGCCACCAGAAAGGCGTGGGGAACGGTCAGGGCTGCCAGGCCCCAGAACACCACGCGAAAGGCGGACACCGTCAGCGGCATCTCGAAGGCGTGAATGCTGTCGAAAGGCATTGCGAACCACAACCAGATAGCAAGCGCCAAGGCAACGGTAATAAGCGTGGTAAACGCGGCACGCCCCGCCACATGACCAAGCTTTTCCGTGATGCCCTGCTGGCGCTGATCCGCCAGCAGCAGTAGAAAATGGCGCATAGCGTGCACCATGCAAAAATAATAGGCGAAGGCCAGCAGCGGCGGCAGTAGAATCATTGCCGCGGCCAGGGCCAGCAGTTCCAGCATGAAGGACCAGGGCCGCGCCGCGCCTGCCAGCAACAGACCAAACCCCGCCAGCCACAGCAGCGCTCCGATCTTGCCGACGACAAGCAGCATCGGCAGTACGATTTCCGGCGTCTGCCACAAGAGCCAGGCGAAAAGCGCCGCGCTCTGCTGGGGATGTCCGAGCAAAGGGCCCAAGATCACCAGGCTGCCGCTGAGCCAGGCGCTCCAGTTGCGCCCCTCGAAAGGCAGGAACAGAGCATCCGTGAAGCTGAAGTGCCAGATTGACAGCGCGAGAAAAAGTACCAGCGCCAGCGTCGGCATCCACCAGATCAGCGCGATGAACGCCACGATCAGACCAAGATAGCCCGCAAGCCACAGCCCCACGCTAATCGAGGTTTTCCGGCTCAACACCTTGAGCAGCAGGGAGTCGGCGCCCCCATGGGGCAACCCGAGGATCACGACGGGAAATATGATTAGCCAGAACTGGGCGACCAGAGGCGGCATTGCAACCGTCGCGCTCGACAGTGCCAGCACCAGCGCGACGACGCTGACAAGCCGACGATGACGCGGGGCTGGATCAATAACAGTAAATCGATGCGGATGTGCAGGCATAGCAATTCCCTTTCTATGCAAGCAAGGCATGGGGTTGTCTCTGGTTACCGCACACGCTTGGCGTGACATCAATTAAAAAGCGATTGGCAAGCATTTGCCAATCGCTCTGTACGAATCAATCGACCATCACAGGGTTTATCCGTATTGACGCGCCCCAGAGTACTGATTTGAAGAATGCTGCGTGCCTTTTCGCACCGCACTGAGCGCGACGAAGCCAAAACCGACCTTGGCACACACATCGAGGATCAGATAGAGCCAGCTTTCCAGCGTCAAGGAAATGATCGAGAAGCCGGAAGAGCCGATCAACCACACGATGGGGTAGCAGATCCAGAGCACGGTCAAGATGGTCGCCATGGTCTTGAAGGTCGAGCCATGAATACCGTCGTGCGCCTTTGCCTGCAGTGGCACCCAGATCATGTAGAGCATGGCAAGGAAGGCCACCATGCTGATGATCCACCAGTAGTAGTTGTAGGGCGCATTGGAGAAGTCGCCGACCAAGCCGGTCAGAATCATGTAGACATCCGCCGCTACCAGTGCAAAGACCAGAGTGCGAATCTTGGCAATGCTGTCGCTTGCCATCATGGCAAGACTTGCCAGCAAGATGGGTGTGGTAATCAACCAGTCCGTGTAGCGGGCGAAAAAGACGTCGCGTCCATCGAACTGGACATGACCTTGACCCAGCGCCATGGCGAAATAGTTGGCAAAGGCAACGAAGACGATCGTCATGGCAACCACGCCGTGATGATGCTGATCCTTTGGGGTACTGCGCGTCATCATCCAGAATACGATGCCCGCAGCCAGCATAATGATCGAACCGATAACGAACGTGATTTGTACACTTGCAGACATTGAAAACTCCTTTTCGAATGCCAGTTTCAGAGGGGGGTTAAAGCGTTTCCGGGCGGTTGTGGATATGAATCCATTAAATCCAACAATTAAAAATTAGAAAACACATTCCTTTGTTTCAAGTTATTAAATGTTACTAAAACAGAAACCTCACGCTCTGAATCTTTCATTCCTCGACCCCGCAGCGTTGTATCTCTCGTCGTCGTGGCGGAAGAAGGCATTCCGCTCTGCGGTGAGACCGCCTGAATCACTTCATGCAGACGATGCAGGTTGATCTGCTGCGGCACCAACAGGCTGCGCCAGACCAAAGGCTAGGTATCGAGCAGTTCGATGCGTAAATGCGTATCAGACATGATTCCTCCTTTGCTCGTCATCGGCTTCGTTTTCGCGTTCGAGCAGTGTCGCAGATGTCACGAGGATGCTCGACCTCACACTTGACGAATCGGACCGGGATATTGCCCCACCAGATCATCCATCTTCAGCAACAAAAAACCTTCAAACTCCGCCTGGGCAACAAGAATCCGATCGAATGGGTCCCTGTGGATAGGCGGCAAGTGAGCGACGCCAAGTGTATGTTGCGTTGTGATCGGCAGCTCCCGATAACCATTCTCGATCAGGCCACGCCGAAGTAGATGGGCATCCACGTTAAAATCCGGGAGCTGCGACCCATTCTTTATGACGATTTCCCAGATACTGGCAGCACTGAAATACAGGATATTGTCGTGTGCTTTCATAAGCTCCAGAGCCTCGATAGACAACCGCTGCGGCTCTCCCGCCGCCTGGAGCAGGATATGCGTATCGAGAAGGAGGTTCAGGGCTGCTCTCCAAATAGTTCGGAAATGTCTTGCTCACCCATGCGATCAAAGTCTTCAGGTACTTTGATTTGCCCTTTCAAGAAACCCAGGCGGCGTTCCTTACCCGGTTCGGGACTATCGATGGCGATGACACGGGCCAGTGGCTTACCCGCTTTGGCGATAATGAAAGGCTCCCCCTCCGCGGCTTTTTCCACGAGCTGCGACAGGCGAGTTTTAGCATCGTGCATGTTCACGATTTTCACATACAACCTCTTGCAACTACCGTAGCCCTGTTCCAACCGGGCTAGCATGATTTTCGAACCTATTTTCTGCCTCTATCTCGTCATAGCCAGACAACTGGTTCAGTCATCAAGCATCTGATGAATGATCGCGCCACGCAGGCCACGCTCATCTGCCCATAATTTGCCGAGGGTGATCGGCAACTTGAAGCGTCGCCGACCGCCGCCGCCGGGATTGAACAGCAAGCGGCCACCCTGCCACTCGTTGCGTGGCTTGTGGGAATGGCCATGCAGCACCGCATCGCAAGGGGTGTTCGGATCGAAATCGGCGATGTCATGCACCAGATGCAGCCGCCAGCCATTGACGATAAGATCCTGTGTCCAGGGAATATCCTCGGCCCAGTCCTGAATATCGATATTGCCCCTAACGGTAAATAGCGGCGCCAATTCGGCAAGCCGTTCGAGAATGAACGGCTTGCCGATATCACCGAGATGCAGGATCAACTCGCAATCTTGAAGCAGGATCAGCGCTTCGTCACGCAGCGTGCCGTGAGTGTCGGCGATCACGCCAACTGGTGTCGCAATTTTGAAGTTCGGCACGCTCATCGATTATTCCGGCAGGTCGGTGACCGCCCCCGTCGAGGCGGAACTCACCGTCCTGGCATACTTGGCCAGCACACCCCGGGTATAGCGCGGTGCGGGTTGTTTCCAATTGGCGCGACGACGCTCGAATTCCTGCTCGTCGATATGCACGTCGATGGTATCGGCTTCGGCGTCGATGGTGATCTCGTCGCCATCCTCCACCAGCGCCAGTGGCCCGCCCTCGAAGGCTTCCGGGCTCAGGTGTCCAACCACGAAGCCGTGACTGCCGCCGGAGAAACGCCCGTCGGTGATTAGCGCCACATCGTTACCCAGCCCCTGACCCATAATCGCCGAGGTCGGGGTGAGCATCTCGCGCATGCCCGGGCCACCCTTGGGGCCTTCGTAGCGAATCACCACCACGTCACCGGCTACCACGTCGCCGGCATTGATGCGCGCCTGGGCCTCTTCTTCTGAGCCGAATACCTTGGCTCGACCGGAAAACCGCGTGCCTTCCTTGCCGGTGATTTTGGCCACCGCACCCTCTGGCGCCAGGTTGCCGTAGAGGATACGCAGGTGGCTCTCATTCTTGATCGGTTTGTCCAGGGGCTGGATGATCTGCTGATCGCTCGGATAAGGGGCAACGTCCACCAGGTTCTCCGCCAGCGTCTTGCCGGTGACGGTCATGCATTCGCCATGCAGCAGGCCGGCATCGAGCAGCATCTTCATCAACGGCTGAATACCGCCGATGGCGACCAGCTCACTCATTACATAGTGGCCGCTCGGGCGCAGATCGGCGACCACCGGCACCCGCCGACCAATACGGGTGAAATCGTCCAAGGTCAGTTCGACGCCGACGGCGTTGGCCATGGCGATCAGGTGCAGCACCGCGTTGGTGGAGCCCCCCAGGGAAATCACCACGGTAATGGCATTCTCGAAGGCTTCGCGAGTCATGATGTCGCTTGGCTTCAGATCGCGCTCGAGCAGTTCGAGTACCGCAGCACCTGCGGCCCGGCAGTCGTCATGCTTGTTCTGGGAGACCGCATTCTGGGCCGAGCTGTTGGGCAGGCTCATGCCCAGCGCCTCGATGGCGGAAGCCATGGTGTTGGCGGTATACATGCCGCCACAGGAGCCAGGCCCGGGAATCGCCGTTTCCTCGATCTGCTTGAGTTCTATCAGCTCTATGTCACCCTTGGCATGGGCGCCCATGGCCTCGAATACCGAGACCAGATCGGTATGATTCTCACCGGGCAGGATGGTGCCGCCGTAGACGAACACGCTGGGCCGATCGAGCCGCGCTAGCCCGATCAAACAACCCGGCATGTTCTTGTCGCAGCCACCGATGGCCACTATGCCGTCAAAACCCTCGCAGCCGGCCACGGTCTCGATGGAATCCGCGATTACCTCCCGAGACACCAGGGAATACTTCATACCCTCGGTGCCGTTGGCGATGCCGTCCGAGATGGTAATGGTATTGAAGATCACGCCTTTGCCGCCGGCGTTATCTGCGCCTTGACGCGCATCCTCGGCCAATACGTTGATGTGGCTGTTGCAGGGCGTGACCTGACTCCAGGTCGAAGCGATACCCACCTGTGGCTTGGTGAAGTCCTCATCGTTGAACCCCACCGCCCGCAGCATGGAACGGCTGGCGGATTTGCCAATGCCATCGACGACTTGACTGGAATAACGACGACGCTTGTCCTGCTGTTGCTCGCTCACGGCCTGCGCTCCACGGTAATGTGATTGTGAAAATTGATTCTGTAAGCAAGCGCTGGCGGTTGCAACAACCAGGTACGCCTTGGCAGGTCAGTTGATGATCGGATGAGTGGTAAACATGCTAGGGCCTATTGACGTTTCATTCACGGCCGCGCTGGCGCCAGTTTTTATTCGGGGCAAGGCAGGAGGAGA
>NZ_JIBT01000013.1 GCF_001039575.1 Halomonas sp. PR-M31
TTTGACCGCGACGAGTACTTTCATGGCGTCCTCGCTGGATTATAGGGGCTTGCCAGCATGCGAGATGCAAGCATGCAATGATTCTTTTCCGGTTCAAGTGTGCCATAGCTTCACGAGCATCCCAATAAAGCGCTTAGTCGCATATTGCTCGCTTTTGCGACTGGGTAACATAAGGCCCTGAACCGGGTTTTGATATAGAAAACGCCCGTTGCAAATATGAAACACTCGTTGCAAATATAGCAGAGACCGGACACTTTACCTATAAAGCACAACGGTGTGAGAGCTAAAACTCATACTGAGATGTCGTTGATGAAGGAGATGAGACGTGGAACGTGAATCAATGGATTTCGATGTAGTCATCGTCGGTGCCGGACCCGCAGGACTCTCCGCTGCTTGCCGGCTGATGCAGCAGGCGGGAGAAGCCGAACGCGAACTCAGCGTCTGCGTGGTCGAAAAAGGCTCCGAGATCGGCGCTCACATTCTCTCCGGCGCGGTGTTCGAACCCCGGGCGCTGACTGAGCTCTTCCCGGACTGGGCCGATCGCGGCGCCCCCTTGACCGTCCCGGCGACTCGAGATGAGGTCCATCTTCTCAAGAACGCGGAAGCGACTCAGAAGCTGCCCAATGCTTTGGTGCCCAAGACCATGCATAACGTCGGCGGCACGCCTGAGGATGGCGGCGTACAGAACTACATCATTAGCGCCGCCAATTTGTGTCGCTGGCTAGGGGAGCAGGCAGAAGCGTTAGGCGTGGAGATATTTCCTGGCTTTGCCGCCCAGGAGGCGCTGATCGATGACGAGGGTATCGTGCGCGGCATTGTCACCGGCGACATGGGCGTGGCAGCGGATGGCAGCGAAAAAAGCGGCTACATGCCGGGCATGGAGCTGCGCGCCAAATATACCCTGTTTGCCGAGGGCTCCCGTGGCCATATCGGCAAGCGGCTCGTCGAGCGCTTCAAGCTCGATGAGGGCAAGGATCCACAGCACTACGGCATCGGCTTGAAGGAGCTGTGGGATGTACCCGCCGAGGTGCATGAGCCGGGTCTGGTGCTGCACGGCTCCGGCTGGCCTCTGGACAAGAACGCCCACGGCGGCTTCTTCCTTTATCACGGTGAGAACCAGCAGGTGATGGTCGGGCTGATCATCGATCTGAGCTATGCCAATCCGTATCTTTCGCCCTTCGATGAGTTCCAGCGCTTGAAGCATCATCCGCTGCTCAAGCAATATCTGGAAGGCGGCAAGCGGGTCGCCTATGGCGCCCGCGCCATCACCAAGGGCGGGCTCAACTGCCTGCCGAAGATGACCTTTCCCGGCGGGCTCTTGATCGGCTGCGATGCGGGCACTTTGAATTTCGCCAAGATCAAGGGGCTGCACACGGCGATGAAGTCCGGCCTGCTGGCGGCGGAGACGGTATTCGAGGCGCTGGGCCAAGGTGAAGAAGCGGATGCGGGGGGCAAGGAGCTAACCGACTTCACGACAAAATGGGAGCAGAGCTGGGCCTACCAGGAGCTCAAGCAGACTGCCAGTTTCGGTCCGGCGATTCATAAGTACGGTGCTATCGGGGGTGGTGCTTACAATTTCATCGATCAGCTTTTCAAGGGCAAGCTGCCTTCGCTTCATGATACGAATCCGGATTACGCCAAGCTCAACCCGGCGGACCAGGCCGAGAAGATCGACTACCCCAAGCCGGATGGCAAACTCTCCTTCGACAAGCCCTCCTCGGTGTTCATGTCCAACACCAATCACGATGAGGATCAGCCCTGCCATCTACGCCTGAGCGATCCGGACATTCCAATTCGCGACAATCTGCCTAAATACGACGAGCCGGCCCAGCGCTATTGCCCGGTCGGGGTCTATGAAGTGGTGGAAGATGATACGGGCAAGCCTCGCTTTCAAATCAACTTCCAGAACTGCATTCACTGCAAGACCTGTGACATCAAGGACCCGGCCCAGAACATTACCTGGGTGCCGCCGGAGGGGGGTGGCGGGCCTAACTACCCCAACATGTAAGAGCGTGTCCATGATCTACTACACTCGGCGATACGGCGTTGAAATTGATCTTAGAATGCTCATTTACACCCACGTAAACTCCGCTTCTTCGATCAATTTCGCCTTGTCTCGCCTTCGTTCGCGACGATCGTGAACAAGCTCTGGGAAACTCCTGATTCATCGATGATAAGTGACGGGGACAAGGCGGAGCGAGGGTCTTTTGCCATGGATGGCAAAAGTAGCGCCCAGGGATGGGTTTACAGCGCCCTCGCGAAGGCTTGCCCGCGGAAAAACCTATCTATTCACCGAGCCTGTAAAATGAGTTCTTGACGCTTTAATGAACGCATGGCCGCCGGGCTCAAACATCACCGGTGGCCACGGGCCGCTGTGAATCGCGTATCCAGTGGCTCCAGGAGCCGGCATAGAGGCGCGGCAAGTCGCGGCCCGCGATGGCGTAGGCGAGAATGTTGTGGCAGGCGGTGACCCCCGAGCCACAATAGCTGATAACGCTTTCTTTCCGAGGCAGCTCGATGTCCAGCACGTCAGGTTTCTTGAAATAGCCTTCTTGCGTCAGGTTGGTGCTACAGGGACGACATAGCGCGCCGGGAATATGTCCAGCGACAGGATCGATGGGTTCGACTTCGCCACGAAACCGCTCCCAAGCGCGAGCATCGATCAAAGCATTAGGGGTGGATAGCAGCATGTCGGCAGATACCAGTTGGCCCTCATCAAAGATCGGCTGCCAGTCGCTTGATGATGCTTCTATCGCTTCCTGAGTCATCTCGCCCTCTTGACGCTGCCAGGCGGCTAACCCGCCATCGAGCACGCGCACATCCGGATGGCCGGCCCAGCAATACAGCATCCACCAGGCCCGAGCCGCCGCCATCTGGCCGCTCATATCGTCGTAAAGGATGACAGGTATGTCTGGCGTAATGCCCAGACGCTGAACCGTGGCGGTGAATTCGGACTCGCTGGGCAATGGATGGCGCCCCTGTTCGCCGGGACTGGCCGCAAGGTCTCGATCCAGATCCAGATGCTGACTGCCAGGAAGATGCCCAGCCTGCCATGACCTATGACCCGCCTCGGCGTCGTCGAGCCGGGCGCGGCAATCCAGGATGCACAGCGGCGTACCGAAAGCCAGCATCTCTGCGAGCGCTGACGCCTCGATCACTGAAGAGGATGAAGAGACGCTCATGACAGCGATTCTCCTTGTAGATGTTTGAGCGGTGCGCGACGCGCAATCAGGCGGCGGCGCCCCGCATTCACGAAACGCACTTCAATGACAGGATTGGCTGGATTGCCTTCCACGAGCAAAATTTCGCCGGCACCGAAGACGTCGTGCATCACACGCTGACCGGGCGTATAAACATCGTCGTTCCCTGCCCGGCGAGTTGCGGGTGTCAGAGGCAAAGAGATTTCAAGCGCCGCGAGGTAGCGCTCGACAAGCCGTGGCGATGCAACCTCTACGGCGCTCGTGATGCCTTCATGCAGTGCCTCGGCGATGTGATTGCCATCCTGCCAGGCACTCTCGGCAAGAAAACGGCTGGGTCGATGTTCACCCTCGTCATGAAGCATCAAGAGGCGCTCCCTGGCCCGAGTGATAGCGACATAGAACAATCGGCGCTCTTCTTCGAGCCGCTCGTCGCTCAAGGGGTTGTCCCGGCTGTAGTGAGGAAAATCTTCTTCGTTCACACCCCACAATGCCACCAGCGGCCACTCGAGTCCCTTGGCGCTGTGTACCGTCGTAATGAAAACACTCTCTAAAGAATTCTCTTCAGCGCGATGAGGCAGATTGCTGAAGTTTTCCGGTGCTTGAACGAGTTCTTCCGCCTGTTCGATCAGCACATCGAGCAATCTGACGTCTTCTTCGCCCTTTTCGCGCCGCGCCGCTGCCCGCTTGAGCACCTTTTGTGCATCCAGGCGTTCGACGATCAATTCAAGCAACCGTGCCGGTGGCAGACGCGCCAGACTGGGTAGCTCGCAAAGCAACTCCCAGCGGCGTTTGAGGTTACGCCGCTGCATGGGTTTAAGCCCTGTCAGCAAGAAATCATGACGCTCTGGCCAGCGCTGATGTGCGGCCAAGTGCTGCGCCAGTGCCTGCAGCCGTTCACGAGCCACAAAAGGAGTGGGTTGCGATAGAAGCAATAACAGGTGCTCCGGGTCCTGCAGCAACCCTGGTACCCGGGCCAGGCGCAGATACCCCGCCAAAGCCTGGACCAGCGGTAGCCGAAAGACAAAGCGATCTTCTCTGGAAAGACGAAAGGGAATGCCGGCGCGCAGCAGCTGAAGTTGTAATGACACGGACAGTGTCCAGCTTCTTACCAGAACGCAGGCTTGATTGAGCGCGCGTCCTTGCTGTTGCCAGCGAGTCAACTCTTGGATCAGCGGACCACACCCCTGGCCGGTATCGATTGTCGTGTAGGGATTGCCCGGCGCCGGCACACACAGCTGATCAGGGCGACGACGATTGGCGTGAATAGCATGGTTGGCGGTCAGTGCCAGCGCATGACCATGGCGAAAGGTCGTCGATAGCGGGTAATCCGTGGCGCTGCCAAAGCTTTTGGTAAAGCGCTCGAGCATGTAGTCGGGGCGCGCACCCCGCCATTCGTAGATACATTGATTGGCATCCCCCACCACCATCACTTCGGCTCGACTACTGGCCAGCAAGGAAAGCAGCCGCTGCTGCGCCTCGTTGATATCCTGGTATTCGTCGACGATGACATGATCGAGGAAGCCCTGAACTCGTGCCCGCGCATCTGCATCACGTTCGAGACATCGCAGCGGTCGATAAAGAAGATCCGCGTAGGTGGCTTTTCCATGTTGTTCGAGCAGCGATTCCAGCCGGTCGAAGGCCTCGACGAAGTGGCCGGTGTCCGGACCAAGATCAAGGCCTTCATAGAATGCCGCCTGCGCGATCATCTCCGCCTTGACCAGCTCGCAGAACTGACTAAGAGTCTCGAGCCGGTCGGGCTCCAGGGCCGCTTCCCGGGCACCGTCGTCAGCGTTTTCCAAAGCCTGCATGACCGCCTGACGCAACAGACGCTCCCGCTGCCAATCCGCCAATAGCTCTCGGGGCGCCAGATAGCCCCAGCGGGTAAGGCTTTGAGTCAGGCGGTAACCGACGGAATGAAAGGTACGCACTTCAGGCAGTGCCTGCCCCGCGAAAGCCAGCGCGGTGAGCTTGGCGGTGAAATCTTCTCGAGCGGCTCGATTGAACATCAATACCATGATGCGCCGCGCCGGGACGCCCTGGGCCAATAGATGCAGCACCCGGGCTACCATGGTGGTGGTCTTGCCGGCACCGGCTACCGCTGCAACCCGGGCGTGTCCGGATTCATGGGCAACCACCGCCTGCTGTTCAGTGGTCAGCTTCACAATGACTCCGTATCGACCACTCCAAGGGGTTGCCAGACATCTTGGCTGACAATTCCCAGCTCTGTACGCCCCTGTGAATCCGCACGCTGATCGGCGAGTTCGATCAGCCGATAATACACATTGCGATTCAGGCGGGCGTGGAGTCCAAAACGCACGGCAACTTCCGGTATTGGGTTCGCCTCTTGGGTTTCCCCCAGGCTCAGCCGATGATCGTTGTCCAGAACCAGGCTGTCGCCGACGTTGGTAGTCAAACGCCAGAAGTTGGATTCCTGTTGCGCATCGACGATCAGAAAGGGACGATCCTCGACGCTGATGCGCATCTTCTCGACCGGGGTGACCAGGTAATACTCGCCATCCGCTTCCCGACGCATCACCGTCGATAACATTCTCACGAGGCGCGAACGCGTGATAACCGCCCCTTCATGAACCCAGCTGCCGTCGGCGCGTATCACTAGATCCATGCTGCCGGACTGCTCGGGGTTCCACTGATCGACCGGCGGTATCGCACCCTCGGATTCGATCTGTGAGAGTAATGGTTCCAGTGACATGGCGTGTCCTCCCTGACAAACGATTGCGCGTGGGCTTTACACCAGATTAGCGTCTGCCAGCATTTGTCGCATCTCTTGTGAGGCTTGGGGCGCAGCGGCACGAAACAGCCGATAGAAATTGACCGTGGTCTGCATTGCCACCTCATCGAGACTGATACCACGCTCTCTTGCGATGCAGTCAGCCACCTCCACCACCCATTGCGGTTCATTGGGCTTGCCCCGGTGCGGCACCGGCGCGAGATAGGGGCTATCCGTCTCGATCAGCAGACGGTCCAGAGGAATCACTCGGGCCAGTTCGCGAATGGCGTTTGCGTTGCGAAACGTCACGATTCCGGACAGGGATATGAAAAAGCCATGGGCCACGGCTTGGCGCGCCATATCGACATCTTCGGTAAAGCAGTGCAGTACGCCGCCGATGGCGGGATCGGTGTGCTCCCGGATCAGCTCGAGCGTCTCTTGCTTGGCATCACGGGTATGCACGATCACCGGTAGCTCGAGCTCGGTGGCTGCCTGCAGATGACGCTTGAAGCGCTCGAACTGAATTTCCCGACTGATGGAATCGTAGTGGTAATCGAGCCCTGTTTCGCCAATGGCCACCACATCGAAACGCTCGGCGCAGGTCTTGATCGTCTCGACATCCGGTTCCGAATCGACGCCATGCAATGGATGCACGCCAGCGGAAATGACCACGTCTTCATGGTGCCTGGCAATCTTGGCCAGCCCTTCGACGTCTTCAAGGGTCACGGCAATGGCCAGAAATTGGCGTACATCCCGGGCCCGGGCGGCGTCGAGCACCGCATTGAGATCTCCCGAATGACTCGTGAGATCGAGGCGATCGAGATGGCAGTGGGAATCGACAAACATTGGTAAACACTCGGTCGAGGAAATGAAACTACTCGATGCTAAGGCTTTCAGAGGGTGTAAGTGGGCGCATCTCGATTCAACTGCCCGGCCAGAAGGCTTTCGATGCGATCGCGGACTGCCTGATCGTCAGGACTGAAATGAATACCAATGCCCGGCACACGGCGCCCGGCCACGCCTGGCGGTGATACCCAAACCACCTGGCCGGTTATGGGAAGACGCTCATTTTCTTCGGGCAGCGTCAAAAGGAGAAAGATCTCCTGACCCAGGGCGTAACGTTCCTGGGTAGGAACGAACAGCCCGCCTCGTTCGAGCATCGGCATATAGGCCGAAAGCAGCGTTTGCGTATCCTTGATGGTCAAGGACAGGGCTTTTTTTCCAGCCATCTTCAAGCCTCACAACGATCGATGGAAAACCACTCAGGAACGTAGTAGCGCCGACCAGCGAATCAGCCAGGCTTCGAGCACCAGTTGGGGGTTGGGGTTGCCCCCTGCCACCAACAAGCGACGCTGTTCCCGAGCGTAGTCGAGCAGGCGAAACCAATCCTGGACCCGCGCATTCTTGACCGCCTGTCGATAGAGCGGCAGAAGATCGAGATTGCGCACTCGGGAAGCTTCTCCGGAAAGTCCGAGGCGAATCAGGTCCTCGAGCCAGGTGATACCGTACCACAGGATGCGATCGACGGCCTGCCGTTCCAGCCGCGCTGCTTCAGCGACCGGCTCGCCACCCCTTACCAATGCATCGAATAGCTCTTGCAACTCTTGACGCAAACCACGCGACTCAGGATCTGCCAGCTCTTTAGCTAGTAACGGCAATCCTCCCGAAACCCTTAGCCAGAATTCGGCGTCATTACCCTCTCCCAGTGCTTCTTGCAACCAAGGGAGACACATGGTTATTGCCGGCACCCCCAGCGACCAATGCTGACAGCGAGACCGAATGGTCGCCAGCATGCGGGACGGCACATCCGCCAGCAAGATGAACAGCGTCCGCTCCCCGGGCTCTTCCAGACTCTTGAGCAGCGCATTGGCAGCGGCCACGTTCATTGCCTCAGCCGGCTGCAGGACGATGACTCGATAGCCACCCTGCTGGGCCGTCTGGGCAACGAAGTGATTGACGTCGCGAATCGGATCGATACGTATCTGACGGCTCTTCTCTGCAGGGGAAACACGCAGAAGATCCGGATGATAACCAGACTTAAGCATCTGACAGCTGTGGCATTCGCCGCAAGCCATATTGTCAGGCTTGCGACATAGCGTGCGCGCCAGCAGCGCTTCCGCCAGCTCCTGCTTGCCCAGGCCATGAGGCCCGGAAAGCAGCAGCGCGTGGGGCAGCCGCCCTGAGTCCTGCAGCCTCGTCAGCCGTTGCCAGATAGGTTCTTGCCAAGGCAGCGGCTGCATTAGCATGAGGCCCACCAAGACTGCAATACGGTCTGAATGTGCTGCTGGACGTTGGCCAGCGGCTGTGCGGCGTCAATGATCGCGAAACGCTCGGGGTCAGCCTCGGCTCGCCTGAGGTAGGCCTCACGCACGGCGGTGAAGAAATCGACCCGCTCCTGCTCGAAGCGATCACGCTCATTGCCTCGGTCGTTGACACGCCGCTGGGCGGCACTGACCGGCATATCCAGCAACAGCGTCAGGTCAGGCTGGAGACCGCGCTGAACCAAGGCTTCCAGCGTGGCGATTCGCGCACTGTCGATGCCGCGTCCCCCACCTTGATAGGCAAAGGTGGCATCGGTGAATCGATCACACACAACCCAGGCACCACGCGCCAGCGCCGGTCGGATGAGCTGCTCGAGATGCTGGGCCCGCGCGGCGAAGATCAGCAGCAGTTCCGCATCGTCACTCAGCGGCTCCTGCTCGACCGGATCCAGAAGCAGTTGCCGGATGGCTTCGCCTCGCAAGGTGCCACCGGGTTCTCGGGTGCGCAGGACCTCGACTCCTCGGCTTTCCAGAAACTCGCAGACCACACTAAGGTTGGTGCTCTTGCCGACGCCTTCTCCCCCCTCGAGAGTGATGAAGCGTCCATGCCCGGTTGTAGATCGATCATCCAGCATGACGTTTGAACTCATCGGTTGAGAATATAGCGGCGCACTGCGGCGTTGTGCTCTTTCAGAGTGCGTGAAAAATGATGGGTGCCATCCCCCTTGGCAACGAAATAGAGCGTATTGCCCTCGGCAGGATGCACCGCCGCATCAAGGGCAGCGCGCCCGGGCATGGCGATTGGCGTGGGGGGCAGGCCGGAAATCACGTAGGTATTGTAGGGGTGGAACGACGCAGGTCTGCACGGGTGATATTGCCCTCATAGTCATCGCCCATGCCATAGATCACCGTGGGATCGGTCTGCAAACGCATCCCCTTTTCCAGCCGGCGCTTGAACACCCCGCCTATCTCGTGACGTTCCTCGTCGGCGCCGGTCTCCCGCTCGATCAAAGAGGCCATGATCAAGGCTTCATAAGCGCTATTAAGAGGCAAATCCTCATCTCGCGTTGCCCAGGCAGACTCCAGCTCCGACTCCATGCGGGCATGGGCCTGACGCAATATATCCAGATCACTGCTGCCCTTGTGATACCGATAGGTATCCGGGAAGAAGCGACCTTCCGGATGCTGATCCGGGTGATCCAGTTCAGCCATGATTTCGGCATCGCTCATCTGCTCGGTGCGCGGGGACAGCTTGGGCGCCGAGGCCAATAGCTTGCGCATTTGATCAAACGTCCATCTCCGGGATCGTCAATGGGTAGGTCACGACCTTGTCACTACCCAACAAAGAGATGGCTTCCTGAGCGTTCATGCCGGGTTTGAGCATGAACTCCCCGGCACGAAGCTGAGGCACGCTATCTGGCGATACCTTGGCCAACAGACGCAGTGACCAATCCTCCGCTAGGATATCGCGCTTGGCGAGATCACCGACCACCCCATTGAAACTCGCACCACGAGGCACTTCATAAAGTGTGGGCTCATCGATGGCTATAGGTGAGGCAAGTCGTGACTGCCAGTAGGAGAAGCCGGCGAAACCCAACACCGCCCCTATCACCACAACGATCAACAATGCCTTGAACAGGCGCATGGAACATTCATCCTTTAAAACGTCGACGGGTAACCGAGCAACTCATGAGCAATCGACTGGAAGGTGCGGTGGTCATCGCTTAACGTCCATTGCAGGACAGGCGAGCCCGACGAATCTTCAAGACAGGTCACCGGCCAAATGCCTTGTATCGAATTGCCAACCCACAACGCATCGACCCTGCTCAATACGTCGATAGGAGATGACACTTCCTTCATCGGACGCTCCGCCAGCAATGCTGCCCGTAAGGTACCGGCAACACCACAGCGATCAAGCCGCGGGGTTTCCAGACAGCCATCCCGCAGCCAGAACAGGTTCATGCAGGTGGCTTCCACCAGAATGCCATCGCTATCACAGAGCAGGCCTTCGGCAATACGGTCGTCACACCACTCCTGACGCGCGAGTACGTTCTCGAGGCGATTGAGATGCTTGAGTCCGGCCAGAAGGGGCTGCAAACCGAGTTGCAATGAACATAACCGCACCGCTACTCCTTCACGCCAGCGATCCTCTCGCGGCGCAAAAGGCGATAGCTGCCAGCGCAGCCGCGGTTCAGGCTTTGCGGGGGGAAGATATCCTCGTCCGCCGCTACCGCGAGTGACAACGATCTTGAGCACATGAAGCCCGGAGCCAGCCTCCGCTGGCAAAGCATCGAGCACATGACGCTCGGGAGCGGTAATGGCTAACCACTCACAGCTTCGGGCAAGACGTGCCAGATGCTCCTGCCACAACAGCGGTTTACCGTCTCGGACTAGCACGGTCTCGAACAACCCGTCCCCGTAGGCAAAACCACGATCGTCGATTGGAACGCTGGCATCATCCGAGACGTCATACCCGTTACCGCTCATGGTCGATCAGAGACGTCCGAAGATCAGCGAGCCGTTGGTGCCACCAAACCCAAAAGAGTTGGATAGCGCGTAGTCGAGCGCCATCTGCCGAGCGGTGTGCGGCACATAGTCGAGTACGCACCCCTCTTGTGGATTGTCCAGGTTGATGGTCGGTGGTGCGACCTGGTCGCGCAGCGCGAGGATACTGAAAATCGCCTCTACCGCACCGGCTGCCCCTAGCAGGTGACCAATCATAGACTTGGTGGAACTGACTGCCACGGAGGCCGCCGCCGACCCCATCACCTCTTCAATGGCGCGGCTTTCCGCCAGGTCGCCGGTTTGAGTGGAAGTCCCGTGGGCATTGATATACCCGATCTGAGAAGGATCGATTTCCGCATCGCGAATGGCATTACGCATGGCCATCGCTGCACCCCGTCCATTGTCGGGTGGCGCAGTCATGTGATGGGCATCATCGCTCATGCCAAAGCCCTTGATTTCGGCATAGATGGATGCGCCGCGTTTTTGGCATACTCGTACTCTTCCAGAACCAGCACGCCCGCGCCATCGGAAAGCACGAAGCCATCCCGATCCCGATCCCAGGGGCGACTCGCCTCTTCAGGAGCGTCGTTGCGGGTGGAAAGCGCTCGGGCAGCGGAAAAACCACCCAGACCCAACGGGGTGGTCGCCATCTCGGAGCCACCACAGATCATCACGTCGGCATCACCATAGGCGATGGTCCGCGCACCGTAGCCAATATTATGCGTGCCGCTGGTACAGGCGGTGGTAATCGCAATGTTGGGGCCTTGAAAACCATGCTGAATTGCCAGGTTGCCGGCGATCATATTGATGATCGAACCCGGCACGAAGAAAGGTGAGATACGTCGTGCACCGCCTTTGTTCAAGGCATTGTGATTGTGCTCGATCATGGGAAGGCCACCGATACCGGAACCGATGGCGACACCAATGCGGTGCGCATTTTGCTCGTTGCATTCAAGACCCGCATCGGCAATCGCCTGACCGCTAGCAGCAATACCGTATTGAATGAACAGATCCATCTTGCGCGCATCCTTGGGGTTCAAATAAGGATCAATGTCAAAATCCTTGATCGAACCGCCAAAGCGCGTATTGAAGCCGCTGGTATCGAAATTCTCGATGGAGGCGATGCCGCTTCTGCCTGACAGAATATTGGTCCAGCTCTCCTTTACGGTGTTCCCGACCGGCGTCACTAGACCCAGTCCGGTCACCACGACCCTTCTACGAGGCATCAGCTTTCCTCCAGACGTCCAAAATAGTGTGCATGCCACATCGCTTTGGCGCGCATTATAACCGAAGCACAACGGCTATGGACCAATGTCACTTAAAACAAAAGCCGCTCTGTTTCCAGAACGGCTTTCGCAAAAACTAGCGACTTGAATCACACTTACGCCATCTTATTGATGAGCAACGACGTAATCGATCGCTTCCTGTACGGTCGTAATCTTCTCGGCTTCCTCGTCGGGAATTTCAGTATCAAATTCCTCTTCAAGCGCCATCACCAATTCGACGGTATCCAGGGAATCGGCACCGAGGTCTTCGGTAAAGGAGGACGTGTTCTGGATATCATCTTCCTTGACGTTCAGGCGTTCGGCCACGACTTTCTTCACACGCTCTTCGATGGTGCTCATTATGTTACTACTCCTAATGGTACATATCCGCCGGCAAAAACTGCCGGGTAGTTTATAGATGGCCTCAGATTGACGCAACCGAGACACTATCCGACAGCCTACTGCATATTCATGCCACCGTTGACCTGCAACGTCTCTCCGGTAATGTAACTTGCTGCATCGCTGGCCAGAAAAGCGACGGCGGCAGCAATTTCTTCGGGTTTACCGAGTCGAGCCAGCGGAATCTGGTTCAATAATGAAGTTTTCTGATCTTCGGGCAGCTTTTCGGTCATATCTGTGGCAATGAAACCTGGAGCCACCGCATTCACCGTAATACTACGAGAAGCAACTTCACGAGCCACGCCCGAGTGAAGCCTTCCATACCGGCCTTGGCAGCAGCATAGTTGACTTGACCCAGATTGCCCATCGAAGCGACAACCGAGCTGATACAGATGATACGCCCAAAACGCGCTTTGGTCATTCCACGAATACAGGCTTTAGTAACACGATAAACGGACTTGAGGTTAGTATCGAGCACCGAATCCCATTCTTCTTCTTTCATGCGCATCAACAAGTTATCGCGTGTAATACCCGCATTGTTGACGAGAATGGTCGGCGTACCGAAACGCTCGGCGATTGTCGCAATCAAACCATCGACGCTGGCCTGGTTGGTGACATCGAGCATATGCCCTGCACCCTCTATTCCCTGAGCTTTTAGATCGTCATCGATGTGCTGAGCGCCCTGTTCGCTTGTTGCGGTACCGACTACAACATGCCCCTGGCGGCCAAGCTCATGAGCAATGGCTCGCCCGATGCCACGACTGGCACCGGTGATCAGCACGATTCTGGGTTCGCTATTTGTCGTCATGGCGTTTCCCGGCTGTTGGTATTATTGATTGGTGTTGTCGTGAGCAAGTTCGAGCGCGGCGGCAAGACTGTCGGGATCGTTGGCGGCCAACCCCTTGGCATTTCGCGCAATGCGCTTATTGAGGCCAGTAAGCACCTTGCCAGGACCGCACTCGACGAAAATCTGCGCACCCTGATCCAGCAGGGCTTCGACACAATCGGTCCAGCGTACCGGACGATAGAGCTGTTCAACGAGTCGTGTTCGCAAGGTTCGAACATCTTCAGGCATCCTTGCATCGACGTTTTGAAATACCTTATAACGTGGCGACTTGATTTCAACAGCCTCCATCGCTTCAGCCAGTTGCTCTGCCGCCGGCTCCATCAGTGCGCAGTGCGAGGGAACCGATACTGGAAGGGGAATGGCGCGCTTGGCGCCGGCTTCCTGGCAACAAACAATAGCACGCTCTACCGCTGCCTTGGCGCCTGCAATGACGATCTGTCCCGGTGCGTTGTAATTGACCGGCGCGACCACTTTCCCTTGGGCAGCGTCGCGACAGGCAAGCTCCACCGCCGCATCATCAAGACCCAGAATGGCGGCCATGGCGCCCTCTCCCGCAGGCACTGCCGATTGCATGGCATCGCCTCGCAGCTTCACCAGGCGCACGCCTTCAGCAAAACTCAACGCACCAGCGCATACCAAGGCGCTATATTCGCCCAGGCTATGCCCTGCCATGGCCACCGGTCGCGGCCCTTCCAATTCCTGCCAGACACGCCAGATGGCGACACTCGACGTGAGCAGCGCCGGTTGAGTGCATGCAGTGGCGTTCAGTGCTTCGTCCGGCCCCTCCTGCACCACTTGCCAGAGATTATAGCCAAGCGCATCCGCCGCCTCTTCGAAGGTCGTGCGCACCACACTATAACGTTCCGCCAGCTCACGCAGCATACCTACATGCTGTGAGCCCTGTCCCGGAAACACCAAGGCCAGGGTTTGGGTCATATAGTCACCTTTCAGATATTGGGGTCATCGGTTCTCGAACACGATTCGCCGCCGAGACAGCAGGAAGTGCCCGCCTCTTTCGCTAGAATAGCCCGCTGGCCCAATTCTCGCTCGAGATGCATCGGTAGATTGATACGGACCTCCTGCATGGACCGGGATATGGCATAGGTAAAACCCAACGCGCTGGCACGTCCGTGACTTTTGACAACGATACCCGACAACCCCAGCAGACTTGCACCATTGTAGCGTACCGGATCAAGCTGACCACGAAGCCGCTGTAACGCAGGTCGTGCCAGTAGGCCCACCAGACGACTGCCCCAATGGGCGTGAAAAGTCGCCTGCATCCGGCCGATCAGCATTTGCGCTAACCCTTCGCTTGCCTTGAGCACGACGTTACCTACAAAACCGTCGCAAACCACCACGTCCGCAGCACCGCTGAACAGACCGTCGCCTTCGATAAACCCGATGTAGTTGATGCCTGGCAGCTCTCTGAGCATCGTATCGGCAGCACGAACACTGACCGTTCCTTTGGTTGCTTCCACGCCGACATTCAGCAGAGCTACCCGAGGACGGGACAGGTCATCCACACGCCGCGCCATGATGTCGCCCATCAAGGCAAACTCCACCAGCCGCGAAGCAGACGCTTCGATGTTGGCGCCCATGTCGAGCATGTAACACGCCCGCCGTTTCGAGTGGGTATTGCAGTGCTTATTGCCGGGCGCGGTATGCCGGCCACAGTGCCCAGTGCGCGTCGCGATAACGCCATCAGTGCGGCGGTATTGCCAGCGCTTACTCCTGCATCTGCCCGACCGGATGCCAAGTCATCGAGCATCATCGCCAAACTGCTGGTACGCGGCGCTCGTAAGACGCGGGTGAGCTTCATGTCTTGAGAAACGACGTCCGGCGCATGAACTACATTCAAACGCGCCCTGGTCGCCTGTAGACGTCTTGGCAGACGCGACAGTTCATCGTGCAGCACCTTCTGCGGACCATACAGGCGCACCCAAAGCTCCGGATGAGCGGTCAGAGCCTCGCTTGTACCCTGAACAGTCGCGCGGGGACCGAGGTCCCCGCCCATGGCATCGATGGCAATGTGCACGCTCGGCTCCGAAATGACGCCCGCGATATTACTTATTTAAACGTCGATGACCTTACGACCACGATAGAAACCATCCGAGGCTACATGATGACGACGATGGGTCGTGCCGGTTTCCTTGTCCTGGGACAACGCAGGGGCAGTAAGGGCATCATGACTACGACGCATGCCACGCTTGGAACGAGTTTTACGATTCTTTTGAACTGCCATGAGAGATCACTCCAGAATATATCGATTCGAATCAATGTTTTTTCTTCAGGGTACGCAGTACCTCGAAGGGGCTAGCAGCAGACTGTTCCGAGGGTTCGGGCAGCGTCCCACTACTCAGCTGATCCGGCGAAACGGCACAATCCGCCTCGTCGTGATAGACCACCTGCGGCAGGCTCAGGATGAGTTCATCCTCGAGCATCAGCTGCAGGTTGAGCTGTTCATTTTCTACCACTACCGGCTCATAGGCGCTTGGCAAATTTGCTGCCATGGTGTCGTCGCTTACCATCCCCAGCAGGAAATGACTTTCGATAGCGATCGGCATGGGCTCGAGACAACGCTTGCAGGCCAGATCCAACGTCGCCTTCACCCTGCCTTCAATGAAGCGGCGGCCCTGGGCATCCTGGCCAAATTCCAAGCGAACATCGGCGTCGCCCTGCTGCTTGCCGGCCTCTTCGCGCAGACGAACCATGTCATCAAGGGATACTGTGCCCTCGAGATGCTCGTCGCTGGCGGCCAAACGATAAGGTTCGACCTGTATGGGAAGTCTAGTGGTTGACATAAGCGCGCAATGATAGGGATTCCCCCCATGCGTGTCAAAGCAGCTATTGGGCAAGACTATACAAGTATCAGGTCGCGCCGGCACACTGCTTTGCCTTGCTCATGAACATTTCAGGAAGTGACGAGAATGAATGATCAATCACGTTTGATTCTTGCCTCTGGCTCACGCTGGCGCCGTCAGCTTCTCGAGCGGCTCGGCATACCTTTCACCTGGGCCAGCCCGGATATCGACGAAACGCGCAAACCCGAGGAACCACCTGCCGAACTGGTGCATCGCCTGGCGCTTGGCAAGGCGTTACGACTGGCAGATGATTACCCCAGTCACCTGATCATCGGTTCGGATCAGGTGGCGGTATTCGAGGATGACATCCTGGGCAAGCCCGGAGACGCAGCCACCGCCTGCGCCACCTTGGCGCGTTTTTCAGGACAGCGGGTTCGTTTTCTCACCGGTTTGGCCTTGATCGATACCGCACGGGATTGGCAGCGCGTCTGCCACGAACGTTACGACGTGGTCTTTCGGGACTTGAGCACTGCCGAGATCAAGCGCTATGTCGATCGCGAACAACCTTTCGATAGTGCCGGCAGCTTTCGCATGGAGGGCTTGGGCATCACCTTGTTCGAACGCCTGGAAGGCGATGATCCCAATACCCTCATTGGACTACCCTTGATTCGTCTTTGCGCCCTGCTACGAGAAGCAGGGTTCGATCCGTTGCTCGACGCATCGCTCGATCAAGGCAGCTGATAGCGCAGCGGCGAACTCGCTCGAGGCAGCCCGAACCACTCGGCGGCAACGCGCCCGAACTGACGCGACAAGCGCTCGAACGGGCCCAGTGCCGGCGTATAGTCCCGGGTACGCACCTCTCCCAGGCGCTCCCGAGCGAGCTCGTCAATGCTTTTCAAGCCATCGATGAGCCCGAGGCCGGTTGCCTGTTCACCGGTCCATATCAGCCCTGAAAACAGCTTGGGATCGTCACCCAAGCGCTTGCCGCGCCCTGTTTTGACATCGTCGATGAACTGCTGATGGGTAGTATTCAACACCTGCTGCCAGAACTTGCGCTGATCCGGTGCAATATCACTGAACGGATCGAGAAACGCCTTGTTCTCGCCGGCAGTGAACACACGGCGCTCGATGCCCAGGCCTTCAATGGCTTCTTGAAGCCCAAACCCGGAATAGATGACACCGATGGAACCCACCAGACTTGCCGGTGCCGCATAGATATCGTCCGCACCTGCCGCTATATAATAAGCGCCGCTGGCACCGATGTCCTCAATGACGGCCAGAATCGGTTTATCCCCCGCCTGACTCAGACGACGAATCTCGTTGAAGATGCGCTGGGACTGCACCGGACTACCGCCGGGACTATTGATCTTAAGCACCACCGCTTTAGTCTCATCATTCTCCCAGGCGCGCTGAAGACCTTCATTGATACGCTCGGCACTCGCCTCGCCTTCGCTATCGATCACTCCTTCGACTCGTACTACACCGAAATGAGGGCCAATCGGCGACGGCGTCATGCCGGCAAAGAACAGGCTATAGATACTGGTTGCCAGCAAGGCCAGCGTCAGAGCGGCAAACAAGAAGCGGAAGAACAGTTTCCAGCGCCGGGAACGACGCTGCTCGACGAGCACGCCCCCAATCCAGCGATCCATCATCTCCAGCTGCGCCAGGCGCTGACGCTCTTGTAGCGTGGCGATATCCTCGCTTACTGCCGGCACTTCGCCCTCCTTGTCAGCCGTGCCGCGGCGGGGGTCGTCGCGATCCAGCTCCGGACCATCGGTCCACTCGTCATAGTGCTTGTCATCACTCATGGTTCATTCTCATCAAGTCGATCGATCAATCGTGCAGCCAGTCAATTAGCTCAGGAAACGCGCTGGCGGTAAAAACAGGCTTACTCATGGCAAGTCGCTCGGGCGCGTGCACGCCATAGGTAACCGCCAGGCGATCCATGCCCAGAGCCCGGGCCATTTCCATGTCATATTCGGTATCGCCCACCATCAAGGCTTCTTTAGCTTTGGTTCCAGTTTCGCGTAAGAGCTCTTCAAGCATTCGCGGGTGCGGCTTGGACAGCGTCTCATCCGCGGTACGACTGGCATGAAACCAGTCAGCACTCCCCGTGGATTCAAAGGCGCGATCAAGGCCACGCCGACTCTTGCCGGTTGCGACAGCCAGACGGACATCGTGATTACCCCGTAGACGCAAAATACCCGCCTCAACGCCGGCGAAAAACGGCATCGGCGTCTGTTCGGCATTGACGAAGTGATGGCTATAGCGCACCCGCAATGCATCGGCCTGATCCGCAGGCATGCCCGGGCACATGCGTTCTATCGCTTCGGGAAGCCCCAGGCCTATGATGTCCCGTACACGATCGGCGCCAAGTGCACCCCAACCAACATCCTGGGCGGCGGCTTGCATGCAGGCAACGATGCGTGCCTCTGAATCCATCAAGGTGCCATCCCAATCGAAAATCACCAGTCGGTAGCGCATTCTTTCTCCTGCAACGTTCATGAATATAGGCGTGTTCAGGCCCGCGCTTGCGCAAGCACGGCCTCTAGCGTCGGCCCAAGCGGCGCTTTTATGTGTACCGGCCGCCCACTAGTGGGCTCGGGAAAGGTCAGTGCTGCCGCGTGCAAAAACAGCCGATCGAGTCTCAGCCCTGCCGCCAGGCGCTGTCCTTCTCGACTGCCATACTTATCGTCACCGAGCAGCGCATGCCCTGCATGAGCGGCATGCACGCGGATCTGGTGGGTACGGCCGGTAATGGGCTCGGCTTCGACCAGGGTGGCGTTGGCGAAGGTCTCGCGCACGGCAAAACGAGTTCGCGAGACCTTTCCCTGAGGATCGACTCTTACGCGACGCTCTCCGTTCCCTGCATCGAAACGATCGAGCCGTGCGCTGACATAGTCCCGTCGTGCCGGCCAGCGCCCCTGGACGAGAGCGAGATACTGCTTTTCCATCTGGCGTTGTTTAAGCGCGTTGTTAAGGGTCAACAATGCCGGACGCGACTTGGCTAGCAGCAGACAGCCCGAAGTGTCGCGATCCAGACGATGAACCAGTTCGAGAAAGTCGAGATCCTCACGTATCTGGCGTAGCGCTTCAATCAGACCGATCTTGACACCACTGCCACCGTGCACGGCAAGTCCCGATGGCTTGTTGATTACAAGCCAATCCGGCCCTTCGACCAGCACGCTGCCGGCAAGCAGGTTACGCAGGTTGTCGCTGACATCACGTACTGCCACCTCGGGAGCCAGGCGCAGCGGCGGTATACGCACGAGATCGCCGGATACCAGCCGGTAATCGACCTTGACCCGCTTCTTGTTCACGCGCACTTCGCCCTTGCGCACAATACGATAGATCAACGCCTTAGGCGCACCCTTGAGTCGGGTCCGCAAGAAGTTATCGATGCGCTGTCCGGCCTGAGCCTCACCGATTTCCGCCCATT
This sequence comes from Halomonas sp. PR-M31, assembly GCF_001039575.1. Classification (GTDB taxonomy): domain Bacteria; phylum Pseudomonadota; class Gammaproteobacteria; order Pseudomonadales; family Halomonadaceae; genus Modicisalibacter. The sequence goes on from NZ_JIBT01000013.1 coordinate 19,446, forward strand.
GCACTTCGCGACCCTCGGCCATTTCCTTTCCTCGCATCCGCTTCGGCAAAACGCGCATCTTATCCTAGTGCAGGGTCATTCACGTCAATTGCCGTTAAGAGGCTTAACTGTTATATTCCACGCTTACTCTGGCGAAATGTAAAAAACCCTTACGGTATCTGTACAATCTATATACAGGGCAGGATTCGCAGAACAGAGTCATGATTACGGCAAGCAGGGTTTGAACCCTGCTGCCATAGCAGTACTGATGTTACGCCACGCCCGAGTTCTGGACGACCCTGACATGGGTTCGCCAGAATCTAACGGGATTTATCAATACCGTGCCGGAGGCCGGCGTCGGCGAACCGAACAATGCCAGGTGTCTGACGGTGTCTGTAAGGCCGGGAGGGAAGTCATCAACAGTATCCCACCGAAACATGTCTTGCCATCGTCGCGTACTCAACATGATCTTGTAGCACTCTTCTCCTGACGAGTGTTGATGGCACACCCACGACATGAGCTGAGCACAACACAACGCAGGAAGCGGTTCGTCGTCACCGACATCAAGGAATCGCTGACGGAATCGACGAATGAATGAAGCCAGTTTCGCCTATTGTTGAAAATGCCATATCGCACTACATGGCCGTCTTCAATCAATGTCAAGCGTTCGACTTCATTCACCAGGCATCTATACAGCGTCTCTCCAAAAGCCGCCGTCCGGCGCGCCTTTAACAGCGAGACAACATGAAACGAATGCTCATCAATGCGACCCAGCCCGAGGAGCTGCGTGTCGCACTGGTCGATGGACAGCGGCTTTACGATCTGGACATTGAATCCGGGGCTCGTGAACAGAAGAAAGCCAACATCTATCGCGGCAAGATCACGCGGGTGGAACCCTCTCTTGAAGCCGCTTTCGTTGATTTTGGTGCGGAGCGCCATGGCTTTCTACCCCTCAAGGAGATTTCCCGGGACTACTTTTCCAAAGAGCCTTCCGGCCGCCCCAACATCAAGGAAGTCATCAAGGAAGGCCAGGAAGTCATCGTCCAGGTCGACAAGGAAGAGCGTGGCAACAAGGGCGCAGCGCTAACCACCTTCGTCAGCCTGGCTGGTCGCTTCCTGGTACTGATGCCCAATAACCCACGAGCCGGCGGTATATCTCGTCGCATCGAAGGCGAGGAACGCACTCAGCTCAAAGAAGCCATGGGGCAACTCACTCTGCCGGACAAGATGGGCGTCATCGTCCGCACGGCAGGTATCGGGCGCAGTACCGAAGAGTTGCAGTGGGACCTTGATTATCTTGCCCAGGTCTGGGAAGCAATCACTACGGAGGCGACCAAGCGTTCGGCCCCCTTTCTGATCTACCGTGAATCCAACGTCATCATTCGCGCCATGCGCGACTATCTGCGTCAGGACATTGGTGAGGTGCTGGTCGATAGCCCTGAAGTTCATCAGGAAGCGCTGGGCTTCATCCGCCAGGTGATGCCGTCTTATCAGCAAAAGATCAAACTTTACGCGGACGACGTACCGCTATTTTCTCGCTTTCAGATCGAAAGTCAGATCGAGACCGCCTATCAGCGCGAGGTCAAGTTGCCTTCCGGTGGCTCGGTAGTGATCGATCACACTGAAGCGCTGGTCTCCATCGATATCAACTCCGCTCGCGCTACTCGGGGAAGCGATATCGAAGAGACCGCACTGCAGACCAATCTCGAGGCGGCAGACGAGATCGCTCGGCAACTGCGCCTGAGAGATATCGGCGGGCTGGTGGTCATCGATTTCATCGACATGTCACCGGCGCGCAATCAGCGCGAAGTCGAAAATCGTGTGCGCGATGCGCTCAAAATCGATCGCGCCCGGGTACAGATCGGCCGCATCTCGCGCTTCGGACTGATGGAGATGTCACGCCAGCGCCTGCGCCCTTCCTTGGGCGAGACCAGCGGTGTGGTGTGCCCACGCTGCGACGGCCAGGGCACCATTCGGGACGTACGCTCTATTTCGCTATCCATCATGCGCCTTATCGAAGAAGAGGCGATGAAGGATCGCAGCGCACAAATTCGCGCCATTCTGCCGGTACCTGTGGCTACCTATCTCCTTAACGAGAAGCGTGCCATTCTCGCGGATATCGAGCAGCGCCAGGGCGTTCGCGTAGTATTGCTGCCGAGCCCCGAAATGTCGACTCCCCACTATGACGTTCAGCGTCTGCGGGACGATCATGTCGACGACGACGATGAAGCCAGATCCAGTTTCGAACTATCCACGGACACCGAGGTAGGCCAAGAGCCCGATCCTTCCTTCGACAAGCCGATACAGCGTACCGAAGCGGCAGTCAAAGGCGTGGCTCATACGGCCCCTGCGCCGGATTCCCTGCAGCGCCAGCAAGAGCCTGAGACGAGCAGTCTTTCCAGTTCATCATCTTCGGGATTGCTGAGTCGCCTCTTCAAGGGGTTGAACAAGCTGGTCGGCGGCGCCGAGGAGTCCACTTCTTCTACCAAGGCGAACGATCAGGCGGGCTCGTCCAGCAACGATCACCAGGGGAGCCGTACTGGCGATCAGGAACAGCGCAACGAACGCGCCAATCGTAATACAAATCAGCGGCGGCGGCGGCGCAGTGTAACTGATGACGAGCAGCGTGATGAGCGCAAGACTCCCCGCGGCGAACGTCAGGATACTGACAGTCGAAACACGCGAGACAATCGCGCTACCAAGCAGGACGACAAAGCGTCTTCTCGGAGCAAGTCTCGTCAGAACGAGAACGTATCGAATGCTCCCCGAGGCGCTCAGAAAAATGACAAGGATGACAAGTCAGAGAACAGGTCACGCCGCGACAACCGCAAGGGTCGCGATGACCCGCGCGATCAAAATGGCGATAAGCCTTAGAAAAAGAAACGCAGCAGAAAAAACCCCAAGACGAGAAGAAAGACGAGAGCAAGTCTGACGGCGCAAACGATGGTGTTCCCAAACGCACCCGCAACAATCCACGCCAGCGCAGTCGCAAGCATGCATTGAATCCCAAGGCAGTGACCGAGCAAGAGCGTCTGCAGCAAGAGGCTAATGCAAATACTGACTCGCCGCAGCCAACCGCTGATGAGGAGAAACCAACGGAACCGGCAACTGTTTTGGAAGAAAAGACGCCTGCCGCTGAGCCGGCCGAATCGTCTCAGCAGGTACATTCCGAGGATGTCGAGCCGGATGCACCCAAGGTTGCCCCCACCGCAGAGCGCGCTGCTTTCGCGCGTGGCCAACAGACCTCAAAGGCACGCAATAACGGCTCTCGCAAGCAGTCAACGATGAATGCGGCAAAGAGTGCGACACAGACGGACGCACCAGCGTCATCGACCACTACCGAGATGGAAGATCCGACCAGCGCCATCGCCCAGCAAGACGTGGAAGCGCAGCTCAGTGCGGCAGATGCGGCGTCTGAACTACAGGCTGGCGCACCGGCTGCACCGGTGCGGACAAACGATACCGATATGTCCCAAGCCAGCGATGATTCTCACGACGCGAACGCCGTGAATGATGTCGCACCCGATGTTGTACCGGCGACTTTCGCATCATCAAAGTCAGTGTCCGACAGCGATCAGTACGAGACTGCATTTGAAAAAGCCGATACTGAAAACGATGAGACCTCTACAACAGCGCATCCTGAAGAAACACCGTCAACTCAACCTGCGCCGATCCAACAGGAAACCAAGCCTGACGAAGCCGCTTCAGTGGTGGCCGACGGTGCAATGGATATGACGGCAAGCGAAGCCGAAACCAGTGACAGGATCGAAAAGTCGACGGCAGACAGCGATCAGTCTGCACGCCGTCGCCGCGCTCATAACGATCCGCGAGAAAAGCGTCGCAATCAGCAAGGTCAAGCGAACGACAGCAACTGATGCAATGCTGGCATGACTAGCCGCGCCTTATTTCATGCGCAGTAGTGCTCTCTCAAAAGCGCCCAAAACCTACGTTTCGGGCGCTTTTTTGCTGACCCTGCTTAATTTTCAATCAAAATATCACTCGACGATCAAGGAAGGTCGTCAAAGCACGAATGAGATGAAGAATGTCTTGGCTGCCGGCGGTTTCGCGTATTGAATGCATGGCCCACTGAGCAACCCCCACATCCAGGGTCGGCACTCCAAGCTCCGTGGCAGTAATAGGGCCAATAGTGCTACCGCAGCCCATATCGGCTCGGGTAACGAAAGTCTGAGTCGGTATCTCGGCGTCAAAGCATATGTCGCGAAATAGCGCTGCGGTTACGCTATTAGTGGCGTAGCGCTGATTGGCATTGACCTTGATTACAGGTCCACCGTTGAGCAGTGGGCCGTGAGCGGCATCGTGCTTGTCGCTAAAATTGGGATGCAGCCCGTGGGCGTTATCACAGGAAATCATGCAAGACGATTGAATCAGACGACTCCAGCCCTGTTCGCTGTTATCACCCAACTGTTCGACGACGCGACGCAGCACATCCTGCAGGAAAGGTCCTTGAGCACCGATGGCGCTGGCGCTACCCACCTCTTCATGATCGTTTGCCACCAACACGGCACCCTGAGTTCCATCGCTTTCCAGCAAGGCCTCCATGCCAATGAAACAAGACAGCAGGTTATCCAGACGGGCGCTGGCGATGAGTTCGTTATTGATACCGACAAGTGCTGGTGGCTGGGTGTCATAAAGGCATAGCTCGAAACCGAGAATACTTGCTTGATCCAGAGAGTGCTGTTCTTTCAACCATGTTTGAAGCAAGGTCTCGAACGCCTCGGATTTGCCGCTGCCCTGACACAGTACTGGCGCCATCTGGGTCTGCGGATTGATCGGGCGTCCGCTGTTCACGTCGCGATCCAGGTGGATAGCCAGACTGGGAATCATGGCAACGGCGTGCTTCGTATCGAGCAACAGACTTCTCAGCCGACCGTCGTCATCACGTACCTGAACGCGACCTGCCAAGGCCAGATCACGATCGAACCAGGGCGCCAACAACGCCCCGCCGTAAACCTCTACCCCCAATTGCAGCCAGTCGCTACTGGTGATGGCAGCATTGGGCTTGAGCCGCAGCCCCGGGCTGTCCGTATGAGCCCCTATCATGCGCAACGCTGAGAGAGGCTTTTCAGGCAACTGCAACGCGATGATGGATGAGTCGTTGCGTGTCACGACAATGCGCTCCCCCGCCTTGATATCCCATGCCTCGGTCTCATGCAAACGTCGAAAACCCGCCTGTTCGAGCCGCTCGAGCATGTTCCGGGTAGCATGCCAGGGTGTGGGAGAATGCTTCAGAAATGTCAAAAGCCGTTTCAGAATAAGGTCATGGGACATGCTAATCCTCATCAAGAGACTATTTATCGCGTAACAGGCTGCTACAATGACACGCCAGCGTAAACCAGGGTCATGTTGAAACCTTGGGTCATATACAACGCCATTGGCCGAAAATTGGAACTCTTGCCTGTCTTGGGTATCTTTTTGTAGAGATTGGACGCTAATATTTTGTATGTTTTTTGTACATTTCTATAAAGAACAGAGTCAAAGTAGCAAGTTTACATGAATCCTGGAGTGCTTGATTAATGAGTCTGATTGCAGCTACTCGGTGCTGCGCCACAGTCGCCTCGATACTGGTCGCGTTGAGTACCTCGGCTCTTGCCGAACCCAAGCCCACGGATACCCAACGGCAGGCCGCCACTGAGGTTGCCGAGTCACTGCGTTATGGTCACTACGCCGATATCACCTTGAACGATGAATGGTCAGAGCGGGCCTTTACACAGCTTCTTGACGTGCTGGACTCTCAGCGGGCTTATTTTTTACAGCGCGACATAGAGGCGTTCGATGATTTACGCACGACCTTGGACAATGCCCTCTCCGAAGGAGACCTCGAGCGGGTTTATGCGTTCTACGAGCAGTATCAGGAGCGTCTTGAAGCACGCCTTGAATGGCTAATCGAGAAGATCGATGCAGGGCTTGATTTCGATTATTCCAACAACGAACGTCTCATCATCGAGCGCGATGACGTTCCTTGGGAGAAAACCCAGGAAGCGCTGGATGCACTGTGGCTAAAACGCTTGAAAAATGCGGCACTCTCTCTTTCATTGAGCGACCAGAGCTCACAAGAGATTCAGAAAACGTTGCGCGAGCGCTATTCAGGGCAGCTATCCCGCCTTCGCCAGACCAATTCGGAAGATGTCTTCGGTCTGTTCATGGCTGCGGCGACCAGCACCGCCGATCCTCACACCGAGTATCTGTCACCGCGCCAAGGCGAGTCCTTCGATATACAGATGAAGCTTTCCCTTGAAGGCATTGGTGCCCTGCTTCAGTCCGAGGGCGAATACGTCAAGGTCTCGAGCCTGGTGGCGGGAGGCCCGGCAGACAAGAGCGGCGTGCTGCAGCCAGCGGATCGCATTGTTGGGGTTGGCCAGGGCGAGAAAGGCGAAACCACCAATGTGGTGGGCATGCGTTTAGATGAAGTCGTCGATCTGATCCGCGGCCCTAAAGGCTCCACGGTGCGTCTGGACGTCATTCCAGCCAAGGCGGTGGATGTGACTCGTTCTCGCATCGTCAAGATCGTGCGCGATACGGTCAAGCTTGAAGACCAGGCAGCTCACAGCGATATTATCTCCCTGGAGCGTGACGGCAAAAAACACAAGATCGGCATCATTAACATCCCCACGTTCTATGTGGATTTCGATGCCTGGCAGGCCGGTGAGAAGGATTATCGCAGCACGACCCGGGATGTGACCAAAGAGATCGAAAAGCTCAAGGCGCAAAACGTCGAGGGTATCGTTCTGGACTTGCGCAACGACGGCGGCGGCGCCTTGCAAGAGGCTAATTCACTGATCGGCCTGTTCATTGATCGTGGCCCGACGGTCCAAGTTCGCGATGCCCAGGGTCGCATCAGCCTCTATGGCGATACCGACAGCGGCAGCGCTTATGAAGGGCCACTGGCGGTCCTCGTCAATCGGCTTTCCGCTTCTGCCTCCGAGATCGTGGCGGGGGCCATCCAAGATTATGGACGCGGGCTGGTACTGGGAAATCGCACTTTCGGCAAGGGTACCGTGCAGACACTGAGCGACCTGAATCATGGCCAGATCAAGTTGACCCGAGCCAAGTTCTATCGCATCTCTGGAGAAAGCACTCAGCATCGCGGTGTCTATCCTGACCTGGAATTCCCCAACCTGATCGATCCTGATCTGATCGGTGAGAGCGCCCTTGATAATGCGTTGCCTTGGGATACGGTACGCCCCGTGCAATATCGACAATATGGCAGGCCGGATCAATATCTTTCCTTGCTCGGGCAAAAGCATGAGCAACGTGCCAATCAGGACGCCAATTTCAACTATCTCTCGCGTCAGGCGAAGCTCACTAAGCAATTGCGTGAGCAGCAGACGACTATCAGTCTGAACCGAGAACAGCGCCAGCGTGAAATGAAGGCTCAGGAAAGCGAGCAGCTTGCCCTTGAAAACCAGCGCCGCCGCGCGTTGGGCCTAGAGACACTCGATACCTGGGTTGACGACGCTAGCGAAGAGCCGATGGGCAGTGAAAAAGAAAAAGAGAGCGGAAAAGAAAAAGACGAGCCCATTGAGCGTGCCCAGATCGTTGAAGCAGGACAAATCCTGCTCGATTACGCCCTGATGACCCAAAACGACAAGTAACGATAGCTGGCTATAGTTGACGATGACCAGCTGCAGCGCCTCGTTTTTTTAGCGAAGACGAGGCGCTTTTTCGAGCCAGACGCCGTGATATATTTTCGTTTCTCACCTGCCTTTCTTGTATTAGGGCTGTCCGTATTGGGGTTGTTTCTTGTTCCGCCGCCAAGCGCTGCCAATGAAACGCCCTTCTGCCCTGACTGGTCACCCTTTGAAGCCCAGCAAGCCCTTGCGCAATTACAGGCTCAGCTCGATGGCTGGGATGACGCTTATTACTCTCAAGGCAAACGTTTGGTGTCAGACGGCGTATACGATGCCGCCCAGCGTCGTAAGAATCATTGGCAACGGTGCTTCGACCGTGGTTCTGACAATACGCAACATCCCGACAAAATCGCCGGCCCCCTTTCTCAAGCTGTCTCTCACCCTATCGTGCAAACCGGACTCACCAAGGCGGATTCACGACAGGCTCTATCGCGTTGGCTTGAAGATCGACAGGACCAAACACTATGGATCCAACCCAAGGTGGATGGTGTCGCCGTCACCCTGATCTATGCAAATGGCAATCTGATCCGCGCGATCAGCCGTGGCAACGGACGCGAGGGACAGGATTGGACCCCAAAGGCCAGGGTGATCGCAGCCATTCCGGATCGGCTGCGTGACACACTTGAACAGGTGATATTACAAGGGGAGTTGTACCTGCGCCGTTCGGGGCACGTTCAAAAAAGAGACGGCACGGCCGGCGCTCGTGCCGACGTGATTGGGCTCATGGCGCGTCAACGACTGACGACAGAGGACGGCGATCGTATTGGGTTGTTCGTCTGGGATTGGCCGAACGCTTCCCCCAATGAAACGTTCTCGAAACGGCTCGAACGCCTCGCGGATTGGGGCTTCGATACCCGAGACTACACCTTTCCAGTAAAAGATATCGTCACCGTGGCCAAGTGGCGCCAGCACTGGTATCGGCAGGCTCTGCCCTTTGCCACAGACGGTATCGTAGTACGCCAAGCCCAACGACCGCCGCCTGCCACCTGGCAAGCCAAGCCACCGGACTGGGCCATCGCCTGGAAGCACCCTGCACGCCAGAGCCTGGCACTGGTTAACGGCATTGATTTCAGCATCGGGCGCACCGGTCGGATTACGCCAGTGGCACGGCTCTCCCCCGTCGAGCTGGATGATCGTATCGTCCGTCGCGTCAGTCTAGGCTCCCTGGACCGCTGGCAGGAGCTCGACGTGCGCCCTGGTGACCAGGTCATGATCGAGCTGGCAGGACTGACCATTCCTCATCTGACCAGTGTTGTACTATCCGCCAAGCCTCGCGTGAGTGTCGCTGTACCCCAAGCCCAGAATTATCACGAACTAAGCTGTCTTGAACTCATCGACGGCTGCCAACAGCAATTTCTGGCGCGGCTGGTATGGCTATCCAAGACACTGGGTATGAACGGCATTGGTGAAGGCGTCTGGCGCAAACTGCTCAAGACGGACCGGCTGAACACCCTGCTCGACTGGCTCACCTTCGATCAGTCCACGCTGCACGCCCTCCCCGGCGTAGGAACACGACGTGCTCAGCAATGGCAGGCTGCTTTCCAGACCAGCCGTAAGCAACCACCCTTTCTGTGGCTAAGAGCGCTTGGCATGCCTAAAGTTTCTCAAGAAGTACTATCCGAGAACGGTAGCTTTGTGGGCATCGCGGCACTTGAGCAGCGCAGCAAGACACAGTGGCAAGCCTGGAAAGGAATAGGCCCGAGCAAGGCCACCGAGCTGGCGGCGTTCTTTCACGACCCTTTCGTACAGGCATTGTTGCAGCGATTGGATAACGACGTCTGGGTGTTGGGTGAGCCGGCGACCTAATACTGTCTAGCACTATCTAGTGCAACGATAGTCAGGCCGATTGGTGGCCTCCCTAAAATGCGATTACTCATATCGAGACGATCCGTTCCGGATTGGCATAGACATTGAAGCGCCCGTCCCGCAGGAACCCGATCAGCGTGACACCAAACTCTCGGGCCAGGCGTACCGCATAGCTACTCGGCGCCGACACGGCGCAGACCAGCGGCACTCTCGCCATGATGCACTTTTGCATCAGCTCGAAGCTGACACGTCCGCTGAGCATGACAATGTGATCGCCAAGGGGCAGTTGATCGTTCAACAGTGCCCAGCCAAGAAGCTTGTCCAGCGCATTATGACGTCCCACATCTTCTCGCAATGCCCGTATTTGGCCTTCGCCGTCGAACAGCGCCGCACCGTGCAGCCCGCCGGTCGAGGCAAACAGCTCCTGCTGCGCTTTCATGAGCAGCGTCAGAGAGTTGATCAACCGGTGCGAGACCACAGGCCCTGGAGAGAGTGGCGACAAGCCCTGCATCAATTCGAGATTGAGCTTTTTCTTGCCGCAAACACCACAGGCACTGTTGGACAGGGATGAACGCTCAAGTAGGGCCGTCTTGTCCGGGTCGGTATTGCGCAGCACGATCTGGATCACATCAGGCTGATCTACCAAAACGCTGATGGTCGAGAAATCTTGAACGCGCTTGACAACTCCTTCGCTGAGCATGAGGCCAGCGGCCAGCTCTCGATCGTTCCCCGGTGTGCGCATGGTAATGACAGGCTCGGTACCGACCAGGCGAATCTCCAGCGCTTCTTCGATCGCCACCTGATCGTTACGGACTTCCAGACTGTCGACGCCGTGGGCCTGTATATCGACTAGAGCCCCTCCCACATGTTCGATATTCACGGAAGCGATGGTCATGACACCTCCTGATAGCAGAAAACATGCGGCTGATCGATATTGTTGGTGGCGGTAAATTCGATGAGCGAGGTAATTGAAATATGGCTCAGCCGCCGACCGTTCACGCCAATGGTGCAGCACAAGCTATTGATCATGGTCTCGAACTCCTTATCGGCGCCATTCACGTTTTTCGTGCACGGCTGACGTCCTTGAAATGCTTCAAAAAGATTAGGGCATGCCTGTGTAGTAGTACAAGAGCGCTGGAAGATGGTTCAACGAAGGAGATGAATCACGCTAATAACATATGAAAACCTTGTCTTTCCCAGGCTTTGAAATATTCGGTTTTCGAGAAACTAGCAGCATCGCAATACTCTCGGAAACCTCTCATGAAGAATTGGCTTACCCACCTCCTTCTGATCGGCCTTCTAAGCCTGGCATCCAGCAACTCCTTTGCGGCAATCGACTCCCCAGGCTCAACGACGAAAAAGTCAGCGCTTTCGACCCTGGAAACGCTTTGGGATTTTCTCGACGCCCCGGCACGCCCTATTGGCGTCGCCGCGAATGAGCCCTGGGTACATATCGATCTGCTAAAACGCGAACTCGTCGTCTATCAAGGCGGCATTCGTCTCGAGAGCATTCCCTATCTGGCTTATGGCGCCGCAGGTTCTCAAGCGGTTCGACTGCGGGGCAGCAAGCAGACACCCACCGGCGTATTCACCATTCGACGCGTCAATAGAAACAGCAAGTTTCGCCTGTTCTTCGGCATCGACTATCCCACGCCTCAAATCGCTCATGACGCTTGGGAAGATGGCATCCTTTCAGACAAGGACTATCAGCACTACCTGAGCTACCGAAAGCGTCATGGCGTTGCCCCGGCGGATACGCCTCTTGGCGGCTATATCGGCATTCATGGTCTGGGGCGAAGCCCGCTTTGGATTCATCAAAAGCGTGATTGGACCGCAGGCTGTGTGGCCGTGACCAACGCCGAGATTCTAGCTCTGAACAAGTGGCTGAACGTGGGTACCAAGGTGGTCATTCGAGGGTGAAGTTGTTACTTCAATCAAACGGGTTCAAGGCTTGTAAACAAAATAATCGTTGTTTCAATGTTGTCTCGACAGATAGTTCAAAGCCCCCGACGTCATCATCATATTGTAAACTGCCCAGGTCATGACGGTGGCGCCCACCATCTCGAATCCCTCTTCGAGCACTACCTCGATAAAATAGAAATTAACGTTGATGAAGTTTCCCGACAATTCGAGCAACAGTGCGCCTGAAAGCATTATCAGCATACCGGCCATCAACTTGAGCAACTCGGATCGATGATCTGCAAGTTGTTTTTTAATGAAATAAAAAAACGGTACCAGAAAAGCAAGGAAGGGAATCCCTACCACGAACACCCAGATGCCCGTATGATCGAACGTCGTATAAGCCCTTGTTCCAGATGGAAGAAGCGCATCGCTTTTGGCGCCTACCCACTCGTGTATCATTGCGGTTTCATCGATCGACATGAGTAGAAACAAGGCGGGTAGCAGCAGCAGTAAAAGCGATTTCCCATGGTGCTTGATCATGAAGAACGAAAATATGGCGCTGAACGTGAAAGCGGCAAAATATTGTATGGAAGAGTACCAGGAGGAAAGGCTAGCTTCGACGTTCAAATCAAGCAACTGCGTGACTATCCATATCGGATGGCCTGCATAAACGTTGCATAGATACAAGACACATAATGCAACATCAATGATCAGACAAACGCTTATCAAGGACGGTATCCGGTTAACTCCTTCTTCGGACATAAGACTCTGCGCCATTTTTTTCATTACAAAACCAATGATCGGCCACTTGCGTTTAATAGTTCACGTCAGTGACGTTGCTGGAAGATCTAGCCGGCTCGAATACCAATCGCCCAGGCTCGGTGCGCAGGGTCATGCCTTTCGATAGCGTACGTGCTCCCCAGCCTGCGTCTTCCAGCCGATACACCGGCACGCTTTCAAGACGCTGCGCTACGAGCCGCGCCGCCATCTGAGTGAAAGGCGCCAAATCGATAGGCAGCAAGGTGCATCAACGTGGCTATCGAGCAGCTGCAATCGACGAATGTAGATAGCCCCTTCCTGGGCGTCGAAGTAAGGTGTGCCTTCAAGACTTAGTTGGATATCTGCAGGCAGCGTTGATGCAAGAAAGCTGAAGGATGCCTGGCCCGTCACGTCGAGCAGAACGGTATCGCGCCCTTGCGGCCCCACGGTAATGTCCGAGGACTCAAGCGTCAGAGATAGTGGCGAGCCGGCACGTAACTGCTCACGATCAAAATCCTCGATGGCGTTTGCCAAGTGTCGTTCGAGCGTTTTCTCACTTACCGAAGAGGACATCATGCTGGCACAGCCGGTCAGTGTCATCAGGCTGCTCAACACCACTATTCTCAGCCAGCGCATATCATCCCCTTGCTCTTAAAGGCTTGTGTCAGCATCTTGCCCTAGTCCTGCAGGTAAACCAATAGTGCGCTTGCGTTGGGGAAGTCACGAGCGCCATTCTTGGAATGCTTATGGGCAGCAGGATATTCGACTCGTTTCTTGTACAAAAAAAGCCGGCCTCGGGGGGAATGAGGCCGGTAAATAGTGAGGTGTTCGAACGGGACACTTCATCGAACGTCTTTAAGTTAGCTCATAAACAAGGTTCGTACAACCCTTGTATAACAGTTTTTTTTACAGCTAATACGCTACATTGGCATCGCTAGGCCTCCCTAAAATCGAAGCCAAATCGATATGCGCGTCCTGGGCGCGAAGATCGAGCAACGCTTCAAGGGCACTTAAATGCGCTCGCATTCGATGACAGGCTTCATCCGCCGGCCCATTTTCCAGCAATATCAATAAATTGGCATGATCGTGATTTAGATAGCAGGCCTGCATTCCCGCTCGCTTGTAAAGCGCAATGACGATGGACGTTCGCAAGATCAGGTCCGTCAACATGGCGCCTAGCACACGGTTGGGCGACTGTTCGGCTAGATAGCGATGCACTGCCAGTGAGCACTCGACTCGCTTGGCTTCATCGCCATGCTGGTGAGCCTGCTGTTCTTCATCGATGATACTGGCCAGCTGTTTGCACTGGGTCTGTGTGAGCTTGCCAGCCATCAGTGATGCAATCTCGCCCTCCACCAGTCGACGAGCAGCAAATATTTCCCTAGTCTCGATGATATCCGGCGCCGCGATTCGCGCTACCTGATTGGGATGCTGCACGATGATGTGATCCGCTGCCAATCGCGTCAGTGCCTTTCTGATGACCGAGCGGCTTACGCCGAATATTTCACCTAGCGAGACTTCCGGCAGGCGCGTACCTGGTGGCAGGCGCTGTGTCAGAACCGCCTGACGAATCATGTCGACGATATGCTGATCGGCATTGCGCGTCGTACCGGCCAACCCCACTGCTATATGTTTTGTCCAATCCTCGTTCACGTTTTCATCTTCCCCGATAGCCATCGAATCACCATCGCATTTGTCATCGATGGAAACCATGCGTATTCGACAAATGGCAGGATTGCCATTGGCGCCATTATTTTGTATACCGTGTAGGGACACAATCAAAACAATCATTGCATACAGACGAGAATACAATGGCCTTCGGAACATCCCAAAAACTACTGACTACCTCCTGCGTCCTTGGTTTACTTCTTGGCGGCGTAACGACCCAAGCCCAAGCCTGGACCTCATCAAGCATTTCACTTCTCTACGGCTGGGACTATGCCGTCGGTGAAGAGGAGCGCTCCATGGCCACCTTCGAAATGGCCAATGGCTGGGAATACGGCGACAACTATTTCTTTTTCGATTACACCAACCTGAGCGGCGGCAACACGGCCGGTGCGCCGACCCTCTACGGCGAATTTGCCCCCCGCCTGAGCTTTGGCAAGCTGACCGGCCGGGATCTTTCCTTTGGACCGGTCAAGGACGTACTACTCGCAGGCCAGCTTGAAATGGGCGATGACATCAATCGTCGCTTGTATGGCATAGGCTTCGATATTGCCGTGCCCTTCATGGACTACTTCCAGTTCAACGTCTATGCCCGAGACGATCAGGACAAGCCCGGCGACACTTGGCAGACCACCCTGGTATGGGGATCGAAATTCGATATCGCTGAGACGAAATGGTTTTTCAAGGGCCATTTCGACTACGCCGGCTCCGAAGGCAAGACCGATCACAACATCAATGCCGCTCCCCAGCTGCTGCTTGATGTTGGCAATTTCTGGGGCGCCGAGGATCGTCTCTATGCGGGCGTGGAGTACCAGTACTGGCGTAACAAATTCGGCATCAAGGGAGCGGACGAGGATAACCCCCAGCTAATCGTTACCTGGAAACTCTAGAAAACAGGATTTTCTCAGTTGTTCAGACTCTTTCAGGGCGGCGGGCGACCCCGCAGCCCTGAAGGATGACGCGGCACAAAAAGTCCGTGATGCGCTCATAATCTTCCGCACTCAGCGCTTCTCTATCAGTTATTCCCAATATTTGTGCCTCGAAATCCGCATAGTGCTGGGTCGATGACCAGATGAGAAAGATTAGCCATACCGGATCCACCGGAGCCATCAAGCCCTGTTCGGCCCACTGTTTGAACACCGCAGCCCGGGTCTGAACCCACTCTCGTAGCTCGCCACGCAAATAGTCCTGAAGAAAAGGCGCACCTTGAAGTATCTCTGCGGCAAAAAGCCTCGAGCCCTGGGGATGGGTACGAGTGAGTTCCATCTTGCTGCGAATGAAGGCTTCCAGCACCTCGGCAGGATCATCTTCCACGCTGATATCGTCGAGCATGGCATTCCAGCGCCCCATCATGCGCTCAAGCAAGGCGACATAGAGCTTTCGCTTGCTACCCACGTAGTACAGCACGTTGGACTTGGGCAATTCTGCCGCTTCGGCAATGGCCTGAACGCTTGCACCACGATAACCGTGGCTGGCGAAAACCTGCTCTGCTGCTTCAAAAATTCTCTGCTCATTACGTTGTCGTGTCTGGGTCGCCTCCGGCGAGATCAGAATCGTCATTGTGATTACTCTTGTCGGTCTTGCACTTGTTCGGGCTTTGGGCCACGCTAAACACATCTTGACCACTTGGTCAGGTTATCTTACTCATGGACTCAATGACAGCGGCTCCATCTGCAAAAAACAACGAGCGTTCTCCTGATGATCGATTTCTATTTGAATGGTCGGCGCCAGCAATGCACCGATGTTTCCCCCGATACCAGCGTATTGGAATTGCTGCGCCTCCGGCTTGGCCAGACCGGCACCAAGGAGGGCTGTGCCTCCGGTGACTGCGGCGCCTGCACCGTCAGCATCGGTGAACCCGATGACCAAGGTGGCTTGCGCTATCACAATGCCAACGCCTGTATCGTGCCGGCGCATCAGATCAATGGCTGCCATCTGGTGACCGTCGAAGGCCTGTCTCGAGGTGGTGCGCTACACCCGGCCCAAGCCGCCATGGTCGACTGCCATGCCAGCCAGTGCGGCTTCTGTACGCCGGGCATCGTCATGTCGTTGTTTACCCTGCATCATTCACAGCAACGACAACCTGCTCCCCTGACCCAGCAGCGCT
The DNA here is from genome assembly GCF_001039575.1 of Halomonas sp. PR-M31. GTDB lineage: Bacteria > Pseudomonadota > Gammaproteobacteria > Pseudomonadales > Halomonadaceae > Modicisalibacter. The sequence continues at coordinate 35,313 of NZ_JIBT01000013.1, forward strand.
TGGAAGCCGCCCTGGGAGGCAACCTGTGCCGCTGTACCGGCTACCGGCCGATCCGCGACGCGGCGCTGGCCATGCAGAATTACCCGGACACGCATCCGATCTGGGCCGACGATCCGCACTTGGTGAGTAACGTCGATGCCCTCTATACCGACGCGACAAAAAAAAGCGCCAGCCCACGGATAGACGAGTCGCTTGGTCGTTACGACTCCCCCAGGGATCTCGTGGCTCTTAGGGCGCTGCGTCGTCAGCGCCCAGCATCGCGGCTGGTGGCGGGGGCAACGGATCTGTGGCTGGAAGTCACCCAGCAGCTCAAGCCCCTGAATGATCTCATCGATCTGCGCCAGGTCGCCGAGCTCAACGTCATTGACGAGACATCAGAAGGCTGGTGGATCGGTGCGGCGGTTACCTATAGCCGGCTTGAATCGCTGTTTGCGGAGTATTTTCCGGCCTTTGGGCATCTCATGCACCGCTTTGCTTCCAGCCAGATTCGCAATCGCGCCACCCTGGGGGGTAATGTGGCCAACGCCTCCCCCATCGGCGACTGCCCACCGGTATTGCTGGCTCTCGATGCACGGCTGATGCTGGATGGCCCGAGCGGCTCCCGGGAAATACCTGTTGCCGACTTCTTCCTCGATTACCGCAAGACGGCGCTGAAAAAAGACGAAGGCGAATTCATTCGCGCGATCTTCCTGCCGCGCCCCGAAACCGATCAGCATCTCAAGGTGTGGAAGCTCTCCAAGCGCCGGGAAGACGACATCTCCGTAGTGCTTGGCGCCTTCGCCTGGCGTATGGATGACGGCGTGATGCGCGATGTCCATCTGGCCTTCGGCGGCATGGCCGCCATCCCCAAACGGGCCTCCAAGGCCGAAGCCACCCTGGAAGGCCAAGCGCCTACGAAAGCCACTTTCAGCGCCGCCAAAGCCGCGCTTCAAAGCGAGCTTCAGCCCTTGAGCGATGTTCGCGGCTCCAGTGAATATCGTTTAGTCGCCGCAAGCAATCTGCTCGAACGCCTGCGACTGTTTTTGGATACCGATTTCAACGCCAACGCGGAGGTGTGCCTCGATGCGTACGCTCACTGATGTTTCACTGGACTCCGCCAAAGCGCGCCGCGAACAAAAGAATTCAAATAAAGGCGACGGCCCCCTGGCCCGAGAAACGAACACCGCGTCTCAGGATGCTAGCCGCCACCCCCGCGCTCATGCCCATGCCCATGAAAGCGCCATCAAGCATGTAACCGGTCGCGCTGCCTATATCGACGACATGCCGGCGCCCGTGGATGCCTTGCATATCGCGCTTGGCTTTTCCCCGGTTGCCCATGGACGTTTGACCCGGCTGGATCTGGAAAAGGTCAAGTGCGCCCCAGGAGTGGTGGATGTGATCACCGTGGTGGATGTACCCGGTCATACGGACGTGGGCCCGGTATTCCCAGGTGATCCGCTGTTCGTCGATGACGAGATCAGCTACGCGGGCCAGACCCTGTTCGCCGTCGCCGCAACGAACTACAAGGCCGCGCGCCTGGCGGTGAAAGAAGCGGTGATCGAAATCGACGAGCAACCGGCGAGTCTTGATGTGATTGCCGCTGCGGAAGCCAACGACGTCGTGCGCCCTACTCACGTGCAGCAGCGGGGCGACTGGCAGCAGGCCCTGGACAGCGCCCCGAACGTGCTCGAGGCCGAGCAGTTCGTCGGCGGTCAGGAGCACTTCTATCTCGAAGGTCAGGCCTGTCTGGTTACCCCCAGCGAAGATGAAGGCGTGGTGGTCTATACCTCTAACCAGCATCCCAGCGAGACTCAGAAGCTGGTCGCCGAGGTGCTCGATGTGCCTTTCCATGCGGTAGTCGTGGAGACTCGACGCATGGGGGGCGGCTTCGGGGGTAAGGAGACCCAGGCCTCCCCCTGGGCCTGCATCGCGGCCCTGATCGCAAGACGCACCGGCCGTGCCGCGCGGCTACGCCTGCCTCGGGCGGAAGACACCCGGGCCACCGGCAAACGCCATCCTTTCCATAATCGCTATCGCCTGGGATTCGACGATCAGGGCGTAATCCAAGGCGGCGATATCACCGTGATCGGTGACTGCGGCTACTCACCGGATCTGTCCGAGGCCATCGTCGATCGCGCCATGTTCCACGCGGACAACGCCTATTCACTAGGCGATGCTCGGGTGACCGGCATCCGTGCCCGCACCCATACCGCCTCGAACACCGCCTTTCGCGGCTTCGGCGGCCCCCAGGGCATGATGATCATCGAAGCGGCCATGGACGATATCGCCCGCCGGGTCGGGGAAGACCCGCTGACGGTGAGAAAGCGCAATCTCTATCGTTCGGGCCGGGATGTCACTCATTATGGCCAGAGCGTGGATCAGCACGGGCTGATCGCAGAGATCGTCGAACGCCTGGAGACCAACAGTGACTACTGGCAACGCCGCGAGGCCATCAGGGCCTACAACGCCACAAGCCCGATCATCAAGAAAGGCCTTTCCCTGACGCCGGTAAAATTCGGCATCTCCTTCACCGCCAAGCACCTCAATCAAGCCGGCGCCCTGCTGCACGTCTATACCGATGGCAGCGTGATGATCAATCACGGCGGCACCGAAATGGGTCAGGG
>NZ_JIBT01000014.1 GCF_001039575.1 Halomonas sp. PR-M31
AAAACGCCTGGGCCTACGCCGTGGGCGGCGAATATCAGCTCAATCCGGCCTGGGTATTGCGCGCCGGTCTCAGTATCGATCAGACACCGACCCAGGATGATACTCGCAGCGTGCGTATCCCCTCGGATGATCGACGCATCTTCTCATTGGGTGCCGGCTGGACACCCCTGCCTGCGCTGACCATCGACGTCGCTTACTCTTATTTGACCGAGCGCGGCACCGTGATCAATCAGACCAAGACCGACAGCTTCGGCGGTTCGCCCCCGGTCACTTCCAGGTACCGCGCGGATTACAAGAACGAGGCCCATGGTTTCGGCGCTCAGGCGACCTATCGTTTCTGATCGAACGCAAGACTCAGCGAACGCTCAACCCGGCCCCTGTGGCCGGGTTTTCATTTGTCGGTCTATGTCAGGCTGCTTCAGTCTGCATCATTCATGAAGGCTGCCTGCATCAGCTCCCGGGTATAGGATTTTTGGGGATTGTCGAACAGCTCTCGGGTTGTACCCTGTTCGACGACCTGGCCTTCCTTCATCACCAGCACGCTGTCCGCCAGTGCCCGCACCACTGCCAAATCGTGGCTGATAAAGAGATAGGTCAGGTCGTGCCTGCGCTGTAGCTTCCGCAGCAGCTCTATCACCGTAGCCTGCACCGAGCGATCCAGCGCCGAGGTGGGTTCATCGAGCAGCAAGAACTCCGGTTTCAACACCAGCGCCCGGGCGATGGCGATGCGCTGGCGCTGGCCGCCGGAAAACTCGTGGGGGTAGCGCTTGCGCATGGCAGGGTCCAGGGCCACTTCCTTGAGCGCCTCCTGAACCCGCTGGTCCCGCTCGGCGCGCTTGAGTTCCGGATGATGCACCCGCAAGCCTTCGCCGACGATCTCGCCCACGGTCAGCCGAGGTGACAGTGAGCCGAAGGGGTCCTGAAACACCACCTGCATACGCTTGCGCAGGGGGCGCATGGCTGCAGTCTCCAGATGGGTAATGTCGCTGTCGTCGAAGCGGATCTCGCCCTGGCTCTTGAGCAGGCGCAGCAGGGCGCGACCCAGGGTCGACTTGCCGGAGCCGGACTCGCCGACGATGCCCAGGGTCTGGCCGCGCTTGAGGGTTATATCGATGCCGCGTACTGCTTCGAAGTAATCGTTGTGGCCGAACCAGCGACGCTTGGTGGTGAAGCGCACCTGCACATGATCGGCCTCGAGCAGCACCGGGCTATCCTCGGGCACCGGCGCCTTGCTACCGCTCGGCTCCGCGTCGATCAAGGCCCGGGTGTAGTCGTGGCGAGGGCTGGCGAAAACCTCTTTTGTCGTGCCCTGTTCGAGCAGTTCGCTTTGTCGCATCACGCAGACCCGATCGGCAAAGTGGCGCACGATGCCCAGATCGTGAGTGATAAACAGGATCGCCATGCCGTAGCGCTGCTGCAACTCCTCGAGCAGCTTCAGTATCTGGGCCTGCACCGTGACGTCCAAAGCGGTGGTGGGCTCGTCCGCGATCAACAGTTCCGGCTCGCAGGCCAGCGCCATGGCGATCATCACCCGCTGGCGCTGACCCCCGGAGAGCTCGTAGGGATAGCTCTTCACCCGCCGCGCCGGTTCGGGAATGCCCACCTGTTCGAGCAGTTCAATTACCCGGGTTTGGGCGCGCTTGCCCCGCAGCCCCCGATGCAGGCGCAGCACCTCCGCGATCTGATCGCCGATACGATGCAGCGGATTGAGCGACGTCATGGGCTCCTGGAAGATCGTGGCGATACGATCGCCGCGAAGTTCGCGCATGCGCCGGTTTGAAGCATCGAGCAGGTTCTCGCCGTGAAAGCGGATCGCGCCACGAATACCGGCGAGCTCCGGTAGCAAGCGCAGAATGGCGGTACTGGTCACGGACTTGCCGGAGCCGGACTCGCCGACAAGCGCCAGGGTCTCGCCTTCCTTGATGCTCAGACTGACGTTCTTTACCGCCGGCACGTCGCCGTCTGGCAGGTGGAAGTCAACGCACAGATCATCAATTTCAAGTAGGGGAGTCGTCATGATGGATTCCTAGCGGGTCTTGGGATCAAGGGCATCTCTCAGCCCATCGCCCAGGAAATTCAGGCAGAACAGCGTCAGCGCCAGGAACACCGCCGGCACCAGCAGCATCCAAGGGGCGCTTTGCATCATGTCGGTGCCCTCGCTGATCAGCACGCCCCAGCTGGTCAAAGGTTCCTGAACGCCGAGACCAAGAAACGACAGGAAGCTCTCCAGCAGGATCACCTTGGGCACGGTGAGGGTGACGTAGATGATCACAGGACCAATGGCATTGGGAATCATATGGCGGGTGATGATGGCGCGATTGCTCACCCCGAGGGCGTGGGCGGCCTCGACGAACTCCCGGCGCTTGAGCCCCAGGGTTTGGCCGCGCACGATGCGGGCCATGTCGAGCCACTCCACCGCGCCGATGGCGGCGTAGATCAGGAAGATGTTGCGCCCGAACACCACCATCAGCAGGATCACCAGAAACATGAAGGGCAGGGAATACATGATGTCGACGAAGCGCATCATCAGATTGTCGGTGCGTCCCCCTGCATAGCCTGCTATCGCACCATAAAGCACGCCAATCACCAGGCTGACCAGAGTGGCGACCAGGGCTACGGAAAGCGACACCCGGCCTCCGTAGAGAGTGCGGGCGAGCAGGTCGCGGCCGTTGGCGTCGGTGCCGAGAAAATGACCGCCTTCCAGGGTGGGCGCGACGTTGAAGGCGTTCCAGTCCACCTCCGCCAGGCCCCAGGGCAGCAGATAGGGGCCAATGAGACAGGCAAGAGCGATGACAACCAAAAGCCACAGGCTGGCCATGGCAGCCTTGTTCTGTTTCAGGCGCCGCCAGGCCTCCCGGCCTAGGCTCTGGCCTTTTTCGGCAGCCGCGCTTGGGTCGGGTCGAGACGGCGGGTTGGGGCTGCCCGCGGGAAGGTTTTCACCGCTGTAGGGCGTGGTGTCAGTGGTCATGGGCATCAGTCGTCATAGCGGATTTGCGGATCGAGCACCGAATAAAGCAGGTCCACGATCAGGTTGAGCAGCACGATCAGGGCGCCGTAGAACACTACCGTGCCCATCACCAGGGTGTAGTCGCGATTGAGCGCCGCCTGGACGAAATAGCGCCCGATGCCGGGGATGCCGAAGATCTGTTCGATGACTACTGAGCCGGTGATGATGCCGGCGATGGCCGGTCCCAGATAGGAGAGCACCGGCAAAAGCGCCGGTTGCAGCGCATGGCGCAGAATCACCTTGGACTCGGAGAGCCCCTTGGCCCGAGCGGTGCGAATGAAATGACTGCTTAGCACCTCGATCATCGAGGCGCGCATCATGCGGGCGATGTAGGCGATCTGCTGGATCGACAGGGCGATCACCGGCAGCACCATGTTCTGCCAGGCACCGCCGTTCCATCCCCCTACCGGCAGCCAGGCAAGCGTCACGCCGAACACCAGCGCCAGAATGGGGGCGATGACGAAGTTGGGCACGGCGATACCCGCAAGCGCCGTGCCCATGACCGCATAGTCCACGGCGGTATTGCGCTTCAAGGCGGCAATGATGCCCAGGGGCAAGCCGATCGCGAGTGCCAGCAGGATCGCCCAGAAGCCCAGTTCCAGACTCACCGGGAAGCCCTGAGCGATCAGATCGGTGACGGAGAAATCCTTGTACTTGAAGGAGGGGCCGAAGTCCCCCTGCAGCAGGTTGCCCATGTAGCGCAGGTACTGCATGGGCAGGGGCTCGTCGAGATGATAGGCGGCCATCAGGTTGGCCTCGATCTCCGGCGGCAATTGGCGCTCGCCGTCAAAGGGCCCGCCCGGGGCGATACGCATCAAAAAGAACGAGAGGGTGATGACGATCAGCAGGGTTGGAATCGCCATCAGCAGGCGCTTGAAAATATAGCTCAGCATGCGGTGAGTCCTTGCGGTTCAAGGCAGTGCTGCTGATCGTGATGGCGGCAACAAAGATAGATCAAGGGATTAGTCCTCGATAGTGATATAGCGAAGCGGATGGACGTCGGTAGGGGTGATCTGCCAGCCCTTGATTCGCGGCGACACCAGATGAACGCTGACATAGTCGTACAGCGGCAGCAGCGCATAGTCATCAAGCAGATGCTGCTGCGCCTGGGTCATCAAATCGGCACGCTTGGCGTCATCGAGCTCTCGGGTGCTTTGCTCAACCAATGCGTCGTAGCGGTCGCTTTGATAGCCGCTGCTCTTGTGGGCCGAGCCACCCGTGGCGTAGGCGTTGAGAAAATCGTAAGGGTCGTTGATCGTGGCCATCATGCCGTAGCGGGCCACCTGGAACTGGCCCTGATTGACGCTCGAGTAGTGCACCGCAGCCTCTGAATTGATCAGCTCCACGTTGACGCCCAGCTCCCGCCACATGGCCGCCACCGCCACGGCGATCTTCTTGTGATCCTCCAGGGTGTTGTAGCGCAGCGTCAGATCAAGCGGACGCCCCGGGCCATAACCCGCCTCTTTCATCAGCTGCCTGGCTCGGGCCATACGTTTGTCCATCGGCCAGTCGGCGAAGGCCGTCTCCCCTCGAGCGCCGCCAGCAGCGGTGCGGGGCACGTACCAGTAAGATGCATCCTGGCCCATGCCGAGAATCTGCCGGGTGATCACGTTCCGACGCACCACCAGGTTGAGCGCCTCACGAATGCGCTTGTCCGCAAGCGGCTGGTCCTCACGCACATTGAACATGTAAAAGTACTGGGCCACCAAGGGACCGACCCGCAGGGCATCGCCTAGATTATTCTTCGCCCAGGAAAAGCGTGACGAAGGAACGCTTGAGTAGGCGATGTCCAGGCGCCGGTGCGAAAGCGATTCAGGGCCGAGCCTGCATCCTCGATGGGGTAGAACGTCACGCCATCGAGGGAGACCTCGTCGGCGGCATAAAAATGCGGATTCTTGACGACTCGAATGCGCTCTTGAGGACGCCACTCGCCGAGAGTGAAGGCACCGCTTGAGACCATGCGCCCCGGATCGGTCCAGTCATCGCCCTGGGCTTTGAGCGCGTGCTCGGGGAGCGGTGCGGCTTCGCTCATCGCCAGTGCCTGTAGAAAATAGGCCGTGGGTTCGCTCAAATGAACGACCAGGGTGCGATCGTCCATGGACTCTACCCCGAGGGTGGACGGATCGGCCTGGCCAGTATTGACCTTACGGGCATTGCGAATGGCGTAGTAGAGCGTGGCGTTGTGGTTGGCGGTGGCCGGGGTCAGCAGCCGGCGCAGGGCGAAGACCGCATCATCAGCGGTGATCGGGACTCCGTCGGACCATTTGGCGCCACGCAGCTTGAACCTATAGGTCCTGCCATCGTCGCTGATGCGCCAGGACTCGGCCAGACCCGGCACCAGGCTGCCGTCTGGGGCATAATCGATCAGACGATCGAACAGCGCCCGGGTAATCCGCGTTTCCCAGTTGCCGTTGACCTTCTGAGGGTCCAGGGTGCCAGGCTCGGCGCCGTTGCCGATCTCGAGTGTCGCGCCAGGGGCAGTGCCCGAGATCGCAAGGATCAATAATGCTGGCAATAGCCGGCATGTCAGTCGATGGAAAGCCATTATTCCTCGATACTGATCCAGCGAGAGGGATGATCGTCTTCCACGTTGTCCTCCCAGCCACGCATCTTGGGGTTCACCAGGTTGCGCGAGACGTAGTAGAGCAGCGGCACGATGGCATAATCGTTCATGGCAAGCTGTTCCGCTTGTTCGAGAAGCGTCTCGCGTTCTGCCGCATCCAGGGTGGTGGAGGCTTCCTCCAACAGGGCATCAAACTCCGGATTGGCGTAGGCGCCGTAGTTGTTGCCGACGCCGCTTTTGAGCAGCGTCAGGAAGTTCTCCGCGTCGTTGTAGTCGGCAACCCAGCCGGCCCGAGCCACGTCGAAGTCGCCTTGCTGAATGGTCTGGTAATGCACCGTGGCCTCCGAATTGACCATCTCGACGTTGATCCCCAGCGGGCGCCACATGGCGGCCATGGCCACGGCGATCTTCTTGTGTTCATCCGAGGTGTTGTAGCGCAGGCGCAAATTGAGAGGATTGCCAGGGCCATAGCCGGCTTCTTCGAGCAATTGCTTGGCCTTTTCCATGCGCGCGTCCATGTCCTCGCTCAAATCCATGGTCTGGACATCGTAGTTGGCCGTGCCCTTGGCCACGAGAGACTGAGAAGGCAAAAAGGTACCGGCCATGATCTGCTTGGCGATTACATTGCGCCGAGCCGCTAGATTCAAGGCCTCGCGTACCCGCTTGTCCGCAGTGGGACGGCCCTTGCGATGATTGAGCACGTAGTAGTAGGAGCCCAGATAGGGGGCCATGTGGGTGGCGTCGGGCAAATTGTCCTTCAGCCATTGATAGCGGCTGGACGGATACTCTCTGAGAACATCGAGTTCCCCGGCGCGAAAGCGCGAGACACCCGCATTGCGATCTTCCGTGGTGTGATAGTTGACCTGATCGAGGGCGACCTGATCTGCCTCGTAGTACTGTGGGTTCTTGACCGCGGTGATACGCGACTGGGACACCCACTGCGTAGGCTTGAAAGCGCCGTTGGTGGCGATGTTGCCAAGCTTTACCCACTGCTTGCCGTACTTCTCGGCGGTGTGCTTCGGCGCCGGATAGGCGGTGTAGTGGGTCAGCAGTTGAATGAAGTAGGGGGTCGGCGAGTTGAGGGTGACTTCAAAGGTCTTGCCATCGTCGAGGGACTTTACACCCAAGGCATCGAGGGGTTTGTCACCGACGTTGACCGCCTTGGCATTGGCCACCGGATAGAGCATGTAGGCGTATTTGGAGGCGTTCTCCGGGTCGAGCATGTTGCGCCAGCCAAATACGAAGTCCTCGGCGGTAACCGGCTTCCCGTCGGACCACTTGGCGCCGTCCCGCATGGTGAAGGTATAGGTCTTGCCATCCTCGGAGACTTTCCAAGAGGTCGCCATGCCCGGCAGAATTTCCCCGTCCGGGGCTTTCTTGACCAGGCCTTCGTAGACGTCCATCAGTACCTGGGATTCCCACACCCCGCCGGAGACCTGGGAGGCATCAAAGGAGGCAAGCTCTCCCATGACGCCGATATCTAGGGTCTGGGCTTGAAGGGTGGTGGCGAGCAAACCGGTGGAGAGCGCCATAGCGCTCAGCAGAGAGCGGCGGAAAATCGGCATCTTGTCGTCCTTGTTCGTTTGTCCGAATAACATTCGTCAGCAGGCTCATACTGACACGGCTAGGCTTTTTCTAATCTTCTCTTCTCAGAAACATCGTTGTCTATGGGGAATTTGCTGTGGGGCATTCCACTATCGTAGTAGATTGCGGGTAGTAAAAATGACTGCTGAACGATTGGCGATCATAAATCGGGTAGCACAGTGGACGGCCCTCAGGATGACGCTCAAGCGCCGGTTGGCTACAATAAGCCGCTTTTGCCCGTCTCTTCATACTTCATGCAGCACGTCAAAACAGGATCATCATGCAAGAGATCAATCCGATCACTAACCTCATCAAGGATCTGTCCGAACGCACGGACATCCTGAGGGGGTATCTTTGACTATGCCGAACGCAAGGATCGGCTAGAGGAAGTCACCCGAGAACTGGAGAATCCAGACGTCTGGAATGATCCGGACTACGCCCAGAAACTGGGCAAGGAGCGGGCCAGCCTGGAGCAGATCGTCGCCACCATCGATGAACTCGATCAAGGGCTCAAGGACAACGCCGAACTGCTCGAACTGGCGGTGATGGAAGAGGACGAAGGCACCGTCGAGGAGGTCAACAAGGAGCTTGCCCAGCTCGAAGCGGCCCTGGAGAAACTCGAATTCCGCCGCATGTTCTCCGGCGAGATGGATGCCAACAACGCCTATCTGGATATTCAGGCCGGCTCCGGGGGCACCGAGGCTCAGGATTGGGGTAACATGCTGCTGCGCATGTATCTGCGCTGGGCGGAGCATCACGGGTTCAAGGCGGAGATCGTCGAGCTTTCCAGTGGCGAGGTGGCAGGCATCAAGTCCGCGACGATACATGTTCAGGGCGATTACGCCTTCGGCTGGCTGCGCACCGAGACCGGAGTGCATCGTCTGGTGCGCAAGAGCCCGTTTGATTCCGGCGGCCGCGACATACGTCGTTTGCATCGGTATTTCTGTCACCGGAGATCGATGACAGCTTCGAGGTGGATATCAATCCGGCGGACCTGCGCACCGATACCTATCGCTCCAGCGGCGCCGGCGGCCAGCACGTCAACACCACGGATTCCGCGGTGCGGATCACCCACGAGCCCACCGGCATCGTGGTGGCCTGCCAGAGTCAGCGCAGCCAGCACGCCAACCGGGATTTCGCCATGAAGCAGCTCAAGGCGAAGCTGTGGGAGCACGAGATGGACAAGCGCAATGCTGCCAAGCAGCAGGCGGAGGACAGCAAGGCGGACATTGGCTGGGGCAGTCAGATACGCTCCTACGTGCTGGACGATCAGCGCATCAAGGATCTGCGCACCGGCGTTCAGTCGAGCAATTGTGACAAGGTGCTTGACGGCGACCTGGATCAGTTCATCGTGGCGAGTCTAAAACAAGGGTTATAGGGCAGAGCAATGGCGAATCAGGACAATCCGCACTCCTCTCCGGAGACTCAGGACGAGAATCATTTGATCGCGGAGCGTCGGGCCAAGCTGGCGGCCCGGCGCGAGCAGGCCGCGGAAACCGGCGAAAGCGCTTTTCCCAACGACTTCCGCCGCGACAGCCTGGCCGCTGAGCTACAGGCGGAGCTGGGCGAGTTCGACAAGGCGGCGCTTGAAAGCCGCAATCGTCAGGCCGCAGTGGCCGGGCGTATTCTCAGGAAACGCGGTCCGTTTCTGGTGATTCAGGACGTTTCGGGACAGATTCAGCTTTATGTGGACAAGAAAGGGCTGCCGGAAGCCATTCTTGAAGACATCAAGAGCTGGGACATTGGCGATATCGTCGCCGCCCAGGGGCCGGTGCACAAGTCAGGCAAGGGCGATCTCTACGTGATGATGGTCGAGGCAAAGCTCTTGACCAAGAGTCTGCGCCCGCTACCGGATAAGTTTCATGGCCTGACCGACATGGAGGCGCGCTATCGCCAGCGCTATGTAGATCTGATCATGAACCCGGACTCGCGTCGTGCCTTCGAGGTACGGGCCGGAGTGGTCTCGGCGATCCGGCGCTTTTTCGAGGCACGGGGCTTCATGGAGGTCGAGACGCCCATGCTGCAGCCGATTCCTGGCGGTGCGGTGGCGCGTCCTTTTATCACCCATCACAATGCGCTTGACACGGACATGTACCTGCGCATCGCCCCGGAACTGTATCTCAAGCGACTGGTAGTAGGGGGCTTCGAACGGGTCTTCGAGATCAATCGCAACTTCAGAAACGAAGGCCTGTCGACGCGGCACAACCCTGAGTTCACCATGCTGGAGTTCTATTGGGCCTATGCAGACTATCGGGATCTGCTCGATCTCACCGAGGAGATGGTGCGTCAGGTGGCGCAAGAGGTGTTGAATACCAGCGTGCTGACCTATCAGGGCACTGAGTATGATCTCGGCCAGCCGTTCAAGCGCTTGACGATGCGCCAGGCGATTCTCGAGCATGGCGGGCAGTTGGAACAACCCATCGGGGAAAGCGATATCGATCTTTTCGATGCGGCCAAGGCTACTGCCGAGCGTCTAGGAATCTCGGTCAAGGATGGCTGGGGCCTAGGCAAGCTGCAGACCGAAATCTTCGAGGAGGTCGCCGAGTCGAAGCTCGACCAGCCGACCTTCATTACCGAATATCCTGCCGAGGTCAGCCCTCTGGCCCGGCGCAACGATACCAATCCCTTCGTCACGGATCGATTCGAGTTCTTCGTCGGCGGTCGCGAGATTGCCAATGGCTTCTCGGAGCTCAACGACGCCGAGGATCAGGCGGAGCGCTTCAAGGCCCAGGTAGCGGAGAAGGACGCCGGCGATCTGGAGGCGATGTATTACGACGCGGACTACGTGCGGGCGCTGGAATATGGGCTGCCACCGACCGCGGGGGAGGGCATCGGCATCGACCGGTTGGTGATGCTGTTCACGGACAGCCCATCGATTCGAGATGTGTTGCTGTTCCCGGCCATGCGCCCCGAAGTGGAGTAAGTTGGAGTGAAAGAGCTGCGCTTGTCTACAGATTGATGATTGGCTTGGGGCAGTACGCCGCGAACACGCTGTGAACCCCTCCTTGGGCGCTCCTTTTTTCATCCCTGAAAAAAGAGGTTCGCTTTGCACAGCCCCAAGCCGCCAAGAGTTGGATCAATCTTGTCGCTGGACGATGGTAACCCGCCGCACTTGCGCCCATAATGAGCGTCGTTTCGATATCGCGTAGGTCGAGGAGAGTCCGATGAAACTGCTCAACCGCTCAGCCCTGAGCGTCAAGCCCACACAAGAGTTCGTCGACTGGATCAACTCGCTGGAACCCACGGTGGGCGACGACGATCTGACCCTCGATGATATCGATCGTGAAAGCACCGTCTATCTGATTCCCGAGATGGATAGTCCTGAAGCGCTTTCCGCCTTCGTTCGGGAACGCCATAGAGAAATTCTCGAGAGCGAACTGCGAGCCTGGGAAGAGGACGAGCGCCAGTGGCCGGAAACCCATGACTGGTCGTTGTTCCAGCGCTTTCTTCGGGTCGAGTATAGCTTTCTATCCGTGGATCTGGACGATAAAACACCGCTGGAAATCGCCGAGATAGACGATGTGCTTTTGCTGGATGCGGACCAGGACTAGCGATATTGGGTTAGCGCCCTTTTAAAGTGACAACTTCTTGAACCTGTTCACGATCTAGCGAGTTAGAAGTCAGACGAGGCAAATTCGGATTAAAAGGCGGAGTTTACTGGTGTAAATGAGTACTTTGATCGGACTCGCGCACGAGAACGAATTTAACGAAGTATGACCAACACGCAGCAGATCATGAGCAGGTTTTCAGCCCGGCCTTGCCGGGTTTTCTTATTATATGAGTCGACTTTTCGAAACACGCCCTGGAGACGATGGGCTGCCCGGACCCCAGCGACGCGCTGCCGTCATTGTGCTGATTTTCGGCACCCTGATGGCGGTGCTCGATGCCAATATGGTCAATATCGCTCTACCCACCATGGCGCGGGATCTGGATATTGCGCCTTCTCGGGTGGTGTGGATCACCAATCTCTACCAGCTGGTGGGAGCCATGAGCCTGTTGGCTTTCGCCGCCTTCAGCCAGGTCATCACTCGGCGCCGGCTCTACATCGGCGGTATGACGGTCTTCGCGACAGCGTCCCTGGGCTGTGCGCTGACCCGAGATTTCGAATGGCTTCTGCTTTGGCGAGCCCTGCAGGGGCTCGGGGCCGCTGCAATGTTGAGTATCGGGCCATCGCTATATCGATTGATATTTCCTACCCGGCTGCTGGGTAGTGCCCTAGGCATTAGCGCCATGGTGGCGGCCCTGGGCTATGCCTCCGGGCCTTCGTTGGGAGGGCTGGTATTGGCCATTGCCGGCTGGCCCTGGCTATTCGCGCTCAACGTGCCCATCGGAATCATGGTTGTATTGCTTGCCTGGCGGGTGCTGCCCAAGGAAGCGCCTCGCTCCGGGGGATTCGATTTTCTCGGTGCCTTGCTATCCGCGCTCATGCTGGGATCGCTGGTGGTGGCAATGGACGCCCTGGCTCATGAAGGCGGATTGCTCGTCTTCTCAGCACTGCTGATGGCGGGATTTGCAAGCGCTTGGCTTTTCCTGCGACGCCAAAGACGGATCACGCATCCGCTGCTGCCTCTTGAGATATTCAGCTCGAGACGTCTGTCCTTTGCGGCAACAGTGTCCGGAGTCGTTTTCGTGGCTCAAGGGCTGACCTTTGTCTGCCTGTCATTTCTCTATCAGGACGTGCTGGGCTATTCGCCGCTGGTAGCGGCAGGATTATTTACCCCTTGGCCGCTGGTAGTCATGGTCGTCGCGCCTTTGGCAGGGCGATTTGCCGATCGATTCAACCCCTCGCTGCTGGCGTCGATAGGATTGGGTTTCGCAGCGATGGGACTGGCATCCTTGGCACTGCTCGATGCAGAGGCGGACATTGCTGACATTGTTTGGCGACCGGCGCTATGTGGACTGGGTTTTGGTATGTTCCAGTCGCCCAACAATCGGGAACTGCTTTCCAATGCTCCCAAATCGCTGAGCGCTATCGCCTCCGGGGTATTGGCAACGGTACGCACCTTCGGTCAGTCCCTTGGGGTGGCGCTCACCGGGCTCGTGTTTGCCTGGGATCCACAAGGCGTGCATGTCGCCTTGTGGATCGGCGTCGGTGTGATATTGATGGCCTTGCTCATCAGCAGCTGGCGCATCCCGATCACGGCCGCTACCCGAAGGGAAGAAGGCGTTGGCGAGTCATCGCCTGGACTGAAGTGAGGCGGTACAATGACGCTCAACCTGATGCAAGATCAAATCGATGAAAGGAGGTCATGCATGAGTGTCCAAACACGCATTGAAGACAAGCTCAAAGCTCTCGACCCTGAGTATCTTGAGGTCGAGAATGAAAGCCACATGCACAGCGTGCCGCCCAACTCGGAGACTCACTTCAAGGTGACGCTGGCCTCGCAGCGCTTTGAAGGACTGATGCCGGTCAAGCGCCATCAGCAGGTCTATGCGGTCCTGGCGGACGAGCTGGCAGGGCCGGTGCATGCACTGGCCCTGCATCTGTACACGCCCCAGGAGTGGATCGCTCGCGGGAACTCGCGTCCTGACTCCCCGAACTGTCGGGGCGGTGGACGCTAGTGCCCGGCGAACCCCTGCGCTCTCAATATCTCGAGGCCATGGGTCTGACCGCTTGGGTCAGTCGTTACCGACTACCCAATGCGGCGCCCACGACCCAGTGTGAATGGCTCGAGCCCGAAGCGCCGCCAAGCCAACCACCGGCCCAGCGCTTACAGGCACTGCTAGGCAAGGCTGCTCACGAGGAGAGAGCGCTTGAAAACGATCAGGATCGTTCGGCGTCGTCAACAGCATCGTCCTTGAGCAACCCCTCGTCCCCGTCTGTAGCAACGCCATCACGTCAAGCCAGGCGAGCCCGGGCATTGTTGGATGACAATGGTATCGACGGTGATGAAGACAAGGGTAACGACGACAGCGATAGCAGCAGGGCTCCTCAGACGCGCGTCGCCAAAGTTGGATCGGAAGCGTCTGATCTTGCTCCAGATACCAGCACTGTCTCCCCCCAGGCTTCCCTGCGTTTTTCATTGCAGATTGCCGCTCTGGATGGTCGCTGGCTTGTGATGCTGCCAGGTCGAGAGTTAACAGATTCCTTGGCCAGAGGCTTATTGGCCAATCTGTTACAGGCGGCGCATATCGCTCCTGGTACGGCACTCGATTTCCAGGCTTTCGATTGGCCGATGATGGAGGGGTTGCCCGTGGAAGCGCCGCTGGAAGAAGCCAAGGACGGTCTGCGGGCCTTCGTCGAAGGCCGTCGCCGGCGCGGCTGGCGTCCGGAGCGCCTGTTGCTCTTCGGGGAAGATGCCACATTGGATTCGGTGCTAAGCCTGCAGGAGCACCATTGCCATTTGTTGGACATTCCCGGCTGGCAAGGCCCTTCATTGCAAACGCTTGCACAGTCTGCACAGGCCAAGCGAGAAATATGGCCACTGCTGAACGAATGGCGCAAAGCCTGGCATCAAGCGGCTCAAGGCAAGACGGATGATGATGAAGCGGCGCATTGAACCGCTAACGTCCCGATGGCTGGATCGAATAATCGCCATCGAAAGCGCCGGTCAGTTACATCCCTGGTCCCGGGCCCAGCTTCAAGATGCTTTCAAGGATGAGCGTGCGGTTCTTTTGGGTGCTTTCGAAAATGATGATCTGGTGGCCTACGCGGCAGTCTATCGATTGCCGTTTGAGGCGGAATTGCAGGCGATCACCGTTGCCCCCGAGGCTCGACGACGCGGTATCGCTCGAGCTCTGCTCGAAGAAGTAGTCGTGGAAGCGATGCGCTGGGGCAGCGAGCGTGTGCTGCTCGAGGTCAGGGAATCGAACTGGGCGGCTCGGACACTGTATGAGCGGCAAGAATTCTCGGAGGATGCTCGGCGGCGCGGGTACTATGCACCTGCACAGGCTTTGGAAGCAGGACAGCGCGAGGACGCGCTACTGATGTCACGCTGTCTTGCTACCGCTGATAGGTCGTGACATCAGCGGCGATCATGCATCAAGGAGTATGGCATCAGGAAAAGCTGGTTTCGCTACTCTCTGAGCTTTCCAGCTCGCGAAACTTTTCCAACAAGCCGTTCAGGCGCCGTTCCCATTCTTGGTGTTCCTGCTTGAGTCGAGCGTTTTCCTCGCGCAACTCTTCGCTTTCCATCTTCAGCATCTCGAGGGATTCCACCGCGTTGGTGACCTTCTGCTCCAGCTGATTGAAAAGTTCGATGCTCATCCTGTTCTCCTGACGTCTTGCAGTTCTCTGAAGGGGTTTTGTTCGTTCTAACGGATACTTTGGGGGCGTCCTGCAGCCGTTCAGCCTACGCTGCGAGGGTGGTCTCGGCAAGCGTCTCCAGCTGGCGACGCGGTACGTTGATAGAGCCGGCCATGGCTCTCTCCCGCCGGCACCTCGCGGTGCAGTTTCCAGGTTGCAGGTACCTTCAGCACAAGCTCCGACTCCGTCTCTACATAGATCCAGGCCTCGTCGTTTAACCATCCTCGTTGTTCAAGCAAGCAACAGGTATCGCCGGCCAATCCCTGGCGAAAGGGTGGGTCGAGAAAGACGATATCGAAAGGCTGTGGCGGACCGTTCAAGAATGCAAGCGCACTGCGAGTGATCACGTGCCCGGAAGCGTCCAGGGTCTGCAGATTTGCTTCGATGCCGCGCGCGACCGCGCCGTCGGCTTCGACGAAAAGCGCTTCCTGAGCGCCTCGCGAAAGCGCCTCCAGCCCCAAGGCGCCGGTGCCAGCAAACAGGTCGAGCACGCGGCGATCCGCAAGCTCAAACGCCAACCAGTTGAATAGCGTTTCTCGCACCCGATCCGGAGTCGGACGCAGCCCGGGATGATCTGGTACCGGTAGCAGACGGCGGCGGAATCTGCCGCCGATGATGCGCAGCTTCCCGCCTCTCTTGCCACGGGAGCTGGCGGGAGTTGAGCGGCTTGGGCGGGATGTAGAAGGGCGACGAGGATTCATGATCGGCAGATTGTACGAGGGGACTCATAAAAGCGATAGTCTTCGATGATAGTCCTAGGCGTTGGTCTACAGCGATAGTGCACAGTGATAGAATATTGCCATTATTCATCTTTCAACTGACAGAATTTGCCCATGTTCGGTTTTTTGAAGCGTAAGAAAAAGCAGGACTCCGATCAGCAGGACGCCTTGGAATCCCAGACGAGCAATGCCGAAGGGCAGAAGGTCGAGGAGGAGACCAAAAAACAAGGCATCGACGCGGAGGTTACTGCCACAAAAGTGGTACAGGAGCATGATCCTGAGGCCCAGCAGAGCATTTCCTATGAGCCAGATGCGCTCGAACGTGACGCCGCTCGAGAAGCGCTCGACGATAGCGAGCTGGTACCGGGTGAGGCTCATAGTGCGTTGGATGAGATACCCGTCGAAACGCCTCGAGAGGAGTTGGCCCATGAGGTTTCCCGTCCTGAAGAGAATACCCCGCCGCTAGGTGAAACCCGCGCCGAGAATGCCGTTTCGCCCGACTCCTTCGACGGCGAGAAGGATGAAATCAAGGAAGAGGTGCTGGCCCAGGCCGCGGCGGAAGCGCACCAGGAATTGCGCGAGCAAGACGACAATCACGTGCCGCATGATGTTTCGGCTACGTCCAGTCAGGATGCCAGCGCCTCCTCGTTGGCTCAGACGTCGCCGGATCAAGAACCCGGCCAGAAAAAGCCCCGTTCAGAGAAGCAGGCTGGTTCGCCCGCATCAAATCCGGGCTGGGCAAGACTCGCGCCAACCTGACCGATGGCATCGCCGATCTATTCATGGGCAAGAAGCAGATCGATGATGAACTCATGGAGGATCTCGAGACCCAGCTGCTGATGGCGGATGTAGGTATCGAAGCCACCAGCGAGATCATCGACCGTCTCTCTGCACGGGTTTCTCGTAAGGAACTCAAGGACCCCCAGGCGCTTTATCGTGCGCTGCAGGAAGAGCTGACAGACTTGCTGGCGCCGGTGGCAACGCCACTGACCCTGCCGCCCAAGGGCGAAGGGCCCTTCGTCATTCTGATGGTGGGGGTCAATGGTGTGGGCAAGACTACTACCATCGGCAAGTTGACCAAGCGTTTTCAGGCAGAAGGGCGCAGCGTGATGCTGGCCGCCGGCGATACCTTTCGCGCCGCTGCGGTGGAGCAATTGAAGGTCTGGGGCGAGCGCAACAAGGTGCCGGTGGTGGCTCAGCATACCGGCGCTGACAGCGCCTCGGTGATCTACGACGCCCTGGCGGCTGCCAAGGCGCGCAAGGTCGATGTGCTGATCGCCGATACCGCGGGGCGGTTGCATAACAAGGGCCATCTGATGGAAGAGCTCAAGAAGGTGCGTCGAGTAATGGCGAAGCTGGATGAGTCCGCGCCTCAGGAAGTGATGCTGGTGCTGGATGCGGGTACCGGACAGAATGCCCTTGCCCAGGTCAGCACCTTCGACGAGGCGATTCCGGTGACCGGTATTACCCTGACCAAGCTCGATGGCACCGCCAAGGGGGGAATCATCTTCGCCCTGGCCAAGCAGAAGGCCATACCAATCCGCTTCATCGGCGTCGGTGAGACTCTCGACGATCTGCGTCCTTTCGCGGCCCAGGATTTCGTGGCGGCGCTGTTTTCCCGGGAAGACGAGAACGTCGGATGATCCGTTTCGAGCATGTCGGCAAGCGCTACGGTGGGCGTTTCGATGCGCTGGCCAACATCGATTTTCGTATCCGCCGGGGCGAGATGGTTTTTTTGACCGGCCATTCCGGCGCGGTAAGAGTTCGCTTCTACGGCTGCTCATGCGGCTCGAGCGCCCCACCCGGGGAAGAATACTGGTCGCCGATCACGATATCGATCGGCTGCACACCAGTCAGATTCCGTTCTATCGCCGTCAGATCGGCGTGGTGTTCCAGAATCACCAGCTGTTGTTCGATCGGGATGTCTTTGCCAACGTGGCGCTTCCTCTTCAGATCCAGGGACTGGAACCTCATGAGGCAGCCCGTCGCGTACGCGCAGCGCTGGACAAGGTAGGCCTGCTGCATCGTGAAAAGGCGCTGCCCATCGAGCTGTCCGGCGGTGAGCAGCAGCGTATCGGCATCGCCCGGGCCGTGGTCAACAAGCCGGCGCTGCTGTTGGCGGACGAGCCTACTGGCAACCTGGATCCACAGCTGTCTGCGGACATCATGCGCCTGTTCGAGGATTTCAATCGCATTGGCACCACAATCATGATCGCGAGTCACGATCTTGCCCTGATCGCACGACTGCACCACCGGATATTGAAGCTGAGCGAAGGGCGCTTGATTGGTGACGATGCCACGGTCGAGGAAGTTTCATGAACGCTTCCAGAACGCCTCCCCCGCGTCAGCCAAGGCAGCGGTCATCGTCGTCAGACCAGCCGGATACTCGTCAGGCGAAGTCAAGACGAGGCGCCCGCAGTCAACGAACCAGAGTCAATAGCCGATTGAGGGCCTGGGCGCGTCATCATCGCGCCATGGCGCTCGATAGCGTGCGGCGTCTTATACGACGGCCCCTGGGCAGCCTGATGACCATGCTGGCAATCGGTGTCGCACTGATTTTGCCTTGTGCTTTATGGCTGACCCTGGACAGTGCTCGACTGCTGGATGCAGGGCTTGAAGAGAGCGCGAGTCTGACGGTGTATCTTGATACCGCTATGGAAGAGAGCGAGGCCATGCAGATGGCCAGTATCTTGCGTGATCAGCCTCAGGTAGCGGCTGCGCGGCTTGTAACCGCGGCGGAAGGCATGGCGGAATTCGAGCAGGCGCTAGGGCTCGAGGACGCCTTGATGCGGCTCGACTCCAATCCATTGCCGGCCAGCGTAGTCGTTGCACCGCTGGATACGTCGCCACAAGCGGTACGTGACTTGAGCGAGCAGTTAGAAAGCATTCAAGGCGTCGATGAGGTTCGGCTCGACCTGGCTTGGCTTGAGCGTTTGCGTCGCTTGGCGGAGCTGGGCCAGCGCCTGACTCTAGCGCTGGGCGTGCTGTTCGGCTTCGGTGTGTTGTTGATCGTTGGCAACACCATTCGTCTGTCCGTCGAGAACCGGCGCCAAGAGATCGAGGTGGTCACCTTGATCGGTGCAACCCATGCCTTTGTACGTCGGCCATTTCTTTATAGCGGCGCCTGGTATGGCCTGGGCGGCGGCCTATTGGCCTGGCTGCTGCTGGGGCTAGGCGGGCAATGGCTATCGGCGCCGGTACAGGCGCTGGCACAAAGCTATGGAGCCCATTTCACGGTACCAAGACTCGATTGGGAAGGCTCGGCAGCACTGCTTATTTCGAGTACACTATTGGGCTGGTTGGGCGGCTGGATGGCGGTAGATCGCCATTTAAAAGAGATAAGACCGCGTTGACGTAATGGGCTCAAACTTTGTGGGTAGCACCGTTTTCAACGGGGAACTTCGTTTATCCTTTGCGGTCTCATCAGCAGCGTACTATGTTAGGAGTCTAACGATTATTTCGCCAAATCAATGTCGGTTTCCTTCTCACGAGGCAACATGGAGACATCCTGCATGAGCACCAGTCTTCAGCCTATTGGCCAGCTTTCACCGGGCCAGGATCTGAACGGTTACATTCGCGCGGTCAACGGTATCGCCGTACTCACCGCGGAAGAAGAACGCGAGCTGGGCTTTCGTCTGTATGATCACAACGATCTGGAAGCTGCACGGCGTCTGGTCATGTCGCACCTGCGATTTGTGGTGCATATTGCTCGCAGTTATTCCGGTTATGGTCTGCCCCAGGCGGATCTGATTCAAGAAGGCAATGTCGGGCTCATGAAGGCGGTCAAGCGTTTCGACCCGAATCAAGGCGTGCGCTTGGTTTCCTTTGCGGTGCACTGGATCAAGGCTGAGATACATGAGTTCGTGTTGCGCAACTGGCGTATCGTCAAGGTCGCCACTACCAAGGCTCAGCGCAAGCTGTTCTTCAACCTGCGCAGCGCCAAGAAGCGTCTTGCCTGGCTCAATGTCGATGAGGTGGACGCAATCGCCAAGGACCTCAACGTCAAGCCCGAGGTAGTGCGTGAAATGGAAGGGCGTTTGTCCGCCTTCGATGCCGGTTTCGATGCCTCGCCCTCTGAAGAAGAGGATCAAGGCTACCAGGCGCCGGCACACTATCTCGATGATGAGCGTTTCGATCCGGCGGTACAGCTCGAAGACAACGATTGGGAAGAAGATTCTACCCGTCGTTTGCAAACAGCGCTGGCGAGCCTTGATGAGCGCTCCCAGGATATCTTGCGCAGCCGCTGGTTGACGGACAGCAAAGCCACTCTTCACGAGCTGGCTGACACCTATGGTGTTTCTGCCGAACGTATCCGCCAGCTCGAAAAGAACGCCATGAAGAAGATTCGGCAGCAGTTGGGCGATGCTTTGGTCGCCTGATAGATTATCTCGGACGTATCCATGATGCCCTTGGCCAACCGGTCAAGGGCATTTTCTTGTCATCGAATGAAGATTTTCAAGGCGCAGGTTGCAGCGCGGCTATCGGTATCAGCAGCTCCCGAGATATCACTTGCCATTGCTCATCCCAGTTCGAAGTAGGCAATCGCTTGAAATCGCTGCGCACATATTGACCGATTCGCCCTTCGGCTAGGGCCAGCAGAAGATTGGCTGCGGAGGAGACTGGCAGTATCGGACGCAAGCCCTCGCGGAGCTCGGCTTCGCGCAGGATCTGCTTGAACTGAGTTTCCAGGCGTTCGAACAGCTGATTCATCCGCGTTCGCAGTCTCTCGGTCTCACCGAT
Organism: Halomonas sp. PR-M31; assembly: GCF_001039575.1. Taxonomy (GTDB): domain Bacteria; phylum Pseudomonadota; class Gammaproteobacteria; order Pseudomonadales; family Halomonadaceae; genus Modicisalibacter. Next base: position 19,860 of record NZ_JIBT01000014.1, read on the forward strand.
CAGAGCATCGCCGTTGAGCAGCCGACACAGCCCCGGGTTCTTTTCAGCGAATCCCAGCAGCAGTTTGAGAACGTGCTGGCAGCGTGGCAGTGCATCCAGAGTCTCATTGAGAATGAGCCGAATGCGTTCGAACAGACTCTCCTCAATGAACTCGATCAAGCCTTCGAACATGCGTGCCTTACTGGGAAAATGTCGATAAAGGGCGGCTTCGGAAACGCCGACCTGACGGGCCAGTGAGGCGGTGGTGATGCGTTTACCGCTGTCTTCTTCCAGCATTAGTGCCAGCGCCTGAAGGATTTGATCCCGCCGGCTCTGTTTGGGTGTATTTGCCTGCGTCATGATGATTTTTCTAATAATATTTTATGGTTCTTCTGATCCTACTCGGCGGTTTTCTCCGGGGCAAACAGGAATTTAGACGCTAGTGAGTAATGCGCTCGTCAATGGCATCCATTTATAGGCTTTCACTCATGATAGATGGGTTGTCGTCATTGGTGATCAGCGTGCCTACCCCAGCGTTGGTGAAGATTTCCAGTAACGTTGCATGAGGCACACGGCCATCGATGATATGAGAGCTGACCACGCCACCCTTGACCGCCTCCAGGGCACACCGAATCTTGGGCAGCATGCCGCCATGGATGGTGCCGTCAGCGATTAGATTATCCACTTGAATCGTCGAGAGCCCCGTGAGCACTTTGCCATCGCCATCCATGAGTCCGGCGACGTTGGTCAGAAGCATCAGTTTCTCTGCGTTCAGCGCCTCCGCCACCTTTCCCGCCACCAGATCCGCATTGATGTTGTAGCTGCGTCCCTGACCATCCACCCCGATTGGCGCGATCACTGGAATGAAATGTCGGGCGGTCAGCATCTCTATCAGCTCCGTGGAGACATGCTCGACCTCGCCGACGTGACCGATGTCGATGATTTCCGGCGCGGTCATTTCCGGGCTTTGATGGCTTACCTTCAGTTGGCGGGCGCGAATCAGTCCGCTGTCCTTACCGGTCAGGCCAATCGCCTTGCCCCCGCACTGATTGATCAGGTTGACGATCCCCTTGTTGACCAGGCCACCCAGGACCATTTCCACCACATCCATGGTTTCCGCATCCGTCACCCGCATGCCGTTGACGAAGCGCGACTCGATCTTGAGCTTGTTGAGCAGATCACCGATCTGTGGGCCACCTCCGTGAACCACTACCGGATTGATGCCTACCTCTTTCATCAGCACCATGTCCCGAGCAAAGGAATCGACCAGGGTCTGCTCGGTCATGGCGTTGCCGCCATACTTGACCACCACGGTCTTGCCGGAAAAGCGCTGGATGTAGGGCAGGGCTTCAGACAGTATCTCGACAACCTGACGCGGATCACGGGTCTGTTGAGTCATGGAGTTGCAGCCTTTTTGCAGATGAACGTGCGTAGCTGAAATGGTAACGATAATGAAAGAGGCCGGCATCAAAGCCGGCCTTTCAAAAGCAATTGGCTGTCAGAAAGGAATATCGGCGTCCGGGGCAACCTGCTTGAGGGCATGACGGAAACTATCCTGAATGCGCTCCAGCGCTTCCTGGCTCTTGCCCTCGAAACGAAGTACCAGCATGGGCGTGGTATTGGAGGCGCGACACAGTCCCCAGCCATCGGAATAGTCCACGCGAATGCCGTCCAGGGTCGTCTTGACGCCGTCGTTGCCGAAGTCGCCCTCCTTGGCCAGACGCTCGACGATGTCGAACTTGTTGTCGTCGGTCACTTCGACGTTGAGTTCCGGGGTGCCCAGATCCTGCGGGTAGCGATCGAAGAAGGTATCCGCGTCGTCGTCCTGCTTGGAGAGAATTTCCAGCAGACGCGCGGCGCCGTAGAGGCCGTCGTCGAAGCCGTACCAGCGCTCCTGGAAGAAGATATGGCCGCTCATTTCACCGGCAAGCTGAGCGCCGGTCTCCTTCATACGCGCCTTGATCAGCGAGTGGCCGGTGCGCCACATTTCCGGCGTACCGCCGGCGTTCTCGATCACCTGGGCCAGATTGCCAGTGCACTTGACGTCGAAGATCACCTTGGCGCCCGGATTGCGGCTCAGCATGTCTTCGGAGAAGGCCATCATCAGACGGTCAGGATAGATCACCTCACCCTTGGGAGTGACCACGCCCAGGCGATCGCCATCACCATCGAAGGCCAGGCCGATGTCGGCGCCGGTTTCCTTGACGCTTTTAATGACGTCCTGAAGATTTTCCAGCTTGCCCGGGTCCGGATGGTGATTGGGGAAGGTGCCGTCGATGTCGTCGAACAGACGAACCGTCTCGACACCGAGGCGCTCGATCAGCTTGGGCCCCAGCTCACCGGCTACACCGTTGCCGCAGTCCACCACCGCCTTGAGCTTGCGCTCGAGAGTGACGTCACCGAGGATGCGATCGAGATAGGCGTCCCGCATGTCCTCTTCCCGAATCGTGCCCTGGCCGTTTTCCAGATCGTCGTTCTTGATGCGCTCATACAGCGCGGTGATGGCATCGCCGGATAGGGTCACGCCGTCGAGCACGATCTTGAAGCCGTTGTAGTCCGGCGGATTGTGGCTGCCGGTGACCATGACGCCGGAGGCGGTGCCGTCGAGTACATATGTGGCGAAATAGAGCACCGGGGTCGGCACCATACCGATATCGATCACGTCCTGGCCGGCGGCGGTGAGCCCGCGTGCCAGTGCGTCCTTCAGTTTAGGGCCGGATAAACGACCGTCCCTGGCCACCACCACCGTGGACTCGCCCCGGGCAGCGGCTTCGCTGCCGATGGCACGACCGATCAACTCGACGCTCTCTTCGGTCAGGGTGTCATCGACGATGCCGCGAATATCGTAGGCACGAAAAATGGAGGGCGTTATCTGAGTCATGGCGTCTTCCTTGAGTAGGTTGAAGAGTTGATTGAAGAAAGTGGGTCGAAAGGCATGGATCGAAAGTAAATGAGAGTATGCAAGGCTAGTGGCGCCCGGAGTGGCCGAACCCCCCCGCGCCTCGTTTGCTCGTGGTGAAATCCTCTACCACCTCGAGTTCGGCCTGAACGATGGGAACGAGCACGTACTGTGCCAGACGTTCACCGGGTTCGAGCACGAACGGCGTCTGGCCGCGGTTCCACACCGAGATCATCAGTTCGCCCTGATAATCGGAGTCGATCAGCCCCACCAGGTTGCCCAGCACGATGCCGTGCTTGTGGCCAAGGCCCGAACGCGGCAGAATCATGCCGGCAAGACCCGGATCGCTGATATGAATAGCCAACCCCGTACGCACCAGTTCGCACTCCCCCGGGGCGAGTTCGAGAGGTGCATCGAGCAGCGCCCGTAGGTCCATGCCGGCACTGCCCTGGGTTGCATAATGGGGTAGCGGATAGTCGTGAACCCGGTCGTCAAGAATTCTTACGGCGAGTCGAGGGCTAGCGGTGGTCGATGGTGCTTTTTCGCTCATTAAGTGACCTGTGAAGAGGGGCAAGAGGATTGTTCGTCGGTGGCGCTCAGGCGCTTTATCGCCGTGTCGATGATCTTGGCGGCAAGCATCGTCTTGGGCTGAGGCGACAGTTCAAGACGTCCCGGCGCGGCCTCGTTCTCGGTCCCACGCCACAGTAGCAGAGCCGCGTTCTCGTCGGCCCCGAAACCAAGGCCCGGCCGACCGACATCGTTGGCCACGATCATGTCCAGCTGCTTGCGGGTCAACTTATCCAGGGCATAGCGTTCGAGATCACGGGTTTCGGCGGCGAAGCCGACGACGAAAGGTCGAGAGTCGACGGCACTTTGTGCAATCGTCGCTATGATATCCGGATTCTTGACAAGTCGCAGAGTCAGGGCGTCCTCATCCGAGGACTTCTTGATCTTGTGTTCGGCGATCTGCTCGGCGCGGTAATCCGCCACCGCCGCGCAGCCAATGAATATGTCGCTATCAACGGCGGCTTTCTGGGCTGCTTCAAGCATTTCCAAGGCGGACTCCACGTCGACACGTTCGACCCCGGGGGGCGTTTCGAGGGCCACCGGGCCGCTTATCAATCGTACCCGTGCACCCCGTTCGACAGCCGCTTGCGCCAGGGCATAACCCATCTTGCCGGAGCTGTGATTGGAGAGATAGCGCACCGGATCCAGCGGCTCCCGGGTCGGCCCGGCGGTGATGGTGATGGTCAACTCAGCGGCATCCGTTGCGTGTTGTGCCAGGCCAGAGGGTTTTGACCCAGTGTCAGTTAGACGGTCCAGCAATTCATTCACAATCGCCTCGGGTTCCAACATCCGCCCGGGCCCCACATCGCCGCAGGCTTGATCCCCCGCGTCCGGACCCAGCAGGTGCCAGCCGTATTTTTCCAGGCGACGAGCGTTTTCCAGCGTGGCCGGATGACGCCACATGGCCTGATTCATGGCCGGGGCCATGCACCACAGGGCGTCATTTGCCAAACATAGCGTGGTCAGAAGATCGTCCGCCTGGCCCTGAGCCAGACGCGCCATCAGATCCGCGGTGGCCGGAGCGATCAGGATCAGCTCCGCCCAGCGCGCCAGCTCAATATGGCCCATGCCGGCTTCCGCCTCGGGGTCGAGCAGCGAGGTGCGTACCTGCTCCCCGGTCAGCGCCTGCAAGGTCAGCGGCGTGATGAACGCCTGGGCGCCTTCGGTCATAACGACCCGCACCTCGGCCCCGGCTTTTTTCAGAAGCCGCGCCAGATGCGCGCTCTTGTAGGCCGCGATCCCGCCGCTGATTCCCAGCAGGATACGCGTTCCAATCAGCGAGGCGTGTGTGCGTTGCGACATGCGTGATTCTCCCCGAAGAGCAATCGGCCATTTTACCATTGCCGACACCCAGGTGCGTAATCGCTAAGGAGTTTGCGTCTTGGAAACAACGCCATCACCGACCACATCGCCATTCTCAAGCCATTCGACGTGCTGCTCGTCGTCCAGCCGCACCTGATAGCAGGTGGTGTCACCGCTGCCGTAATCAAGACATAGACGATCGTCCTGCACGCTGGCCTGCCCGGTGTAGCCGTCACCGACGATGACGCCATCTTGGCCGTAGGCCTCGTTGTACTGCTGGCCGTCCGACATGCTGCCCTGTACACGGTGCCCCAGAATCTGCTGGCGAATTTCCTCGCCGCTCAAGGTGGAGCCTGGCGCCGGCTGAGGCTCCGCCGCCAGGGCAGCCATCGAAGTCGATGCAATAGCCCCGGCCAGACACAGGTCTGCAAGCCGACGAGAGGTGAACAGGAGGGTCCTTGTTCTGATTCTATGATGTGACATCGAAGTGTTCCTCCTTGTTTTCTGACGTTGACGTTCAATCATCCACGACATTCCAGCATGGTCATGGGAATCGCATGCACGAACAGATCCTGACTGCCGACGAAAACCGTGCGGTTGATAACCACAGGACCGCCTGGCGCCAGGGCGACATTCTTGCCACCGCTGGTCGAGCCGCCGACCTTGAACTTGCCGGAACGAAACCCGTTGTCGCACATCGGCGGCCGGCCTTCTTTGGCGTTTAGCAGATGCAGGAAGCCGTCGGTATCGCCGAAAATGACCTTGTCATCGGTGATGGCCGGCGCGCCCTTGATCTTGGACCCTACCGGATACTCCCAGTGACGCTTGCCGCTTTTCAGATCGTAGGCAAAAAACGACAAGGTGTAGGGGCTGCCCACATAGACGCTGTCTCCGGCAATGGCCGGAGCGCCGGAGGTGTTGTTGTCTTGCTTGGGTCCGCTGCCGAGCAGATCGCTCCACAGCAGGTCGCCTGATTTCGCATCAAAGGCATAGATGAAGTGAAAGAAACCACGATGACTTGAATATTGCTGCTTCTGCTCTTCGGAAAGCCAGCCGGATTCCATCATGGCGGTGATGACCACGACGCCATCTTCTGATACCGCCGGGGGTACATCGGTAAAGGTGGCCTTCTGCTCGAATTTCCAGAGAATTTCCTGGCGCTCGAGATCCACGGCCACCACGGAATCGAGCGAACCCACATAAAGCACGCCGTCCTTGATCGTTGGCGAGGACATGCTTACCCAGCCTGGCAGATCAAGCGACCACTGCTGCTCGCCGCTATCCGGCGCCAAGGCGATAAGCTTGCCGCCGCCAGTGGTGGCGTACAGCGTGTCTTCCCAGAGAATTGGCGTGGTCATGACCTCGCCTACGGTTTTGTGCTTCCACAGGGTCGTGCCGTCTTCCGGGTTCACTGCCATCACGCCGCTGTCGCCGGTGCCACGTAGATTCTCGTTCTGAAAAGCACGATTGCCATAGCCGACGAAAATGCGGCCATCGGACTGAATCATGTCCGAGTGAATCCAGTTGGGGGTATGCCGATACCAGGGATAGTCATCGTTCCAGGCTACCTTGCCGCTGGGCAAGTCGAACCGAAACATGCCACCGGTGGCGTGGTTGCCAACGTACAAGGCATTGCCCACCACCACCGGCGTTGCCCGCACCTGATCCCCGGTACGAAACGTCATGCGGGGCAATGGTTCGCCACCGTTGTCAAAAACCGCATTGTTGCTGGGATTTATCCGATACTGCGTCCATTCTTTGGGTCCAAAGGTGTCCTGGTCTGCTGCCAGGCTCGGTACTGCCAATAAGCAACCAATGATTGTTGGCAAGAACAAAAAAGTTCGTTTCATGATCTTTTCTCTCGGGTTGGGTTGATTCCAGCCCCTGCGTAAAAATCGAGCAATCGCCAGTCTAGTTCAAAAAGCCGTTTAAAGACCAAAATTTGCTGTTATCGGTAGATGCTTATAATTCAGGAAATAGCAGTTGTTCATATAAGAAAAACGTAGGGAACGAGAATGTCGATTCGTCATTGGCCCGAGGGCGAACGCCCTCGGGAGAAACTGTTGTCTTTAGGTTCCACGGCGCTGTCGGATGCAGAGTTGCTGGCGATCTTTCTGCGCGTCGGGGTGAAAGGGCGATCCGCGGTGGATCTGGCCCGAGATCTGTTGAGCGGTTTCGGTGGGCTGCGCCAACTACTGGAAGCGGACAAGACGCGCTTTTGTGCCGAGCACGGCCTGGGGATGGCCAAGTTCGTACAGCTGCAGGCGGTGCTCGAACTGTCCCGGCGACATCTGGCCTGTCAGCTCGAACGCGGCGGAGCGTTAACGTCTCCAGCGCTGGTGCGGGCCTATCTGGTGGCGCAAATGCGCCATCTCGGTCATGAAGAGTTTGCCGCACTATTCCTCGATACCCAGCACCGGGTAATCCGCTTCGAATCGCTGTTTCGCGGCACCCTGGACAGCGCCTCGGTTTATCCGCGGGAAGTTGCCCGCCGTGCCCTTGAGCTGGGCGCTGGCGCCATCATTTTTGCCCACAATCATCCGTCCGGTGTGGCGGAGCCCAGCGATGCGGACCGGCGCATCACCCGGCGGCTTGTCGAAGCACTTGAATTGTTCGAAATTCGGGTGCTGGATCATTTCGTGGTGGGCGATGGGGAAGTGGTGTCCTTTGCCGAACGCGGCTGGCTGTAGAATGTACTGGCTGCGCTCAGTCCATGCGGCGTAAGCAAGTTGTTTCTTGTGGCATGAGATGTTGCCGTTTTTCGCGCTGTCTGGTATAAAGTGCACCCTTTGAATTCTTGGGTTAACTTGGGTTGAAGTAGGGGGCGCAAAGCGGTCGCTGCCATTCTCTCTTGCGGTTTGCCCGACAGGTTTTGAACAACTCGCCCAGCGGTTGGAGGCTCTCAATGTCCAAAGTATGTCAGGTTACCGGCAAGCGTCCGGTGACTGGAAATAACGTATCCCACTCTCAGCGCAAGACGCGTCGTCGTTTTGAGCCCAACTTGCATACCCACCGTTTCTGGGTGGAGTCCGAGAAGCGCTTCGTCAAGCTGCGCCTCTCCTCCAAGGGCATGCGCATCATCGATAAGAAAGGTATCGACGAGGTGCTCGGCGATCTTCGCAAGCGCGGCGAACGCTTCTAGTTCAAGAGTAATCCAGGAGAATACGGGTCATGCGTGACAAGATCAGAATGATATCAAGCGCCGGTACCGGCCATTTCTATACCACCGACAAGAACAAGCGCAACACGCCGGATAAGCTCGAATTCAAGAAGTTCGACCCGGTGGTTCGCAAGCACGTGATGTACAAGGAAGGCAAGATCAAGTAGTTAGATCTTGTTGCCTCCCTGAAAAGACCCGGCCATGCCGGGTCTTTTCGTCTCCGGTCATATTTCATTCCTGTTTGTTCGCCGAGAGCCTTTCGTGCCCGAGCTCCCCGAAGTCGAAACCACCCGTCGCGGCATTGCTCCCCACATCGAAGGATGCGAAATTCGCGAAGTTATTCTGCGCAATAGTCGTTTGCGTACACCGGTGCCGAATGACCTGCCCGATACTCTCATTGGCCAGCGCATCGGCGAGCTGGGGCGGCGGGCCAAGTACCTGCTGATCCCCCTGATCGATCCTCGAGGCCAGAAGCGCACGCTGATCTGGCATCTGGGCATGTCCGGCAGCCTGCGTATTGCCCGTATCGGTGATCCGCCGAAGAAACACGATCATATCGACGTGGTGGTCGAAGGCGGCGCTATCTTGCGTTACCACGATCCACGCCGGTTCGGTTTCGTCGACTGGCTTCAGGGTAGTGTGCAAGAAGATCCACGCTTGAAACGTCTTGGCCCGGAGCCCTTGTCACCGGATTTCGATGACGATCATTTGTACCGGTTGTCCCGGGGCCGCAAAATGGCGGTGAAACCGTTCCTGATGGATAACGCGGTGGTGGTCGGGGTAGGTAATATTTATGCCAGCGAGGCGCTCTATCTTGCCGGCATCGATCCGCGCCGAGCCGCGGGGCGCATCTCGAAAGAGCGCTACAGGCGCTTGACCGAGGCGATTAAAGACGTGCTTGCTGACGCTATTACTCAAGGAGGCACCACGCTACGGGATTTTGTTAGCGGCATCGGTGAACCTGGCTATTTCGCTCAGCGTCTCAATGTCTATGGCCGAGCAGGGCAGGCCTGTCGTCGCTGTGGCGGAGAATTGCGTCTAGTGACCCTGGGGCAGCGGGCGAGCGTGTTCTGTCCAGATTGCCAAAAATAATCATTCGTTGCTTAGAGGCGTCCTAAGTAAAAATAGTGCGCCTTGCCCTGTTCTCTTCTCATCTCTATTGTCATTCTCCGGACAGAGTAGAATGTCCGTCCTTTTCCTGGTTTGCTGGAGCCTTTCATGTCCGAACGCTTGCGTCTGAAAAAGAATGCTGATCGTCGCCTGAAAGCGGGTCATCTGTGGCTCTACTCTAACGAGATCGATATCGACGAGACGCCGCTCAAGGGCATCGAGCCCGGGGCTCAGGCCGTGGTGGAAGCTGCCAATGGCAAGCCGATGGGCATCGCTTACGTCAACCCTCATTCACTGATCTGTGCTCGTGTCGTCTCTCGGGATGCCAATGTGCGCCTGGATCGCTCCTTGCTGGTACACCGTTTCAATCAGGCATTGGCATTGCGAAAGCGCTTGTTCGATAAACCTTTTTATCGGCTCGTTCACGGAGAAGGCGATCTGCTGCCGGGTCTGATCGTCGATCGGTTTGACGATGTACTGGTGGTCCAGCTCAATACCCTAGGCATGGAGCACCTGGGCGAGGAGGTCGTGGCGGCATTGGACAAGGTGCTTTCACCGCGTGCCATCGTGTTCAAGAACGATACCTCCGGACGACGTCTTGAAAACCTCGAACATCAGGTTGAAGTGGTACAGGGCACTTTGCCGGAACAGGTGTTGATGGAAGAAAACGGCGTGCGTTTCAGCGTGCCGGTGCTGGGGGGACAAAAGACGGGCTGGTTCTTCGATCATCGTGCCAACCGAAGCTGGCTCAATCATCTGGTCGCAGGCAAGCGCGTGCTCGACGTGTTCAGCTATGTGGGCGGCTGGGGAGTGCAGGCAGCCGCTCACGGTGCAAGTGAGGTGCTGTGTGTGGATAGCTCATCCGACGCTTTGGCGCAAGTTGCTGAAAATGCCGCGCTTAATGGGCTGGCCGAGCAGGTGACAGTGGCCGAGGCGGATGCGTTCGAGGCGTTGATGACGCTCAAAGCCGAGGGCGAGCAATTCGATGTGATTATTCTCGACCCGCCTGCCTTCATCAGAAAGCGCAAGGACATTCCCAACTGGGAACGGGCCTATTCACGCCTCAACCGTGAGGCGATACGTCTGCTTGGCCGGGATGGACTGTTGCTGAGCGCCTCTTGTTCCATGCACCTGGCGCAGGAGCGTTTGATCGAGTGCGTTCGCGGCGCGGTGCGCCATCAGGATCGTCATGGCCAGGTGATTTATCAGGGCGGGCAAGGGCCGGATCATCCGGTGCATCCTGCTATTCCTGAAACGGCCTATCTCAAGGCGCTTGGGGTGCGGGTCTTCCGCGATTGACCATGGATCATGTGCGTGTTTTTCGACACAGCAATGCCTTGTTGGTAGGCCATGTTCGCAACGTGCTGGAGAGTGCCGGACTGGCCTGCGAACTGCGCAACATGACTCTGGGAGGGGCTGCGGGAGAGCTTCCTCTTGGTGAATGTGAGCCTGAGGTATGGGTGGCGGCACGCAATCGCGCGCGTGCCGAAACATTGATCGAAGAAGCGCTGAACGGACCAAAAGAACCGGCCCAGGTATGGCGTTGCCTTCAATGTGGCGAGCTTCTGGAAGGCGTATTCGATGCCTGCTGGCAGTGTGGCAGTACAAAACCGGCTGCCTCGATTTTGTCGTGACTCCTTGCCTATGCTGTACTGAATATCAGTATCTTTTCAAATCTAAGGCAGGGAGTTCCTATGAAGATTGCCGTCCCCAAGGAAATCAAAAACCATGAATATCGCGTCGCTCTGACTCCAACCGGGGTGCGAGAGCTCGCCGAGCGTGGCCATCAAGTCGTGGTGCAGTCATCTGCCGGTAACGGCTCGGGTTTTCCCGATGCGGACTACGAGGCGGCGGGTGCCACTATCGAAAACGACGCGGAAGCTCTTTGGAACAATGCCGAGCTGATCCTCAAGGTTAAGGAGCCGCAGCAGGAAGAAGTGGCACGTCTTTCCAAGGGGCAAACGCTGTTTACCTATCTGCATTTGGCAGCGGAAGAGGGACTGACTAAGAGCCTAATGGAGACAGGAGCGACCTGTATTGCCTACGAAACCGTCACCGATAAACAGGGCGGCCTGCCCTTGCTGGCGCCCATGAGTCGTGTCGCCGGGCGTATGGCGGTTCAGGCCGGTGCCCATAGTCTGGAAAAAGCCCAAGGTGGCTCAGGCATTCTGCTACCTGGCGTGCCGGGAGTCGGGCCGGCAAAGGTGACGGTAATCGGGGGTGGCGTGGTCGGTGAAAACGCTGCGCGCATGGCATTGGGATTGGGTGCCGACGTCACCGTGCTCGACAAATCGCTGCCGCGCCTCGAGGCCCTTGATCATCGCTATCAGGGTCGTTTGCGCACCGTCTATTCCACCACCGATGCCATGGAAAAGGCCGTACGCGAATCCGATCTGATTATCGGCGCGGTACTGATTCCTGGGGCCGCGGCGCCTAAGCTGATTACTCGGGAGCAACTGTCGGATATGCACCCCGGTAGCGTGCTGGTGGACGTGGCCATCGACCAGGGCGGTTGTTTCGAGACCAGCAAGCCAACGACTCACGATGAGCCGACCTATATCATCGACGAAGTTGTTCATTATTGCGTAGCCAACATGCCTGGCGCGGTGGCTCGCACGTCAACCCAGGCGTTGACCAATGCCACCATACCGTTCGTCGCGGCGTTGGCCAACAAGGGCTGGCAGCAGGCCTTGGCAGAGGACGAGCATTTCCTGCCAGGGCTCAACGTGCATGCTGGCCAAGTCACTCATCCGGCGGTGGCGGAGGCTTTTGGACTCGAAGGCGTCGATCCGCGCTCCCTCGTTGGCTGATAGAGATAGATGCCACTGTATCGGCCGCCGTTTCGGCGTTGGCATTCCGACCGGCGGTCGCATCAAAAACCCTCGGCGTTGTACACTGACGAGATTCTTCATCGATCACGTAGATACGCTATTCTCATGCAAAAGACCCGTGTTCTTACCGGTATCACCCCTAGCGGTACGCCGCATCTCGGCAATTATGTCGGCGCCATCAAGCCCGCCATCGAAGCCAGCCAGGACCCGAGCGTTCAGCCCTATTATTTTCTCGCGGATCTGCATGCGCTGATCAAGTGCCAGGACCCCAAACGGGTGCAGCAATCGCGCCTCGAGATCGCCGCCACCTGGCTGGCGCTGGGACTGGACACGGACAATGCCGTCTTCTATCGCCAGTCGGACATACCCGAGATTCCCGAGCTGACCTGGATGCTCTCCTGCGTCTGCGCCAAGGGTTTGATGAACCGGGCCCATGCCTACAAGGCAGCGGTGGCGGACAACGAGACCGCCGGCCAGCCGGACCCGGACAAGGGCGTGACCATGGGGTTGTTCGGCTATCCGGTGCTGATGGCTGCGGACATCCTGATGTTCAACGCCAACAAGGTGCCGGTGGGGCGCGATCAGATCCAGCATATCGAGATGGCCCGGGACATGGGCGGTCGCTTCAATCATCTCTACAAGGGACAGTATTTCACGCTACCCGAAGCGGTGGTGGATGAGCGCGTTCAGGTACTCGGCGGGCTTGACGGCCGCAAGATGTCGAAGAGTTATAACAATACCATTCCCTTGTTCGTGTCCGAGAAGAAGCTTCTCAAGTTGGTGCGCAAGATCAAGACCAACTCCCTGGAGCCGGGTGAGCCCAAGGACCCGGAGGGCTGCACGCTGTTTCAGATCTATTCGGCCTTTGCCACCCAGGAAGAGAGTGCCAATATGCGCCAGCGCTACCTTGAAGGCATCGGGTGGGGCGAGGCCAAGGATGCGCTTTTTGACTATGTCAACATGCATCTGCGCGAGCCTCGGGAGCGCTACATGGCGCTGATGGAGGACCCAGGTCATATCGAGACCGTGTTGCAAAAAGGCGCTGAGCGCGCCCGGGCTGAGGCGGCGCCCTTGATGGAAAGGTTGCGTCACGCCGTGGGTTTGGGACGGTTCATCTGATTCTTTTTTATTCCATTTGGGAATGGTTGTACTGTTTTAAATACTTTTTTAAAAGGGTGCGGGTTCGTTAATCTAGTGGCATCAGCTATTCAGCCTACTGTCATTAGAGAACTCATCATGCGTGAACTTGTACTGACCGAGGAACATCCTCACCAACTTCCCCTTCATGTCTTGGCCGCCATCGCGGTGGCTGTCGCCATCCTGGCGGTTGGCGCTACTTTTGGGGCGCGGCTGGCTGTGCTGATGTTGATTGGTGGTGCGCTGGGGGCGGTGCTTTATCATGCCGCCTTTGGCTTTACCGGGGCCTGGCGGGTGTTCATCAGCGAACGTCGCGGTCGTGGACTGCGGGCGCAGATGGTCATGCTGGCCATTGCCGTCGTATTGTTCTTTCCAGCACTCTCAGCGGGGTCGCTGTTCGGTACGCCGGTCTCCGGCTATGTGGCTCCCATCGGTGTCTCGGTGCTGGTCGGCGCCTTCCTGTTTGGCCTGGGCATGCAGCTCGGCGGTGGTTGTGCTTCCGGCACGTTATTTACCGTGGGCGGTGGCAACGCCCGTATGGTGATCACCCTGGTGTTCTTCATCATTGGTTCATTGATTGGCACGGCGCATTTCAGCTGGTGGACAAGTTTGCCGGCCTTTCAGCCGACATCCCTGGTCGATGTGTTCGGCGCCGGGGGTGGCATCGCCGTCAGCCTGCTGATGTTTGTCGGTATTGCCGCGCTGACCGCGGTGATGGAAAAGCGTCGTCACGGCCAGCTCGAGCAGGCGCCGCGGATAAATACAAGCTCCTCGCAATGGCTACGGGGCCCTTGGCCGCTGCTGTATGGCGCCGTGGCCCTGGCGCTGCTCAACTTCATCACCCTTGTGTTGGCAGGGCGCCCCTGGGGGATTACCTCCGCCTTCGCGCTCTGGGGCGCCAAAGGGTTCGAGGCGCTAGGAGGCGATGTCAGCAGCTGGGGCTATTGGCAGAACCCAGATAATGCTGCGGCGCTTAAGGCCAGCGTATGGTCGGATGTCACTACGGTGATGAATGTCGGCATCATTCTCGGCGCCGGGACCGCGGCATCCTTAGCGGGCAAGTTTGCCCCCAGGTTTCATATTCCGCTGCGTTCGATCATTGCGGCGATCATTGGGGGGTTGCTGCTCGGCTACGGTGCGCGCTTGGCCTTTGGCTGCAACATCGGTGCCTACTTCGGCGGTATTGCTTCCGGTAGCTTGCACGGCTGGCTGTGGCTAGTGGCGGCTTTTGCCGGCAACATGCTGGGTGTGAAGCTGCGGCCGCTTTTCTTCTCGTCGCCGGCACGCCCTTGGGTGCGCAGCAACTAAACAAATCCAGAGCACTACGATGACGCCCTGACTTTTCAAGTCAGGGCGTTTTCATGCTCACATCGAGAAGAGGGCAGTCGTTGAACGAACAGGCTGAAATAGCCCGAGCGTGTTATCTTTAGGATATAAGACAGCACTCAACTGCCTGAGCAAAATGCGCTGGTGGTTGTAGAACTGTCCTCCCCGATCGATGCATGTAACGACAGCCTCATTAATAATTTAATTTAAAATCCAATTCAAAGAGTTAAGTCATGAGCGAGCAAGCCAAACGCCCCCTTTATATCCCTTATGCCGGTCCATCCTTGCTCGAGATGCCGCTGCTCAACAAGGGCAGTGCTTTCTCGCCCGAAGAGCGTATCGACTTCAATCTGGTCGGCTTGCTGCCCCACGATGTTGAAACGATCGAGGAGCAGACCGAGCGTGCTTATAGTCAGTATCGTCAGTGCCAGAGTGATCTCGACCGGCATATTTATCTGCGCGCCATCCAGGATGACAACGAGACGATGTTCTTCCGTCTGCTCGAGAGCCACCTCGAGGAGATGCTGCCGATCATCTATACGCCCACGGTAGGGGAGGCCTGCGAAGAGTTTTCCAATATCTACCGCAATCATCGGGGGATCTTCGTTTCCTATCCAGATCGTCATCACATGGACGATATTCTGCACAGTGCCACCAAGAACAAGGTCAAAGTCATCGTGGTAACCGATGGCGAGCGCATCCTGGGATTGGGTGATCAGGGCATTGGCGGCATGGGTATCCCCATCGGCAAGCTGGCGCTGTACACCGCCTGTGGGGGCATCAGCCCGGCTTATACCTTACCGATCATGCTGGATGTCGGAACCAACAATCAGGCGTTGCTGGACGACCCGATGTACATGGGCTGGCGTCATCCGCGAGTCAGTAAAGAAGAGTACGCCGAGTTCATCGAGCTGTTCATTGCGTCGGTCAAGCGCCGCTGGCCGAGCGTGCTGTTGCAGTTCGAGGATTTCGCTCAGGGTAATGCCATGCCATTGCTTGAGCACTATCGCGATAAGCTGTGCTGTTTCAACGACGACATCCAGGGAACTGCCTCGGTTTGCGTGGGTACGCTGTTGGCGGCCAGTAAGGCGCGGGAGGTAAAAGTCAGCGATCAGCGCATTGCCTTCGTGGGCGCAGGCTCCGCGGGCTGCGGCATCGCCGAGCAGATCATCGTTGCCATGATGGAAGAGGGCTTGAGCGATACGGAAGCGCGCAAGCGCATCTTCATGGTCGATCGCTATGGTTTGCTGACGGATGACATGGAGGACTTGCGCAGCTTTCAACGCCGGTTGGCCCATCCCCGCTCGGAGGTATCCGACTGGTCGGGTACCGCGCTACTCGATGTGGTCGAAAATGCCGGGCTCACGGTATTGATCGGCGTGTCGGGTCAGAAAGGACTTTTCACGGAAACGATCATTCGTGCCCTGCATGCAAACTGTCCCAATCCGCTGGTAATGCCTTTGTCGAATCCGACCTCCCGAGTAGAAGCAATCCCACAGGATATTCTCGACTGGACCAATGGCGAGGCGCTGGTGGCCACCGGTAGCCCTTTTCCGCCGGCGCAGATAGGCGACAGGCACGTTCCCATCGCCCAGTGCAACAACGCCTACATCTTCCCCGGCATCGGTCTTGGAGTGGTGTCCTCAAAGGCAACCCGGGTAACGGATACCATGCTGATGGCGGCCTCCAATGCGCTGGCCAACAATGCTCCTATCGTCGTAAAAGGCGAGGGCGCATTGCTGCCTTCCTTGGGTGACATCCGCGAAGTGAGCATGCTGATCGCTTTTGATGTAGCCAAGCAGGCTCAGGAAGAAGGCGTTGCCCTGCGTTCGAGCGATGAAGCGCTGCGAGAGGTCATCGAACGCAACTTCTGGTATCCGCGCTATAGGCGTTACCGGCGCAACGCCTTTTGAGGTTTTGCCGAACGCACCCATAATGAAAAACGGACCATCGACGCTGTCGATGGTCCGTTCGTTTCATGGCTAAGATAACCGGGCGCGAAAGACGCCCGGCGCAGGGTTACAGCATGTTGCGCAGTACGTAATGCAGGATACCGCCATGCTGGTAGTAAGCCATCTCGTTGGCAGTGTCGATGCGACACTTGGCGTCCAGGGTCTTTTCACCCTTGTCGCTCTTGATCGTTACCTTGACGCTGGCACCCGGTTCAATATCGTTGAGCCCTTCGATGGAGAAGGTCTCGTCACCGGTCAGCCCGAGAGACTTACGATCTTCTCCTTCCGGGAACTGCAGCGGCAAGACGCCCATGCCGATCAGGTTGGAGCGGTGGATGCGCTCATAGGATTCGGCAATGACTGCACGCACGCCGAGCAGCCGCGTGCCCTTGGCGGCCCAGTCTCTAGAGGAGCCGGTGCCGTACTCCTTACCGGCAACCACCACCAGCGGCGTATCATCCTCGGCGTACTTCATGGCCGCGTCATAGATCGCCATCTGCTCGCCGGAAGGCACATGGCGGGTATAGCCCCCTTCCACATCTTCGAGCATTTCGTTTCTGATACGCACGTTGGCGAAGGTACCGCGCATCATCACTTCGTGGTTGCCGCGCCGCGAACCGTAGGAGTTGAAATCCCTGGGTTCGACGCCGTGATCCTGTAGATAACGGCCCGCCGGGCTATCCGGCTTGATAGAGCCCGCTGGCGAGATGTGATCCGTGGTCACCGAGTCGCCGAGCATGGCCAGCACTTTGGCGTCCTTGACGTCCTCGAGAGGATCCGGCTCCTTGCCCATACCCTCGAAGAACGGCGGATGCTGAATGTAAGTGGAATCCTTGGACCATTCGTAGACCTTGCTCTCCGGCACTTTGATAGACCGCCACTGCTCGTCGCCGTCAAAGACTTCGGCATACTCCTTGCGGAACATGTCGGTCTTGACCTGTTCCACCGCCTCGGCAATCTCTGCCTGAGAAGGCCAGATATCCTTCAAATAGACCGGCTCGCCATCCTTCCCCTTGCCAAGCGGTTCCTTGGACAAGTCGAGACGCACGTTGCCTGCCAGCGCATAGGCGACCACCAAGGGCGGTGACGCCAGCCAGTTGGTCTTGACCAGCGGATGCACCCGACCCTCGAAGTTCCGATTGCCTGAAAGCACCGACGCCACGGTCAGATCACCATCGTTGACCGCTTTCTCGATCGCTTCCGGCAATGGCCCGGAGTTGCCGATGCAGGTAGTGCAGCCATAGCCCACCAGATTGAAGCCAAGCTCGTTTAGATCTTCCTGGACACCGCCGGCAGCAAGATATTCGGTAACCACCTTGGAACCTGGTGCCAGGGATGTCTTGACCCAAGGTTTCGTGGTCAGACCCTTTTCCACTGCCTTGCGTGCCAACAGACCCGCGGCCAGCATCACGCTGGGGTTCGAGGTGTTGGTGCAGGAGGTGATGGCGGCGATGACCACGGCGCCGGCGTTGAGCTTGAACTCTTCGTCGCCGATCTTGCAAAGCTGGCTATCGCTACCTTCGTAGCAGCTGTGATCGTACTCCTTGAAGGATTCTGATGCCGGCTGACCGCCGCCTTCCGCCTGCCATTCGTCTTTCGCTTCCTGGGGAGCATCCGGTGCATCGCTGTCCATCAGCTTTTCGAAGGTCGCTTTCATATCGGAAAGCGCAACCCGATCCTGAGGACGCTTAGGCCCGGCAAGGCTGGCTTCGACATCGCCCATGTCAAGCGAGAGGGTATCGGTGTAGATGGGCTCATGCCCTGCTCACGCCACAGGCCCTGTTCCTTGGCATAAGTTTCGACCAAGGCGATCTGATCGTCCTCACGGCCGGTCAGACGCATGTAGTTCAGGGTCTGTTCGTCTACCGGGAAGAAGCCACAGGTAGCACCATATTCCGGCGCCATGTTGGCGATGGTGGCGCGATCCGCTACCGGCATGTCCTTGAGACCGTCGCCGTAGAACTCGACGAACTTGCCGACCACGCCTTTCTTGCGCAGCATCTCAGTGACGGTCAGCACCAGATCCGTGGCGGTGATGCCTTCCCTTAGCTTGCCGGTGATCTTGAAGCCGATAACTTCCGGGATCACCATGGAGACCGGCTGTCCCAGCATGGCCGCTTCCGCTTCGATGCCGCCGACCCCCCAGCCAAGAATCCCTAAGCCGTTGATCATGGTGGTGTGGGAATCGGTACCCACCAGCGTGTCAGGGTAGGCGAAGGTCTTGCCATCCTGCTCCTTGGTCCAGACCGTCCTGCCCAAGTACTCCAGGTTGACCTGATGGCAAATGCCGGTGCCTGGTGGGACTACCCGGAAATTGTCGAAGGCCTGCTGACCCCAGCGCAGAAACTCATAGCGTTCGTGATTGCGCTCCATCTCGATGGCAACGTTGTCCTTGAACGCGGAGGAATCACCGAAGTGATCGACCATTACCGAGTGGTCGATGACCAGATCGACCGGTGAAAGCGGATTGATGCGAGCCGGGTCTTCGCCCAGTCGCTCCACGGCGTCGCGCATGGAGGCCAGGTCGACGACACCGGGGACGCCGGTGAAGTCCTGCATCAAGACGCGAGCAGGGCGATAGCCGATTTCGCGAGTGGAACGTGCTTCCTTCTGCCAATCGACCAGGGCTTGCATGTCGTCGCTGGACACGCTCTCGTCATCGGCGTAACGCAGCTGGTTTTCGAGCAGAACCTTGAGCGTGAAGGGCAGCCGCTTGATATCGCCGAATGCCTCGGCGGCCTTGGGCAAGCTGTAATAGTGATAGGTGGAACCTGACGCTTCGAGGGTGCTTAAGGTATCCGGTGTCTTATCCGTGCTCATGGAGCTCCTCCTGTACTGTCCTCGATGATCGTATCTTCCGTGACGCTGAACTGCCGCAGGTTGATCGACTGACGAGGATGCGGGTCACTTACTGATCCGAATCTTAAACGTTCGGTGCTTACGTAGCAGCTTAGCAGCATACGCTGCTCAAGAGACTATTTGCTGTCCTTTGCTACCATTTACATGGGCACGGTAGAAGGGGAATTCAAGCATCTACGCGTAGTGCGAGGATGTAAGACTAACGACGTGGTGTGTCAGTGGTTGCATGGACGCAATCCTAATACCCATTGAAAGCGCCAAATCGTTTGCAACCGTAGAAGTTTGTAAGCCCAAGGCTTGAAAGTGCCCTGTACCGCCACCACATTCAATGTGTTCAATGGAATGTCAAAACGAGTCGACATGCACGAAGAAATGCTCAATGCACACCCCATGGATTGCCCCTATTGCGGCACGGGCTTCGAATTGCTTGTCGACAGCAGCCAGGGAAGCCACACCACTTGGGAGGATTGTCCTCGTTGTTGTGCTCCCATTCAGATCGATGTCGGGGTGTCCGAGATCTCAGGTGAGCTGGAGCATTTGACCCTTGGCCGGGATGACGACGTCATCTGAACGGTTATGTTATCGGCCACCGGTATTCCGATAGGTTGCTACTATGCGTTCTATTGGGGGAATCAAATTGGCAAATGTTGAGATGGCCCCTAATCTATATACCGAATTTACTTGAAACGATCAGTATGATCACAAGGAGACATGCATGAGTGTATTGGTTGGACGCCAAGCCCCGGATTTTGAAGCTGCTGCTGTTCTAGGCAACGGTGAAATCGTAGAGAATTTCAAGCTGTCCGACAGCAACGGCAAGCTGCGCGTGCTATTTTTCTGGCCGCTGGATTTCACTTTCGTATGCCCCTCCGAAATTATTGCCCATGACAACCGTCTGGCAAAATTCAAAGAGCTAGGGGTCGAAGTGATCGGTGCCTCCATTGATTCCCAGTTTTCTCACTATGCATGGCGCAAGACTTCTCCGGACGCGGGTGGTATTGGTGAAGTCGGCTTTCCGATCGTCGCCGACGTCAAGCATGAGATCGTTCAGGCCTATGGCATCGAGCATCCGGAAGCAGGTGTCGCACTGCGCGCTTCTTTCCTGATCGACGAAGACGGTGTCGTTCAGCATCAGACCGTCAACAACCTGCCGTTAGGTCGCAATGTCGATGAAATGCTGCGCATGGTCAAAGCGCTGCAGCACCACCAGAAGCATGGCGAAGTCTGCCCTGCAGGTTGGGATGAGGGTCAGGAAGGCATGAAGGATAACGCGGAAGGTGTCGCCAAGTATTTGGGCACCCACTCCACGCAGCTATAAGCGTTTTAGCGTATCGGGGCGGCCTCAGGGTCGCCCTTTTTGTTAGTACGGCACTTTTACGACGCTTGATGAGAAGCAAGAGGTCTTTACATGAGCGAGACTCGTCACGAACGCTTGATCATTCTGGGGTCAGGGCCTGCCGGCTACAGTGCTGCGGTTTATGCGGCGCGGGCCAACTTGAAGCCTCTGCTGATTACCGGTATTCAAACCGGTGGACAGCTGACCACCACCACCGATGTGGACAACTGGCCCGGCGACGATGCCGGGGTGCAAGGGCCTGAACTCATGGAGCGTATGCGTCGGCACGCAGAGCGTTTCAACACTGAGGTGCTGTTCGATCACGTTCACGAAGTGGAGTTGCGTCAGCGGCCTTTTACGCTCAAAGGTGACAACGCCACCTATACCTGTGATGCCTTGATAATCGCCACTGGTGCCACTGCTCGCTATTTGGGGCTGCCCTCGGAACAGCAGTTTATGGGCCAGGGCGTATCTGCTTGCGCCACCTGTGATGGATTCTTCTATCGCAATCAGGAGGTCGTGGTAATAGGCGGTGGCAATACCGCTGTGGAAGAGGCACTGTATCTATCCAATATTGCCGCCAAGGTCACCCTGGTACATCGTCGGGATAGTTTGCGCGGTGAAAAGATCCTGCAGGACAAGCTGTTTGAGAAGGTCGATGAGGGCAATATCCGGATCGAGTGGAATCATACCCTTGATGAGGTGCTGGGCGACGGTTCCGGTGTGATCGGGGTGCGCCTCAAATCCACCCAGGATGGCAGCACAAAAGAGCTATCGGTTCCTGGGGTATTCATTGCCATCGGGCATACGCCCAATACGGGTATTTTCGAGGGCCAATTGGACATGGCAAACGGCTATATCAGGGTCAAGTCCGGGCTTGAGGGCAACGCTACCGCTACCAGCGTGCCCGGGGTGTTTGCTGCAGGTGACGTCATGGACCATGTCTATCGTCAGGCGATTACCTCCGCCGGTAGCGGTTGTATGGCGGCATTGGACGTTGAGCGTTACCTTGATGGCATCGACTGACGCCATTGACTGGGCGAGACGAGTGAGTATCGCCTCGAGCCCGGCACAATCTTTCAATAGTGGGGCGGCTTTTCGTATTCTTCTGAAAAGCCGTTTTCTTCCGGATCCATGCTCTTGAGCCACTGATGTTGATTGCGCAAATGTGTCTGCATCAGATTGTTGAGTCGCTCTAGCTGCGCGAGTCGTTGCTCCTGTGCTGACACTGCTCGATCAAGAGTATCCAGCCAATATTCCTGATGGGCTATTCGGCTCTCTATTGCTTCAAAACGCCGTTCCAGGCGGGCAAGCGTAGTTTCGTCCGTCATGCTAGAATCCTTGCGCTGTGGGTCGCCGGTCATCGCGTCACCTGCATTTTGCCCCATGGATGCAAGCTGGGGCGGTCTTTGTTCATCACAACAAGAGAATCTGAGGTCCATGAATCGTAAGGTTGTAATTCGCTGTAGTCTTGTCAGTCTTCCACTTGCCGCCGTCACTCCTTTGCTGATTGCCTTGCTTATTTTATTGTTTGACGCATCCACCGCCGATGCACTAAGGCAGGTGCTGGCATCGAATGGTGCCACGTTGGTTTATATAGCAACCGCATTAGCAATATTCATCGCTTTGTTGATCGCCACGCTTCTCATGCATGCGTTGACCCCTAAGCTTGTCAATCTGGCGGACGTCGAGAATGATGATCGCGAGATCGGTGAGGTCAAATGGTTCAACGTCAACAAGGGGTATGGCTTCATTACGCGTGAAGACGGCGGCGATGTCTTCGTGCATTTTCGTGCCATTCGCGGCAAGGGGCATCGCACTCTGGCCGAAGGTCAGAAAGTGCGTTATCACGTGGTGCAAAACGAGCGCGGACTGCAAGCAGACGATGTCACCGTGATCACCTGATCCTACAGCCTTGAGCTGTTATGAGCAGCCGTGAGCCGTTATAAGCAGCCTTGAGCCGTTATAAACAGCCTTGAGCCGTTATAAACAGCCCTTTGACGTTGTCCTTTTCCACCTACCACAGTATCAAGTCGTTTCATGTTGCCGGGGCATTCGGTAATGCATCGCTATCTCGATTGGCCTCGGCTTCGATGAAAACGCGCTTGACCCTTTCATGCTTGCTTTTAATCGTTCGATCCAGCTGAGCAATGACGGCTTCAATGCGTTCCGCCTGCGTGCCTCGAGCAAAGCGCACGCTCAAGATGACCAGGATGTAATCGGGCCCCATGTGCATGGTCAGTACTTCGTTGACCTTTTCCACGTCTTGAGGGGCATCCGCTAGGCGCCGAATATCGTCTACCACGGTACGATTGGCGCTTTCTCCAATCAGTAGACCCTTGGTTTCAATGGCAAGCCAGATAGCCGTTCCTCCCAGGATCAACCCGATGATGATTGATGCGATGCCATCGAAGACCGGATTCTGAGTCCATTGACTCAGCGCCACGCCCGCCAGCGCCACGATAAGACCTAGCAACGCAGCGGAATCTTCGAAAACCACCACGAACATCGAAGGATCCTTGGCTCGTTTCACCGCCTCGACATAGCCCCACTTGCCTTTGGTCTTGCGAAAACTGTTGAGCGCGAAGGCCCAGGACGCGCCTTCGAACAGGATGCCAAGGCCCAGTACGATGTAATTGATCAGCGGCGATTCCATCTCGGTGGGATGCAGGACATGGATTATGCCCTCGTAGATTGAGACACCGGCGCCCACGGCGAAGATCATCAAAGCCACCACGAAACTCCAGAAATACACCTCCTTGCCATGGCCAAAAGGATACGCAGGACTGGGTGGTCGCTTGGCCCGGTGCATGCCTAACAGCAAAAGCCCTTGGTTGCCGGTGTCCACCACGGAGTGGACGCCTTCGGATAGCATGGCGGAGCTGCCGGTGAAGGCAGCAGCGATGAACTTAGTAACCGCGATGGCGAAATTGCCTGCAAGCGCAGCATAAATGACGGCTTTGGATTCCTGGGCCATGGATGATTACGTCCTTGTTCTAAGAAGAGTTGGTAGTTGTTCGATAGAGGTATGGGGTTACTGACCGGAGTCAGGCCAATGCAGCGCTTCTTCGCTACTATCGGGGCGTATCTGCCAGAAACGATCCGGATCGTCCCCGGGCTGCCAGCCGCCTAGTGAGCAGCGCACCTCGCAATTCAGCCACTCGACCGCTTCCCGGGCGCAGTCCACGTCTCGTGGCCAGGGGGTGACCGGGCTGTCGAACCAGAGGCTTGCATAGCCGTCCGCGGCATTTTCGATCAGCAGGACAGGAATGCTTTCCTCAGCCTGATGGCCGTGGCTACGCCACTTTCGTTTACCGGCAGGCGTGAGGGGGGACGCGTTTAGTCGTTCACTCAGCCAGGCATCAAGGCGCTTGATATCCGCTTTGGCCAGATAGATTTCAATGTCGGGATAACGCTCCATGACGGACCTCAGGTGAGCAGGCGCTTGATGATCGCCTCATAGACCCGACTCAGCGTGTCCAGGTCGGCGGCGCGTACGCGTTCGTTGATTTTGTGAATGGTCGCGTTAAGCGGCCCAAGCTCGACGATCTGACAGCCGAGCGTTGCGATGAAGCGTCCATCCGAAGTGCCACCGGAGGTTGAAAGCGCAGGTCTTGATCCGGTGATCTCCTCGACGCCACCGATGGCCGCCTCGATCAAGGCACCTTCTTCCGTGAGAAAGGGCTCACCGTTCAAGGTCCAGTCAAGGCGGTAATCGAGGCCATGGGCATCCAGAATTGCTTCAGCGCGTTCCCGTAGCGTTTGATCCGTGACTTCCGTGGAGTAGCGAAAATTGAACACCACCTCCAGCTCGCCAGGGATCACGTTGGTGGCGCCGGTGCCGGCGCGGACGTTGGATATCTGAAAGCTGGTGGCGGGAAAGAAGGCATTGCCGCTGTCCCAATGCTCATTGCACAGCGCGTTCAGGGCGGGAGCGGCTTCATGGATAGGGTTGCGCGCCAGGTGCGGATAGGCGACATGCCCCTGAATGCCATGTACATGCAGCACACCGCCCAAAGAACCGCGACGACCGTTCTTGATGATATCGCCCAACCGCTCGCTGGAGGAGGGCTCGCCCACGATGCAGTAATCCAGGCGCTCGTGAGTCTCCCGCAAATGCTCGACCACCGCCCGGGTGCCGTCCTGGGCCGGGCCTTCCTCGTCGGAGGTGATCAGAAAGGCGATTTTGCCCGGATGATCCGGATAGGCGGTCACGAAACGCTCCACCGCGGTAATCATCGCCGCGAGACTTCCCTTCATGTCCGCCGCGCCTCGACCGCACAGCATGCCGTCGTCATCGATGCAGGGCTCGAAAGGGGGATATTGCCAGTGAACGCTTGGTCCGCTTGGTACCACATCCGTGTGACCCGCAAACGCCAACACCGCTCCATGATGACCCCGCACCGCCCAGAGGTTCTCGACATCACCGAAAGGCAGGCGCTCGATACGAAAACCCAGGCGTACCAGGCGTTCGATCATTACGGCCTGGCAGCCCGCATCATCCGGAGTGACCGAAGGGCGGCGCATCAGCTCGATGGCAAGAGCAAGAGTGGGCGAGAGGGCTGTAGCAGCCAGGGCGGTATCCGACGAGGGCATGTAGAGTCCTGAAAAGAAATGAAACGGCGCTCGCAAAACGAGCGCCATCAATCAATTATGCGCGTGCAGCGCTTCGTTCAAGGCGATGGCGCTCTTGTTGGTCAGACATTCGATGCGTCCGCTGACCGAGTTGCGGCGCAGCAACATATCATCCTGGTTTGCCAGATCACGAGCACTGACGGTCTTTACCTCCTGGCCTTCCTCGTCAAGCAGCGCGATCTTGGCGCCGGAAGTAATATAAAGCCCCGCTTCGACGGTGCAGCGATTCCCCAGCGGAATACCAATACCGGCATTGGCACCGATCAAGCAGCCTTCGCCGACCTTAATCACGATATTGCCGCCCCCGGAAAGGGTGCCCATGGTGGAGCCGCCGCCGCCTAGGTCCGAGCCCTTACCCACGACCACGCCGGCGGAGATGCGACCTTCGATCATTCCTGGCCCTTCGCGCCGGCATTGAAGTTGACGAAGCCTTCGTGCATGACCGTGGTGCCTTCACCCAGGTAGGCGCCCAGGCGCACCCGAGCGGTATCGGCGATACGTACGCCTGCCGGCACCACGTAATCCGTCATTTTGGGGAACTTGTCGACGCAATCCACGGATAGCGGCCGGCCTTCCAAGCGTGCTCTGAGACGACGTGCCGGCAGTTCTTCGATATCGATGGGACCTTCGTTGGTCCAGGCGATGTTACGCAGTACGCCGAACATGCCGCTAAGGTCGATAGCGTGAGGCTTGACCAGGCGATGGGAAAGCAGATGCAGCTTGAGATACACCTCCGGTACGCTCTCCGGCGCCTGATCGGACTCGAGGAAGACAGCCACCAGCGGTCGCTGACTGGCGCCAAGCGCCTCGGCAAGCTCCGCTTGTTCGGTATTTCCCGCTGTCTCGAAGGCTTGGGCAAGCTCAGCGCAATGCTCCGGTAGAAAGCTGACCACGGCATTGCCGCTCGAGGCATTCAGCGCCTTGCGGGCAGTAGCGACCAGGGCATCCTCGGGTTCGAACAGCGGTGCTGGATAGTAGACCTCCAGCCAATCCCCTTGGGTGTTCTGGCTACCGATTCCGAGAGCGAAGCTCAGCATAAAAGTCTCCTGAATAAAGAAATCGAATCAATGGGGCAGTTCAGCATACTCATCACGCTTGAAGCCGACGACTACCCGATCGCCGGTATCGAGCAGCGGGCGCTTGAGCAGGGTCGGGTTCGCTAGCATCAATGAACGCGCGCTGTCGACACTGTCCTTGGCGGCCTGCTGTTCGCTGGGATCAAGGCTATGCCAGGTGGTGCTGCGGGTGTTCAATAACGTCGCGAGACCTACCTGACCGATGAGATGCTCGAGCAACGTCTTGTCGAGCCCATGCTCACGCAGATCGTGATAATGGTAGGGCGTTTCTTGGGCATCGAGTGTCTTGCGCGCTTGCGGCAGGTATCACAGGTCTTGATCCCGTAAAGCGTGATCATTTTGAGAGATCTCTCCAGGGGCGTGTTCAATAGTGTTCTTCGATGAAACGACGAATGCGCCGGGCGGCTTCCAGCGTCGTGTCCGGATCGGCTACCAGGGCCATGCGTACTCGCCCATTGCCTGGATTGCCCTGCGAACTCTCCCGGGACATATAACGCCCTGGCAGCACCGTTACGTGCTGCTGCGAATAAAGTTCTCGCGCAAAGGTTTCATCGTCTCCATCCGGCACTGCCGGCCATAGATAGAAGCTGGCCTGAGGCGAGGGGAAGTCCAGCACCGGTGCAAGGCATTCCACTACCGCCGCGAAGGTCTGTCGATAAATCTCGCGGTTGGCCTGTACGTGGGCTTCGTCACCCCAGGCCACCGTCGAGGCCTGCTGCACCTGTAGTGACATGGCGCAGCCGTGGTAGGTGCGATAGCGGGCGAAAGGGGCGATCAATGCCTCGTCGCCGGCCACAAAGCCTGAACGCAATCCAGGTAGGTTGGAGCGCTTGGACAGGGAGTGAAAGACGATGCAGCGGCGGTAGTCGTGACGGCCCAAGGCAGCGCAGGCCTCGAGTAGCCCAGGAGGAGGCGCGGACTCATCGAGGTAGAGCTCTGAATAGCACTCATCCGAGGCGACGATGAAATCGTGCTCATCCGCCAAAGCGATCAGCCGCTTGAAGTCTTCAAGGGGTGTCACTGCACCGGTAGGATTGCCCGGAGAGCACACGAACACCAGCTGCACCTCGCGCCAGGCCGCCGCCGGCACCGCCTCAAGATCCGGCAGAAAGCCCTTGTCGGCACGGCAATCCAGATACAACGGCTGGCCGCCGGCAAGCAGCGTGGCGCCTTCATAGATCTGATAGAACGGGTTGGGCACGGCGACCCGGGCCGGGCGTGAACGATCCAGCGCCGCCTGGACGAAGGCGAAGATCGCCTCCCGGGTACCATTGACCGGCAGCACCTGGCGCTGAGGATCGAGACTCTGCGGCGCAAGGTTGAAACGCCTGGTCGCCCAGTCGGCGATCGTTGCGCGCAGCTCGGGTAAGCCAAGGGTACTCGGATAGCGGGCGACTGCGCCAACGTGGTGATTCAGACTCTCGAGCACGCTGGTGGGCGGCGCGTGCTGGGGCTCGCCAATCGATAGCGGGATGTGTGTGAGATCCGCCGGTGGAGTCACGCCGGCCATAAGCGCCTTGAGACGCTCGAAAGGGTAGGGCTTGAGAGCGTCGAGTTCCGGGTTCATGGCGAGTCAGATCCAGTTGTGCCCCTTAAAAGCGGCATGGGGATTTTGTAAGGCACCTGATTATAGGGAAGCGGCGAAGGCGCCACAAATCACGAGCCCGTGGTCGAGGCGCCGGATCGGTTTACACGTCCAGCATTTCGCACAGACGTTCGCGCAGACGGGTCTGGTGAGCCTGGTCCGTGAGTGGCGCGCCGCAGCGATCGGTAATGAAGAACACATCCTCCACTCGCTCGCCCAGGGTGGCGATCTTGGCGGCGGAAAGAGCGATCTCCTGTTCCATGAAGATGCGTCCGACTCGGGCCAGCAACCCGGGGCGGTCCGGGGCAATCAGCTCGAGTACGGTGCGTTCGTTGGCCGGGTCTTGCTCGATCAATACTCGAGTGGGCACTCGGAAATGCTTGAGCTGGCGCGGCGTGTGGCGACTGACGATTTGGGGATAGTCGTCCGGGTCGTCGAGCTCTTCCACCAGATGGCGACGGATCTCTTCGAGCCGAAAAGCGTCGCGGATCGGCTCATCCTGATCGTCCAGCACGATGAAGGTATTGAGCGTCCAATCGCTGCTCGAGGTGGCGATACGCGCATCGTGAATCGATAGATCCAGTTGATCGATGGCTGCGGCGCTAGCGGCGAACAGATCGTTCACCGAACGCGTATGGATGAAGACCTTAGTGCCGCCCTCGCTCGAGTCTTCCGCCGGCGCGCTGATCATGATCAACGGCAGCGGGCAGTCGCCATGTTCGAGAATGCCCTGGGTCTGCCATACGATTTCGCTTGCCTGATACTGCAGGAAATAGTCATCCCCAAGAGTGTTCCAGAGGCACTCGATGTGCGCTACGTCGCTGCCCAGGGTGCGCAGCAGTGCCAGCGCCTCGGCCCGGGTTTCGGCGATCCAGTCATCGCGATCGATGGGGTTTTCAAGCCCTCGCCGCAGAGCGCGCTTGGTTTCGCCATACAGCTGGCGCAACAGTGTGGCGCGCCAGCCGTTCCATAAGGTGGGGTTGGTCGCGTTGATATCCGCGACGGTGAGCACGTAGAGATAGTCCAGGCGCATCTCTTCACCGATTAGTTCGGCAAATTCGCGAATCACGTCCGGGTCGCTGATGTCGCGCTTCTGAGCGGTCATCGACATCAGGAGATGTTGCTCGATCAGCCAGACGACCAGGCGCGTATCCCGGGCTGACAAGTCGTGACGCTGGCAGAACTCCTCCGCATCCCGGGCACCAAGCAGGGAGTGATTGCCGCCACGGCCCTTGCCGATATCATGGTAGAGCCCAGCGATCCAGAGAAGCTCCAGCTTGGGGAGCTGTTGGATCAGTGTTGCGGCAACCGGGAATGCCTCACGACTATCGGGATTACGAAAATGCTGCACGAACTTCAACAGGCGCAGAGTGTGGGCGTCCACCGTATAGATATGAAACAGATCGTGCTGCATCAATCCCACGGCCTGGCCGAACTCGGGTAGATACTTGCCAAGCACGCCGTAGCGATTCATGCGTCTTAGCTGGCGCGATACGTTGCCATCGCTGCGCAGCAGTTCCATGAACAGACGCTGATGACGGACATCGTCCCGAAAAGTGTCGTCGATCTGGTGGCGGTGATCGCGAATCAAACGAATGGTCTGGGCGCGCACGCCTTCGATCCGGGGATGCTGAGCCATCAGCAGGAAAAGCTCGAGCAGGGCGGCGGGACGGCGATGGAACACCCGGTCGTCTCGGGCTTGAATATAGCCCCCTTTGATCTCGAAGCGCGAATTGAGCGGTTCGGTCTCGAGGGTTTCGTCAGCCCGTAGAATGACCTCGTCAAAGTGTTGCAGCAACATGTCATTGAGCCCTGCCAGCGCCGTGACATGACGATAATAGCGCTTCATGAACTGCTCTACCGCCAGGCGCTGCGGCGTGTCCTGAAAGCCGAACAGCTTTGCGATGGCGCGCTGATGATCGAACAGCAAGCGATCCTCGGCACGACCTGTCAGCATGTGCAGCGCGTAGCGCACCTGCCACAGGAAGGCCTGCCCCTGGCTGAGAATGCGCAGCTCCGCATCGTTCATGAACCCCTGGGCCACTACGTCCTCGTAGCGCAATAGACAGAAATGACGCTTGGCGACCCAGCCGATCATCTGGATGTCGCGCAGGCCCCCGGGCGAGCTCTTGATATTAGGTTCGAGCTGGTACTCAGAGTTGTTGTGCCGGCGATGCCGCGCTATCTGCTCCTGCCATTTGGCCTCGAAAAAACGATGAGACGGCCACATGTTGCAAGAAGACAGTTGTTCGCGCATGGCCTCGCGAAGCCGGTCGGGGCCGGCCAGAGTGCGGGTCTCGATCAGGTTGGTGATGACCGTAACGTCCGCTTCGGCTTCGCGCTGGCAATCTGCAAGCGAGCGCACGCTATGACCGATCTCGAGACCGATATCCCACAGGAAGGTAATGAACGCGCTTAAGGCTTCCCGGTAGGGCGTGTCATCGTCTCGTTCCAGTAGCACCATGAGATCGATGTCGGAATGCGGGTGCAACTCGCCGCGCCCGTAGCCACCCACGGCAAGCAGTGCGATACCGTCATCGGGCCAGGTGTGACGAGTCCAGGCGAGCTCGAGCAGACGATCGAGACACCAGGCGCGGCCATGCACCAGATCCCGGATGTCGGCACCATCATGAAAACGGGCATCGAGCCGGCGTTGAATGAGGTTCAGCGCCTGCTTGAACAGCACTACCGGCGGAGAGCCTGTCGCCAGTTCCCGGCGCAAGTCGCCAGTGTCGAAAAGCGTCTCGTCCGGCTCGAAGCGGTAGTGATGAAGGAGCATGTCAGTTCGCAAGAAAGCTTAAATCTTCTTCGCCCCGGGGCGTCAGTATGTCGACCCCGGTGGCGGTAACCAGCAAGGTGTGCTCCCACTGGGCGGAAAGACTCTTGTCCCGGGTCACCGCGGTCCAGCCATCGCGAAGCACCTTGGTGCGGTAGCCGCCGGCATTGATCATCGGTTCGATGGTGAAGCACATGCCCTCGGCCAGGGCGATATCCGCTTCCGGCGCGTAGCCGTCATAGTGCAGCACCTGGGGCTCTTCGTGGAATACCGCCCCCAGGCCGTGGCCACAGAAATCACGCACTACCGAGTAGCCGTTGGCCTCGGCATGCTGCTGAATTGGCTTGGCAAGGTCGGACAGTCGGGCGCCGGGGCGTACCGCAACGATGCTTTTGTAAAGGCACTCCTGAGTGATACGGCATAGCCGCTCGCCCTGAGTATTCTCGCCGATGATGAACATCTTGCTGGTATCGCCGTGATAGCCGTCTGCGGTTTTGACGGTGATATCGATATTCATGATATCGCCGTTCTTTAGTTTCTTGGCGTTATCCGGAATGCCATGACACACCACATGATTGATCGAGGTGCAGATCGACTTGGGAAAACCGTGATAGTTGAGCGGGGCAGGAGTCGAACCCAGCTCGTCAACGATGTATTCGTAGCATAGACGGTCCAGCTCGCCGGTGCTGACGCCGAGCTGGACGTAGGGCGTGATCATCTCGAGAACGGAGGCTGCCTGACGACCAGCCTCCCGCATTTTATCGATCTCAGAGGACGTTTTGATGGGAATGTTCATGGGGTCTCGATTCGGGAAATGGCAGGCCGGCCGGACGCGATCAGCAGCTAGCCGAAAGGCGGCAACGGCTTCATCTTGGCACCATTATATGGTATAAAGCCGCGCGCTTTACTGCAATCCGATGTATCTGCGTTCGCGTTTGTAAGATCGGATGTGGTCAAGAGTCAATGAGCTTAAATGCCTTGAAAACACACATGCACCGTCACATGGTCCCGGGTGCTGCGTAGTCGCTGTCGTTGCTTTTCATTGCAGCCGCCAGGATGCGCGGTCGGATCCATGGGGTGCGTGGAGGCCTAACCCGTCATATCAGGAGTCACCCATGGCACAAGTCAGTATGCGCGATCTGCTCAAGGCAGGCGCCCACTTCGGTCACCAGACCAAGTATTGGAATCCCAAGATGAGCAAGTACATCTTCGGTGCCCGCAACAAGATTCATATCATTAACCTCGAGCACACCCTGCCGGCTCTCAATGAGGCGGTGTCCGTGGTCGAGAAGATGGCCGCTTCCAACAACAAGATCATGTTCGTCGGCACCAAGCGCGCCGCCAGCAAGATCATCAAGGAAGAAGCCAACCGGGTCGGTCAGCCTTTTGTCAATCATCGCTGGCTGGGCGGTATGTTGACCAACTACAAGACCATTCGTCAGTCGATCAAGCGTCTGCGCGAGCTCGAGACCATGC
This sequence comes from Halomonas sp. PR-M31, assembly GCF_001039575.1. Classification (GTDB taxonomy): domain Bacteria; phylum Pseudomonadota; class Gammaproteobacteria; order Pseudomonadales; family Halomonadaceae; genus Modicisalibacter. Next base: position 51,866 of record NZ_JIBT01000014.1, read on the forward strand.
GCGAAGACGGTACCTTCGAGAAGCTGACCAAGAAAGAAGTACTGATGGCGACCCGAGAGCAGGACAAGCTCGAGCGCTCCATCGGCGGCATCAAGAACATGGGCGGTCTACCGGATGCGCTGTTCGTGATCGACGTCGATCATGAGCGTATTGCCATCAATGAAGCCAACAAGCTGGGCATCCCGGTCATCGGCACGGTGGATACCAACTCCGATCCGGACGGCGTCGATTACGTTATTCCCGGTAACGATGACTCCATCCGCGCGATCCAGATCTATGTCAAAGCCATCGCCGATGCCTGCGCTAAGTCGAAGGAAGGCCATTCCGACGAATTCGTTGAAGTGACCGAGAACGACGACGCCGTCGCCGAGTAACGCAGCTTGCCGGCTCGACGATTAGTTTCGTCGAGCCGGAATTGCGATCGATCAACAAGCGATGAAAGGGAAGCGTCTTTTCATCGCGCATGTCGAATGCCAGCGTATGGCTGCATTCGGCTATCCGATATCGAAATATTCAGAGGTTAATTACCATGGCAGCTATCAGTGCATCTATGGTCAAGGAACTGCGTGAGCGTACCGGTCTTGGCATGATGGAGTGCAAGAAGGCCCTCACGGAAGCCGATGGTGACATCGAAAGGGCCATCGAGGATCTGCGCAAGAATTCCGGTCTCAAGGCCGCCAAAAAAGCGGGTCGCACCGCCGCCGAAGGTGCTGTCGTGACTCGCGTGGCCGAGGACGGAAGCTTTGGTGTGATGGTCGAGATCAACTCCGAGACGGACTTCGTTGCACGGGATGACAACTTCAAGGACTTCGCCGAGAAAGTGCTGGCCAAGGCCTTCGATACGAAGTCCGACGATGTCTCCGCCATCATGGATGGCGAGATGGAAGAAACCCGCCAGCGGCTGGTGCAGAAGATCGGCGAGAACATCTCCGTGCGGCGAGCCACGGTTGCCGATGCCCCGGCGGACGGCGTGGTCGGCGAGTATGTCCACGGTGGGCGTATCGGCGTGTTGACTCTGCTCAAGGGTGGCAATGCCGAGGTGGCCAAGGACGTCGCCATGCACGTGGCCGCGATCAACCCTGCGGTAGCGCGCCCGGAGCAGATGCCTCAGGAACAGCTCGACAAGGAAAAGAGCATCATCATGGCTCAGCCGGATATGGCCGGTAAACCCGAGCAGATCGCCGAGAAGATGGTTCAAGGGCGTCTCAAGAAGTACCTGGCCGAGAACAGCCTGACTGAGCAACCTTTCGTCAAGGACCCCAACACCACCGTGGCAGAGTATGCCAAGGCCAATGGTAGTGAGGTCGTCGATTTCATCCGCTTCGAAGTGGGTGAGGGTATCGAGAAGGAAGAAGTCGACTTTGCCAAGGAAGTCATGGAACAGGCCCGTCGCAGCTGAGGCCTGATATCCCGTTGTTACGATGGCGTGCGCGCAAGCGCACGCCATCCTGTATCCAGCCGCCAAGTCGTCACCACATTACACCAGTCCGCCATCTTCAGGAGACTCAATATGCCTGCCACTGCCTCGCGTAATGCCAAGTCGAAGTACAAGCGGATCTTGCTCAAGCTCTCGGGTGAGGCATTGACCGGCGATGCCGAGTTCGGTATCGATCCCAAGGTGCTGGATCGCATGGCGTTGGAGATCGGGCAATTGGTCGGTATCGGTGTTCAGATCGGTATCGTGATCGGTGGTGGCAATTTGTTTCGCGGCGCGGCGCTGCATGCCGCGGGTATGGAGCGAGTGACCGGTGATCACATGGGTATGCTGGCGACGGTAATGAATGCCCTGGCGATGCGTGATGCCCTCGAGCGCTCGAATATCCGTTCCCGGGTCATGTCCGCCATTCCCATGAGTGGCGTGGTCGAGCATTATGATCGGCGTACCGGTATTCGCTATCTCACTTCCGGCGATGTGGTCATCTTTTCCGCCGGTACCGGGAACCCGTTCTTTACGACTGATTCCGCGGCATGTCTGCGAGGTATCGAGATCGATGCGGATGTGGTAATCAAGGCAACCAAGGTCGATGGTGTCTATGATCGTGATCCGGTCAAGTATCCGGACGCGGTCAAATACGATCGTCTGGGTTACGACGAAGTACTCGATCAGAAACTGGGGGTCATGGATTTGACCGCCATTTGCCTGGTACGGGACCATGACATGCCGGTTCGCGTGTTCGACATGACCAAGCCTGGCGCCCTGCTGAATCTAGTAGTGGGTGGCAAGGAAGGTACGCTGATAGACAGAGGTTGAAATCGTGATCAATGACATCAAGAAAGACGCTGAAAAGCGTATGCAGAAAAGCCTGGAATCGTTGCAGACCAATTTCCACAAGATTCGTACCGGGCGCGCTCATCCCAGCATTCTGGATGCAGTGACCGTAGAGTATTACGGCTCGCAGATGCCGCTCAATCAGGTGGCTAGCGTCAACGTCGAAGATGCCCGCACCCTGACAGTGACGCCTTGGGAAAGGCCTATGGTACCCAAGATCGAGAAAGCGATCATGACCTCCGATCTGGGGCTCAATCCGGCCACGGCGGGCAACGTGATTCGAGTGCCGATGCCTCCGCTGACCGAGGAAACCCGCAAGAGCTATATTAAGCAGGCGCGGGCCGAGGCAGAGAACGGGCGGGTTGCCATACGCAACGTGCGCCGCGATGCCAATGGCGACATCAAGGCACTGCTCAAGGAAAAGGAAATTTCCGAGGATGACGAGCATCGCGCCGAGGATGCCATTCAGAAGCTGACCGATAAGTATGTTGCGGAGATCGATAAGCTTCTGGAATCCAAGGAACACGACCTGATGCAGGTCTGAGCGGTGGCGAACGGCTGATTCGTCGTTCGTGTTCATTTCTCCGTGCGAGCTATCATGACGTCACCGCAATCTCCTAACGTGCCGAATCATGTCGCCATTATCATGGATGGCAACAACCGCTGGGCTCAGTCCCGGGGGCTGTCCGGCATACGTGGCCATCGTGCTGGCGTCGAGCCGGTACGCGCCGTCATCCGTCGTGCCGCGCAACGCGGCGTGAAAGTCTTGACCCTGTTTGCCTTTTCCAGCGAGAACTGGAAACGCCCTGCAGTCGAGGTCAATGCGCTGATGGAGCTGTTTCTGATGGTGCTCAAGCGTGAAGTCAAGAAGCTTCACGACAACGACATCCGTCTGACCATCATTGGCGAGCGCGACGCTTTTTCCCGATCGATTCAACAATATGTCGAGCGCGCTGAGACGCTGACCCGACACAATCAAGGTCTGCATTTAATCGTTGCCGCCAACTACGGTGGTCGTTGGGAAGTGACCAGCGCCGCCAAACGCCTGGCTCAACGGGTCGAGAACGGCGAGTTGAGCGCTGCGGATATCGATGAACAGCGTCTGGATGCTGAAATCGCTTCAGGCGGTGCGCCAGCGGTGGATCTGTGCATTCGAACCAGCGGCGAACAACGCCTCTCCAATTTCCTGCTATGGCAGCTAGCCTACTCTGAGCTTCATTTCTCACCATTGATGTGGCCGGACTTCGGCGCCGATGCCTTCGATGAAGCAGTGGATGATTTCCTACGCCGTCAGCGGCGCTTCGGCATGACCCAAGAGCAAATAGAGGCCCAAGGTGCTTAGACAACGTGTGTTAACGGCGCTGGTACTCATTCCTTTGGCGTTACTAGGATTGTTTGGTCTCAGTGGTGTCGGATTTGCCCTGTTTACTGCAGTCGTGGTGCTACTGGCTGCCTGGGAATGGGCCAATTTATCTGGATTTTCCCGCACCCTGCATCGATTGGTATACGTTCTGGCGATAGCCCTGGTCATGCTGATCGGCTGGCATACGCATGTCGCTATGGCTGCGTGGCCGCTATGGCTTGCGTTGCTCGGATGGCTGGTAAGCTTTTACTGGGTGGCGACGTATCCTGACAGCATCAAACAGTGGTCTCGACCATGGCTACGTCTGCTGGTGGGACTTTGGGTGCTGCTACCCTGCTGGATTGGATTCGTACAGCTACGCTTGAGCGGCGCCGAATGGCTGCTTTATGTACTGCTGATCGTATGGTTTGCAGACGTCGGCGCCTATTTTGCCGGGCGTCGCTATGGGCGACGCAAATTGGCACCCAGGGTGAGTCCAGGCAAGTCTTGGGAAGGTGTCTATGGTGGCATGATTGCTACCGCCTTTCTGGCCGTCGGTTTTTCCATTTTCCTCGAGCTGGGCGCTGCTGGCGGCTTAGAGTTGATGGTAACGACGGTGATAGTGACACTGGTGTCGGTACTTGGAGATCTGCTTGAAAGCATGTTTAAACGAGTGCGAGGCATCAAGGATTCCGGTGATCTGCTTCCTGGCCACGGGGGTGTGCTCGATCGTATCGACAGTCTTACCGCCGCGGTACCACTGTTCGCGCTATTGCGCTTGTGGGGATGAAATGAGTGAGACGCGATGAACAGTGAAGCCCTCCCGCGAGTGCAGACGGTGACCGTGCTCGGCGCCACGGGTTCTATCGGCAAGAGCACTCTCGATGTGCTGGCGCGTCATCCGGATCGCTTTCGGGTGCATGCATTGACGGCCTCTACCAGCAGTGCAGCCTTGCGAGATCAATGTCTGATTCATCGTCCGGCATTGGCGGTGCTGGCGAATGATCGCGATGAAGCCTGGTTGCGTGCCGAGTTTAAAGAGGCCGGTCTTGAGATCGAAGTCCGCTCTGGCGAAGCGGCGCTGGTGGAAGTGGTCGAAGCGGCGGAAGTGGACGTGGTGATGGCCGCTATCGTCGGCGCCGCCGGTCTGCTGCCGACACTAGCAGCAGTTCAGGCCGGCAAGCGCGTGCTACTGGCCAACAAAGAAGCGCTGGTCATGTCCGGCGCTCTGTTCATGCAAGCCGTAGCGCATCACGACGCCGTACTTTTGCCTATCGATTCCGAACATAATGCCATCTACCAGTGTCTACCGTCGGATCGCCGTAATGGTCTGGCCGGTATGGGTGTCACACAGCTATTGCTGACTGCTTCCGGCGGTCCGTTTCGTGGCTGGAGTGCCACCCAGCTGAGCGCGGTTACGCCAGAGCAGGCCTGTGCTCACCCCAACTGGTCCATGGGTCGGAAGATCTCCGTGGATAGCGCCACCCTGATGAACAAGGGGCTTGAGTTGATCGAGGCATGCTGGTTGTTTGAGGCGCGGCCGGAACAGATTGAAGTCGTCGTGCATCCACAAAGCGTGATTCACTCCCTGGTAGCCTACAGCGACGGTTCGGTCATCGCCCAGTTGGGCAATCCGGACATGCGTACGCCGATCGCTTTCGGCCTGGCCTGGCCGGAGCGAATCAATGCGGGGGTGGAGCGGCTTGATCTGTTCAAAGTGGCGCAACTCGATTTCGAGCCGGCAGACGAAGCGGCATTTCCCTGTCTGAGTTTGGCTCGGGATGCGATGATTGCCGGCGGTACGGCGCCTGCGCTGCTCAACGCGGCCAATGAAGTAGCTGTAGCGGCGTTTCTCGATCGACGGCTGAGCTTTGCCGGTATTGCAGAAACGGTCGCGGCAGTGCTCGATGCCTGTGACGTAGTGGCCGCAAATGAGCTGGACGTGATTCTTGACGAGGATAGTCGTGCGCGGCGTGTCGCCGAGCGATATCTGACACGCTGACCAGAGAGGAATGCATATGAGCGTGATACAGAACGTGCTGGCGGTCATCGTGGTACTTGGATTGCTGATCACTTTCCACGAGTTCGGTCACTTTTGGGTAGCGCGCCGCTGTGGTGTCAAAGTGCTGCGTTTCTCCGTGGGGTTCGGTAAGCCGCTATGGTCGCGATTCGATCGTCATGGCACCGAGTTTGCCGTTGCCGCCATTCCCCTGGGCGGCTATGTCAAGATGTTGGACGAGCGTGAAGCGCCGGTAGCTCCCGAGGAGCAGCATCTGGCATTCAATCGCAAGAATGTCTGGGCCCGTATCGCCATCGTCGTGGCCGGGCCGTTGGCCAATTTCATACTGGCAGTCGTGGCTTACTGGCTGCTGTTCGTCGTGGGTACCACCACCATCGCGCCGGTGATCGGCGAAGTGGCGCCGGATTCACCGGCGGGCCGAGCCGGTTTGAGTTCAGGTCAGGAAATCGTGGCGATCCAGGATGATCCGACCCGCTCCTGGGAAGACGTCAATCTCGAACTGATATCCCGCATTGGCTTCAACGGTACGCTCGAAGTTGCAACCTGGGATGGCGAAAACAGCGCAGTGCGCAGCCATCAGGTTCAGGTCACCGATTGGCTGGCTCGTCAAGACCCGCCGCAGCCCCTGGGAAGCCTGGGCATCGAACCATGGCGACCGGACATTCCACCAGTGCTGGGCCAGGTACTCGAGGGAGAAGCTGCTGCTCAAGCTGGTCTTGAGACCGGTGATCGTATCGTCGCACTCAATGACGCGGATGTGACCAGCTGGATGGATTTTGTCGAAACCGTGCGAGCAAGGCCCGGTGAAGCCTTGTCGCTGCGCATCGAGCGAAACGGAACGATCCAGGAGCTTACCCTGACACCTGGCCAGCGCGACGTTCAGGGCGAGACGATGGGCTACATTGGCGCTGGCGTCGAAGCGGTCTCCTGGCCCGAAGAGTATCAGCGCGAAATTCGTTATGGCGTATTGGCTTCCGTAGGACGTTCCCTGGAGCGCACGGCGGACATGACCGTCTTGACCCTGGATTCGATCCGCAAGATGTTCGTAGGGCTGATCTCGCCTTCCAATCTTTCCGGACCTATCACCATTGCGCGTATCGCGGGTGACACCGCCCGCAGCGGTCTCGAGAGCTTCATCAGCTTTATGGCGTATCTATCCATCAGCCTCGGTGTGCTCAACTTGTTGCCGATACCGGTGCTCGATGGCGGCCACTTGCTCTATTACCTCATTGAAGCCGTACGTGGCAGGCCGGTGTCCGACGCGGCCCAGGCAGTCGGGCTGCGTATCGGCATGGCCATGGTCGGCACCTTGATGCTGATGGCAATTTATTTCGATTTAATGCGTCTGTGACGGACGTATCCATAACGGTGGCGCTCTTGGCGCCCCTCGTCCCGTGGCAATCTCCTGACGAGCAGTATGACGACGCTTGTCAGTTACCCCGGGAAATGTATAAGGTGCCTGTTCAGCGAGCCGGCGGAACAACTCGAGCGAAGCGATTGCATGAAATTTAAGACCATCGGATTGGCGTTAGCACTGACATTAAGCACCCAAGCGGTTCTGGCAGATGAGTTCACCGTCTCCGACATTCGTGTCGAGGGACTTCAGCGGGTTTCGGCGGCATCGGTATTCAATGCCTTCCCTGTGAGCGCCAACGAACGTGTGGACGAGCGGGAGCTGGCGGCGGCTGCCAAAGAACTGTTCGCCACCGGATTGTTTGACGACGTGCAGCTGGAGCGCGACGGAGATGTGCTGATCATTCAGGTAAAAGAGCGGCCCTCCATCTCCCGCATCGAAATCGACGGGAATTCCCAGGTTGCCGACGAGGATCTGCGTAAAGGCATGGCAGAGGCAGGGCTGGCGGAAGGCCAGGTATTGCAGCGTGCATCCCTGGATGAAGTACAGCGCCAACTCGAGCAACTCTACCATTCCCAAGGGCGTTACAGCGCCAGTATCGATACCTCCATCGAGCCGGTCGATCGCAATCGAGTTCAGGTCAACATTGAGGTCAATGAAGGTGCGGTCGCGAAGATTCGCCAGATCAATATTGTCGGTAATCAAGCGTTTTCTGATGAGACGTTGCGGGATTTGATCGAGCTTGAGGATAGCCCGGGTTGGTTCTTCGGCTGGTTCTCCGACGATGAATACTCTCGGGAAAAACTTTCCGGTGACTTGGAAACCCTGCGCTCTTACTATCTCGATCGCGGTTTCGTCAACTTCAACATTGCCTCGACTCAAGTCGCGATCAGTCCGGATAATTCAAAGATCTTCGTGACCGTGAACGTGGATGAAGGGCAGCGTTATCGTATCGGCAATATCGATTTCGCCGGCGATTTGACGCTACCCGAGCAGAAAGCGCGCTCACTGGTCACCACTTCGAGCGGTGATATCTATTCGCGCAGTGCGCTTACCAACTCTGCCGAAGCATTACGGCAGAAGTTGGGCGCCGAAGGCTACGCTTTTGCCAACGTAGAGAGTATTCCGGAGGTGTCTGAGAACGGTGATACCGTTGATGTGACCTTCTTGGTGGAACCGGGACGCCGTGCCTATGTACGGCGTATCAGTTTCGAAGGCAATACCACGACTCAAGATGAGGTATTGCGTCGAGAGATGACCCAGATGGAAGGGGCCCCGGCCTCCACGGATCGTATCAGTCAGTCCAAGCAGCGTCTGGAACGCCTTGGCTTCTTCCGTCAGGTCGATGTAGAGACACGCCCGGTAGCGGGGGAATCGGATCAGGTCGATGTCACCTACAATGTTGAGGAGCAGCCTCGGGCTCAATCTCGGCAAGTGTCGGTTACTCCCAGAGCGCCGGGGTCATCTATGGTGCTTCTCTGGCCCAGAAGAATTTCCTGGGTACCGGCAATCAAGTCAATGTGGGAGCTCAGAAGAGTGATACCTTCACCAGCGTGAATTTTGGTTTCACCGATCCCTACTGGACGTTGGACGGTGTCTCTCGGGGTTACAATCTGTTCTATCGTGAGACCGATTACGAAGACTCCGACATCTCGACCTACTCCACCGACTCCTTCGGTGGCAGTATCGATTTTGGCTATCCGATCAACGAATTCAGCCGTCTCAATTTTGGTGTCGGGCTTGAAGACTTATCCATCGAGACTTATCGGGACACTCCTGCGGAAATCGTTCAGTACACTGATACCCAAGGTGAAGATGCGACGAGCTACAAGCTCACCGCCAGCTGGACGCGCAACAAGCTCAATCGGGGCATTATGCCGACCGCAGGTAGCTATCAGCGCGTGTCACTTGAAACCGCAGTGCCGGGTTCCGATGCTGAGTACTACAAGATGCGCTATCGCGGTCAGAAACTGTTTGAGTTGAACTCTGACTGGTCACTCAAGTTCGGCACCGAGTTGGGTTATGCGGATAGTATCGGTAACGATCCTTATCCATTTTATGAGAACTTCTATTCCGGCGGTCTGGGTTCGGTGCGCGGTTTCACCGCCAATACGCTGGGACCCAAGACCACCGCCAGTAATTTTGGTGACGACGACACCCTCGGCGGCAACGTGTTGATCGAAGGCACCGTCGATCTGATTTATCCCTTCCCTTGGGTTGAGGATCGGCGTTCGCTGCAGACCAGCGTATTCTTTGACGCGGGTAATACGTTCCTGACGGACTGCTACGCCGTACCGGATGGCGTCACGTCGAGCTGTGAAAGCGGCGTGGATCTTGGTGATCTTCGTTACAGCGTCGGTCTGGGTCTGAACTGGTTGACGCCGGTAGGGCCGCTTACCTTTAGTGTGGCCCAACCGCTCAACGATGAAAGCGGAGACGACACTCAAACTTTCCAGTTCTCGCTCGGTCAGACGTTTTAGGCTGGCGAGGTGCAACGAAGGTAAAGAATAAGCATCTTGAGAACGACGGTACGTCATGACGACGCATCTTCGTTCTCGCTTCGAGCGGACGATAATCCTGCCCTGCGCCGGTGAGTCTACCAGGATCAAATCGTCAACTGACATCGGGCGTCGCAGGACTGGCATGCAACCATGAACAAAACCAACGGCCTTTCTTTTTCGCTGGCTGATCTGGCCGAACGCCTCGGAGCGACTCTCGTCGGCGATGGCGAGCAGTGCATCAGTGGACTCGCTACCCTGAGCGATGCGGGGCCTGCCGATATTAGCTTTCTGGCTAATAGGGCGTATCTCAAGTATCTCATGAATACCCAGGCTGCAGCAGTCCTCCTGCATCCGGCTCACGGAGCTGACTGTCCTGCCGAGACAGCACGACTTGAGCTCGATAATCCCTATTTAGCCTATGCTCAGCTCTCACGGCTCTTCGATCCCTTGGCGATGCAGGCCTCCTCCGGCATTCATGCCACGGCGTTCGTCGCCGAGGATGTAATCCTTGGGCATGATGTCGAAGTCGGTCCTCATGCGGTGATAGAGGCAGGTGTCCGGTTGGGCGATAATGTCGTCGTTGGCGCTGGCAGTGTCGTCGGTCAGCAATCCATCATCGATGCCGATTCACGACTGCACGCCAATGTGACGGTTAGCCATGGCGTCGTCATTGGAAAACGAGCAATCTTGCACAGCGGTTGTGTCATCGGTGGCGATGGCTTCGGCTTTGCTCACGACGGTGGCTGCTGGCACAAGATCGCCCAACTGGGGGGGGTCGTGTTGGGCGATGATGTCGAGGTGGGAAGCTGTTCGAGTATCGATCGGGGCGCGCTGGATGACACTCTCATCGGCAACGGTGTCAAGATCGATAGCCAGGTACAGATAGCGCATAACGTGCATATCGGCGATCACAGTGCTCTAGCGGGTTGTGTAGGAATCGCAGGTTCGACCCGGGTAGGGCGTCATTGTATGCTTGGCGGCGGTGTAGGGCTTTCCGGTCATCTCACGCTATGCGATGGCGTACAGATCACCGGTATGAGTCTGGTGACCAACTCCATTACCGAGCCAGGTGTCTATTCTTCCGGAACTGGTGCCATGAGCAATGGCTTATGGCGCAAGAACGCCGTGCGTTTCAAGCAACTTGACGATATCGCAAAGCGCGTGGCACGACTCGAGCGCGGCAAGCGGAGCGAGTAATCGGCTGCTAGAGATCACATATGGCGCTATAATCCATCGCCGACCCCGGCCGTCCCTAGATCGCCAAACGATGCCTGTTCGTCATGAGTAGGCATTACGCACTTTTAGAGGTTGCATCGATGGTAATGGACATCAACGAGATCCGAGAATATTTGCCCCACCGCTATCCGTTCTTGCTGGTGGATCGGGTCGTGGAGCTAGGGTTGGGCGAAATAATCGTCGCCTACAAGAATGTCAGTATCAATGAGCCGTTCTTCAACGGTCATTTTCCGCATCATCCGATCATGCCCGGTGTCTTGATCATCGAAGCAATGGCTCAGGCTTGCGGTATTCTCGGTTTCAAGACGGTCAACAAGCTGCCTGCGGATGGCTATGTCTATTATCTGGTAGGCAGTGACAATGCACGCTTCAAGCGTCCCGTCATGCCTGGTGATCAGTTGCGCCTGGAGGCACGAGTAATTCGTGGCAAGCGGGGTATCTGGAAGTTTGCCTGTCGCGCCACCGTCGATGGCGAACTGGCCTGCGAAGCAGACATAATCTGTGCCGAGAGGAAGGTCGCTTGATTCATCCTAGTGCCATCGTTGATCCCGATGCACGTCTAGCCGACGATGTTGAAGTGGGCCCGTTCACCGTCATTGGTCCGCAGGTGGAGATCGGTGCCGGTAGCCGAATTGGACCCCATGTGGTGATCAAGGGGCCGACTCAGTTGGGACGCCGTACGCGCATCTTTCAGTTTGCTTCGGTGGGTGAAGATTGTCAGGACAAGAAATACGCCGGTGAGCCGACGCGTCTGGAAATGGGTGACGACAATATCATTCGCGAAGGAGCGACGCTGCATCGCGGCACCGTTCAGGATCGGGGTGTGACTACCATCGGCAGTCGTAACCTGTTCATGGCGTATACCCATGTCGGTCACGACTGTGTGATTGGCGACGATTGTATTCTTGCCAACCAGGTTACTCTGGGCGGGCATGTTTGGATCGGTGACTCCGTCATCTTGGGCGGGCTGGTCGCGATCCATCAGTTTTGTCATGTGGGTGAGCATGCCATGTGCGGTGGCGGCTCCATCGTGACCAAGGATGTACCTGCCTACCTGATGGTCAACGGCCATCCGGCCCAGGCTCATGGCCTGAATTTGGTCGGACTGAAGCGCCGTGGTTTCTCTCGGGAAGTATTGCATGCACTGACCGACGCTTACCGGATCGTTTATCGTCAAGGGTTGACCCTGGAACAGGCGCTCGATCGGCTCGATGCGAAAGAGACCAGGCCCAAAGAGGTCGATACCTTCATGGCGTCCTTGCGAGCCTCTACCCGAGGGATCACGCGCTAAAGATGCGTGTCTATCTCGTAGCCGGCGAGCTGTCCGGTGACATTCTCGGTGCCGGATTGATGCGGGCGCTCAAGGCGCGGAAAGATGATATCGAGTTTCGCGGCATTGGTGGTCCACGCATGATCGCCGAGGGGCTTGAAAGCCTTTATCCGTTGGAAACCCTGTCGGTGATGGGGCTCGTCGAAGTCATCAAACATCTGCCTGAGCTCATCAAGGTGCGGCGTCATCTCAGGCGCGATGCCTTGGCTTGGCCCCTGGATGTCATGATCGGCATCGATGCGCCGGATTTCAATCTAGGGCTCGAGCGTCAGCTGCGCGGGCAGGGCATTCCGACGGTTCACTATGTCAGCCCATCGGTGTGGGCTTGGCGCCAAGGCCGGGTCAAAGGTATCTCGAAATCCGTAGACGCCATGCTGACCTTCCTACCTTTTGAAGCGGCGTTTTACGAACGCCACCGGGTACCGGTCGCCTTCGTTGGACATCCCCTGGCGGATGATATGCCGCTAATTAACAAGCGTGATGCGACTCGCCGTGTTCTGGGATTGACCCCGGACGTGCCGCTGCTGGCCATTCTCCCAGGCTCTAGAGCCAATGAAATCCGCTTTCTGGGAACGACCTTTTGTGATGCCGCTGAACGCCTATGCGAGCGTGTGGACGACCTGCAACTGGTGATTCCCGCCGCTTCCCCACAGCGACGCGAGGAGCTGGAAACATTACTGACGGACTATCCGCAGTTGAGTCATCGCACACGTTTATTGGATGGCCAATCACGAGAGGCCATGATTGCAAGCAACGCCGTGCTGCTGGCCTCCGGCACGGCGGCCTTGGAGGCGATGCTGTGCCATCGGCCCATGGTAGTGGCCTATAAGATGGCGCCAGCGACCCACTGGCTAGCGCAGTACCTGGTCAAGACAAAATGGATCTCACTGCCCAATCTGATTGCCCAGGAAACCCTGGTACCTGAGCTGATTCAGCAGGCAGCGACCCCGGAAGCCATCGCCGATCATCTGGCAGTCTGGTTCGAAGATACTGAGGCCTGCCGTGCGCTGGAAAAACGCTTCGCGGAAATGCATGCGGCTCTTCAGCGTGGCGCCAGCCAACGTGCAGCGGAGGCGGTGATTGCGGTGGCCGGTAGGCAGCCCCTTCCTACGCATCTGCTGCCCCAGATGTCAGAGGATAGCTCATGACAACCGGGGCAAGTCGAATGACTAAAAGGACATCGACCAGCCGAAAACGCAGTGATGCCAAGGCGTTTCCTCCCCTGATCACCGACTATGTGGGGGAGCGTCTGGCTGGCGTCGATGAGGTTGGTCGTGGCCCCTTGGTGGGAGCAGTCGTCGCCGCAGCGGTAATTCTCGATCCGCGGCGCCCCATCACCGGCCTCGGTGACTCCAAGATGCTTACCGAAAAACGCCGCCTGGCTCTGGATGCCACTATCCGCCATCAGGCGCTGGCCTTTGCGGTGGCGGAGGCAACGTCTGCAGAAATCGATGAGCTCAACATCTATCATGCGACGCATCTGGCCATGCGCCGAGCCATCGATGGTTTGCAAATTGCGGCCGAGTATCTGCTGGTGGACGGCAATCGTCTGCCCGGGCATCATGTTCCCGGACAGGCGGTGATCAAGGGCGATGCCCGCCATCCGGCGATTGGCGCCGCATCGATTCTGGCCAAGGTGGCCCGGGATGCGCAGATGGTGGCACTCGATGAACGCTTTCCTGACTATGGGTTTGCACGCCACAAGGGCTACCCGACCCCCGAACACCTGGCGGCCCTGGCCCGGCTCGGACCGCTGCCGGAACATCGCCGTTCCTTTGCGCCGGTGAGAAGGCAGCTCGATATCCTCTAGACGCAGCGCTGTACAGCGTCGACTTCATGCTTTGCAACGAGTTCGATTTATGACTACCCCCTTCGTCCATCTTCGCGTGCACAGCGAATACTCTCTCGTCGACGGCCTGGTGCGCCTGAAATCTCTGGTCAAGGCGACCTTTGATGCGAAGATGCCCGCGGTCGCCCTAACCGACGAGGCCAACCTATTTGGCTTGGTCAAAGTCTACAAGGCGGCTCAGGGGGCCGGCTTAAAGCCAATCATCGGCGCCGATCTGTGGCTCGAGAACCCTCACGATGCGGATCATCCTTACCGGCTAACCCTGCTGGCGATGGACAGCGAAGGCTATCGTAACCTCACCGAACTGATTTCCCGAGGCTGGATGGAAGGCCAGCGCCAGGGGTTGGCGATCTTGAAGAAGGCCTGGGTATTCGAGCAAAACGCAGGGCTCATCGCGCTTTCCGGAGCCCGAGAAGGCGAGATCGCGCGTTTTCTGCTGGCGGGTCACGAAAACGATGCCGACACGTTGCTCAGGGAGTGGCAAACGTATTTCCCGGATCGCTTCTATCTGGAACTGCAGCGTACCGGACGCCAGTACGATGAAGAGTGCGTGCATTTGTCGGTGGCCCTGGCGGCTCGTACCGGTACGCCGGTGGTGGCTACCAACGATGTGCGCTTTGTTTCTCGGGAGGACTACTGGGCCCATGAAACCCGAGTCGCCATCGGCGAAGGCAAGGCCCTGGACGACCCGCGCCGGGAGAAGCGCTATAGCGAGGAGCAGTATCTCAAGAGCCCGGCGGAGATGGCGGAACTGTTCGCCGATATTCCCGAGGCCTTGGAAAACAGCGTGATGATCGCGGCACGTTGTAATGTCGAGGTGCGCCTGGGCGAGATATTCCTGCCGGAGTTCCCCATTCCGGACGGCATGTCCCTGGAGGAGTACTTTCGCAAGATTTCCCATGACGGCCTGACCGAACGCCTCGATCAGCTCTTCGAAGGCGCCAGTGCGATCTACGCCGGTCGTAATCGTGCCGAACACGAACCCGCCTACCGCGATCGTCTGGATTTCGAGCTCGATATCATCATCAAGATGGGTTTCCCCGGCTACTTTTTGATCGTCATGGACTTCATTCAGTGGGCCAAGGACAACGACGTGCCGGTAGGGCCGGGGCGGGGCTCCGGCGCCGGTTCGCTGGTGGCTTACGCCCAGAAGATCACCGATCTCGACCCTCTGGAGTACGACCTGCTGTTCGAGCGCTTCCTGAACCCGGAGCGTGTCTCGATGCCGGACTTCGACGTCGACTTCTGCATGGAGAAGCGCGACAGCGTCATTGACTACGTCGCCGAGCGCTATGGTCGCGACGCGGTCTCCCAGATCGTCACTTTCGGCACCATGGCCGCCAAGGCGGTGGTGCGCGACGTGGCCCGCGCTCAGGGCAAACCCTATTCCCTGGGCGACAAGCTTTCCAAGCTGATCCCGTTTGAGGTCGGCATGACCCTGGCCAAGGCTCATGACCAGGAAGAGGGTCTGCGGGATTATCTGACCGGCGACGAAGAAGCCAGGAAATCTGGGACATGGCGCTCAAGCTCGAGGGCATTACCCGGGGCACCGGCAAACACGCGGGTGGGGTGGTGATCGCCCCGACCAAGCTCACAGATTTCTCGCCGCTTTTATGCGACGAAGAGGGCAACGGCTTGGTGGTGCAGTTCGATAAGAACGATGTCGAGGAGGCAGGACTGGTCAAGTTCGACTTCCTTGGCCTGCGCACCCTGACCATCATCGACTGGGCCTTGGAGATGGTGGATACGGTGCGGGCTCGGGACGGCGTTGGACCGCTGGACATCACTAGCATTCCGCTGGACGATGCGCCGACCTTCGCCATGCTCAAGAAAGCCGAGACCACCGCGGTCTTCCAGCTCGAATCCCGGGGCATGAAGGAGCTGATCAAGCGCCTGCTGCCGGACTCATTAGAGGACATGATCGCCTTGGTAGCACTGTTCCGCCCGGGGCCGCTGCAGTCCGGCATGGTAGACGACTTCATCAATCGTAAGCACGGTCGCGCGGAGCTGTCCTACCCTCATCCGGATTACCAGCACGACTGGCTCAAGCCGGTGCTCGAACCCACCTACGGCGTCATCCTCTATCAAGAGCAGGTGATGCAGATCGCCCAGGTGCTGGCAGGCTACAGCCTGGGTCAGGCGGACATGCTGCGCCGCGCCATGGGCAAGAAGAAACCCGAGGAAATGGCCAAGCAGCGTGCCGGCTTCCTGGAAGCTGCGCCGCCAACGGCATCGAGGAGAATCTCGCTGGTAACATCTTCGATTTGGTGGAGAAGTTCGCCGGTTACGGCTTCAACAAGTCCCACTCCGCGGCCTACGGGCTAGTCTCCTACCAGACCGCCTGGCTCAAGACCCACTATCCCGGGCCTTTCATGGCGGCGGTGCTGTCCACGGAGATGGACAACCTGGACAAGGTGGTACCGCTGATCGAGGAATGCCGAAACCTGGGGCTGACGGTGACACCGCCGGACGTCAACATGGGCAGCTACAAGTTCACCGTCGATACCGAGGGTCGGGTGGTCTACGGGCTGGGCGCAATTCGTGGCGTCGGCGAAGGGCCGATCGGCGCCATCGTCGAGGCCAGAGGCGAGGGCCGCGAGTTCGCCGACCTGTTCGATTTCTGTCGTCGCGTCGATGCCAAGCGCTTGAACAAGCGTACCCTGGAGGCACTGATCCGCTCCGGGGCGCTGGATAATCTGGGGCCATCTCGGGCAGTGTTGACCGCAGCCCAGGAAGATGCGCTCAAGGCCGCTGCGCAAAGCTCGACCAATGCAAGCCTGGGCATGATCGACATGTTCGGCGAGGCCTTCGCCGAACCCGAGGTTGGTGATGGCTATCAGGCCTATCGCAATGCCCGGGAGTGGAGCGACAAGCAGCGTCTGGCCGGCGAGAAGGACACGCTTGGACTCTATCTGACCGGTCATCCTATCGATGAATACGAGGCGGAGCTTGCTCGCTTCGTCTCGACCCGCATTCGCGATCTCAAGCCGTCTCGCGAACCGCAGCGGGTCGCCGGGCTGGTGGTGGCAATGCGCACCATGAAGTCCAAGCGCGGCGATACCATGGCCTTTGTTACCCTGGATGATCGTACCGGGCGCATCGAGGCATCCCTGTTCGGTGAACTGTTCGATCAGGTGCGGGGCTCTTTGGCGCCGGATCAGGTGCTGATCGTCGAGGGCGAGGTGCAAAGCGATGATTTTTCCGGTGGTCTGCGGCTGCGGGGCAAGGATATTACCCTGATGGTGGATGCCCGAGCTCGTTATGGGGAGGCGTTGGAGCTATCCGTGGATGGGCGGCGCCTCAACGGTCGTTTCATTTCCAGTCTGCGGGATAGTCTCGTCCCTTGGCGAAACGACGCGGGTCTGCCGGTACGGGTCAGATATTGCAACGCCGAAGCCAGCGGCTGGCTGGAACTGGGAAGCGACTGGAAGGTATCGCCCGCTGACGAGCTTATGATTGCGCTGCGGGAGGTCGAGGGGCAGGACGGAGTGCGTCTGAAATACCGGGGATGACCCCTGGTTCACGCCTGTGTCTTGCGTGATCGAAACAAGCTGCGATAATGCGCTTCTACCGCGAGTCATATATGGATTTATAGATATATGACCCTCAGCCAATGATACCGGCTGCCTATTTCAACAAGCAGATGTGCCATGAATCCCAACTATCTGGATTTCGAACAGCCGATCGCCGAATTACAGGCGAAAATCGAAGAATTGCGGTTGGTCGATAATGACAGCAAGATCAATCTCAGTGATGAAATCGATCGACTCGAGGAGAAGAGCCAGAAACTCACTGAGTCGATCTTTCGTGATCTGACAGCCTGGCAGGTATCGCAGCTGTCGCGGCATCCCCAGCGCCCCTATACCCTTGATTATTTGGAAGCCGTCTTCAGCGACTTCGATGAACTGCACGGCGATCGCTATTTTGCCGACGATGCTGCCATCGTGGGCGGCGTCGCGCGGCTGGATGACAAGCCGGTAATGGTCATTGGCCACCAGAAGGGGCGTACGGTGCGTGACAAAGTGCGTCGCAACTTCGGTATGCCGCGGCCAGAAGGCTATCGCAAGGCCTGCCGCCTGATGGAGATGGCCGAGCGTTTCAAGATGCCGGTGCTGACCTTCATCGATACCCCAGGGGCCTATCCCGGCATCGATGCAGAAGAGCGTGGCCAGTCCGAAGCGATCGCTTATAACCTGGCCGTCATGTCGCGACTGAAAACACCCATCGTCTCGACCGTCGTCGGCGAAGGAGGCTCCGGTGGCGCTTTGGCCATTGGGGTATGCGATGAACTCATGATGTTGCAATACTCGACCTATGCGGTCATCTCTCCAGAGGGGTGTGCCTCGATCCTGTGGAAAAGCGCCGAAAAGGCGTCCGATGCGGCTCAGGCCATGGGCATCACCGCCGAACGACTCAAAGAGCTTGGGTTTGTCGATACATTGATCGACGAGCCGTTGGGAGGCGCCCACCGCTATCCCCAGGTCATTGCGGAGCGTGTCAAGGAAGGGCTTCTGGCAAGCCTGGAGCGATTGCAGGGGATGGAGACGGAGGCATTGCTCGAACGCCGGTATGAGCGTCTGATGAGTTATGGAGCACCAGCATAACGGCGCTATGCCGCTCCAGAGCCTGATCGACAAAGCTCTGTCGAATACACCTTCGAATCAGCCTGTCTGGATCGCTTTGTCCGGCGGGCTGGATTCTTGTCTGCTGCTGACCCTGGCGGCGCGTGCTGCCCATCGTTTTCCTCGACCCGTCTATGCCTTGCACATCAATCACGGTCTGCAGTCTGCAGCCACTGATTTCGAGCGTCATTGTTGTGCGCTGTGCGCACGACTTGGTGTACCGCTGTTCGTCGAGCAGGTGCAGATTGAAACGAAAGGGAAGGGTGTCGAGGCGGCGGCACGAGAGGCCCGCTACGGGGCGTTTGCGCGACGAGTAAGGGCAAGTGAGGCGCTATGGCTGGCCCAGCATGCGGACGATCAAGCCGAGACGCTGCTGCTGGCTGCGCTACGGGGCAGTGGTGTACGAGGTCTTGCCGGCATGCCGGCAAGGCGTGAGTGGCAGGGCAAAACGGTTCGCAGACCCTTGCTGGACTATCCCCGCAGTGTTCTCGAAGAATGGGCCCAGGCACTAGGGGTCGAGTGGGTCGAAGATCCCACCAATGCAGACATCGCCTTTGAGCGTAACTATCTGCGTCGGCAGATCATGCCGGCACTGACATCTCGTTGGCCCGAGGCGTCCCGTCAGCTGTCTCAGAGCGCGCGCTTGAGCGGCGAGGCAGATTCATTACTTGATGAGCTGGCGGCGCTAGATCTTCATGCGGTAGGCGGCACGCCTCATTGTCTCCAGATCGAACCAATCCGCGTGCTGTCCGAACCTCGTCAGCGATTGTTGATTCGCCATGCTTGCCAACGCCTTGGGCTACCGACGCCTCCGCTTGCGCGTTTACAGACGCTGCTTATTCAGCTCAATGCTCGTCAGGATGCGCGGGTAAAGGTCGAGTGGCCCGGCGTAGAGGCTCGCTGCTGGCGCGGCAAGCTCTTTCTTCAGACGCCGATGGCAGAGCTGCCGCCAATGGATTGGCAGTGCGAATGGGACGGCCGTGCCGGATTGATGACCCCGGTCGGGCGCGTCGAACAGACCCTTACGCCAACGTTGGGCCGTTCAATGGCCTGCTGACATTGGCCTTGCGCAAAGGCGGAGAAGTATTGACGGTTGCCGGGCGGGGGCGGCGAGACGTCAAGCGCCTGCTTCAAGAGGCGGCCATCCTCCCCTGGCAGCGTCCGCAGCAGTTGCTGGCCTGGCACGATGGCACGCTAGTGGCAGTGCTGGGTATCGCCACGGCCCCAGGCTGGCGACAAATAGATCACACCGCTTCGGTAGACTGATCGATTTCCAGTACGAAACCTGCAGCTTTCTGATAGCGGCTTTCCTGTTTGAGGTCGTCGAGAAGAAGCGTTCGCTCCGTCAATGCACCAGACAATGAAAGATATAAAGCTTCATCTTCAACGCGCAGGGTAAAGTCCCGGATGGGCTGTTCTGGACGTGAGTGATTGAGAATTACCGCCAGACGTAACAAGCGCGCCAGCCTGGCATAGCGCGAGCGAATCGCCGCAGGCTGTGCCGTAAGCTCCTTGTGCGGAAATTTGCGCCGATGCGCGAGAACCAGAAACGCCAGCGCGCGTTGCTCTGGCCGCGAGAAACCGGGCAGATCCGAGTTTTCGATCAGGTAAGCGCCGTGACGATGAAATTTGCTGTGAGATACGGCCAGGCCCAGTTCATGTAGCCAGGCGCCCCAGGTCAAAAACTGGTGTTGTACGTCGCCAAGCTGCCAGGCCTCGCGTACTTGATCGAAGGCCGTTGTGGCACTACTTGCAACGTTGTCGGCTTGGCGTGTATCGACGGAATAACGGCGCTGTAGACCATGTAGTGTCTTGAGACGCGAATCTTCAGGGGTATTGCGGCCCACGACGTCGTAAAGCACTCCTTCCCGTAGGCGCCATCCGAGTAGCGCATGTAGGTCAGATCGAATGCTTCGAAAATCGCACATAAAATGGCCAGGCCTGCCGGGAAGACTCTAGCGCGATCCTCCTTCAATCCTTCCATGGTGACTTTGTCGAGTCGCTTTAGCTGGATGACCCTGTCGCGTAAGGCACGCAACCCTTCCAAGCGAATCAGCCCTTCGGGACTATCGCCGTTGGCGTTGAGAATCGATGCAACGGCCTTGATCGTACCGCTTGAGCCGACCGGATCGGACCAGCCCAATTCAAGGTAGGGACGACGGATATTAGCCAATTCAGATAGTGCGGCCAGCTCGGCCTGGCGGAAATTCTTCTCAGTAATATCGCCCTCACCGAAAAAACGACGAGTATAGGTGACGCAGCCCATATGCAGGCTTTCCAACGCCAAAGGTTCGAACCGCTCACCGACGATGAACTCCGTCGAGCCGCCGCCAATATCCACGATCAAACGCCTACCGTAAACATCCGCCAAGGCGTGAGCCGCACCGAGATAGATCAAGCGAGCTTCTTCACGCCCGGCGATGATCTCGATTTCATGTCCGAGCAGTGCTTCGGCATGTTCGATCAAGACATGACTATTGTGGGCGGCACGCAGAGCATTGGTGCCGACGATACGCAGGTCGGGAGAGTCAATATCCTCAATATAGGAGGCAAAACGGGCCAGGCAATCCAGCGCACGCTGCATGGCGTCTTCACTTAAGTTATCGTTGTCGTCGAGACCGGCGGCCAGCTGCACCTTTTCGCCCAGTTTGGCGACGACCTGCAGCTGATCATTCTGATAGTTGGCAACCAACAGGTGAAAACTATTGGAGCCTAGATCAATGGCTGCCAGACGTCGTAGTTGCCCTGCGTCGGTCTGTGGCGTCCTGCTCATGAGCTGTCCCTATTTGGTAGTGGTGTCAGGTTGCTGGGCTCCATAGAGCTTGTCAATTATGCATGTCCATCGTTCAATGAGACTGCGCAACAAAAAAGGCAATAAGACTATGGAAACAACGAGCACTGCCCTGGAATGGCTTTCTGAGACGGCACTGGATGATGTGCTGATACTTTCTGGGGCTACTCTCTTAGTGTTTACGGCCGAGTGGTGCGCGCCATGTCAGGCATTGATACCGCGTCTGGATAGGGTAATCGAGCGGTATTCGGCCCAATGCCGTTGTTATCTTGTCGATATTGATCGATACCCGGACGCTGCCCTCAAATACAATGTACGAGGTATGCCGACGCTGCTGCTATTCGTCGATGGTGATCTGGAAGCGTCCCGGGTGGGGGCCATAAGCGAAGAACAGCTCGAGGCCTTGATCGTCTCGACGCATTGATGACAAAGCTTGCGTTTGACGCTGAGCTTAACTAACATCGAAACATTCGCCTGTTCCGAATATTTTTCTGGACGCATTACGCGACCAATTTCCAAGTCGTCAGTAGCCCACTGATTTCAATCCTTGTCCGATACATCGGCTGAAATTGAATGATATCAGGCGACATGAACAGCGCCTCTCTCGATACCGATAGCATTCATAGTCTCCTTAGTTGGAGCTTCTATTCAATGAGCCTATTGGCGAGCGAAAACCCTCAGGGCTCTGAACGCATTGTGCGGCGTATAACACCGCCTCCTGTCCTATTCCGGCGCACGCCGCCACGCTGACAAGAGCAACTTCTGAACAAACCGATGAATCTTACCGAACTCAAGCAAAAGACCGTGCCGGAACTGCTGGAAATTACTCAGCAAATGGGTATCGACAATCTGGCCCGCTCCCGCAAGCAAGATATCATTTTTGCCATCTTGAAGAAGCATGCCAAGAGCGGTGAAGACATTTACGGCGATGGCGTGCTGGAAATTCTCCAGGATGGTTTCGGCTTTTTGCGCAGCGCTGATAGCTCCTATCTGGCTGGACCAGACGACATCTATGTGTCGCCCTCCCAGATACGTCGCTTCAATCTGCGCAAGGGCGACTCCATCGCCGGCAAGATCCGTCCGCCCAAGGAGGGCGAGCGTTATTTCGCGCTGTTGAAGGTCAATCAGATCAACTTCGATAAGCCGGAGAACGCCAAGCACAAGATACTTTTCGAGAACCTTACGCCGCTGTTTCCCCAGGAACGCATGTTCATGGAGATCGGCAACGGTTCCACGGAGGATCTCACGTCTCGTATCATCGATCTTACCGCCCCCATCGGCAAAGGCCAGCGTGGTCTGATCGTATCACCGCCCAAGGCGGGCAAGACGCTGATGTTGCAGAACATCGCCACCTCTATCACCCGTAATAACCCCGAGTGCCATCTGATCGTGCTGTTGATCGACGAGCGCCCGGAAGAAGTGACGGAGATGTCCCGCACCGTGCGCGGTGAAGTGGTGGCTTCGACCTTCGATGAACCCCCCGCGCGTCACGTACAGGTAGCCGAGATGGTCATCGAGAAGGCGAAGCGTCTGGTGGAGCACAAGAAAGACGTGGTCATCCTGCTCGATTCCATTACCCGTCTGGCTCGAGCCTATAACACCGTAGTGCCGTCTTCCGGCAAGGTGCTCACCGGTGGCGTCGATGCCCACGCCCTGGAAAAGCCCAAGCGTTTCTTCGGTGCCGCGCGTAATATCGAGGAGGGAGGCAGTCTCACCATTCTTGCTACCGCCCTGGTCGATACTGGTTCGAAGATGGATGAAGTAATCTTCGAGGAGTTCAAGGGTACCGGCAACATGGAAGCCCACCTTGATCGCAAACTGGCCGAAAAGCGCGTCTATCCAGCACTCAACATTCGTCGCTCCGGCACCCGCCGCGAAGATCTGATCGCTTCGGAAGACGAGATGCAGCGCATGTGGATCCTGCGCAAGCTGTTGCATCCCATGGACGACACCGCGGCCACGGAATTCTTGATCGATCGTCTCAAGGATACCAAGACTAATCTGGAGTTCTTCGAGGCCATGAAGAGACGTTGATTCTGACCTGCTGCGCTTGACGATACGGCGTTGGAAAACGGCTCAAGCTACTCATTTACTAAAGTAAACTCCGTTTTGGACTCGCGACGTCCATGTCACTCGCTCTGCGAGCAGCGGAGCTGCCCAAATCGTCGATCCTAACGATTTGTGGCCGTTTTCCGCCTGGCCTCGGGAAAGCCGCGATGCATATAGCCACCAGGCCAGGCAGTGAAAGAAGGGGCGGCATGCTATGCTGCCCCTTCTGTCGTTCGGGAGATGGTAATCGCATGAAATACAAGGATCTGCGTGAGTTCGTCGCGGCGCTGGAAAAGAGCGGCGAGCTCATGCGTGTGACTGCTGAGGTGGACCCCTACTTGGAAATCACCGAGATCTGCGATCGTACTCTACGTGCCGGTGGGCCGGCATTGCTGTTCGAGAACGTCAAGGGGCACACCATGCCGGTGCTGGGCAATCTGTTCGGTACGCCGAAGCGAGTAGCCCTGGGCATGGGACAGGAATCGGTGGAGGCGTTGAGGGAAGTGGGCAAGCTGCTGGCCTTTCTCAAGGAGCCGGAGCCACCCAAGGGCTTTCGCGATGCGCTGGACAAGCTGCCGGTCTTTCGTCAGGTCATGAGCATGGGGCCCAAGACAGTCAGGCGCGCGCCGGTGCAAGAGGTGGTGCTCGAAGGCGACGATGTCGATCTCGATCGTATTCCCATTCAGCACTGTTGGCCCGGCGACGTGGCCCCGCTGGTGACCTGGGCACTGGTGGTGACCAAGGGGCCACACAAGGAGCGACAAAATCTAGGGATCTACCGTCAGCAGAAGCTCTCCCGAAACCGTTTGATCATGCGCTGGCTATCCCATCGTGGCGGCGCGCTTGATTTCAAGGAGTGGTGCGCGGCGCACCCCGGCGAGCCTTTTCCCGTAGCCGTCGCCTTGGGCGCGGATCCGGCGACCATTCTCGGCGCGGTCACCCCGGTGCCGGATACGCTTTCGGAGTATGCGTTTGCCGGACTACTGCGCGGCTCACGCACGGAGCTGGTCAAATGCGGGCATGCGGATCTTCAGGTGCCGGCATCCAGCGAGATCGTGCTGGAGGGCTTCATTTACCCTGACGATACCGCGCCGGAAGGCCCTTATGGCGATCACACCGGCTATTACAACGAAGTCGAGACGTTTCCGGTATTCACCATCGAGCGCATAACCCATCGCCGGGATCCGATCTATCATTCCACCTATACCGGGCGTCCGCCGGACGAGCCGGCAATTCTCGGGTTGGCGCTAAACGAGGTCTTCGTGCCGATCCTGAGCAAGCAGTTCCCAGAGATCGTCGATTTCTACCTGCCTCCGGAGGGCTGCTCTTATCGCATGGCCGTGGTAACCATGAAGAAGCAGTATCCGGGCCATGCCAAACGGGTGATGATGGGGGTATGGAGCTTTCTGCGCCAGTTCATGTACACCAAGTTCGTTATCGTGCTGGACGACGATGTAGATGCGCGGCGCTGGGAAGATGTGATCTGGGCGATCACCACCCGCATGGACCCGGCACGGGACACGGTAATGGTGGAAAACACACCGATCGATTATCTTGATTTTGCCTCCCCGGTAGCGGGGCTAGGATCGAAAATGGGGCTGGATGCGACCGCCAAATGGCCTGGCGAGACCGATCGCGAGTGGGGTGAGCCCATTGCCATGGATGAGGCGGTCAAGGCGCAGGTGGACGCCCGCTGGGATGAGCTGGGCATAATCCTGCCCCGAGTAGCGGATCAATGAATCGCTTCGATAATCATATGAGGACAGCATGACGGCAAGGACTCTGATCTGTTACGTGAGCGCGGTAGAAGATCTGACATCCGATGTCTTTCGCGTACATCTGGAGGGCCGCGCCGAAGCGATGGCTCATGCGCCAGGCCAGTATCTCGAGCTCAATCTGGAGGACGATGTCTGGGTGCCGTTCTCCATTGCCAACGCTCATCGTGGCGATGGCACCGTCGAATTGCATATCCAGCACTGGCCGGAACACGACAACTCTCAGCGACTGCGGGAGCTGGTGTTGAAAGCAGGTAAGCTAAGGGTGCGCATGCCCGGCGGCGAGTGCCGTCTGGACCCGGATAGTACGCGCCCACTGCTACTTATTGCTGCAGGCACTGGCTTTGCTCAGATGAAGGCGCTACTGGAAGCCGCCTTGGCTGCGGACAATGCATTACCTGTTTCATTCTGGTGGGCCGTGCGGGAGCGTCGAGATTTTTATCTCGAGAGCTTGGCCCGAGAGTGGGCCGAGACCCACGCCAACTTCTATTTTCATGCGGTATCGGAAGCACCCATTGAAGCAGGCTTCGATGAGGAGCGCGTATTTGGCCATCAAGGGCGTATCGATCAGGTTCTGGTGGAGAACTTGCAAGACATCTCGGGTTACGATGTCTATCTATCCGGATCTCCTGGCATGGTTTACGCCTGCATCGATATTTTGAAGCCTTTGGGCTTGGATCTTGAACGCGTGTTTTCGGATGTTTTTTCCTACGCGCCCCGCGAGTCGTCGAACCCTCGTTGATGCGCTAAAATATCTTTCCCCTGATATTATTCAATGAACGGAGATATGCCCGTGGCTGAGTACGATCCCAACTTCAAGGATAAGAGCGGATTCTTGTCCCTCTTTCTGGGTCTGGTGGTGCTGGTCGGTATGAGTGCCTTGCCTGCGACAATTGTTTGGGTCCAGTATTTCGAATGACGGTTGCCAACCCGGATAAGCCGTGTAGGATAGAAAAGAAATTCAGGAGCTGACCATGTTGCCCGCCCCAATACGTAGCTACACCGACATTTCTGCCCAGCTTCAGCTGGCGTTTGCGTGTGCATGTTACCGGGTAGGCTATTGGCGCTGGTTTAGTCATGATGCGCTCAGTGGTCAGATCTCGATGAATTACGTCAGATGACCTGAACCAAGAGGCGCATCCTGAATCAGCAGGGTTGCCTCCATCAACGCAATAACCCCCCGGTGGCAACTCCACCGGGGGGTTTTTGTTGGCAGCAAGCCGGCCAGGAAACATGACGATGAACGCACAAATACCTAATATCGAGACCGTTATCAAGCCACATCAGGCGTTGAGTAATGAACGCATAATGCCAACCCCAGCCGAGCTGCGCCGCGAGCTGCCGGTCGATATCGAGCTACGCGCCCGGATCACCGCTCAACGCCGGACGGTCCGCGCGATTCTCGATGGCCGCGACGATCGCTTGCTGATGGTGGTTGGTCCCTGCTCGATTCACGATCCTAAAGCGGCAATGGAGTATGCCTATCGGCTTGCCGGACTGAGCGAGCTGATCGCTGATCGAGTGCAGCTTGTCATGCGGGTTTATATCGAGAAGCCCCGCACTACGGTGGGCTGGAAAGGACTCGCCTACGATCCGCATTTGGATGGCAGCGATGATATGGCCCATGGGCTTTTGCTTTCACGACGGCTGATGCGCGATATCGCTGCCTTGGGATTGCCGGTTGCCACCGAGCTCCTGCAACCCATGGTGGCGCCCTATTTCACGGATTTACTGAGCTGGGCAGCCATCGGGGCACGCACCACCGAGTCTCAAGTGCATCGTGAACTGACCAGTGGCCTGGAGGCGGCGGTAGGGTTCAAGAATGCCACCGATGGTGGAATAGATGTTGCCATTGACGCCATTCGTGCCGCGGCCCATCCTCAATGCCATTTCGCAATGGACGTTCAAGGGAGACCGGTCATGCGCGAAACCCAAGGCAATCCGCATACTCATCTAGTATTGCGAGGTGGTCATGGCCAACCCAATTACGAGAGCGCCAGCGTTGCTGCATGTGGACGCGCAATGTTGGAAGCCGGTCTTGTGCCGCGCATCATGGTGGATTGTAGTCACGCCAATTCCCGCAAGGATCATCGACGCCAGAGCGAGGTATTGCTCGATGTGCTGGCGCAGCGCCTGGCCGGCAATACCAGCCTGGTAGGCGTCATGCTGGAAGGTCATCTGCATGAAGGCAAGCAGCCACTCAACCCGGATGCCCTGCGCTATGGCGTGTCGATCACCGATGCGTGTCTTGGATGGGATACTACTGCCGATCTGCTGTTACGGGCCGCCGAGCGGCTGCGCAATGGTTCAAAGGGCGACGCTGGCCCATGAGTTTTCGCTTCGAACATCATGATCCCGAGCAGTTTCGTCGTAAATCGCGTTTCATGGCGATCATCGTGACGGTCCAATTCGTCGTTTTTGGACTATTGTTCTCACACCTGTTGACCACTCGTTTTGGTTCCAGCCTGGCCATGAATGCAGCAGGGGTGCTGCTGGGGCTAATGGCGACCAGTGTCGTAGTGGCGATACTGCGTCGAAAACCCTGGTTACAGGACCAGTGCTATGCCTGGGAACTCAAGCGGCATTTAACGCGAGTAAGCGCGCACTTGTCGACGCTGCGAAAGGCGGGCCTGGAGAACCATGATCCTGCCGCGCTGGATATGCTGGCCTTCTACCATCAGGGAATGGAGCAGCTGGCAGAACTCAATGGGCGCACCACGGATGACGACGGCGAGCGCCTTGCCGAACGACTGAAGCTACGACAGATTCGGGAATCATTGAGCATGCCAGACAAGGTCACCGGCCTTGATCCACAGGCATTGAAGGCGTTTCGCGCAGATCATTAACTGTTTTCACATCAGAGCTTTTTACTGAGTCAGCCTATTGGATCAATTCAGTATTTGGCGGCATAGGCATACAGCAACGTCTCTTGAGCGCTAATGGGGGCAGCGTCGCCGGCTTTCTGTTGCTGATAGCTACCATCTTCGCGCAGTAGCCAGCTCTGGCAGTTATCCACCAGATAGGTCTCCAGGTCCTTGCGCATACGCTGGGCGAGTTTCTTGTCGAGGAGTGGAAAGCAGGTTTCCACTCGATGAAACATGTTGCGCTCCATGAAGTCCGCGCTGGACGCCCACATTTCGGGTTTACCGTCGTTGTGAAAGTAAAACACTCGAGTATGTTCGAGAAAGCGACCGATGATCGAGCGCACCAGGATGTTCTCGGAAATACCCGGCACGCCCGGGCGTAGGCAGCAGGTGCCGCGAATGATCAGATCGCATTTCACTCCTGCCCGAGAAGCACGGTAAAGGGCGCGAATCAGCCTGGGCTCGGTGAGAGAGTTGCACTTGATGATGAGGTGAGTCTTCTTGCCTTTCTCAGCCAGCTTGGCTTCACGATTGATCATCTCCACCAGGCGCTCATGCAGCACGAACGGCGCGTGCAGCAGCAAGTCGATATTGCGCTGCTTGCCCATGCCGGAAAGCTGCTGAAAGACCTTGTGTACGTCCTCGCAGAGGGTTTCATGAGCCGTGAGCAGGCTATAGTCGGTGTACAGCTTGGCCGTCTTGGAATGATAATTGCCCGTGCCCAGATGCGCGTAGTAGCGCAGTTCACCTCCTTCCCTGCGCACGATGTGCAGCATCTTGGCATGGGTTTTGTAAGCCATGACGCCATAGATGACGATAGCGCCGGCTTCCTGTAGCCGTGAGGCCAAGGAAAGGTTGTCCGCCTCATCGAAACGCGCCCGCAGTTCGATGACCACGGTCACCTCCTTGCCGCCTCGTGCCGCCTCCATCAGGGCGCTGACGATCGGTGAGTCGGCGCCGGTACGATAGAGAGTCTGTTTGATGGCCAGTACATCGCTGTCCCGGGCGGCTTCGCGCAACAAATCCTCGATGGGAGAAAAGGACTGGAAAGGGTGATGCAGTAGAATGTCGCCCTGGCGAATGGTATCGAACAGACTGCTTTCGGGCTTGAGTCCCTTGGGTATTCCTGCGGTGAATGGCCGGTAAAGCAGATCCGGCCGATCCATGTCGCCGATCAAGGCCATCATGCGGGTCAGATTGACCGGGCCATGGACGCGGTAAAGATCCTGTTGACTTAACTCGAACTGCTCGAGCAGAAAGGTCACCAGCTCGTCAGGGCAGTTGTCTGCCACTTCCAGACGCACCCCATCGCCATAGCGACGTGCCAGCAATTCGCCTCGCAGCGCCGAGGCCAGATCGGAGACCTCTTCCGGGTCCACGCTGAGATCCGCATTACGGGTCAAACGAAACTGATAACAGCCATGTACTTTCATGCCCGGGAAAACCGCCTGAGCATGGGCGTGGATCATCGACGACAGAAAGACATGATCCGCATAGCCTTTCTCAGCCAGCGTATCAGGCAAACGTATCAAACGGGGGAGTGAGCGCGGCGCCGGT
This sequence comes from Halomonas sp. PR-M31, assembly GCF_001039575.1. Lineage (GTDB taxonomy): Bacteria > Pseudomonadota > Gammaproteobacteria > Pseudomonadales > Halomonadaceae > Modicisalibacter. The sequence goes on from NZ_JIBT01000014.1 coordinate 81,425, forward strand.
AGGATCGCCAATCCTCCCTCGCGGCCAAAGGCATCCTTGCCTTCAAGCTCGACGATGAAATTGAGACTCTTGTTGACCAGGCGAGGAAAGGGATGGGACGGATCGAGACCGATGGGGCTGATCACCGGCATGACCTCTTCCTCGAAGTAGTCGCTGATCCATTTGCGCTGGGCATCCGTCCACTGTCCGCGGCGTCGGAAGCGAATGTGGTGTTCTTCCAGCGCCGGTATCAGCACATCGTTGAGTATCTGATACTGACGCTCGATCTGCTCGTGGGTGATGCGGGCGATCTCATCGAGCACCTGTTCCGGTGTCAGACCATCGATACCGATGTCATCACGCCCCAGCGCTTGACGATGCTTGAGTCCCGAGACTCGAATCTCGAAGAACTCATCGAGATTCGAAGAGAAGATCAACAGGAACATCAGGCGATTGAGCAACGGATGAGAGGCGTCCAGTGCCTGTTCGAGCACCCGTATGTTGAACTGCAGATGGGACAGCTCACGGTTGAAGTAGAGAACCGTGTCGTCCAGTTCCGCTTCTGGTGAGGGCGTCGGCTTGGCATGAATGCCCGTGCGTGTACGGTTGACCCTTAGTGCTGGAGTGCTAGTCGTCGCCTGTGCCGGCGATGCTTTCCTTTCCTTGTTCGCGGCGGCTGTTTTCTTGCGATCGCGCGGCTTGTCCATTGCATGAGGCCCTGTTACGGCGAGGCGCGTCGCAACCTCGTCTATTGTTTGATCAGCTCGGCCGCCCGCTTGGCGAAATAGGTCAAGATGCCGTCCGCCCCGGCGCGCTTGAAACACATCAGCGATTCGAGGATCACGCTGTCCGCGTCGAGCCAACCATTTTCGAAGGCGGCCATGTGCATAGCGTATTCGCCGCTGACCTGATAGGCAAAGGTCGGGACCGCCAGCTCCTGCTTGATGCGCCGCACCACATCCAAATAGGGCATCCCTGGTTTGATCATCACCATGTCGGCACCCTCGGCCAGATCCAGGGCGACTTCATGCACGGCCTCATCGCTATTGGCCGGATCCATCTGGTAGGTGCTCTTGTCCGCCTTGCCCAGGTTGCTGGCGGAGCCCAGGGCATCCCGGAAAGGACCGTAGTAGCGCGAAGCATACTTGGCGGAGTAGGACATGATGCGGGTGTTATGCAGCTGTTCCTGCTCGAGTACACTGCGGATGGCGCCGATACGACCATCCATCATGTCCGAGGGTGCCACGATGTCGGCCCCGGCTTCGGCATGGGAAAGCGCTTGCTTGAGCAGAGTCTCCACGGTGCGATCGTTTTGCACGTAGCCTTGCTCGTCGAGGATACCGTCCTGGCCGTGCACGGTATAGGGGTCCAGCGCCACGTCGGTGATCACCCCAAGCTCAGGGTAGGCTTGCTTGAGTGCCCGCACGGTGCGCTGTACGAGACCGCCCGAGTTGAATGCCTCTTCGGCATGCTCGCTCTTGTGTTGAGCATCGATGACCGGGAAAAGTGCCAGGGCAGGAATGCCGAGCGCAAATACGTCGCCGGCTTCTTCAAGAAGTAGATCCAGAGACATGCGATCGACGCCGGGCATCGACGCGACCGGTTCGCGACGCTGCTCGCCTTCAAGAACAAAGACCGGCAGAATCAAGTCCGAAGGGGTTAATGAAGACTCACGCATCATGCGGCGGGAAAAATCGTCTTTACGCATGCGGCGCAGACGGGTGGCGGGATACTGGCGTGAGATCGAAAAACTCAAAATTATTTCTCCAGTCAAAGAATCGCGAACGCATACTAGATCAGTCTGCTCGAATGATGTGACAGTAGCGCGACGGCGATGAAGTAGTGCCGCCCATTATATCAATCATGGGCAACACGGGAATGCCGGCGCCTTGTCGCACCATGCAAGACCTTTTAAAGTAAAATACTTGTGAAGGTGCGAATCTCAGCACCGAACTCAAGGAGTAAGGCATGAGCAAACAGGTGGCGATCATCCTGTCGGGCTGTGGTTTTCGTGACGGTTCGGAAATCTATGAAACGACGCTTACGTTATTGCGTCTTGATCAGTTGGGCATCGAATATCACTGTTTCGCCCCGGATCAGGATCAACCCCAAGTGATCGATCATGCCAGTGGCGAACAGTGTGAAGAGGATGTCCGCAACATGCTGGTCGAATCTGCACGCTTGGCTCGCGGCAAGATCGACTCCCTCGAGGCGCTGAACCCTGAGGAGTTCGATGCGGTCATTCTGCCTGGTGGCCAAGGGGTGGCGAAAAATCTTTCGAACTTTGTCGAGGCCGGGGCCGACATGACGGTACTGCCATTGCTGCGCGACAAGATCGTCGAGTTTTATGAGGCAGAAAAACCGATTGGCCTGATGTGCTACTCATCCTTGCTGGCGCCGCGATTACTGGACGTGACCATTCCGGTGACTGTGGGCCACAATGCCAAGATTGCTGGCGCCATCAGCAGCATGGGAGGGCTGCACAAGACCTGTAACGCCGATGATGTCGTCCTGGACCGTGAGCATCGTATCGTGACGACCCCGGCTTTCATGACGGCCAAGGGAATTGCCGAAGCAGCTCTGGGCATCTCCAAGCTGGTTGACAAGATCGATGAAATGATGCGCTGAACGTGTGTACTGCAGAAGCCAGATATGTTGACGGCATGTCGTATGACTATGATGCATGTATGAAAAGGGCCGCCAATAGGCGGCCCCTTTGCATGCTATCCAGGGCAACATGCTATTTGAAAGTTCGATCTATTCGACGTCGTCCGCTTCTTCTTGCTTGCGCCGGCGTCCACGAAGGACTCGTCCGGCTAGAATCCCAATCTCATAAAGCAGCCACATGGGCACGGCCAACAGGCTTTGCGAGATAATATCCGGCGGGGTCATCAACATCCCCACCACGAAACAACCAAGTACGATGTAGGGACGTTTTTTTGACAGGCTCTCGACGGTGGTCGCCCCAGTCCAGATCAGAAGAAAAGTGGCAATAGGGATCTCGAAGGCGACGCCAAAGGCAAAGAACAGTTTGAGAACGAAATTGAGATACTGGTTGATATCCGTCATCACCGCGACGTTCTCGGGACCGGTATGCACGAAGAAGTCGAACAGTAGCGGAAAGACCACGTAGTAGGCGAAAGCAGCGCCGCCATAAAATAGCAGAACGCTTGACGCCAGCAACGGAACCGCGAGTACCTTCTCGTTTTCGTAGAGCCCAGGCGCGATGAAGGCCCAGAGTTGGTGCAGTACGAAAGGAATGGCAATGAATACCGCCACCACCAGAGTCAATTTGAACGGGGCGAGAAAGGGCGAGGCGACTTCGGTGGCGATCATCTGCGAGCCTGGCGGTAGCAGCGCCATCAGGGGATCCGCGACGAAGGTATAGATGTTGTTGGAGAACGCGTAAAGCGCCAGGAAAATCAGCAGAATCGCAACTACCGCCCGCATCAGACGCGAACGCAGCTCGATAAGATGTTCGATCAGCGGTGCCTGAGGCGGTTCTTCCGGGGTATCGTTGCGCGGAGAGGGGGCGTCACTCATCGCGACTTGGCATCCTTGTCATTGGCGTTGGCAGTATCTTGAGGCGAGGAGACGGTAGGCCCACTCGTTATCTGCTCGGGCTCTTCCTTATCAATGCTCCGATCAAGAGGAGCGTCGATATTTTTGGGCGCACGTGTATCGGAAGCAGATCGAGCCGACGTCTTATTGGCATCGCTTGATTCAGAACCCTCGATAAAACTCTCGACGTCCTTACGCGTCTTGTCGAAACTGCTATCGAGTTTTTTCTGATGCTCCTCGAGTTTTTGACGCAGTTCTTCCGCTTCCAGCTGAGAATTGATCTCGCGCTGCATGTTCGAAACGGTGCGCTTGATCTTGCCAACCCACAGCCCCGCCGTACGGGCAGCTTTGGGAAGCCGCTCAGGGCCCAGCACCAACAGGCCGACCACGCCGATGATCAGTAGTTCGAGAAAGCCAATATCGAACATGCAGGATTATTTCCGCTCATGCTTGTCTTCGACATGGTCGCTGTTGCGCTGTTCGGGCTTGACCTCGTAGGTTTCCCCTTCTTCGTCATGACGAACCTGTCGCTGAACGCTGTCGTCCTTTTCCTTACCATCCTTGTCGTCTTCGCCCATGGCTTTCTTGAAGCCCTTGACCGCGCCACCAAGATCCCCGCCAACGTTGCGCAGTTTCTTGGTGCCAAAGATCAGGATGATGATGCCGAGCACGATCAGCAACTGCCAAATACTGATACCACCTAACATTGAGGTTCTCCTCTAAGGGGCAATGAGCCCGTTCATTCAGATTTGCGAGCGGCTTTTTCGTCCAGTCCCGAAATACCGAAACGACGTGCGAGCTCGTCGAGTACCGCTCGATGATCGATATCCAGATGCGACAGCATCACCAGGCTATGAAACCACAGGTCAGCGGTTTCGGCGACCACTGCCTGATGATCCCGGTCAAGATTCTGTTCACTATCCTTGGCGGCAAGGATGGTCTCGGTCGCCTCTTCGCCGATCTTTTCGAGAATCTTGTTGAGTCCTTTGGCGTGCAGCGATGCCACATAGGAAGAATCCGGATCGCCATGACGACGCTCATTAAGCATGTCGCTCAAGCGCTCAAGTATATCGCTCATCGCAAGCTCTTTCTCGAAATGAATGTAAGGTTAGCGCCACAGAAGCATTAAAATACCAATGGCTGCCGCAGTCAGCACCGGCCAGGGTTGCTGGTCTGCCCACTCGGTCAACGGTCGCCAGGCAAGTGCCGCGGCAATCAGCAGAAGCCCGAAGCGCAGCCGCCAGGTCTGGCGGGAAGTCTGGGTCAACTGCTGACGGATGTCGGTCACGCCTTGAGCCAGACGCGACTGCTCTTTCTGGACGTGACTTACCCGGCTAAAGGCATCGTGGGCCAGCCCCGGTAATTCCGGGAGCTGACGGCTAAGTTCCGGCGCCTGCTTCTTGAAAGATTCCCATAACCCGTGGGGTCCGACACGTTCCTTCATCCAGCGCTCAAGATAGGGGCGAGCAGTCGACCACAAATCAAGATCCGGATAAAGCTGACGCCCCAGACCCTCGATATTGAGCAGGGTCTTCTGCAGCAACACCAGCTGTGGCTGCACTTCCATGTTGAAACGGCGCGCCGTCTGGAACAGTCCGAGCAGCACTTGGCCAAAGGAAATTTCTTTCAGTGGACGCTCGAGAATGGGTTCGCAGACCGTACGAATCGCCGCGGCAAACTCGTTGGCCCGGGTGCCTTCCCCCACCCAGCCGGACTCGATGTGCAGGGCGGCAACTTCGTAGTAGTCCTGATTGAAAAAAGCGAGCAGATTGCGTGCCAGATAATCCTGGTCTTCCCGGGTCAAGCTGCCGACGATACCGCAGTCGATGGCGATGTACTGGGGATCTTCGGGATGTTCGCAATTGATGAAAATATTGCCCGGGTGCATGTCCGCATGGAAGAAATTGTCACGGAACACCTGGGTGAAGAAGATTTCCACCCCGCGCTCGGCAAGCTTACGCAAATCGAAATTCTGCTCTTCCAGTGCCTGCATGTCCGCCACGGGTATGCCATAGATACGCTCCATCACCATGATGCGCTGACGTGTGAGTGACCAATAGATGGTGGGCACATAAAGCAAGGGAGAGTATTTGAAATTGCGCTTGAGCTGGGATGTATTGGCGGCTTCCTTACGCAGATCGAGCTCATCCAGAAGCGTCGATTCATAATCCTCGACCACTTCGACGGGACGTAGCCTGCGCGCCTCGGGAACGCGGCGAATCAAGCGGGCAAAGGTATACAGCAGGCCAATGTCCTTGCGCATGGTTTCATCGATGCGCGGGCGAATCACCTTTATCACGACCTCTTCGCCACTATGCAGACGAGCCGCGTGTACCTGGGCGATGGACGCGGATGCCATGGGGACAGCATCAAATTCCGCAAAGCTCGTCTCGATGGAGCATTCAAGTTCGGCTTCAATAAGTGCGCGAGCCTGCTCCCCTGGAAAAGGGGGCACCTGGTCCTGCAAGCGTCTTAGCTCATCAGCGATATCCGGTGGCAATAGATCGCGGCGGGTGGACAGCATCTGACCGAACTTTATGAACACCGGCCCCAGAGCTTCCAGCGCCAGGCGTAAACGCTTGCCCTGAGAATGTGGGCCGGTCGGAATGAGTTGTAGTGGAGAGAGACGAAGCAGCAGGCGCAGCACGCCAGGAAGACGCTCCAGAGGAATCAATGTATCTAGGCGAAAACGGGATACTACCCAAAGGATGCGCAGCAATCGCAGGTTCACGCAATATCCTTTTGATGAGAAGCAAGCTTGTTGTGTAATCGGGCAACGCGAGCTTCGAGACGATCGGTGGCAATTTCGAGCTCGGTCAAACAGTCTCGTAATGCCTCACGTTGAGGATGGCCGGGCAGCAGACGGGACTCCTCGAATACAAAATCGGCGAGGTCAGCGCGAAACTCCCGCTGACTGCGCAGGCCAAAGCGTCCGAAGCGGCGCAGGCCCTCTGCCAGGCTATGACTGGGGCGATCCCCGAACCACTCGGCCAGTGCGCCTTCCCAATCGAGATCGATATCCATCAAAAGGGCCCGGGCACCTTCCAGAATGGCGACCTGGCCACGCAGGGCCAAGCGGCCGGAAAACATTAGACGCTCCAGTGGCTCGCCACCCAGTAAGGCACCGAGTGCATCGCTGTCTATTTCAACCACTGCATCGGCATCGTCTTCCTCGGCCTGAGGCCGATGCAATAGCGTGAGGCCCTGTTCATCGAAGACGATCAGCAGATCGACATGAGGCCTTTCCAGTCTCAAGAGCAGCCGCTTACCGGCAAGCTTTCTTAACCGCGAAGGGGCAGCCGGATCGCGGCTGAGCATTGCGTTGAGCGTTCTTTCGGCGCAACCGAACAGTAGGGTGTACATCAACGAAAAAGAATCCTCATAGCTTGATGCCACGATGCAGGGCAACGATGCCCCCGGTCATATTGGTATATTCCACTCGTTCGAGACCCGCAATCTCCATCATGGTCTTGAGTGTTTCCTGGTCCGGGTGCATGCGAATGGACTCCGCTAGATAACGATAGCTTTCTGCATCATTGGCAACCCATTCCCCCATTCGAGGCAGTACGTTGAAGGAATAGTTGTCGTAGACCTTCGACAGCAAGGCGTTCGGGGGCTTTGAGAATTCCAGTATCAACAGGCGACCGCCGGGCTTGAGTACCCGGGTCATGGAGCGCAAGGCCGCGTCTTTGTCAGTGACGTTGCGTAGACCGAAGGCAATGGTGATGCAGTCGAAGCTGTTGTCGGGGAAGGGCAGACATTCCGCATTGGCCTGAACGTATTCAACGTTATCGCCTACACCGTTGTCGATGAGCTTGTCGCGCCCTACCTCGAGCATCGATTGATTGATGTCCGCCAATACGACACGGCCGCTGGGGCCGACAATGCGCGAGAACTTGAGGGTCAGATCACCGGTGCCGCCGGCAATGTCGAGCACCTGATGGCCTCGACGCACCCCGGCGCGTTCCAGGGTCACACGTTTCCAGAGGCGGTGAATACCCAGCGACATGAGGTCGTTCATGACGTCATAGCGGGCGGCTACCGAATGAAAGACATCCGCCACTCGAGAGGCCTTTTCCTCGAGTGCCACCTCTTGATAGCCAAAATGAGTCGTACGCTTGTCCATGTCCATCCTTGTGACTCGAATCAAAATGGGTATGAGGCCATTGTAGACTTGGAGGGTGGCGTTTGTCTTTCAATGCGCCAAGGCGTCAGCACAGGATGCGTTTTTGTCACAGTTGCTTGAGGGGAATTCCCAACGGCTCCCTGGAGGCACCCACTTCTTCAAGACGGCGCAGATAGTCGGCCCAGTTGGCTTTCTGATTGATGGCCAGGTCGTAAAGATAATCCCAGCTGTAAAGCCCCGTATCGTGGCCATCGTCGAAATGCAGCTTGAGCGCATAGCGCCCGGTCTGGGTAATGTTCTTCAGGCCCACGTATTTCATGCCTGTCTGCAGGGTTGCCGTGTCGGGTCCATGGCCGCGTACCTCGGCGGAGGGAGAGAAGACTCGCAGGTACTCGGCGCTCAGGCGGTAGTTCTCATATTCGTCCTTACCTTCAGCATAGCCAAGTTCGAGTTCACGATCCTGCTTGTGATAATGCACGCGGGTGGGAATCGGAGCTGTCATGTTTTGCCCTCCTGAAACCGAAAAAAGGCGAGCAGTCGATGCTCGCCTCAGGATGCCTCAAAGAATATACCGCGACAAATCCTCGTCCATCGCCAGTTCGCCAAGCTGGGAATTGACGTAGTCCGCGTCGATGACCAGCGGGTCCGGCATGTCGCTGCTCTGGAACGATGCCTCCTCGAGCAGGCGCTCCATCACCGTATGCAGACGCCGGGCACCGATATTTTCGGTACCTTCATTGACCTGATAGGCGATTTCCGCAATGCGGGCGATGCCGTCTTCAGTGAATTCGATGGTCAGACCTTCCGTGGCCAGTAGCGCCTGGTACTGCTTGGTCAGCGCCGCGGAGGGCTCGGTCAGTATGCGCCGGAAATCTTCCGGGGTCAGGGCGTTGAGTTCGACGCGAATCGGCAGACGACCCTGAAGCTCCGGGATCAGGTCCGAGGGCTTGGAGAGATGGAAGGCACCGGAAGCGATGAACAAGATATGATCCGTCTTGATCATGCCGTGCTTGGTGGACACCGTTGAGCCTTCGATCAGGGGCAGCAGGTCCCGCTGTACACCCTCCCGAGAGACCTCCGCGCCGCCGGATTCACCGCGCTTGGCAACCTTGTCGAGCTCGTCGAGAAAGACGATGCCGTTTTGTTCCACCGCTTCAATGGCACGCCGCTTGATATCCTCGTCATTGACCAGCTTGGCAGCTTCCTCGTCCCGCAGCAGGGGCCAGGCCTCCTTGACCGTGACGCGCTTGGTCTCGGATTTCTGCTTGCCCATGCTGGAGAACATGCTCTGCAGCTGGCTGGTCATCTCCTCCATGCCGGGAGGGCCGGCAAGATCGAAACCCGCGCTTTGCGGAGTGATCTGGATATCGATCTCCTTGTCGTCGAGCTGGCCTTCGCGCAGCTTCTTGCGAAACGTCTGGCGGGTCGATGAGTCGTTGCGAGCACTGTCGTACTCGCTGCCCCGGGGGCGCGGCAGCAGGGCATCGAGGATGCGATCCTCCGCCGCGTCTTCGGCTCGGTGACCCACCTCTTCCTTTGCCTGCTCGCGCACCATCTTGATCGCCATTTCGATCAGATCTCGAATGATGGATTCTACATCGCGACCCACATAGCCGACCTCGGTGAACTTGGTCGCCTCGATCTTGATAAAGGGTGCCCGCGCGAGCTTCGCCAGGCGGCGGGCGATTTCGGTCTTGCCCACGCCAGTGGGGCCGATCATCAAGATGTTCTTGGGAGTGACTTCCGGGCGCAGCTCGTCGTCGAGCTGCATACGCCGCCAGCGATTGCGCAGGGCGATGGCCACGGCGCGCTTGGCATCGTGTTGGCCGATGATGTACTGGTCCAGGGCGTGGACGATTTCACGAGGCGTCATCTGGGATTGGTTCATGAGGCTCACAGCTCTTCGAGCTTGATCTGGTGGTTGGTATAGACACAGATGTCCGCGGCGATGTTCAGCGACTTCTCGGTGATCTCCCGGGCGGCAAGCTCGGTGTTGTCGAGCATCGCCCGAGCGGCGGCCAGGGCATAGTTGCCGCCGGAACCGATGGCGATGACGCCGTGCTCCGGCTCCAGCACGTCGCCGGTGCCGGTCAGTACCAGCGAGGCATTCTTGTCCGCAACGACCAGCATCGCTTCGAGCCGGCGCAAGGCGCGGTCGGTACGCCACTCCTTGGACATTTCCACGGCGGCCTTGACCAGATGTCCCTGGTATTTCTCCAGCTGGGCCTCGAAGCGCTCGAACAGCGTAAAGGCATCGGCGGTGCCGCCAGCGAAGCCTGCCAACACCTGATTGTGATAAAGGCGGCGAACCTTGCTGGCATTTCCTTTCATTACCGTGTCGCCAAGGGACACCTGGCCGTCGCCGGCAAGGGCCACCTGATCGCCGCGACGCACGGATACGATCGTCGTCATGAATAGAAACTCCCTGGAGGCAGGCCTTCTGGGAGGTGATCGACCTGCCCGGTGACTTTGGGCGTCCGCTTCATTCAAAAGAGGAGAAGGAACGACCGATATGGAATCATCCTAGACAGTGTGGGCGGGATGTGCGGAAATCAACCGGCCCAGGATGGACAGGAGCTATATCGAATCTCGAGTCAGTTCTGAAGTTTGATCATCAACGGCTCAATGCCCTGGGTCACCATCAGATCCTGGGCGCGATTGAGCTCCCTCGTATCCTGATAGGGGCCCACCTGTACCCGGTGCCAGGTCTGATTGCCTTGTGCCTTGACCTCGGTGATCTTGGCCAGCAGACCAAAGTCCTTGAGCCGACCCGCCAGACGCTGAGCATCGGCGATATTCTTGAAAGAGGCTGCCTGCAGCATGTAGCTGCCATCGTTCTTGGGCGCTGTCGACTTCTTGACCGCCGTATCATTTTCAACCACGTCCGCGACTGCCGCCGTCTCCGGCGTCGTGTCTGCATCATCGACCTTGGGGGCGATGACTTCGGATTCCGGCAGTAGCGTATAGAATTCGAAGGTCGGCATGCGCGCCTCCTCTTTCTCGGCGGTCTTGCCGGCGTTCGAGGCGCCTTGGGGCGACGCGTTCTGGGTGCTGGCAGGCTTGGGCACCACCGTGGCCATGGGAGGCGCGGTTTCCTGAAAGTACTGGGATAGGGCAAAGCCGGCAATGAGACCGCCAAGGCCCCATAGCCAACCGGGTATGCTGATGCCACTGCGCTGCTTCTGCCGCGACGAACGACGTGCGGTGGCCCCTTTCCTGCGAGGGGATTGACTCGATTTTTGACTCGTACTGCGGCTGGCCATTGGTTACATCTCCTCCGGGGCGCCGACACCCAGTAAATTCAAGCCGTTACGGATGACCTGGCGAGTTGCAAGCCCTAGCGCCAGGCGAGCGTTGCGCAGCGCTGCGTCATCCACCATGACCTTGACCGCGTTGTAACAGGTATGAAAATCCGCGGCGAGATCCTGCAGATACTGGGCGATTTGCTGAGGCTCGCGGCTGGCTGCGGCATGGGAAACCACTTCCGGGAAGCGAGCAAGACGGTTCATGAGGGCCTTTTCCTGATCTTCCACCAGCAGGGCCAGATTATCGCTTGCAAGGGTCAGGTCGAAGGGGCGGGCATCCGTCTCGGCACGACGCAGAACGCTGCTGATCCGAGCATGGGCATACTGAATGTAGTAGACCGGATTGTCGTTTGACTTGGAGCGGGCCAGGTCAATGTCGAAGGTCAGCTGGGAGTCGGCCCGACGAGCGGCCAAGAAATAACGCGTGGCGTCCCGGCCGACCTCGTCGATCAGATCCCGCAGGGTGACGTAGCTGCCGGCTCGCTTGGAAAGCTTGACCTCCACTCCGGAGCGGGTCACCAGCACCATCTGGTGTAGCACATAGTCCGGCCAGCCGTTGGGAATGCCGACCTCCAATGCCTGCAGCCCGGCTCGCACCCGGGTCACCGTGGAGTGGTGATCGGCACCCTGCTCGTCGATGACCCGAGTGAAGCCCCGCTGCCATTTGTCGAGGTGATAGGCCACATCGGGGACGAAGTAGGTGTAGGCGCCGTCGCGCTTCCGCATGACGCGATCCTTGTCGTCACCAAAGCTGGTGGTGCGAAGCCACAGAGCGCCATCCTCTTCAAAGGTATGGCCGCAGTCGATGAGTCGCTTCACGGTCTCTTCGACCTTACCCTCGCTGTACAGCGAGGACTCAAGAAAATGAACGTCGAACTCGACGCCGAAGGCCTTGAGATCCAGATCCTGCTCCCGGCGCAGGTAGGCCACCGCAAAACGGCGAATCGCCTCGAGATCCGTCGGATTCGCTGCGGCGGTGACGTGCTGATCGTCCGCATCCACGGTCTCGCCGGCCAGATAGCTCTTGGCAATATCGCCTATGTAATCACCGCGATAGCCATCCTTGGGCCAGGCCGGGTCTTCGGGCGTCAGGCCGTCGATGCGGGCCTTTACCGACAGCGCCAGGTTGGTGATCTGGGCACCGGCATCGTTGTAGTAGAACTCCCGGGTGACATCGTAGCCAGTCGCTTCCAGCAGGCGGCACAGGCAATCGCCTATCGCCGCGCCACGACCGTGGCCAACGTGCAGGGGGCCGGTCGGGTTGGCGGAGACGAACTCCACCTGCACCTTCTGGCCCATGCCTTCCAGGCTGCGCCCGAAGGTATCGCCGGCATCGAGTACTGCCGGCACGATGCGGGCAATCGCATCCGTGGCGGCAAAGAAATTGATGAACCCGGGGCCTGCGATTTCGACCCGTTCCACGCTGTCATTGGCCGGTAGCGCCTCGATCAGTGCCGTCGCGACTTCCCGAGGGTTACGGCGTGCTGGCTTGGCCAGCAGCATGGCCAGATTACTGGCGTAATCGCCGTGAGCCTTGTCTCGGGTCGCCTCGATCTTGATCGTGGGGTGAGCATCGTCGGGCACTAGCCCCTGGGTCTTGAGCGCGGCCAGGGCCTGGTCGAGCAGTGAAGCAATGGTGTCTTTCATGAGGATGCGTGAGGTGTCCTGTGGCGCTAGCGAGTATTCATCGGCACGACGCAGATATCGTTTGAAGGCGTCGCCCACGAGTCAATGTAATTGAGCATTATCGGCAATTGCGGCCTGGCTTTAAACCTTTGGTGATTTCTCAGCTCAAGGTTTGCGGATCAATGTCAATTGACCAGCGCACCCGCCGCGCCTGTGGCGAGCGTTCCAGCCAGTCGACGAGAAAGGCGCTGGCGTCGTGCAGCGCGCTGCGTTTGGCCGCGGACAGCATCAAGTGCACATGATAGCGATTCTGGCGCCGCTCCATGGGGGCCGGGGCCGGGCCCAGGCAATGCACGTCCAGGCCGCCCTGGTCAAGCCAGCTGCGCAAGGAGATTGCTGCTGCGCCTGCAAGCGTTGTCGCGTCGGCTTCTTTCGGGCTCTCAAAGCGCAGTAGCGCCATATGGCGATAGGGCGGCAGGGATGCGAGACGGCGCTCTTCGAGAAGCGTGTTGGCCAAGGTGTCGTAGCCGCTGTCCGCCAGCAGGCGTAGATGCGGATCATCCGGATGCAGAGTCTGCACCAGGACGCGACCCGGGCGTCGGCCCGGCCGGCCCGGCCGGCTACCTGGACCAGCAATTGGGCACTGTGTTCAAGGGCACGAAAATCGCTGGCATAAAGCCCTGCGTCCGCATTGACTACCACGACCAGAGTGACATGGGGCAAATGATGGCCTTTCGCCAGCATCTGGGTGCCGATCAGCAGGCAGGGGTCGCCGCGCCGCACCTTGGTAAGGACGTGCTCCAAGGCATCCTTGCGCCGGGTGCTGTCCCGGTCGATGCGATATACCGGAATCTTGGGAAAAAGGGCAGATAGCGCTTCTTCGCTACGTTCGGTGCCGGTACCCAAAGGACGCAGATCGGCGCTGCCGCAGTCAGGGCAGACGTCCGGTAACCGTTCCTGACGCTCGCAGTGATGGCAAATCAAGCAAGATGGCTGGCGATGCAGGGTCATGCGCGCATCGCAGTGAGGGCACTGGGCCAGCCAGCCGCAGCCGTGACAGGCAAGGGTTGGCGCGAATCCGCGTCGGTTGATGAATACCAGCACCTGACCACCTCCAGCGAGGGCCGCGCTGATGGCGTCGGTACAGGGCGCAATCAACCCGCCTTGAGACGATCGGCCGCGCAAATCGACGAGCTCGAGTCTGGCAGGAGCATGATGGCTGGCACGTCGGGTCAAGTGCAGGTGGCTATAGTGGCCGCTACGTGCCTTGACCAGGCTCTCGAGGGATGGCGTGGCGCTTCCCAGCAGGATAGGAATGTCGTGGTGATGGGCGCGGGCAATGGCCAGATCCCGGGCATGGTAGCGTAGCCCTTCTTGCTGCTTGAAAGAGTTGTCGTGCTCTTCATCGACGACGATGACGCCAGGCCGCGCCAAGGGCGTGAACACCGCGGAGCGGGTGCCGATGACGATGGGCGCCCGCCCGGAGCGAGCCGCTTCCCAGGCGTCCAGGCGTTCTGCATCCGTCAGGCCGGAATGCAGTGCCACCACCGTCACGCGAAAGCGTTGGCGAAAACGCGCCAGAGTCTGGGGTGTTAGACCAATTTCGGGTACCAGTACCAACGCTTGGCGTTCCTTGGCGATGACCGATTCGATCAACTGCAGATAGACCTCGGTCTTGCCACTACCGGTAACTCCCTGCAGCAGACTCACATGATAGTGATCGAGCCGCTGATGCAGCTCCGCCAGAACGCTGGTCTGCTCGCGATTGAGTATCAAGGCAGGTTCCGCAAGCAGGTTGCCCCCCGGCAAGGGCGGCGGTCCGGTCAGGGGTTCTTCCTGACAAGCCGCTAGTCCCTTGTCCAGGAGCCCTTTTAGCTGCGCGCGACTGAACCCTTGAACACCGATGACCGATCCCACTACGCCACGGGGATGCTGGCGCAGCAGCTCGAGCAGTTCCGCTTGGCGTCGTGCCCGTCCCAGCTGAGCGGCATTTGCGCGGTGGCCGGCCTCTGTCAACCGCCATCGTTCCCGGGTCCGCGCTTCTAATGGACGGCCTTGGCGCAGCAATACTGGCAAGGCCTGGTGCAGGGTGTCTCCCAGACCATGCTGGTAATAGCGCGCGGTGAAGCGACACAGCCACAGCCAGTCCTCAGGTAGCGGTTCACTGTCCAGGCAGGCGCTGATCGATTTGAGGGCGCCAAGTTCGAAATCGCTGGTATCACGGCACTCGACGACGATACCGATCACTTCGCGTCGCCCGAAGGGTACACGTACCCGCAAGCCGGGTTGCCACCCCTCATTGGGAGTGACCTGACAGGGGCGATAATCGAACAGTTTACGCAGCGGTGTAGGGACGGCGACGCCGAGCACCTTGGGTGAAAATGCCGTAAATGATGAGGCTGACAATTGGTCTCCGGTGATAGCCCTGCTATAATATGCGCCCCTTGGCAAGTTGTGCATTGTGCGATAGTGCAGCTTGAAGGGGAAACCGGTTATCTCGCACCCGTGTACGGTGCTCGACCAGGATCGAGTGGCGGTACACAGACAAATGAGGCTTCAAGATGAAACAAGGTATTCACCCGGATTACAAGAAAGTCACCGCGACCTGTTCCTGTGGCGCCACCCATTCCATAGGCACCACCGCTGGCGAGGACTTTTTCGTCGATGTCTGCTCCAACTGCCATCCGTTCTATACCGGTAAGCAAAAGCAGGCGACTACCGGTGGTCGCGTCGAGCGTTTCAACAAGCGTTTCGGTGCCGCCGTCAAGCGCAGCTGAGCAAGACATTTGCCTAAATCGAAAAACCCGTCTGATATGGCGGGTTTTTTTGTACGTTGCGCCTAATAAACTATTCTTGAGTAAGTAACATCAGATATTGATCCTGTTGTTTTTCTTTGTGGAAATATTTTCCTGTATTGAGATAAAAAACAATACAAACATGAGGTTGTGGTCAATTGTGAAGTAGCTATTTTTTCTATATTCTGAGTAAACCCCCGAAAAAACTGGACAAACCCCATGACGGACGCGAAGAAGCAAGCGGCACTGGATTATCATTCCCAACCGATCCCTGGAAAACTGTCGGTCGAAATCACCAAGCCGACCTCTTCTGCCAAGCATCTGTCGATGGCTTACAGCCCAGGCGTAGCCGAGCCGGTCCGGGAAATCGCAAAAGATCCGGAAAATGCCTATCTCTATACGGGTAAAGGCAATCTGGTCGCGGTCATTTCCGATGGTACCGCGATCCTTGGGTTAGGAAATCTTGGGGCGCTTGCCAGTAAGCCGGTCATGGAAGGGAAAGGGGTACTGTTCAAGCGATTTGCCGGAATCAACTCGGTTGATATCGAAATCAACGCGGAAAGCCCTCAGGCATTCATCGACACCGTGGCCCGCATTGCCGACACCTGGGGAGGCATCAATCTCGAGGACATCAAAGCGCCGGAGTGCTTCGAGATCGAACGCACCCTCATCGAGCGTTGCAACATCCCGGTCTTCCACGACGATCAGCACGGCACCGCCATCGTCACTGCCGCGGGGATGCTCAATGCGCTGGATATCGCCGGTAAGAAGATTGCCGAGGCGCGGGTCGTGTGTCTGGGAGCCGGCTCAGCCGCCATTGCCTGCATGAAGCTGCTGGTGTCCTGTGGGGCCAAGGCTGAAAATATCTACATGATCGATCGCAAAGGTGTGATCCACAGCGGTCGTGACGATCTCAATCAGTACAAGGCGATGTTCGCCACGGAAACATCGCTGCGCACCCTCGATGAAGCGATCGAGGACGCGGATGTCTTCGTCGGCCTGTCCGGACCCAATCTGCTGTCCGCGGATCAGCTCAAGAAGATGGCTGCCAATCCGGTGGTATTTGCCTGCTCCAATCCAGACCCTGAAATCGATCCTGAAATAGCCAATGAGGCGCGTAATGACGTGATCATGGCTACCGGACGCTCGGACTATCCCAACCAAGTCAATAATGTATTGGGCTTTCCTTTCATCTTCCGGGGGGCACTGGACGTGCGTGCAACCCGTATCAACGAAGAAATGATGATCGCGGCGGTTCATGCCATCAAAGATCTGGCCCGAGAGCCGGTACCTCAGGAAGTGCTCGATGCCTACGAGGTCAAGACATTGGAGTTCGGCAGCGGTTACATCATCCCCACGCCGCTGGATGAACGCTTGCTCGACCGAGTCTCTTCCGCCGTGGCCCAGGCTGCAGTGGACTCCGGCGTGGCGCGTCGTCCTTATCCCTCGCATTATCCGTTGCAGAACGTCGAGGATGTCTACGGGGGGTGATCATGCAGGCACTCACCAATTGTAAAGCAGCGAGGCTGCCGTGGTGGTGTCCGTATTCACCTTGTCGTCCTCGACGTCCGGCGGGTTCGAGTTGTTCTTGATCTCATGGGATATACGTAGGGCGAGACTGGCGTTGAGTTGAGTCGTGATAGCGGTAAAGGTACGTGTAGTGACATTGTCTCGCGTGCCTTCTACCGACAGCTCCTGTTGAAAGCTCGTGCCCTCGGAAAGCTGCCATTCATAGTCCAATGCGCCGTAACCCACCGCCAGATCCTTGATGTTCCCGTTCTCGAGCGCATCGCGACGATAGCCGGGGCCCGTTTCCAGAGACAAGGTGTGCGTGGGGCCGACCAATACCTGGCGTCCGTAGCCGCCAATGAAGGTCAGCTGATAGCGATACCCGCTAAAGCGCTCCTTTTCCCAGCGTGCAAAACCAAATAGATAGTGGGGCCCGTCCAGATCATAGCGTTCGCGCCCGGCAACCAGGTATTGTTCGTCACTGCTTTCCCCATCTTTCTCGATCTTGCGCGTCTCTCCGCGCAGACTATGGGTCAAACGCCCTGTCAGCCAGGTCAAACGCCCCTTGGCAATCAATGTTTCACTATCGGTATTGCCTGACAACTTGGTATAGCCAAGCTCCGCCTGACCGCTGAAAACCGGCGCTTCGTCATCCGGTGCAGGTGGGGCGTAGAACGAAGCGGCGGTTGCCTGCCGAGCAGCAAGCGAAATGGCGAGCGTCAACAGAAGAGTTGGCGTAAGCCATGAGCGTGGCATGTCGAAAACTCCTGGTGCTTTCGTGTTGGCGCCCGTGAGGGCGCTATCGACGCAGAGATGAGAAAGGGGAAGAGCCGATGGGCCAGCCGATATCACGGCTGGCCCATCGGGTGTCATTGGTTTTGAACAGGTGTTCAGAAGATCGCTTCGTAGGTACCAGTACCCTGAGACCCGCTGCGATTTTCCAGCTCCCGCTGGATACGCCGGGGTTCAAACTCGGGCAGATTGTCTTCCCGGAACAGCTCTTCGATACCACCGGGTTGATCGTCATGCAGCAGCAGGCCGCTGTTTGCATCGATACGCTTGGTCACAACATCGTCAGGGCGCTCGGGAACGCTTTCCGGCGTGCCTTTCAAGGCTTCCCGCATGAAATCCTTCCACACCGGCAGCGCCGCCTGGGCGCCATACTCGCCGGTGCTTTCGTTGCTATCCTTGCCAATCCACACCGTTGCCACCAGATTGCCATTGAAGCCCGAGAACCAGGCATCACGCTGATCGTTGGTGGTACCGGTCTTGCCCACGATATCGCCACGATTCAACTCTAGTGCGCCCCGGCCAGTACCTCGTTCGATCACGTCGCGCATCATGTCCCGCAGAATGTACAACGCCTGAGGGTCGACGACTCGAGGCGCAAGCGGATACGTCTTGCCGTCGAGCCGCGCTTCGCTGATGCCTTCGGGGCACTTAGGACAGGCGATATCCGGTGTGGCTTCCGCAAGGGGCTCCTGTTCACCGGTATGCATCACCCGCTCGATGTACCAGGGCGTGACTTTGAAGCCGCCATTGGCCAGCACCGCGTAGGCGTTTGCCATCTCCAGCGGCGTCAGCGAAGCGCTACCCAATGCCAGGGAAAGACCATGGGGTAGCGCCCGTCGGCAAAGCCGAACCGCTCCAGGAAGGCGAGCGCATTATCCAGGCCAAGCGCCTGCAGAACGCGGATGGTGACCAGATTGCGCGAGCGATAGAGCCCGACTCTGAGTCGCGTCGGTCCACGAAATTCGCCTTCCGAGTTGCCAGGACGCCAATCGCCACCCATGTCGCTCATGACCACCGGCGCATCGTTGACGACGGTAGCGGCCGTCATGTTGCCCTGTTGCAACGCCGCCAGATAGATGAACGGCTTGAAGATCGAGCCGGCCTGACGATTGGCCTGAGTCGCCCGGTTGAACTTGCTGTGAGCAAAGCTGAAGCCACCCTGCAAGGCTCGAATGGCGCCGGTGCGAGGCTCCAGGACGACGATCGCGCCTTCGATGCCCGGGCGCTGAGAAAGACGCCAGTTGCCTTCCTTGTCTCGCAAGATGCGTACCAGAGAGCCACGTTGAGCGATCTGGTCGGCACGCGTGGGCGCTTCGCCGCGCCACTTGGGGCTACGGTATTCCCGCGCCCATTTGAGTCCATTCCAGTCTAGGGTGACGAGCTCGGCGTCATTTGTCAGTACCTGCATCTGCTGATCTTGCGTAGAGGCGACGATCGCAGGCTGCAGGGGACCTGTAACGACGGTACGATCGAGCACCTTTAGCCAATTGCTGACATCGCCCTCTATGCCGCTGACCTGGGCCTCACTGCTCTGGGCTGCCTTGCGGGCGGTCTGTATGACTTCCGGCGAAGCCGACAGCTCTTCCTCCAGGCCTTCACGCTGGGTCTTGTCCTGGGCCTCGACCAGACTCGGCGGAATCTCGGTTTCCTCGGCGCCGCGCCAGCCGTGACGAGTGTCGTAATCGATCAGCCCCTGAACCAGGGCTTCCCGCGCCTGCTTCTGCAGCTGACTGTCGAGGGTGGTGTAGAGCTGGTAGCCACCGGTATAGGCGTCGTCACCGAAGCGTTCGATGGCGAACTGACGTGCCATCTCAGCAATATAGGACGCCTCGACCTCTACCTGAGCCGAGTGACGGCGGGCCGTCAGCGGTGCCTGTACCGCTTCGTCGTAACGCGTTGCATCGATGTAACCCAGTTCGCGCATGCGATACAAAATCCAGTTGCGTCGGATCAAAGAGCGTTCTGGATTGGCCAGGGGATTGAAGGTGGAGGGGGCCTTGGGTAGACCGGCGATCATGGCTTTTTCCGCCAGGGTCAGTTCCTCCAGGGGTTTGTCGTAATACGTCTTTGCAGCGGCGGCGATGCCATAGGCGCGATGCCCCAGGAATATCTTGTTGACGTAGAGCTCGAATATCTCTTCTTTGTCGAGAATCTGCTCCATCTGCAGGGCCAGTAATATCTCACGGATCTTACGGGTAAAGGTTCTATCCAGGGTCAGCAGATAGTTGCGCGCCACCTGCATGGTGATGGTGCTGCCCCCGGATTGAATGCCACCGCTTGCAGCCAGCTCGAGGGCTGCCCGGGCAAGCCCTTTGGGATCGACGCCAAAATGCTCGAAGTAGCTGTCGTCCTCGGCAGCCAGAAAGGCCTGCACCATGTCTTCAGGGATGGCGTCGTAGGAGACCGGGGTACGACGCTCTTCGCCAAACTCGCCAATCAGTTTTTCATCCCGGGTATAGATCCGCAGCGGAGACTGCAGTTCGTACCCTTGAAGTTGACGCACATCGGGTAGACCGGGAGCGAAGTAGAGG
>NZ_JIBT01000015.1 GCF_001039575.1 Halomonas sp. PR-M31
GCGCACGATTGAGTAGGCCATGGCGGCAGCAAAGATCATCGACTCGGTGGCGTACCAGGCCTGGCGATCATCGCTGGAGTAGTGGAAATCGAATAGAGCATTGCTTTTCGCCCAATGATCAAGCACCTCGACGAGACAGCTTGAATAGTAGCCGTCACCGGTGGCCATGTAGCTGCCGGCGAGATCCGAGACCATGCCTTCGAACTGAAACATGGGTTCGGAGGCGAGTCGCCATTCATCTGGACTGGGGTAGAAGCCGGGCAGGCGGATCTTTTCGTCCAGGGTTGGTATGGCCATCAGCTGACGGCAGCTCTCGCCGGATCTGAGTTGATCCATCTGGTTGATCAGAATGGGATTATCCGTTGTCTTGAGCAGTGCGCGACGCTGATCAACGTCAAAATAAGAAGCATCTGTGTCGGTGACCGTATAAGAGGAGAGATCCAGTTTCTGGCGCTCCTTATAGCTCAATGCCTGAGCCTGCGTGCTGACATAGAGGCCAACAGCGCCCAAAAGGGCGCTGCATAGCCATGGCAGGGAAGCTCGACGCAGCGAAGTTAAGGCTGAATGCATGAAATGCCCTTGAATGAAAAAACATACAATAGCGAGATGAACGCGATGTCTCGGCTACTGACTAACGATCAATGGTCAGCTGTTGGGCGCATAAATTTCGAAGGCGCCGAAATCGGCGATTTGATCCCGGGGTGTGCGCCACTCTTCGCCGTTTCCGCCAAAGAAGGTGGAGAACATCACCCCGTCGATGGTGACATCGGCCGTTTTGCGATAGACGATGTCCTGCTGTTCAAGAATGGGTCGACCGTCGATCCATACTCGAGCAACGCCGTTCTCCTGGTCAGGGTCGTTGAGGATGAGCTCCTGCTCGACGGTGACCCAGCGTCCAGTGGGGAAGTACCAATCACCACGCCCAACGGAAAGGCCATATTCCTCATCCGAGTTGGCAATATATTCGTAGAGCTCGCCCTGGCCATTCTCCCGCCACATGAAGCGCATTGAAAAGCCATTGTAGCCTGTGACTTCCTCTCCGCCGCTGGGGGCGCTGCCACCATACAAACCAGGTAGTTTGCCCCCCTTGACGAAGTCAAACCCAGGCTCGAAGCGTATCTTGTAGCGAAGACAGGCGCGATCCGCCCCTTGAAGTTCCTTGAGGCTTGCATAGAAGCCGGCGCCACCTTCGCCTTGATCGCTGGGCGAAGACGTGCCCGCAGGATAACTGACGCGCAGGCTGGGAGTATCAAGCCCGGACTCGGCGGGAGAAAGCAAAGTGACATTCTTGTCCAAGCCCCAGTTCTTCTGGGCCTGGTAGGTCCGTTCAATGACGCTTTCTATGTCTTTCAGGCTCGTTTCAGGGGACGGCGCTGCCTGCAAGGGATAACGGGATGAGCAGGCCTGGACGGTGGGCACGCTTAGGGAGTCCTCGGTATCTTCTGCCATGGCGGACGGAACGAATGAGACCGCAGCGATCAGTAGGCTGGTACTCGTTATTGCTGCCTTGAGGCGAAAAGATGAAAAGCATGACGAGACATGAGGCTTCTTGATTTGCATAACGGCTTCCTTAATTGATCTGCCTGTGGCGAGTGTCACGAACAGGCAGAAGTGGTGTCGCGTGCGTGAGATTCCGGTTGCGATATAAAAATCACAGGCGCTAGGCAAAAACGCGGCGCACTAGGATGCGATAGCACCGAAGAAATTCTGTACCTGTTGAATAATGGCGCGCCCGCCCTGCCAGACCCATTCGACAGGACCGTCGATCAGAGGCGTCTCGGAAAAACGCACGTCTACCGGAAGGCCCACGGCTTCAGCGGACAATGGCTCTTCAGGAACCAGTAGAACGCTGGCGACGTTCTGCTGCTGACGTACCCATTCCGGGAAACCGGCGCGAGGCTGGCGCTCCACGTCAAGGGCGACGGATCGCACTCGAGCTACGATGGGCTCGGAGGCGTTGGGCAGGGCGACATAGGCACGCTGATGAGGTTCGATGTCCGCGATATCGCTCATATGAACCAAGGCCTCGACCATGACATCGTCGTCATCGGTACGGATCAGGGTCATGATGCGATCGCTCTCGTTGATATAGGTACCGCCAGCGCTACTCAATGCCCAGGCAACAACACAGTCGCAAGGACTGTAGATGTTGTTGGCTGCCAGTCGTGCTTCCAGAGCATCAACCCTTGCATTCTCATAGCCTTTGGCAGTTTCAAACTGCTGAACGCGGATCTTGGCAACTTCCGGCGACACGTTCTCGAAGCTTGGCGGGCGCCCATCGACCGGTGTGGTCGAGCGAGCCATGCTGACCTCGTCCACATTGGGATCTTCAAAGCTCTTGCGCATGTTTTCGATTAGCTGCGCGTTATAGTTGTAGGCGGCGCGGGCCAGAATGAGATCGGTTTCGAGACTGCTGTTGCTGACCTTTGCCAAGAGCGTATCGCGGCTCACTCGATCGCCTGCCGAAAGGGAGTGTTCACTCAGCTGGCCCGCCCCGGGTGAAAGGATGTCGATACGTGGGGCGGTCACGGCAGCAAAACTCGGCTCGATGAGCATGAAATTACGATAGATCGTGGCGGCAATGACGATGAAGAGCACGGCGGCGGCAGCAATCAGAGCCGCATAGCGGCGCAGCGGCTTCTTTTCTTTTTCCTGTGCAGCGGTTGATGCCGCCATGCTTCTCCGCTTGCGCGGCGTCTGAGGGTCTTCCTGTTCGATCAGATCTTCTACGGCAGTATAGCGCCCGCTTAGGTGCGAACGTACGATGCGGCGAAGCAGTTCGCGATGGCGCTGATCGATCTGCACGATCTCGAAGGCCGAAATACGGCTGTTGCCATTACGCTCCTTGTGATTACGTAATGCCTTGGCCACTACCGGCACGATCAATTCAGCAGAACCGGCCATCAGCAGCAAGGATGCCTTTACGACTTGATCGGGTTCGAAGGATTGATCGCTGTGTACGGAAAAACCGCCCAGAGAGATGTCCTCTCCTGGTAGCGTACGTCCATCCTCCAGCTGTACCTGAAAGGGAGCGCTGACACGTACGAACTGACGTTCGTCGCGACGTTCGTGATTCAACTGCTGTTTCGCTGAGTCATTTGCTTGAGGCTCAGCCTGGGCGTCGTTGTCGCGAACGGCCTTGTGCGCTTTGGGTTGGCGTGGTTCGCTTCTCGTGGCCTGCTGATTATCACTGTTGCCCAGTGTCGGCTCGTTACGGTCCTGACTATCACGAGGACGGTGCTTGTCTGCCATAAATGTTATCTCCTGTAGAATTCTGTTCGACTGCGCCGCACCAGGGCTGCGCCAAGCTGTTTTAGGTAAAGTCAGTCGTCGCGGTCGAGACGTATTTCCATATTGCGTAACTCGATGGGTCCTTGATCGGTCATCAGCAGACACTCGCCTTGCTGACCACACTGCAGCGGGTTTGTTTCATTCAAGGACTGCCCCTCGCTACCGTGCACGCTGGAGGCGATCTCAGGTGCTACCAGCAAGGTGGTATGCGTTGTACTGGAAGCGTCGCCGGTAATGCTGGCGGCGCGAACGGCGTGCAATTTGGCGATTTCATCGAACAGCGACGCATCGAGAAAGTGCTTGCCACGAGGCAAGTGAACTTCACCGCCCTGAGATACATCGGACAAGGCAGGCGCGATCCAGTAGCTGTCGCCCTGGGGTGCCCTGTCTCGCAGTCCAAGTTCTTTCTCGAAAGTGAATATTGACGTTTTGTCTGGCGGCACCATCACACCGACGGCCATGATCAAGACCGTCAACATGCCTCCCATATAGAGCGTATGGATTAGGTGACCACCGATCCGCTGTCGACGTGCCGCCTTGGGATCGCTGGGCTCGCCTGCGGAGATGCCCTGACGCGACCAGGATTGGCGATTGAAGCGAAAGCTGATGTAGGTCTTGAGCAGCGCGCCACCGACCTGGTTGTAGTAGAGCAGGGGCACCCATAGCATGCTGAAGCGCTTGCGCTGCAGCGCCAAGACCGAAGCAATGATGGTACGTGTGAATATGACCCAGATGATGTAGGCGAAGATGAACGATGGGCGTACGAAGGTCGTCACCAGAATGGCCACCGTCGGCCCGATCAGGGTGGTCCACATGGAAAGCCGCTGATCCACCAGACTCCACCAGGTAAAGAAACCCATGCGCTTTGGCCCTAAGGCAATGGCGCGGCCACTGGTACGCAGCATGTTGCCGAACCAGCGCTTCATCAGGTCGATGGTAGAGTGGAAAAAACGATCCTTGTCGGGAAGTTCCTCGAAACCCGACACATAGACATCGGGAATGTAGAGCATTTTCCACTGATTCTTGAGCAGCCAGTACCAGGTGGACTTGTCATCACCGGAAAGGAACTTGAATTTGCCAAACCGCCAGTGATCCACATAGTCGTTCTCGACCAGATCGATGAAGTCGGGGTGCGTGGCCAACTCGGCACGAAAGGCGCTGTAGCGACCGGTCAATACCAGCAAACGCTCGGAGAGCGACATGGAGCTCATGACCAGATGGCGCTGTGCATAGCGCAGGTCATACCATTCACGGGTGACGTCGCCGCCGTTGACGATGGCCCGGTTGTTGGTGGTTAGTGCACCAAGTTCTTGATCCAGCAAGAAAAAAGATAGCGAGCGAGAAAGAGTGCCGGGCTCGATCTGGATATCGCCGTCCATGGAGATGAGAAGTGAGTTATGGGAGGGCATACGCCGCGAGATGGCCCGCAGTACCTCGGCCATGGCTGAGCGCTTGCCATCGCCCTTTTGGAACATGTATCGGACTTCGATGTTGCCAGGCCAGTTGTTCTCAGCCATTACATGATCGATGACATCGATATCGCTGCGATCCGAGATGGCAGCAAAAATTAGAGTTGGAACGCTGTAGTCAGCCACGTCCTTGATCAGCGCATCGTAGACCGCAAAGTTGATTTCCGGCGCGATGCGATATGACGTGCAGAGTACATAGAGCGCATCGGGCTTTTCAGTGACGTTGACGGCATCCGCTTTCTTGCGCAGCTCGGGGAAAACTAGGCGGTTATACCATACAGAACGTACTGCCTGGATCATCCACCAGGAGTAACGCCAGGCACCAATGACACCGATTGCTAGAATGAAACTTTCCGATTCCACGGAAAATACTTCGGGAGGAAGTTCGGTCAATATGATGACCAGCGTCGCCACGGCCACCAGAAAAGCAGTGAGTTCGGTCACCCAGCGAGTCTTGGAGTTTCCTTTTTGATAGCCATTCATCTGGCAGCATCCTCAATCTTGAATGCAATTACTGCTTGCATCGTTGCTCCCTGAAACAGCGCTCTGAAAACCAGCTGCCCCTTTACGGCACAAGGCCCATCGACTGATGGTCGATGGGCTTGTGGGACTCGTTTGGACTGGACGGTTTAGTGTGCACGTTGGCGCAGCGATTCACCGCGTCCAATCGCATAGTAGAGAAGACCGGCAGACTTGACTGTTTCCGGG
>NZ_JIBT01000016.1 GCF_001039575.1 Halomonas sp. PR-M31
TCCCGTCATGCAACCCAATAGCCATGCACCATGGCGCGTCGAGATTAGCCTTTCCGGCGAGCGGGGTAGATATTTCATATGATAATCGTCCCTGAGCTATCATTGTTGGTCGTTTATAAACCCTAGGCTACCAAACTGGTTTCGCCAATACATAGGTCAGCGGTTTGATCATTACTCCCTCCGACAAGCGTGTCTGGCTACTGGCCTGGCCGATCATTCTCTCGAATATTACCGTGCCCTTGCTGGGGCTAGTGGACACCGCAGTTGTCGGTCATCTGCCAGATTCACGCTATCTGGCCGGGGTGACCCTGGGAGCGACCCTGTTCAGCTTTCTTTACTGGGGATTCGGTTTCCTGCGCATGGGCACCACCGGACTGACGTCCCAAGCCGCTGGCCGGGAGGATCATAGCTCGGTGCGCAACCTGCTGGGGCAGGCGCTGATCATGGCCCTGATCATCGGGGTGCTGTTGATTTTGCTCTCGAAACCGCTGATTGCCCTTGGCTTATGGCTGTTGGACGGCAGCGCTGAGGCCACTCGGCTAGCCAGTGAATATGCCGGCATCCGTATTCTCTCAGCCCCGGCAGTGCTGGCCAACTATGCCATCCTGGGCTGGTTTCTCGGCCAGCAGAACAGCCGGGTGACGCTTTTGATCATGGTCACGACCAACAGCGTCAATATTCTGCTCGACCTGCTCTTCGTGGTGGGCATGGGCATGACCAGCAACGGCGTGGCCTGGGCTACGGTGATTGCGGATTACACCGCTTTGGCGCTCGGGGTCACCCTGGTTGCGCGACAGCTGAAACGCCTTGATGGGCGCTTCCTGCGGGAACAGCTGATGAAACTCAAAGCGTATCAGCAGCTCTTTCAGGTCAACGTGCACCTGTTCATACGGACCCTCGGGCTACTGTTCGCCATGGCCTTCTTTACTGCCCAGGGCGCAAGCCAAGGGGACGTCGTCCTTGCCGCCAACGCAGTGCTTCTACAGTTCATCATGCTCACCTCCTACGGGCTGGACGGCTTCGCCCATGCCGCCGAGGCCCTCACCGGTCGTGCCATCGGGCGCCGTGATTGGGACGAGTTCAGCGAGTCCGTCCGAGCGGCGACACGGTTTTCCCTGCTTACCTCCGGTGGCGCCATGCTGGTATTCGCCCTCGGCGGCAACGCCCTCATTGCTCTGCTAACGGATCTACCCGCCGTCCGCGATACCGCCGCCGAGTTCATGCCCTGGATGATTTTGATGCCGGCGCTGGCGGTATGGAGCTATCTGCTCGATGGGGTTTTCATTGGCGCCACCGCTACCCGGGAAATGCGTAACAGTATCTTCATCGCCCTGGCGGTTTACCTGCCGTGTGGTGGCTGACCCAGAACATCGGCTCGGGAATGGGCAATCACGGCCTGTGGCTTGCGTTTTCGACCTTCATGCTGGTGCGCTCACTGACCCTGGGAGGTTACTACCTGTACTATCGTCGTCACTATTGGCACGGTGCTGCATCAGCAGCTCGACATGGCGCTGGGTGAATGCGACAAGAGTCGTGAAGCCAGCCGCCGTTTTTTACGCTAGGTTACTCAAACAACGACAAAGGTGAGACACCCCCATGCTCAAGTTTCTGTCTCGGCCAGCGGTCAGACTGGTCGAACGTTACCTGCCGGACCCTTATATTTTCGTGCTGTTGCTGACCCTGGTCGCTGCCGCCGCGGCTATTGGCGTAGAGCGTCAGACGCCTTTGGCGGTACTGCGCTATTGGGGTGATGGCTTCTGGGATCTGCTGACCTTCTCGATGCAGATGCTGCTGGTGCTGGTCACGGGGTTCATGCTGGCAAGTTCGCCTCCGGTCAAACGCCAACTGGCGAAACTTGCCACCAAGGCGGGAACTCCAGCACGGGCTATCATCCTGGTCACCCTGGTGTCGCTTGCGGCAAGCTGGATCAACTGGGGCTTCGGCCTGGTGGTCGGGGCGCTGTTTGCCAAGGAGCTGGCCAAGCAGATTCGCGTCGATTACCGCTTGCTGATCGCCAGCGCCTATTCCGGTTTCGTGGTGTGGCATGGGGGCCTTGCCGGCTCCATCCCCCTGGTCATCGCGACCGAAGGCCACTTCGCCATGGACCGGATTGGCGTCGTGCCCACCTCCGAGACGATCTTTTCCTGGTTCAATCTTGCCATTACGCTGGCGCTGTTCATCGTCATGCCGCTGGTCAATCGCCTGATGCTGCCGGATGAAAAGGACAGCGTTTACGTCGAGGCCAGCAAACTCGATGATGGCCCGCCGCGCAGGCTCAGGGCGTCCCGTCCGGCGGAACACCTCGAGAACAGCATGACCTTGGCCTGGCTGGTGGGCATTCCTGGACTGCTGTATCTTCTCGATCACTTCCTGCTACGCGGCGGCGGTCTCAACCTGAACGTGGTCAACTTCACCTTCCTGTTTCTGGCCATCGTGCTGCACCGTACGCCCCGGCATCTGCTCGACAGCCTCTATGAAGCGGTGAAAGGCAGTGCGGGCATCGTCATTCAGTTTCCGTTCTATGCCGGCATCATGGCCATCATGGTGCAGTCTGGCCTAGCGGAAACCCTCTCGAAAGGCTTCGTTTCCATCGCTACCGCCGATACGCTACCCTTCTGGTCGTTCATCAGCGCCGGCGTGGTCAACCTGTTCGTGCCCTCCGGGGGCGGTCAATGGGCGGTACAGGCGCCGGTCATGCTACCCGCCGCGGAAGCGCTAGGGGCCAGCGTGCCACGTATTGCCATGGCAGTGGCCTGGGGGGACGCCTGGACCAACCTGTTGCAGCCGTTCTGGGCATTGCCGGTACTCGCCATCGCGGGACTCAAGGCCAAGGACATCATGGGGTTTTGCTTGATTCAGCTATTCATCACCGGGGTGATCATCAGTTTGGGGCTCACCTTTCTCTAAACGACTCGACCGATTTTCCCTTGAAGGAGCGCGACGCAATGAACGATGCCTTGTCCGGCCAACATGAATTGAGCATGACCGTATTGATGACTCCCGATATGGCCAATTTCAGCGGCAAGGTGCACGGCGGCGCCATCCTCAAGAAGCTCGATGAGGCCGCCTACGCCTGTGCCAGCCGCTATTCAGGCAGCTACGTGGTAACGCTGTCCGTGGATCAGGTGCTGTTCAAGCAGCCGATCCACGTGGGCGAACTGGTCACCTTTCTGGCCTCGGTCAATCATGTCGGCAAGTCTTCGATGGAGATTGGCATCAAAGTCATCGCCGAGTCGATCCAGGACAAGGTCATTCGCCATACCAACAGCTGCTATTTGACCATGGTGGCGGTGGATAAGGAGGGTCGGCCGGCGCGAGTGCCACCGCTGCCGCTCGAGACCTCGCTGCAGCAGCTGCGCTTCGATAAGGCAGCCCTGCGCAAGAAGCTGCGCAAGGAGGCCGAAGAAGAGGCTCGACGAACTCACGAGAACCACTATAGCGTTCAGCCACGCTGAGTGACGGGTACTCTGGTGCACCACAAGGAGGTGATATGAGATCGACGCTGCCGCCGCGCGCCGAACGCACACCCAAGGAAAACGCCCTGCTCGCTTGGGATCTGTTCATTATCGTCCTGGTTATGCTCAACCTGGGCCTGCTGATCGTCGACAGCCTATATTTGATCGATCCGCTGCGCGAGAGCTTCGCCGCCATCGCGCCGGGGTTGCAGCAGGCCTATGAGCAGCGCATTCACGACAATTTCTATGCCATCGATTTGGCCTTCGTCAGCATTTTCGTGCTCGACGTACTGCTGGGCTGGTCGATCGCAATTGCCGAGCGGCGCTACCAGCGCTGGTTCATCTACCCCTTCGCTCACTGGTACGACGTACTGGGCTGCATTCCTTTGGCGGGGCTGCGCTGGCTGCGTATCCTGCGCGTGTTCTCGCTGATCTATCGTCTGCAGCGCCTGGGGCTGATCGATGTACGTCACTGGTCGCTGTTTCAGGTTCTGGCCAAGTACTACGAGATCGCCCTCGAGGAGATCTCCGACCGGGTGGCGATCCGTCTGATCGATAACGTGCAGGACGAGATACGCAACAGCGGCGCACTCTCCGGGCGCCTCATCAATGAAATTATCATGCCCCGTAAGGAGCAGCTGGTGGCGGAACTTACCCAGCGCTTGCAGAGCATTCTAAGTGATGGTTATAGCGACAACCGCGCGCTGATTTCTCGCTACATCAGCGCATTAGTGGGGCGCACCATGAACGAGAATCCGGAGATCCAGCGCCTGCGCCGGCTGCCTTTCGGCGAATCGCTGACCAACGCCGTGGACCACACCATCAGCGGCGTGGCGGCTCAGCTGGTGCACGAAG
The DNA here is from genome assembly GCF_001039575.1 of Halomonas sp. PR-M31. Lineage (GTDB taxonomy): Bacteria > Pseudomonadota > Gammaproteobacteria > Pseudomonadales > Halomonadaceae > Modicisalibacter. The sequence goes on from NZ_JIBT01000016.1 coordinate 4,311, forward strand.
CCGTCACCAGCCTGGAATCGCCGGAATTCCAAACGCTTCTACAGCACCTGGCGGACAGCGGCTTCGATGTGATGCTCGAGACGGATCAGCGCACCAATCAAATTACCGAACAGGTGCTGATCGACTGCCTGGAACTCGTCAAGGATCAGGTGGCCGTGAAGCAGTGGCAGCAGCGCTACGACTAAGGGTTTTCAGCTGCGCGTTCCAATTCAGCCGCGCATTTCAAGCAGCGTATAAGGCGCCTCACAGGCATGACGTTCATCCCGCTCGTCGATCGACCCGAGCCCCATGTGACGATCGTTGTCGTAGGCGACGAACAGCCGCGTCTTGTCCAGTACGGCAAGCCCTTCGGCCTTGTGCTCGAACTCCAAGGGCGCACCATGATCATCGGTGACCAGCGCCGGTGACTTGTTCGCGGCGAAATCCTCAAGGGACATGACCCATAAATAGCCACCAATATGCTCCACACCATCGTCTTCGGTCTCGAAGCTGGTCAGCAGATAGAGACGGTGGTTATAGGGATCGTATTCAAGGCTCGACAGTCCGCAGACATGACGCACCTGGTCATATTGCCCTGGATCGAAGTGATAAAAGCTGCGCAGCTCGTCGACGAATTCCAGATTATCGCGCTCATTGATCTTGTAATGCGCCCTCACCACTCGGCAGACGTAATTGAAGTCATCGTGGGCATTGCCCTGCTCACGCACGCCGAACAGCAGCAGGCCATCGCCCTGGTCTCCGGGAATCGCCGCTAGCCCCTCGATCTTGTAGTAGGGCGTACCGATGGCAGCATCGAGCTTGTTGCGCAGCTCCAATGAGCCTTCGACACCGTCCCGAGGGTCCGGATCGACAGTTTGCACCTTGGCCGGTTCGCCTAGAGGCCAGATCAGCAAATGATTGTAATCATTGAGATCGTGACTCTCGGCGTCGATACGATCGAAGCCTGTGGTCGCCAACACGTGCTTGTTATCCGCGGTTAGGGCGAAGTCCTCATACTTGGTTGCCTGCTGAATGGCCCGAGCGGTGAAATATTCAAGAGTGCTGTCGTCGGGAATGCCCTGATCGCTGATATTCATGGCAAATACCGCAGAGCGCTCGGCGCCAGGAATCGGCTTATCGCTGGCGAGGATCAGACGATGGCCATCGTAGACCACCGCCGAGACTTCGACGTTGACGAGCTTGTCCTGCTCATCCCGCAGCCCTGTAGGAAAGCAGTGCATGGTGCCATGGGAAACAATGGTGGCCTGAGTCATGAGCGCCTCTTCGCTTGCGGGTTTTCTTCACGCTGCGGGTTCGCCATCTTGAATGCAAGTCGTGAGACACATTGACTGGCAATCTAAGGTAGAGTCCTACAACGGAAACGATTCACTGGATGACACGGGTATAAATCGATGGAGAGTTTGGCGTTTTTGGGGCCGGCAGCGTTGTACATGATCTCGATGACCATTACACCGGGCCCTAACAATGTGATGCTCACGGCCTCTGGGGCCAACTATGGCTATTGGCGCACCCTGCCCCATATTCTTGGCATCATGGCGGGGTGTTTCGTGCTGTTTGCCGCCATTGCGCTAGGGCTTGGTCTGCTGTTCGAGCGCTATCCGCTGTTTCAGAGTCTGCTCAAGATCATCGGCAGCATTTATCTGCTCTATCTGGCCTGGAAGATTGCCAATGCGCCCCCGCCAGACTTGAGTTCCCAGGGCCAAGGGCATCCATTGACCTTTTGGCAGGCCGCGGGTTTCCAGTTCGCCAATCCCAAGGCTTGGGTCATGGGTCTGGCGTTGATGGCCGGTTTCTTGCCGGAAGGAGGAAGCACCTTACTGAACGCCCTCTTGCTTGCCGGCTTTGCGGAGCTGATAGCACTGCCCTGCATTTCGCTATGGGCGGGATTCGGTATCGCCATTGGCCGGCTTTTGCGTAGCGAACGCAGCTGGCGCATCTTCAATGGCACCATGGGGGCAATGACCGCTGCCTGCGTGGTGTTCATTCTCGGCTAAAAATACGTCCGCGCGCTCCTTTAAAGTTCTCTTGAGACCGTCCGATAACAATGAACAACTGTTGATCTTTTTTCGGATTCCCTCAATGGACATACCCAAGGCATCCAACGGTACCACCGTGCTATTTGCCCGTCAGCCTATCTACGACCGCCAGCGTCAGATCGCGGGTTATGAACTGCTGTTTCGCCCCACTGCCGGCGTCAATGCACTAATCGAACCTTTCGATGTGGATCTTGCCACTCAGCAGGTCATGCTCAGTGCCTTCACGGAAACCAACATTCGCGAGGTGTGCGAGAACACGCCGGCGTTCATCAACTTTACTGCCAATACGCTCAAGGCTGAGATTCCCTTTAGTCCTAGTGAGATGGTCATCGAAGTGCTCGAGACCGTGGAAGCCGACGAAGAAGTCGTGGCGGCCATCAAGCGCTACCGCAAACGAGACTATCCGATTGCCCTGGACGATTACCGCTCAAAGACCGCGGACCATCCACTTCTGCCCTTGGCGGATATCGTCAAGCTCGACTATCCCTTTTACACGGCGGAAGAGTTGCTGCAGGTAGTGACGCGGCTAAAACGCGCTCATCCGCATTTGAAGATCATCGCCGAGAAGATCGAAACCCATGAAGACTTCTTGATATGCCAGCAGGCGGGGTGCGATCTTTTCCAGGGTTACTTCCTGTCGCGCCCGGTACCGGTAGAGGGTCAACACATGCCCCATAGCCGCCTGACGGTGTTGGCACTGCTGACCGAGCTCAACCGCGATGATGCCAGCATTCGAGAGCTGACCGAGACCATACAGCGGGATGCCTTCATGAGCGTGCGACTGATGAAGATGGCCAATAGCGCCTATTATCAACGCCCCCAGGATATTACATCCGTGGAGATGGCCGTGGCCCTGCTGGGCCAGCGACGCATCCGTAACCTGGCCAGCATGCTGGCGCTTTCCAAGCTGGATGACAAACCCCATGCGCTACAGAAGCTGGCCCTGACCCGGGGCTATCTGTGTGAGGGGCTTGCCGCCAACCTTCAGGATGACTCGATTTCCGGCTTTACCGTTGGGCTGTTTTCCAGCCTTGATGCCTTCTTTGATCGACCCTTGGGAGACGTGCTACAAGAACTTCCGCTGCATGCCTCGCTCAAGGAAGCAATTCTCGAACATCGCGGCCCCATGGGTTTGGTGTTGGCAACAGCGCTACATATCGAACGTGGCGAACTGGATGCCATCGATTGGCCGGCGCTCAATGCGCTCGGTCTGCCCGTGGAACGCATCAGCCATGCTCAGCAATCCGCCGTCGGCATGGCTAACATGCAGTTATGAAAACGACAGAACCAGCGTAACCGCTGGTTCCGCCATGTCAGCCACAGCGCAGATCGCTGATACGGCCATCTTCGTCCAGATAGATGTTCAACCGTTCCTGGCGGTAATCAAGGGTGAAGGGCTGCCCTGGTTCCAAAACGCGCGCGTTCTCCGAATCACTCTGGCTGGTGAGAACCTGGCGCAGGGCATCGCTGTAGTTTTGTCCGATATAGCTTTGCACCGCGCTGGTGTCGCACTTTGCATGATTACCCGGTTCATTCATGCCCGGAGGTCGCGGGGCATCTTCCGGTGCAGGACCACTCGCGCAACCAGCCGCCAACGCTGCCAGACACATTCCTGATATCAGTTTCGTGATCATCGTATTCTCCTCTTCTTGCAACACATTAAACGCATGTGACGTTAATATCATGTTGATTATCACGATATTGAAGTGTGGTCTTTCACGCTCAGGATAGGCTAGTCTGGATGACGAGCAGGACAAGGACGGCCATATCAAGCGAATTGCTTCGGCCCGAATTCGGTATCTTTCGCGTTTGAATCGCACTGCCAAGAGGATGGAAGCTTATGCTCAGGTTCGCCAGCTTGATCGGTATTACCCTAGGGGCAACGTTGACCCTGAATTCAGCCCTGGCCGCGGACCCTTTACGGGTTGCGTCCAAGAACGATACCGAAGGCGCCCTGCTCGGTAACATGGTGATCGCGCTACTGGAAAATAGCGATTACCCCGTGGACAACAAGCTGCAACTGGGGCCAACCAACATCGTGCGCACGGCGCTTGTTGAAAACGAGATCGATCTGTACCCGGAATACACCGGCAATGGCGCTTTCTTCACCGACACCACCGATGACCCTGCCTGGAAGGATCACGACAAGGGGTTCGAAAAGATTCATCAGATGGATCTCGAACAGAACGATCTGGTCTGGCTGCCGCCAGCGCCAGCCAACAATACCTGGGCTATCGCCCTGCGCGAGGATTTGGCCGAGGAGAACGATCTCAAGACCATGGAAGACTTCGGCAAATGGATCAATGAGGGTGGCGAGGTGAAACTGGCTGCCTCCGCCGAGTTCGTCGACAGCGAAGCTGCGCTACCCAGCTTCCAGCAGGCCTACGATTTCGAGCTGAGCCAGGATCAGCTGCTGGTGCTCTCCGGCGGCAATACCGCTGCCACCATCAGAGCCGCCGCGGAAGGCACCAGCGGCACCAACGCCGCCATGGTCTACGGCACGGACGGGGCCATTCAGCCGGCGGGCCTGCGAGTCATGGACGATACCCAAGGCGTACAGATGGTCTATGCCCCGACGGTGGTCATTCGCAAGCCGGTGCTGGATGAAAACCCCAAGCTCGAAGCATTGTTTGCGCCGGTTCTCGAATCCCTGGATCGCGAGACACTTCAAGAGCTCAATAGCCGTATTCAGGTCGATGGCCAGCCCGCCAAGCAGGTCGCCCAGAGCTACCTCGAAGAGAATGACTTCTTGAAATAAGGATTCGACTCAAGGTGTTGTCGACCCAAGTGTCCAATGGAAGGACCAGGCCTCTGGTGGCAAATCGTGTTCTGCTGACATTGGTGATCGCCGCGGCGATAGCCGCGGCGCTGCTCTCTTTTGTTGCCATGGCGCCCAATCGGCTTGTATCAGGAGAATCGATCAACCTGATTGTGGCGCTGCGGCCCTGGCAGTGGATCATCCTGATACTGCTGGCTCTTCTGTTGGCATCCTGCGCGTTGACGCGCCCGTTTTCCTCACCGAGCAGTCATTATCTGACGCTGATCGCGGCCCCTCTGTGGCTGATTCTGGTGCTCTATGGGCTGGGTGATTATGCCAACCGCGCATTGCAGGAGGCCTCGCCATCGGCTCGGGTCTCTCAAGGCGCAGCCTTCTGGATTCTGGTTTTCTGTCCGACCTTGATGATACTGGACGCCTTCCAGCGCCTGCATACCAATCTGGGGTTACGCGGCCTCTACACGTTAAGCCTCGTTGCGGTTGTCGCTTTCCTGTTCGTAACGGGTCATCTCGATGGGCTGGCGATCATGCACGAGTATGCCAACAACCGCGATCAGTTCGCGGTGCAGTTCATTGCGCATCTGCGTCTGGTCGCCTCGGCCCTGGGCCCCGCGCTGATCATCGGCCTGCCCCTTGGTTTGCTTGCCCATCGCCGCGCCGGTACTCGGGGCGCGCTTTTTGGCGTACTCAACTTCTTTCAGACAATTCCCTCGATTGCCCTGTTCGCGCTGCTGGTGGGTCCCTTGGCGGCACTGAGCGCGGCATTCCCGCTGCTACGGGAATTCGGTATCAAGGGCATCGGCGCCACCCCGGCTGTCATTGCACTGATCATGTATGCGCTACTGCCCATCGTACGCAATACCTATGCCGGCTTTGATGGCGTCGCCGCAACGACCCTGGAAGCAGCCCGTGGCATGGGCATGACCTCCGCTCAGATCCTGTGGCGGGTCGAGATCCCGCTGGCCCTGCCGGTGATCCTTGCCGGGCTTCGCATCGTGACCGTGCAGGCCATTGGGCTTACGGTGGTGGCTGCCTTGATCGGCGCGGGCGGGCTCGGCGCCTTCATTTTCCAAGGGCTAGGACAGTACGCCATCGACCTGGTGCTGTTGGGAGCGATACCCACCATTGCCCTGGCGGTGGTAGCGGATTTTCTTTTGCAGATTCTAGTGGCATTGAGTAGACCCCCGGGGGCTAGATGATCGAGCTACAAGGACTGACCAAGACCTATGCCGGCAAGGATGTGGTCAAGGATGTCTCGCTGCGCATCGAAAGCGGCGAGTTCGGCGTGTTGATTGGCCCTTCCGGCTGCGGCAAATCCACTACGCTGCGCATGATCAACCGGCTGATTCCCTTGACCCAGGGGCGCATTTTCCTGGGAGAGGAAGATGTCATGGAGCTGCCCGCGGAACAGCTGCGCCGGCGCATCGGCTACGCCATCCAGTCGACGGGATTGTTCCCTCACTGGACCGTGGCGGAAAACATCGCCGTGGTACCGGGTCTTCTCAAGTGGGACAAATCCCGCACTTCGGCACGGGTCGATGAGCTTTTGAATCTGTTTCACCTGGATGCCGGCGAGTTTCGCGACAAGTACCCGCACCAACTCTCCGGTGGTCAGGCCCAGCGGGTCGGCGTTGCTCGGGCGCTGGCGGCGGATCCGGAAGTGCTGCTGATGGATGAGCCTTTCGGCGCCGTCGACCCTTTGACCCGGGACGTGCTGCAAAACGAGATGCTGCGAGTCCATCAGCAGACCGGCAAGACCATCGTCTTCGTCACTCACGATATGGACGAGGCGCTCAAGCTGGCCTCCCGCATCGCCATTCTCAATGCCGGACGGCTGGTGCAGTACGATCGCCCCATCGAGCTTCTGACTCAACCTGCCGATGACTTCGTGCGTAGTTTCATCGGCAAGGCGGATCTGGGGCTGAAGCTGCTGTCTCGGCGCTGGGTACATCAGTATCAGCAGCCCGCCAGGGTTCTGGAACACCCTGCCTCCTTCGATAATGATGCGGCGTCGGCAGCCTATGGCTGGGAAGTCGATGCACAAGGACGCCCGCTATGCCTGCATGGCGGGCGTCTACACGCCGAGGAGAGCGAACAGCGTACTCAGGTTACCCAGGAGTGGAGCGCTACCCCGGATATGAGCATGAAAGAAGCCTTGTCGCGAATGGTCTGGTTTCGTGTGTTGGTGCTTCCGGTGCTTGATGAACACAAGCGTCTCATCGGCGAGGTGGCCATGCAGGGTGTGATGGGTCATGAGCCCAGCGGACAGCAAGCCTGGGGCAAGAAGGATGAGAGCAGTGACCCTGCGTGCACCGACGCAAACCCGCACCTGGTTGTTGATTGCACTCAGCGTCCTGCTGGTGGTCCTGGTGCTTTTCATGAAAGAACTCAAGCCGCTATTCGAGGCGGCTTTTCCGGATCTGAGATCGCCGCTTTACGATCGCGAAAGCTTCCTGCAGCTGACCCTGGATCATCTCTTGCTGGTGCTGGTGTCATCGGTCATTTCCGTCAGCGTCGGCGTGGGAGCCGGGCTTTTCGTGACCCGGCGCAATGGCCGGGAATTCGAGCCGCTGGTATCGTCCCTGGCCGCCATCGGACAAACCTTTCCCCCGGCAGCGGTGCTTGCCATCGTCGTACCGTTAGCCGGCTTTGGCTTCATACCCACCATCGTGGCACTGACGCTGTATGGCTTGCTGCCGGTGGTGCAGAACACCATCGCCGGGCTCGGCACCGTACCCGCCACCACGTTGGAAGCCGCCAGAGGCACCGGCATGAGCCGAACCCAGGTGCTGCTGCGGGTAGAGCTGCCCCTGGCCATGCGGGTCATCATTGCCGGGGTGCGGGTATCGGTGATCATCAATATCGGTACCGCCACGATCGGCTCGACGGTAGGCGCCCAGAGTCTGGGCACACCGATCATCGCTGGGCTCGTGGGCAATAACATCGCTTACGTGATTCAAGGGGCCGTACTGGTAGGGTTACTTGCGATCGTGACGGATCTGTTCTTTGAACGCCTGGAACGACGATTCAGTGTCGGAGGTTAGCGCTTAGAGAGAGTGCCAAGCTGGGGATAGACAAGCAGATTGGTAAACAAATGACTTGCCGCCCGGGGGTTACCGAGCGGCAAGCTGGCTTGACTAACTGGCTTAGCTGGCTGAATCCTGAATGGCTTCACCGCCTTTCTCGATGTCTTCGCCCGCACCGCCAATGGTGTTGCATCCGGCCAGCAAACTAGCGCTTACGAGTAGCGTAAATGTCAGCATCAAAAGCTTTTTCATCATGTTCTCCTTAACATTGGTTGATTTACTTCTGAGGTAATAAATTTAGTGGTATGACCACCTTACGAAGCCTAACAGGTAGCGATTGGTTACGCACATTCAAACACATACGCCTGTCTAGTTCGCGGCCTCTTCGATTTCCGATCCCACCTTGCTGATGTCCTGACCAAACCCTCGCATGGTGTTGCATCCGGCCAGTGACACCAGCAGCAGCAACGCTGACAGCAACAGCACATGTTTCATATTCTTCTTCTCCTGATTCGCTTCTCCTGATTCGATGAAGCGAAGACGCAATGGAAAACGAGCCGACTCAAGTCTGTTATCGCCCAAGTACCGCTTTGCGGCAAGAGAGCAAACCTTCGTTCGCGGATCAAAAGAACAGCAGCCGTACAATGATGGCAGCGATGACTACGAGCGTCAGCCGCTTGACCCAGTAAGCCCCTTGCGGCCCCATGTTGACTTTCACTGCCAGCCAGGCGCCACTCATGCTGCCCAGCGCCAGCAGTAAACCATAGTTCCAGCGCACCTGATCATTGACCATGAATAGTAAAAGCGCCGGTAATGTGTAGATCAAGATGATAAAAACCTTGAACACGTTGACCTGGGCCAGGTCGATCTTGAGCAGCCGATAGAGCACGACGATGAATAAAATGCCGACCCCGACCTGAATGAAACCGCCATACAATCCAATGCCGAACATGGCGAGATAGACCGCCGGCGTCAGGCGCTCCGGGGTCAGGGCTCGGGTATCGAGCTTGGGCTGGGGCAACAGCATCATGATCGAAGCGCCCACCATCGCAACGATCAATACCGCCTCGAACAGGGCATCCGATACCTGCAGGGCAAGCCAGGCACCGCATAGCGAGCCAATCACCGCCGGAATCGATAAACGTAGACTAATGCCGATTTCCCGGGCGCCGGCGCGAAAGAAGCTGCCGACGGCACTCAGGCTCTGCAGCACGATGCTCACCCGATTGGTGCCATTGGCCTCTTGAGCCGGCAAGCCCAGAAACATCAGCAGCGGCAGCGTCAGCATCGAGCCTCCGGCCGCCAACACATTGATGAACCCGGCAACGCTCCTATTGCTACCAGCGCAAGTGCCTCAAGCAGCGTCATCTTCTCTCCTTGTTGTTTGCCTCTGCCGCTTCCCGGATGATGTCATCATCGGTTTTCTTGGATCACTATCCCAGGAGTCTCATGAACAACTTTGAACTTCATCCACGTCTGGCAGCGGATACGCACCAGATAGCGGATCTGGCGTTGTGTCAGGTGCGCCTGATGAACGATGCGCGCTTTCCCTGGGTGATACTGGTGCCGCGTCGTGCCGCTATCCGCGAGGTTTACGAACTCGAGGAGAGCGATCAGGCAAGGCTGTGGCAGGAAGCTACGATGTTGGGTCGCGGGATGCAAGAAACCTTGGGCGCAGACAAGCTCAATCTGGCAACGCTGGGCAATCAGGTGGCGCAGCTGCATCTCCATGTCATTCTAAGACGCCAGAACGACGATGCCTGGCCCGGCCCCGTGTGGGGTGTGGGCACGCCACGGCCCTATACCCAGGACGCATTGGAGAAGATGCAAGATCGCCTTCTCACTCTGATCGCATCCGTTTTCGACGACGGTTGATCATTAGGAGTACGACTCATCGTTCGCTCTCGATTCGCGAGGTAATTTCCACTAACAAAGAATCGAAGCGCTGGGGGTCGATGGCACGTCCGCCCTGATGACCCGATAGCGTCAATCGGGTGCCCGCTGGTATCGTACTGGTGGTCAGGCGCACCTCATAGCCCGGACGAGCGGCAAATACCGCATTGATGCGTCCAAGCTCCGTATTGGCAAAGCGAATCACAAAGCCGCGCTCCACCAGCGCGTCGAGCCCGGCATTCAACACCTGCTCACTGGTTGCCTCAAGGGCAATCTGACGCTCCGGCAGCGTTCGTTGCCCGCTGGCACACCCGGTCAACAAGACTGTCATCAAGGCCAGTAGTGCAATGGCGCCGGGTATACGTCTCATTGCTGATTCTCCAGCACCCGTACCCGGGACTCGATGGAGGCGCTGAGTTCGCGGCAGAATTCACTGCGGTTTCGTGAGCGGGAATCCACCACGTAGCCGCCGGGATCGACGATGCTGGCGTCCCGGGTGATGCTGACGTTCTGTCCGTCAATAATCACCGACAGGCGTTCGATCTCGACCGGGTCGTCATAATACCCCCCGCCTCCAATACCCCCGCCGAACCCTGTTCCAAAGCCGACCGAGAAGCCTGATCGTCGCCCGACGCTACCCCATACCGAACTGCCTCCCAAAAGTGGCCTGTCCACGGCACCGAGCCCTGGTTGGCGCGTGCTGCGTTCGGCGCTAACGAGCCCGAGCTGGGCATCCGTATTGCGAATGGCATAGTCCCGGGCTTCGAGGGCCTCCACCGTGGCTCTGAGCCAGAGCTCCTGTGGGGCCTGGTCGTTGCGTGTCCAGGTGCAGGGGGCCGGCAGTGGCTCCGCATTGCGCGCCAAGGGATCTGCGGGCGCCAATGACTGGCATCCGGTCAATGCAAGCACGAGGACGGGCAGTGTCGATAGTAAAAAACGTGACGGTTGGAACATGACGCTTCCTTACGGTCCATGACTCGTTGCTGGGCAATCTCTATTGTGTAAAGCATAGTCGCAACCGCGCGCTGACAGAACGTTGGTGCGAATCCAGCCTGATTCCGCATTGAGAACCGCCAAGACGGGCATAGAGAACCACTATCAAATAAATAAACATGATTGCTTTTTTATTTAAAAACAAATGCCCTATGCTGATTACCTGCCAAATTCAATCACGGAGAGTGTTCATGTCCGACATCAATGCAATCGGTTTGCACGAAAGTAGCGCCACGCAGCTGGCCGACAAGCTCAATACGCTATTGGCCAACTACCAGGTTTTCTACATGAACGTGCGTGGCTATCACTGGAACGTGAAAGGCTCGCAGTTCTTCGAGCTGCATAACAAGTTCGAGGAGCTTTATACGGACCTGTTGACCAAGGTCGATGAGGTTGCCGAGCGCATCCTGACCCTAGGCTACGAGCCGATGCACGCCTACAGCGACTATGCACAAAATGCTTCGATCCAGGAAGACAAGCACGTTCATCAAGGCGATGCCTGCGTACGCGGCATTCTGGCAGGCTATCAGACGTTGATCGAGCTGCAGCGTGAGGTTCTCAGCCTGGCCTCGGACGCCGACGATGAAGGCACCGCCTCGATGGCCAGCGATTACATTCGCGAGCAGGAAAAGACCGTGTGGATGCTGAACGCCTATCTGGGCTAAGACATGAAATAAGCGTCAATCGATTGACGCTTCTGAACGAGTGGCTTTAAAAGCGTATTGCTTACATTTTGAAACGTTCAACGCCTTGTACTCGTTCGCTCACGTCCCCAACTCAATGGGCAGCACACGAAATATCGTGCTAGATAATTTGTTCGCCAATATGCCGCAAGGAGGTAGCATGAGCCAGCAATCTTCAGGTAAGCGTGTCGCCATTCTCGCCACCCATGGTTTCGAAGAGTCGGAGCTGTCGGTACCCAAGGCCAAGCTGGAAAATCAGGGCATGACGGTGCATGTCATCGCACCGGATACCAAAGGCATCCGCGCCTGGACAGAGACTGACTGGGGCGAGACCTATGAGGTCGATAAAAGCCTCGACGACGCGGACTCCACGGACTATCACGCCCTGATGCTGCCGGGTGGTCTGTTCAATCCAGATACCTTGCGTCAAAACGACAAGGCGCTGGATTTCGTGCGCCACTTTTTCGAGGCGGGCAAGCCGGTAGGTGCCATTTGTCATGCGCCTTGGATTCTGATCAACGCAGGTGTCGTTGAAGGTCGCAAGATGACGTCCTACCCGTCCGTTTCTCAGGATCTCAAAAATGCGGGCGCCGAGTGGGTCGATGAACAGGTCGTCGTCGACAGCGGGTTGGTTACCAGCCGCAAGCCGGATGATCTCGATGCGTTTTGTCACAAGCTGGTTGAAGAGATCAACGAAGGACGCCATTCCGATCAGCATACCTGATCGATTCGTACCGCTTTTTCAGTAGTTCCTTTTTGATTTTCGCCTGTCTTCTCCGGGAGACAGGCGTTTTTATGTATGCTTGTCTTGTATTCACGATTACAGGTTCAATCCGGAGAGTCATTCATGCCACATACCCCTCGCCCGATCAGCAAGGCGCTAAGAAAGTTATTGCACGTCCTGGCGCGCCCAATGAAGTCGGACAAGGGCCATGGCGGTATCGTGGTCAACGCCTATCGTGGTTATGGCTCCCAACGCGAAGTGTTTGTCATGGGGCGTGTGTTCCGGCAGCTACGTATCGGATTGCCGGCGCGGAGGGCACCCTCTATCGGGATATCGTCGATGTTTTCCGTCGCATGCTGCGCTGGGGTGCCAAGCACGTGGAGGTTACGCTTGATGTGGAAGGCAACCGAATCCAGGTAACCACGGACCGGGACGGCTATTTCGATATTCACTTGCCCTTGAACAAGCCGCTGGTCCCGGATCAAAGCTGGCATACGGGCACTCTCGACATCATCATGCGCGACGAGCGCACCGTTTGCGCCGAGGTGGACATCTACATACCGCCGGCAGCAGTGGACCTGGTGGTCATCAGCGATATTGATGATACCGTGATGTATACCGGGGTCGCCAACAAGCTGATGATGATGTATCGGCTGTTCTTTCGTAAAGCGCATCAGCGGGTTGCATTTCCCGGCGTGGCGGAGTTCTATCAGGCACTGTTTGCCGGCGCCGACGGCCAGCGAAGACGGCCGCTTCTTTATGTTTCCCGAGGCCCCTGGAGCATCTACGAAGTGCTCGAGGAGTTCTTCCAGCGCAACAACATTCCTGTCGGACCCATCCTGTTTCTGCGCGAGTGGGGAATGACCCTGCAGCGGCCCTTGCCGCAAAAAGCAGAGGATCACAAGTCAAATCTGATCCAGAAGATGCTCGAACTCTACGACGACCTGCCTTTCGTACTAATCGGCGATAGCGGCCAGCACGACCCGGAAACCTATGCCCGCATCGTGCGGGACTATCCGGGTCGCATAAAGACGATCTATATTCGCAATGTCAATCAGGACGCCTCTCGAGACGAAGCAATCGAGGATCTTGCCAAAGAGGTCACTGATGATGGTTGTTCGCTACTGCTGGCCGCGGACAGCGTCAGCATGGCCGAACACGCTCATGAGCAAGGGCTTATTTCCGCCGCCGGGCTACAGGCGGTACGCCAGGCGCCCAGCGACGATTGAATCACTCGATCATGCCTTGCTCTCGGCTGAATCCTCAGCCAGCTCCTCGATCAGCGCACGCAGCAGGCCCCAGAACTCCTCTACGGAATCGATCTCGACGCGCTCATTTGGCGAATGAGCGCCGCGAATCTGCGGGCCGAAGGAGATCATGTCGAGCGCCGGGTATTTGCCGCCGAGAATGCCGCATTCGAGCCCCGCGTGAATGACCTTGACCTCGGGCTTGACGCCCAGACGGTGCTGGTGCAGGTCTCGAAAGCGCTTCAGCAGGCGGCTGTCAGGGTTAGGTGTCCAGCCTGGATAGGCGTTCTCGATCCGAGTAGTGGCGCCAATCAGACCAAACAGCGCACGAAAGCGATCCGCCATATCTTGGGTCGCGCTGTCCCGCAGGGAGCGCACCAAGGCACACAGCTCGAAGCGTCCTTCCTTGAGTGTTACCACGCCCAAATTGTTGGAGGTTTCCACCACGCCGGGTACCTCAACGCTCATGCGCTCCACTCCATAGGGGGCAGCATGCAGGGCGGCGATCAGCAGGTGACTGGCGGCATCCGTCAGAGCTTCGCCGGGGGGCGACGTTAGTGCTTCCAGGGAAAGCTTCAAACCGTCATCCACGCCGGCCAGCTCAGTGGCAAACTTCGTTTGCAATTTGCTCAGGCGCGCCTGAGCGGTCTCGGCTTCGTCGGCATCCAGCGCCAGCGTCGCGAAGGCTTCCCGAGGCAGCGCATTACGCAGCGTTCCCCCGTGATAGTCGATCAATCGCACACCAAAAGGCTCCAAGGCACGCAGCGCCCGCATCAGCAGACGGTTGGCATTGCCCCGCCCCTTATGAATATCGATGCCCGAATGCCCACCCATGAGCCCGGTCAGTGACAGCTGCCAGACTCGCTCATCGTCTTTCAGTGCGCTCATGGGCAAGTCAGCGGAGACCAGCACGTCAGCGCCGCCGGCGCAGCCAATATAGACCTGCCCCCGATCCTCGGAATCAAGATTGAGCAGGATGCGTCCCTCGAGCCAGTTTTCCGCCAGATTGAGGGCGCCGCCCATGCCGGACTCCTCCTCAAGGGTAAAAAGCGCCTCCAGCGGCCCGTGGGTCAGCGAATCGTCTTCCAGTACCGCCAGGGCCGCCGCGACACCCAGCCCGTTGTCAGCGCCTAAGGTCGTGCCTCGGGCATACAGCCAGCCGTCCTTCACATAGGTGTCGAGCGGGTCTTGAGTAAAGTCGTGGGAGTGATCCGCGTTAGCCTGGGCCACCATGTCCAGATGGCCCTGCAGCACCACGCCCGGCGCTTGCTCGCATCCCGGCGAGGCGGGCTTGCGAATCAGCAGATTGCCAATCTCGTCCCGCTCGTGGACGAGGCCACGCGTCTCTGCCCAGTTTTCGATCAGCGCCACCAGTGCAGCCTCATGACCGGAGGGGCGGGGCGTGTTGCACAGCGTACGAAAATGGCGCCAGACGATGGCTGGCGCCAAGGATTCCAGGTGTTCGTTCACAATAGATTCCCTACTTGAAATAACGGTCAACGATTGCGCGACCTGTGATGATCATACAAGCGCAGAGCCAACGCTCGCCAACAGCGCAAACGCGCTTTGCGCCCTTCTCCTGAAGCAATTGACTCATTTCCCAGGAATAGTGGCGCTACCAGTTCTTGTAGCTCATCGCCTGACGACACTCGAGACGTATTCCGCCACCAGGCCAGCCAGGCCTTGGAAAGCCAGGGCCGAACCAGGGCTAGCTCTCCGCCCCCTGCGGCGAACCAGGCGATTCGCGCCGCATCATCTTCATTGATCTCTGGCGCCGGTCCTTCCCATAGAAGCGCCGCCGCCAGAGCAGGCTCGATGCGTTTGAGATCGAAGGCCAGCAGATTCGGCAGCAGCTTCTGAAAATCCCGACTCAGACTCTCGATCAAGCCAGTGGCCCCTTCATTCAGTGCCCGACCCATCATCAATGCATGTTCGCCGCTGGAGGCTTCTCGAGAGAGCCCGAGTCGTAGCGAAACGAACCCTTGGTCGCGCCAGAAGGCGGTCAGGCTCTCTTGCGCGCCGAAGCTGACCCCAAGGCGCGGAATGCCCTCTTTCTGCATTCGTTCGCCCAAATAGTCGACCAGCCCGCCCCCGAGACCACGGCGGCGGGCTAACGGATGAACGGCGATGCGCAGAATTCGACACCAGCGCACTGTCGCAGCCTCAGGATGCCCTGCGTGGGTGGCCAGGGACTGGGCCAACAGATGCCCCCGGGGGCGGCGCTCACCGTGGCAAATCGCCGTCGCTAATTCCGTTGGAAAGCCACCCTCGATCTGGCCCAGACAGACACCGAGACAGGTATCGCCGGCATAGGCGGCGATCAGGCGCACATTCGGCGCGTCGAGCAGCTGGCGCAAATCCGCCGGGGTGGTGCGATAGTGGGCTTGCACCAGCAGCCCGAACAGTTCGCCCAAGGCGGCTTCATCCTCTGCCAGCGCTGTGCGATCAAGTGAAACCAGGTGCGGTTCGTGACGATCGAGTGCCTGAACGGTGCGTTCGCTGCTCTCAGGCTCTGCGTCGAGTAACAGCAAGTCATGGGTCACTGCTTCCAAGGGGTCGTGCTCGGCCCAGCGAATCGGTTGGCGCAGATGATACTCCCGCCAGTCCGGGGCTTCCTTGTCGAGCCGGGCGCGAAAACGCAGCTGGAAACCGCGTCCGGTGCCTTCGTAACCATGAACGGTCGTGGCGAAAGCGATGCGTGGAAACGTATTGAGCCAGCGACCCAGCAGCGATGCCGGGATTGCTGCCGCCTCGTCGACGAACAGGGTCGGCGGCGAACGCGGATCGATAGCTTCGGACTGCAAGGCATTGAGCAGCGCGTCCGGGGCAATAAAACGCACTTCGGCATGCTTGCCGTCGATGCTTACCCGGAAACCGTTGTTCTCGCGCTGCCCTTGGGGAAACAACGCCGCAAGCCGTTCGAATACCGGCTCGACCGCCGCCGGGCGCGGCGCGGTGATCCATAGCTGCTTCTCTTTGGCCAGCAGTCGCCGGGCCGCAGCAATGCCGAGGGCCGCACTCTTGCCCCGACCTCGATCGGCGCTGAGCACCAGAGGTCGCCTGCGACGCACGCGGGTCAAGCGCTCGACCGCCTCCGCCTGATCCGCGCTCGAACAATCTCTATCCTTGGATAAAGCGGGCAATGTAGAAGGCGTGGCAGGTAGTTGCACTGATGGAAAGGGTTGGCCAGTAGGCCAATGCAGCACCCGAGGCGACGCACTTAGTCGCCGCGCCAATCGCGCAAGATAACGCGCACTCAATTCACTGGGGTGATAAGGCCAGGTGGCGAGCCGGGCATAGTCCGCATCCGGTTCAGGATCGCCCTTGTGCCAGGAATCCGGCGTCAGCAGCACCAGCAGGCCACCCGCCCGCAGGGTGCCCGACACGGCGCCAAAGGCATCCGGGTCGAAGCCGCTATCCTTTGATACCGCATCAAACACTACCAGATCCTGCTCACCGCCCAGGCGAGTCCGGGCCTTGGCCATGGGCAGCACGGGAATGTTCGCTGTCGGAGGAGACGATCCCAGCCATAGCGGAGCCTGCCAGCAACGAGCCTGCCATAGCTTCAAGGCATGCGTGAAAGCCTCCCGCTCGCGGCCATAGAGCCATAAAAGCGCTCGGTGGCGTCGCGCACCGAGCTCTTTTATCAGGCAGTCGATCAAATGCTCAAGGTTTGTTGGGTCGTCATCGCTCATGGACCATAGAATGCGTCATGCGCGACGAGGGTGCCACTTCCCGTCAGATGTCCATCACCTTCTCCAGGGTGATCGGAAACTCGCGAATGCGCTTGCCGGTGGCGTGATAGACCGCGTTGCCGATGGCGGCGGCGATACCGGTCAGGCCGATCTCCCCCACGCCACGAGCACCGAACTCGTTGAGGATGTAGTCCGGATTGTCCGGCAGCTCCACGTCGATCTCCGGCATGTCCGCATGGCAGGGCACGATATAGTCCGCGTAGTTGTTGTTGATCAGGCGTCCGTCTCGCGGGTCGTAGTCGAGTTTTTCCGTCAGGGCCATGCCGATGCCCATGACAATACTGCCCTCGACCTGATTACGTGCCGTGGATGGATTGATCGCTCGTCCGATATCGATGCTGCTGACTACCCGCGCCACTCTCAACCGGGAAATACCCGGGTCCCAACGCACCTCGACGAAATGCGCGCCGAAGGAGCGGAAGCTGTATTGATTCTTCTCATCTCCCGGTGCTGCCTGGCCTTCGCCGCTGACGCTGCCAAGTTTCTGCTGGCTCAGGATCTCGCCGAAGCTGACCCGTTTGCCCTGCTTGTCTACCAGAGCGCCGGCCTCGATCTCGAGATTGTCCGGATCGCTGCCTTCAAACGCTCCGTTCTCGCCGGTGGCGACTTTCTTCAGGGCGTCAAAGGCGTTTCGCAGCGCGGCTGCCACGGCGGGCAAGGCGGTGGCGGTCACCATGGAGCCCCCAGAGAGCGGGCCCGCGGGCAGAGTGGATTCTCCTAGACGCACTTCGATGTCCTTCAAGGACACACCGGATAGTTCGGCGACGGTCTGGGCCACGATGGTATAGGTGCCGGTACCGATGTCCTGGGTGCCGCAGGCGGCCATCACGCTGCCGTCGTCGCGCAGCTCGACCCGGGCGCTGCAGGATAGGCGCATCGCTGGCCAGCAGGCGGTGGCCATGCCCCAGCCGATAATCTCGTCGCCGTCGCGCATGGCGCCCGGGGTAGGATTGCGCTTTTCCCAGCCGAAGCGTTTGGCGGCGTTGGTATAGCAGTCGTCCAGATGCTTGCTGGACCAGGGCAGTCCGGAGGCCGGGTCGTTTTTGGCATAGTTGCGCCGGCGCAGTTCCAGCGGGTCCATGCCCAGCTCGACGGCCAGCTCGTCCAGAGCGGTTTCTAGAGCATGAATACCCGAGGTCTCTCCGGGCGCGCGCATGGGGCAAGGGGTGCCGTGGTTGACCTCCAGCAGACGCTGGCTGATGGCGACGTTGTCGCAGGCATACAGGCTCGGGGTCGCCGACCCCAGGGAATCCACATAGGGGTGCACGAAGGAGGTTTCCGTGGTGCTGTCATGACGAATCGAGAGCAGCGTGCCGTCTTGCTTAGCTCCAAGGCGCAGACGCTGACGGGACGCAGGACGATTGCCGCCGCTTTCCATGTCCTGCTGGCGCGGCAGGATCGTCTTGACCGGGCGCCCCAGCATCTGGGCGGCGCCGGCGGTGGCTACCGCGTGGGGCCACATGAAGAGCTTGTTGCCAAAACCCGAGCCGATGTAGTGAGACACCACCTCGACGCTTTCCTCCGGCAGTCCGAAGATGCGGGCCATGGCCTTGTGCTGATAGACCACCCCCTGGCTCGATTCGTGGACGATCAGCCGTTCGTCCCGCCATTCGGCCAGGGTCGCGTGCATCTCCATCTGCATGTGGCTTTCGGCGGCAATATCATAGGTATGATCGATCGTGACCGGCGCCTTATCAAACGCCTTTTCAGGGTCGCCCCGGGAGACACCTTCGGATTCAAGCAGTTGTCCTTCCTTATCCGTGTCGAGCAGGCTCGTGCGGGCACCGTCTTCTTGGTCATAGTCCGCCTGCACCGCATGGGCCGCCGCCCGAGCCTGCTCGAAGCTCTCAGCTACCACTAGCGCAATGTACTGACCGTCATAGTGAATGCGTTCGTCTTCAAAAGGCAGACGCATTTCGCTGACCTGGCTCTTGGACGCGCGATAGAGCTCGGGAAAGTGACCGTGGTGAAAGATATCCACCACCCCGGGCATGGCCCGGGCGGTGTCCAGATGCAACGTTTTGAGCGTGCCGTGGGCAATACTTGCCGGCACCGGGTAGCCATAAAGCATATCCCGGACCTGCCAGTCCACGGTGTAGTCCGCCTGGCCGGTCAGCTTGAACTCGCCATCCACCCGCGGGGTGCGATGGCCGATAACTTGTGTATCCATACTCGCAATCCTTTAGCTGTTCATGGCCGCCTGGGTGGCCTTTTCAAGCGCCCGCAGGATGGCCTGACGCGCCAACGGCACCTTAAAGGCGTTGTGCTCTCGGGGCAGCGCATCCGCCAGCGCTATCTCTGCTGCCTTTTCGAAGCTCTCGGTTTTCGCCGGTTGACCGGTGAGCGCCTGTTCGGCTTCCATCGCCTGCCAAGGCTTGGTAGCGACACCGCCCAAGGCCAATCGCGCGTCGCGAATCACGCCGTCTTCAACGGCCACCACCACCGCAGCGGATGCCAGGGCAAACTCATAGGACGCCCGGTCGCGCAGCTTGAGATAGTGGGAACCGCCACCGACAACTGGCGTATCCAGGGTAATGTGCGTAATCAGTTCATTCGGTTCGAGCTCATGTTCGAGATCCGGGCGATCCATGGGCAGCCGGTGGAAATCACCAAAGGCAATCTCCCGGACACCGTTTGGTCCTTCGAGCGCCAAGGTCGCGCCGAGAGCCGCCATGGCCACGCACATGTCCGACGGATGGGTGGCGATGCAGTGTTCGCTGGTACCCAGCAAGGCGTGCATGCGATTGATGCCCCCCAGGGCATCGCAGCCGCTGCCGGGGTCACGCTTGTTGCAGGCCGCGGCGACGTCGCGGAAATAGGGGCAGCGAGTGCGCTGCATGATATTGCCGGCGGTGGTGGCCATGTTGCGCAGCTGGGTGGAGGCGCCGGCAAGCAGCGCCTGGGAGAGCAGCGGATAGTGCTGCGTTACCAGCGGGTGATGCGCCAGGTCGGTATTGCTGACCAGCGCACCGATGCGCAGCCGACCGTCATCGAGCCGCTCGACTTCCTTGAGGGGCAGGCGGTTGAGGTCGATGACGCGCTCGGGGCGCATCACATCGAGCTTGACCAGATCGATCAGGGTGGTGCCGCCAGCGATATAGGACGCCTCCGCATTGTTGCTCTCGCAGGCAATGATCGCCTGATCGACGTTCTCGGCGGCGGAGAAGGCAAAGGTTCTCATGAGGTTTTGCCCTTTGTTTGTGCATCTTGCATCTGCTCACGCGCCGTCTGAATGGCCGCGAGAATGTTCTTGTAAGCGCCGCAGCGACAGATATTGCCGCTCATCGCCTCGCGCACCGCTGCATCGTCGGTGCCGATCCGATCGTCTTCAAGCAGCGCTGAGGCAGACATCATCTGCCCTGGGGTGCAGAAACCGCACTGATAGGCGTCGTTTTCGAGAAAAGCCTGCTGCACAGGATGCAGACCAGCATCGCTTGCCAAGCCTTCAACTGTGGTCACCTCGTGCCCTTCACACATCACCGCAAGCATCAGGCAGGAGTTGATTGCCTGGCCGTCGAGATGCACCGTGCAGGCCCCGCACTGGCCGTGATCGCAGCCTTTCTTGGTGCCGGTGAGGCCGAGCCGATCGCGCAGCGCATCCAGCAGCCCCACGTTGGGGGGAACCCTCAGCTGGCGCGGCTCGCCGTTGACGGTCAGTGTCACCGTCGTATCGGTTTCCACCGCCTTGGTCTGGGTGGAATACTCCTTCATGTTCATAGCCATCTCCTTGTCGATGCCATACTACGACTCGTGGCAAACGTCACGGTTCGCTTGCTCGAGGGTTTATTAAAACTAGGGGAATATCGGAAACAGAACAATTTCTCGAATTCCAGAATCTGTTCATGAGCTAGCGAGTTAGGATCAGACAAGGCGAAACCGGGCGACATAGCGGAGTTTACTGGGGTAAATGAGCATGTGGACCGGGCTAGCGCACCAGATCGGTTTCAACGCTGTATGACCGACACGCAGCAGGTCATGGATAGATTCTCAGGCATCGATGCGCTTGAGTAACAACACCAGCGGCACGCAGCCCAAATAGATGAGTCCCAGCCACAGGAAGATGTCGTTGAAGGCCAGCACCTCGGCCTGTAGATAGACGCGCTGACCCAGCATGGCCACGGCGCTGCGATAGGGGTCGGCAACATGGCCTTCGAACAGCGTCTGATAGCGGGCCAGTTCCTCGATGACCACGGCGCGGCCGGTATCCAGCGCCGGAATCAGCTGGTTCCAGTGATAGTCCACCTGAATATCGCGTACCGTATCGAGCAGTGCCAGCCCCACGGCGCCGCCGAGATTGCGCATCACGTTGAACAAGCCGCTGGCGTTGCCCACTTCATGTAGCGGCAGCGTCCCCAACGCGATACGGGAGGCGGGAATCAAGCACATGATCAGGCCCACGCCCCGCACGACCTGAGGCCAGAAAAACTGCCAGAAACCCGACTCTGAGGTCAGATTGGCATTCATCACCGTGCCGATTCCCACCAGAGCCAAGCCAACAAACAGCAGCCCCCGCAGATCCACATGGTTGGATAGTTTGCCTGCGAGAGGGGCAGAAAAGAACATCGCTACCCCGGTGACGAACATCACCTCGCCAATCTGCAGACTCGAGTAGCCGCGTACGTAACCAAAAAACAGCGGCATGATGTAGACCAGCCCGTAGAGTGCGATGCCGATGACGAACCCGAGCCCCGCCCCGAGTGCGAAGTTGCGATTGGCGAAGGCACGTAGATCGACGATGGGATGATCGACGGTCAGTGTGCGGTAAAAGAAGCCGATGCAGGCCGCGGCACAGATCATCGTCATGGTCAGAATCAGGCTGCTGGCAAACCAGTCGTCGCCGGGGCCTTCCTCCAGCACGAATTCCAGGCTACCCAGGAATATCGCCAGTAGCGTCAAACCAAATATATCCAGTCGTCGCGCCGCCTCTCGGTCGCCTTTATCAATATCAAGACACTTCCAGGCGGCCCAAGTCACGATAATGCCGGGAATCAGATTGGCCAGAAACAGCCAGTGCCAGCTGGCGAACTCGGTGATATAGCCGCCCACCGTCGGCCCAATGGAAGGCGCCATGGTCACCACCATGCCGATCACCGCCTGTACGCTGCCCATCACCCGGCGGGGGAAGATCGAGAAGCTTATTGCCTGAGTGATGGGGATCATCGCCCCGCCCATGAAGCCCTGAATGGCACGTAGCACGATCAGCTGTTCGATGCTGCCCGCCAGGGCACAGCCCAGGCTTGCCAAGGTGAAGCCGGCACTGGAAATGACGAAGGCGATGCGGGTGGAGAGAATGCGGGTAAGCATGCCAGACAGCGGAATCATGACGATTTCGGCAATCAGATAGGAAGTCTGGACCCAGGAGATTTCGTCATCGCTGGCGGACACTCCAGCTTGGATTTCGTTGAGGGAGCTTGCCACGATCTGGATGTCCAGGATCGCCATGAACATGCCGAATACCGCCGCGATAAAGCCCCAGCGTTGAATCCAGGGAGGCATGTCGCTGACGCCAGGAGTCGGCGTTGCTGCGACGGCATCACTCACGAGGCGGGAGATGGCGCGGGATTTTCGGTAGCGACAGGCGCCTTATCTGGGGCGGCTTCGATATCGGGATCGAGATTTCGAGTATCGATCTGTGGCACCACGGAAAGCCCGGCCCGCAGACGATCAAGGGCCTGAACGGGTCCGGTGACACGAATCTTCACCGGGAGGCGCTGCACGATCTTGTTGAAATTGCCGGTGGCGTTGTCTCGAGGCAGCAGGCTGAACTCGCTGCCGGTCGCCGGTGCCAGACTCTCCACCACGCCCTTGAACGCAATGCCAGGATAGGCGTCGATCTCGATATCCACCGGCTGACCGATCCGCATGCGGGTAATCTGGGTTTCTTTATAGTTGGCGATAACGTAGGCGGATTCGATCGGCACCAGCTGCATCAACGTCATCGATGGCTGAGCCAGATCGCCGTTTTCGACATCGACGTTGGTCACCACGCCACTACGCGGCGCCACAAGCCGTGTCTTGTCGAGTTGGTTGCGTTCATAGGCAAGATCCGCCGCTGCCGCTTCGTAATTGGCTTGGGCGCTTTCAACGCTGGCCTCGGCGACGGCCAGCTGCCGCTTGGCGGAATTCACGGCGGCACGGCGCATGGCCAGGGTCGACTGCGCGACGGTGAGAGCAGTCTGATCATCCTCGAGCTTCTGCCGTGAGACGTATTGACGCGATTCCAGAGACGTGGAGCGCTCCAGGTTCTGACGTCCCTGCTGCACATCCGCTTCCGCAGCGCTGACCTGGGCCTGGGTCTCGTCGATGGCAGCCTGTTGCAGTGCCACCTGGCGCCGCGCCTCGACAATATTGGCCGCCGCCACGGCCTGCTGGGCTTCGGCCTTGGCTATTCGATCCTGGGCATCCCTGGCATCCAGACGCACCAACAAGTCGCCTTTTTGTACTGACTGGTTGTCGTCAACCGCGACTTCAATGACCCGCGCCGAGAGCTCCGGGCGCAACGCGACACTATCGCTATGTACGTAGGCGTTGTCGGTCTCTTCGATGAAGCGCCCGGTCAACCACCAGTGAATGCCCCACCAAACCAGGCCGGCAAGGGCTACCACGACGATCACTGCCATCGTCATCTTTACGCCCTTTTTCATGCCTGCTCCCTAGATACTTGCCGCCAATACTTGTCGTAATAGCGACCATCGCTACCGATTCCTTTAATCGCAACCAGCTTGCTCGCAACGACGACGACCGGCATATCCATAGCTTCATGGCCAACCGCCGCTGTGCGTCTATGTACATGATCAAGGCGCTTCCAGCAAGTCGGCCTTGATGCGCAGGCTGGCATTGCATCCAAAGTCTATATTGATGGCAAGGATAAGGACCACTACGTTAACTTAAACTTAAAGGATTAAGTAAGCGTCAATGAATCACCCGGCTTTGTCTGTTCGATAACCACAATTCCGCGAGGTCGAAGCTCATGCTGCGTAGGCGCCCTCCGGTGATGCTGAGCATTCTCGGCGTCTTCATTCCTCCAGATCGCGGTACTTTCAGGATTGTTCGAGGTCATCTATGCCCTCGAGCTTTATAATCATCCAGAAGGGTTGATACTCAGCCACACCATCTTCACCCTACTAAAGGCTGAGCAACGCCTGAGCATTCGCAATGGACGCTGGGTTTTCGCACAGGATCGTGCCTTATCAACTCAAGGAACCATAGATGCAAGACAATCTGACCTGGTGGCGCGGTGGCGTCATTTATCAGATCTATCCACGCAGCTTCATGGATGCGAACGGCGACGGAATCGGTGATCTGCGAGGCATCATTCATCGCCTCGACTATGTGGCAAGCCTTGGGGTAGACGGTATCTGGCTGTCGCCCTTCTTTACTTCGCCGATGCTGGATTTCGGCTACGACGTCAGCGACTATCGCGGCGTCGATCCGATGTTCGGTACCCTTGATGACTTCAAGGCGCTGCTGAGCCGGGCCCACGAGCTAGGACTCAAGATCATCATCGATCAGGTGGTGAGCCATAGCTCGGATGAGCATCCCTGGTTCAAGGAAAGCCGTCAGAATCGCCATAACGACAAGGCGGACTGGTATGTGTGGGCAGACCCCAAGCCCGACGGCACCCCGCCCAACAATTGGCTGTCGATTTTCGGCGGACCTGCCTGGACCTTTGATTCCCGGCGCCGCCAATATTATCTGCACAATTTCCTGACCAGCCAGCCGGACCTCAATTTCCATAACTCAGAGGTGCGCACCGCCCAGCTCGACAACATGCGCTTCTGGCTGGAACTGGGAGTCGATGGCTTTCGCCTGGACACGGTCAATTTCTACTATCACGATCTCGAGCTTCGGGATAATCCGCCGGTGGCGCCCCACGAGAGCAAGACCCTGGGCGCCCCGGACAGCAACCCCTACACCTGGCAGCGCCACCTGTACGATATCAGCCGTCCAGAAAACATCGGCTTTCTAAAAGAAATGCGAGCGTTGATGGACGAATTCCCCGGCACCACCACGGTCGGCGAGATCGGTGACGACAATCCGCTGGAGCGCATGGCGGAATACATGGCCGGCGGTGACAAGCTGCATATGGCCTACACATTTGATCTGCTCAACGCGCCGAACTCGGCGGCCTACATTCGCGAAGTCATCAACCGCTTCGAGCGGGTCGCCGGGGATGCCTGGCCCTGCTGGGCGCTGTCCAATCACGACGTCATGCGCAGCGCCTCTCGCTGGGGACTCGACCAGGACCCCTTTGCCTATCCCAAGGTGGCGCTGGCAATGCTGTTCTCCCTGCGTGGCAGCGTCTGTCTGTATCAGGGTGAGGAGTTGGGGCTACCGGAATCCGACGTGCCCTTCGAACACATTCAAGACCCCTACGGCAAAGTGTTGTGGCCGGAGTTCAAGGGCCGGGACGGCTCGCGCACGCCGATGCCCTGGGACGATATCGACCACGGCGGCTTCTCCCAGGTAGGCCCCTGGCTGCCGATGGATCCGCGCCACCTGGCCCTGGCGATCAGTCGCCAGCAGCAGGACACTCATTCCGTTCTCAATACGGTGCGGCGCATGCTGTGCTTTCGCGCCGCGCATCCGGCCTTGGTGGACGGCGATATCGAACTAATCGATGCAGGCGAGCATCTACTGGGGTTCGTGCGCCAAGCCGACGAAAAGAATGGGGGAGAACGGCTGCTGTGCGTTTTCAATCTAACCGGTGAATCTCAATCGACGCCGCTATCGATGAGTGTCGGCAAACAGTTCGACAACCATGATTTCGGTGTCGAGCTGCAGAACAATGAACTACGCCTGCCACCCTATCAGGCCGGTTTCTTCGCCCTCGATTGACCATTGCGGCGTTGCCTGACATTCACGAACAAGGAGGTTGTTGCATGACGCTATCTCAATTGCGGGGTGACGAGAACCTGGAGTGGTGGCGCGGGGCCACGATCTATCAGATCTATCCGCGCAGCTTCATGGACGCCAATGGAGATGGCATAGGCGATTTGCCCGGCATCACCCTGCGGCTTGATTACGTGGCAAGCCTTGGAGTCGATGCCATATGGCTGTCGCCCTTTTTCACCTCGCCGATGAAGGACTTCGGCTACGACGTGGCGGATTATCGCAACGTCGACCCCATGTTCGGCACCCTCGACGACTTCTGTGCGCTGATCGTCCGAGCCCACGAGCTGGGTCTGCGGGTGATCATCGATCAGGTCTTGTCTCACAGCTCGGACCTGCACTCCTGGTTTCAGGAAAGCCGTCAGAATCGCCACAATGCCAAGGCGGACTGGTATGTGTGGGCGGATCCCAAACCCGACGGCAATGCGCCCAATAACTGGATGGCTGCCTTCGGCGGTCGGGCCTGGTCCTTCGATTCCAGGCGGCGCCAGTATTACCTGCACAACTTCCTGCCGACTCAGCCGGATCTCAACTTCCATAATCCTCAAGTACAGCATGCTCAGCTCGACAACCTGCGCTTCTGGCTGGAGCTTGGAGTCGACGGTTTTCGCTTCGACGTGGTCAACTACTATTTCCATGATCAAGCCCTGACCGATAATCCGCCCGCCCCGCCGGATCGTATCAGCCCCGCCAACCCGCAAAGCTATCAATGTCAGCAGCATAATATCGAGCAGCCGGAAAACCTGGCATTTCTCGAGCGTGTTCGTGACCTGCTCGATCAATATCCGGGCTCGACCAGCATCGGCGAGATCGCCGGTGACAATCAGTTGGTCACCATGGCCGCCTACACCGCTGGGGATTCGCGTCTGCACATGGCCTACACCTTCGATCTACTCGGCTCCGAAGGCGATGCGGGTCAGCTTTATCGGGTGCTGGCTCGTTTTGCCGAACTCGGCGACAACACCTGGCCCTGCTGGTCGCTCTCCAATCATGACGTGATCAGAAGCGCCAGCCGCTGGAGTGAGCCTCGCGCCCTGCTGGCCTTGACCATTCTTTGCTCCCTGCGGGGCAGTCTAGGGCTTTATCAGGGCGAGGAACTTGGGCTGCCGGAAGCGGAAATTGCCTTCGAGGATTTGCAGGACCCTTTCGGAATCAATCTCTGGCCCGATATCAAGGGGCGCGACGGCAGCCGTACCCCCATGCCTTGGAACACCGGCATCAATAGCGGCTTCAGCGCCTCCCCTGAACCGCTTTGGCTGCCGATTGATCCCCGCCACCCTCGGCTGACGGTCGAAGCCCAGGACAACGATCCGCACAGCCTGCTGATGCAGGTCCGCCGGCTGTTGCATTTGCGTACCAACGAGGAAATCTTGCGCCACGGCGAGCAGATCCTGTTGCCCCACACATTGCCTGAAAACGTTTTCGCCCTGCTGCGCACGCTGGGGCAGCGGCGCCTGCTGTGTTTGGCCAATTTAGACCGGGAACAGGCGCACTGCATTGAGCCCGCCACGCTGATCGAAGGTGTTCAAGACTGGCAGCCATTGCCGCTACCCGAGCCCGTCGCCGCTCAGCGCAAGGGCAATACCCTGTTGCTTGCGCCGGGCACGGCTGCTTGGCTGGTGCTTAGCTGATAAAATGGCGGCACTTGTCACGCACTGCTTGCAATGGTGAATGCCCGTGCCGCCACCGCCTCGCCGCACTACCCTGAAGGAGCTGGCTACACGGCTCGATATTTCTATCGCAACGGTCTCCAATGCCTTCAATCGTCCCGACCAGCTATCGACGGCGCTGCGCGATCGCATTCTGCGAGAAGCCAAGGCCATGGGTTACAGCGGCCCGGATGCCACGGCACGCAGCCTACGCACCGGTCGCTCACGCATCGTCACTGTCGTACTCTCCGAGAGTCTTACCTATAGCCTGAACGATGCCGTGGCAAGCGAGTTGCTGTCAGGTATTGCCGAAGTGCTCGATGCCCATGGCCATACGCTGCTACTGGTCTCGGGGCGTCAACACAGCAACCGGATTCCCGACTCCGCAAGCATGGCGGACGGCTTCATCGTCTACGGCTTGATGCCCAACCAGAAGATGCTCGCCGACCTGCCCTCACGACACCCTTTCGTGACGATCGATTACGATCTCGAAGGCTGCCCGACGGTACACGTGAACAACGAGCAGGCAAGTTATGCGATTGCCTGCCATGCCCTCGCCCATTTACCGCAGCGACCGGCGGTGATCAGCCTACGACTCACCAAAAACCCTTGCAACGGCCGTGTCACTGACGAGCAAGAGCTGTTGACGGCTGCTCAAACGATCACCCGTCATCGCCTGCAGGGTTTCCAACGCGCCTTCCAGGAACACGGTCTCGATCCGGCCGGCGTGCCGATGTGGAACATCGAGGAGAATACCTTTGCGGTCTGCGTGCCGGTGATCGAGGAAATTCTTGATTTGCCGGATGATAAGCGTCCGAATCTCTTGCTTTGCATGTCGGATCGTATTGCCTTGACGGCGCTGACCCTGGCGGAGCAGCGCGGCCTGCGCATTCCCGACGATTTGCGCATCACCGGTTTCGATGGCATTGCTGAAGGCCAATACCGCGCTCCGCGCCTGACCACCGTGCGCCAGGATAGCGTCGCCAAGGGGCGTCTTGCGGCATCAATGATTCTGGGCAAGGAACCCATGTCCACAAAATGGCTGGAAACCGAGCTGATCCTAGGCGAGACCTGCCCGTCATCAACCTAGAACCCGCTCTTGAAGCATCAAGCCGGTCGCTTTCCTGTCCAGAGAAATGATCATCTCGTGGACATACTGAAGAGGCGAGATTCAAGGACTAGACATTAGTTGAAATGCCTCACGAAACATTTTGTATTCGTACAACTTGATCGTCTAACTTCAATATATCGACACTGATTCCGACCGCCTTTCCGGTAATCTGGCTGATCGGTATTTTTTTGAGTTTTCACTTAAACGATTAAGCTTTGCCGAAAACATCGTCTCCGATCGGCAAACGCAACGTGATGACAAAAGCCCAAAAGGACAACAACATGAACACAGTCATACGCAAGGCTCCCTTGGCAATAGCCGTTGCACTTGTAGTGTTCAATGCAATCGATCCAGCCCTGGCACAGGAGGCAAGTCTCGAAGAGCGCTTGGCCGCCCTCGAGGCACGTGTCGCCGCTGCCGAAAGGCGTGCCGAGCAGGCAGAGCAGCGAGCCATTCGCGCCGAGAATCAAATGGCCCAGCGTCAGGCACCGACCGGCGCAGAAAGCGAGCAGCCGGTGGCTCAGCGCCAAGCACCTGCCAATAATGAGAGCGAGGAACAGGCCGTCACGCCAAGCGTATCGAAGGATCAGGCGACGAAAGTCTTGCCAAGGCAATGCGCCACGCTGAGGGCGAGGAAGGGTTGTCCTATGAGGCCTACGCCCGCTCGGGACTGTTGATCGGCGAAGATGGCAAGAGCAGTCCCGGCGGCCCCTACATTTCGCCGGCAGGTCCGCTCGGTGGCGCGGTGGGACGACTGGGCAACGAGCCGGACACCTACATCGAAGCCGTCTTCAACTACCGGCAGAACTTCGATAACGGCGCCAAATCCCTTTACAGCATCATGCTGGCGGACTCATTGACCACCAGCAACGACTGGACCGCCGAAGAATCGAATCTTAACCTGCGCCAGGCCTTCGTGGAGCTCAGCGAGCTGCCAAGTTTCACCGGCGCCTTCGAAAACGCCTCGGTATGGGCCGGTAAGCGCTTCGATCGCGACAACTACGATATCCACTGGCTCGACAGCGATTTCATTTTTCTAGCGGGTACCGGTGGCGGGGTCTACGACGTTCAATTGACCGATCAGTGGAAAGCCAACTTCTCCCTTTACGGTCGCAGCTACAGCGATTTCGACATCGTTACCGACGAGACGGCCATCAACGGCGATACCGACAACCTGACCTTGACCGCCAACAACTACTTCGGCAACTGGCAGTGGATGGTCAGCGGCTTGTCCGCCGCGGACAACGACGATCGCTTCAACGACGTCAGAACCGATAGCCGCCAGATAGTGACGACGGACCCGGACACCGGTGACATGACGGTGACCGACGAGACGACGGTGACCAATCGTGGCGAAAAAGGAGCTGACGACGGCTTTCACACCATGCTGGCCTATCATGGCGATACGTTTTTCGGCATCGGCGAGGGCACCTTCAAGGCCGCCATACTGCATGGCCAGGGCCTGGGGGCCGAGGTCAAGAATATCGGTGCCGACGGCAACCTGACCGACGATGCCACGGCGACCCGGGTCGCCGTCTATGGCACCACCTACATCGCACCCACTTGGCGCATCGCACCAATGCTGCTTGCCGAAGTCAGCGACGACCGCTATGTGGAAGGCGACGACTATCAGTGGGCCACCGTCAATTTTCGCCTGGCCAACGAGCTAACCGAGAATTTCGAGATGCAGTACGAGGCAAGCTACCAATACATGGATCTCGATCCCAAGGGCTATCGAGAGCGCAGCTCGGTGAGTGGCGGTTACAGCAAGTTCACCATTGCCCCGACCTTCAAGCCTCTAGTGGGCGGCTTCTGGGCGCGTCCGGAGGTTCGGGTCTTTGCCTCCTATTCCGACTGGGATGACGAGTTAAACGCCTACAGCGAGGAGGACTCCTTTGGTACCGAAGGCTTCACCGGCGGGCAGTGGAGCTTCGGTACCCAGATGGAGATCTGGTTCTAAGGCATTAGACCCGGCAACCACAGCACCAACGACGGGAAGACGATACACAGGGTCAGCCCAATCAACTGCAGCAGCACGAAGGGAATAATGGAGAGATAGATGGTACCGATGCCGATTTGTCCTTCCGTGATTCCCTTGAGATAGAACAGGGCATAGCCGAAAGGAGGCGTCAGAAAGCTCGTCTGCAGATTGATCGCCACCAGAATCGCAAACCAAACTAAAAGCCCTTGCCCTGACAAGCCAAGACCGAAGTCGAGCAGTTCTACCACCGGTGCCACCAAGGGCAGCACCACGAAGCTGATCTCGATCCATTCGAGGAAAAAGCCCAGCACGAAGATCAGCCCCATTATCAGCAGCAGCAGGCCATAAGGCCCAAGGCCGGTACCGGTGATCATCTCCTCGATCATGTAATCCCCGCCCAGGCGCTTGAACACCACCGAGAAACAGGTCGCGCCGATCACCACGAAAAGAATCATTGCGGAGGTACGTGAGGTTTCCCGCACCGCGTCACGCAGGGTTGCATAGTCCAGACTGCGCATGACCAGTGCCAGCAGCAGGCTACCCACGGCACCGATGGCGGCCGCCTCCGTCGGCGTGGCGATACCTGCCATGATCGAACCGAGCACGGCGGTGATCAAAAGCACCGGTCCGAGTAGATCCCGCAATAGCGCCAGGGCCAGGGGCGTATCGTCCGCATCATGTGCGTCAGGGTCGGCAAGCGGCGCCCATTCGGGCTTTATCCAGGCGGTGATCAGCAGATAGGCGACATACAAAGCACCCAGCAGGAGCCCGGGTAGCAGCGCGGCCTTGAACAAAGCGCCGACGGATATCTGCAGGATCGAGCCCATCAGTACCAGCATGATGGAAGGCGGAATCAGAATGCCCAAAGTACCCGAGGCGGCAATCACGCCGCAGGCCATTTCCGCGCGGTAGCCTTGCTTCATCATCACCGGCAGCGCCAGCAGGCCCAGCATGACCACCGAGGCGCCGATGATGCCGGTACTCGCTGCCATGACCACCCCAAGAATCGCCACCGAGATGGCAAGCCCCCCGGGGGTGCGACCGAACAGTCGCTGCAGCGTCAGCAACAGGCGTCGGGCGACGCCGGAGCGCTCCAGCATCAGCCCCATGAAGACGAATAGCGGAATGGCGATCATCAGCCAGTTTTCGATGACGCCACCAAAAATGCGCGACCCTACCGTGCCCAGAAAGGGAATGGGAATGTCGCCGATAAAGGCGAAGGCGATGCCCAGACCCCCGAGCAGAAATGCCACCGGATAGCCGGAAAATATCCCCACCAGCAGCGCAACGACCATGGCGATGGCCAGGGCATACTCGGCCAGAAACTCAGCCATGAATCGGCTCCTCTTTAGTGGACGATGGCTCTAGGCGCGCAGGATCGAAAAGCCCGGCCAGATTGCGCAGTATCTGCCCTAGAGCGCCGAGAGCCAGGAATACCAGACCGATAGGCAGCATCGCCTTGATCAAATAGCGATCCGTCAGGCCGCCGTAGTTGGATTGTTCGTTGGACAGATAGGACATGCTCACGAAATGCTTGGACAGCCAGGCAATGAGAAGGCAAAACGGAATCAGCATCAGTAGATGACCGAGAATATCGATGACGGCGCGCCCTTGGGGCGAAAGCTTCTGATAGATCAGATCGACCCGTACATGGGTATCGCGATGCAGTGCGTAGGTGCCGCCGAGCAGCGTAAGAATGCCGAACAGGTGCCACTGCAGCTCGGTCACGCTATTGATGGTCAGCGCCTTGCCGAACAGCACAACGCTATCGTTCCAGCGCGCGATCTCATTGATGCCCAGGGCATTGAGCGTGATCGTCGTGAGCACGGCCAGCATCACCAGCAGCACCAGCCAGCTACTGATGCGCCCGACGACGACCCCCAGCCCGATCAACGGTCGGGCCAGGGCGTCACACAGCCGCGCACCACGCTCGCGCCAGGGAGCAAGGTGGGAGTGCGGCATCAGCTCTCTCCTTCATCCTGCAGCGGCTCGGGTGCGGGCATGGCCTGCAGCTCGTACCAGTCATCGATGAGTTTCACGTGTTTCATCAACGACTTATAAGCCTCGGCGAAATCCGGATTGTTCTGCATCTCTTCTTGACGCACCTCGACCCAGGCATCCTGCAGGGCGCTTACGACTTCATCCGGGAAGCGTTTGACCTTTACACCCTTCTCTTCGAGCTTGCGAATGGTGCGCATCTGCTCCGGGGGCGCCTCGGCCATGGCCCATTGCAACGTGGCACGACAGGCGGTCTCGAACTGCGCTTTGCGCTCGTCGCTGTACTCGTCCCAGACCTGCTGATTGACCAGCAGCGAGAACCAGCTGGCGCTCTGGTGCCAACCCGGGAAGTAGTAATACTCCGCCACTTCGTCGAATCCCATGGCCGCATCGACCTGGGGCACCGAGAATTCCGTGGCGTCGACCCGGCCTCTTTCCAGGGCTAGATAAATCTCGCTACCCGGCACAAGCTGGGTGGATGCGCCGAGCTTGTTGAGTACCTTGGCACCCAGCCCGGAGATACGCACGGACAGCCCATCGAAATCCTCCGGCGTATTGATTTCCTTGTTGTACCAGCCACCGGTTTCCTGGGGTGAGATGAAACACGGCAGCACCTTGACGCCGTAAGGATCGTAGGCCTTCTGAACCAGTTCGGTCCCTTCATCGGACCACATCCAAGACATGAAGGCTTCAGGCGACGGGCCGAAGGGGAGCGCGCCATAAAGATTGGTGATCGGCACCGTGCCAGCCCAATAGCCCATCCAGTCCCAGCCTGCCTGAACCGCACCGGAGGAGACCGAATTAAAGACCTCGAAAGGCGGCACCAAATCGCCAGGCTCATGGACGCGCAAGCTGACCGCACCGCCGGTCGCCGTCTCAAGCTCTTTGGACAAGCGAACCGCCCCTTCACCCAGGAAGTTCTGAGTCGAGAAGGTACTGGCCACATCGAGCCGCTTTGGCCCTTCGGCCAGCGCCGGCACACTCAGCAGTGCAGTGGCCGCCGCACCAATGGCGCTTGCGATCAATGTACGAGAGAAAACGTTGTTTCGCATGTGTGACTCCTTGAACGTTGTTGTTGTTGCCCTTCCAAACAATATAATAAGAACAAACGTTTAAAATGTTTTTATGCGTATTATTAGACTAATGCTCTAGACAGGGCGTCAAAGAGTAGCCAAACCGTCCGAAAATCCGGACGGTTTTCAGCCTTCGAGACAATCAAGCTTCAGGTACTTCAAGGGAATGGCGTGCCAGCTTTTCGTATAAAGACGACTTGGCAATGCCAAGTCGTTTCGCAGCGCGAGTCCGGTTGCCATCACACACTGCCAGCGCTTTCTTGATAGCCTCACGCTCGGCCCGCATCAGCGTCTGCTTGAGTGGTTCACCCGGCATGAAGGCCGATCCGCGGCGCAGGGTTTCGGGCAGGTCGTCTGTTCCGAGCCGCGACCCACCTAAATAAAAGGCTGCTTCCAGTACGTTCTCAAGCTCTCGTACATTGCCCGGCCAGTCATGTCGGCGCAACAGGGTAAGCGCTGCCTTGCTAAGCACCGGGCAACGCCGGCCACGTCGCTCGGCGAAGCGTTTGAGAAGGTGACGGGCAAGTGCCGGAATGTCCTCAGGTCGCTCCCGCAAGGCGGGATAATCAGGGGCACTACATGAATGCGATAGAACAGATCCTCTCGAAACTCGCCTCGCTTCACCAGGTTTTCCAAGGGGCGATGAGTGGCGGCAATTATCCGTACGTCCACCGGTCGCGAACGAGCCGCCCCTATCGCTTCAACCTCTTTATCCTGCAATACTCGTAACAGTTTGGCCTGCACCGCCAGCGGCATGTCGCCGATTTCGTCGAGAAATAGCGTCCCGCCATGGGCAAGCTGAAATTTGCCCGGTTTGCCCCCTTTACGGGCGCTGGTAAAGGCACCTTCCTCGTAGCCGAACAGCTCCGCCTCGAGTAGTTGTTCCGGAATGGCAGCGCAGTTGAGCTTGATGAAGGGTCCGTTGACCCGCTCGGACAAACGGTGCAGGGCATGGGCATAAAGCTCCTTGCCAGTACCGGTTTCACCGCGAATCAATACCACAGCATCGCCGGGGGCAATCTTGCGCACCTGAGTGTTGAGAGACGCGATCGCTTCGCTTTCACCGATCACATCAGCCAGTCGCCAGCGCGCCCCGACTCGCGCATCCAGGGCTTCGCGATAGTAGTCGACCTGGGCTTCCAGCGCCTTGACCTGAGCATCCATCTGTCGCCACTCCCAGGTATCGTGATAGATCACCGTGCCCAAAGCGCCGATGACCTTGCCATCGCTAAGAATGGGGTAGCGATGGGCAATCATGTGATGCCCCCGCAGCATCTGAAGCTGGGCAAGCTCCGCCTTGCCAGAGGCCAGCACCGCCGGCATTCGCGTATTCTCGATGATCTCCGCGACAGGCCGACCGATCACTGACGTCGCATCCACGTCGAGAAAATCTGCATAGGGCGTGTTCAGATAGACGATACGGGCATCATCATCCACCACCACCAGCCACTCGCTCATGGCATCGAGCCCTTGCAGCAGCAACAGTGGAGAAAGAGGGTCATTGCTCATGGGCGAAATTTCCTGCAGCTCGTATCGGCGCCTCATTCATATCACGGCCTGTTCTTGTTGATCGAAAAAAACAGGTAACCTAGCGGCTCCGAAAGGGCAACCTCATCCATTGCAAAAGGACGCTGCATGACCGGCATACTGATCTGGACGCTCGTTGCCATTCTCTCGACGGCTATCATCTGGAAAGGCAGCGGTCTGCTCGAACGCGCCAGTGAACGTCTCTCGACTTATTACGAACTGCCGGAAATCGTGCAAGGGGCAATCGTGGTGGCGGTGGGTTCTAGCTTCCCAGAGCTTTCTACCACGGTTATCTCGACCCTGGTGCACGGCGAGTTCGAACTCGGGGTTGCCGCCATCGTCGGCTCTGCATTGTTCAATATCATGGTGATTCCGGCCCTGTGCGGGCTCAGTTCTAGAGAGCAGCTACATGCCAATCGCGATCTGGTCTACAAGGAAGCCCAGTTCTACATGATTGCCGTGGCGGTGCTCACCCTCACCTTTGCCTTTGCGGCCATCTATCATCCCGTGGCGGATGAAGGCAGTGCCATCAAGGGCGAAATAACCCGCTGGCTGGCG
This sequence comes from Halomonas sp. PR-M31, assembly GCF_001039575.1. Classification (GTDB taxonomy): domain Bacteria; phylum Pseudomonadota; class Gammaproteobacteria; order Pseudomonadales; family Halomonadaceae; genus Modicisalibacter. Next base: position 40,233 of record NZ_JIBT01000016.1, read on the forward strand.
CTCATGCCCATCGCCCTCTATGCGCTGTATATCTTCGTGCAATACCAAGACACCCTGGACCACGAGGCAGATGTGGACAAAGGCGACATCCGCCCGGGCCGGGAATGGGCCATGCTTGCTTTATCGCTGGTGGTGATCGTGGTGGGTGTCGAAGGGCTGGTGCGTGCCGCCATCAACTTCGGTGACATCTTCGGTACGCCGAGCTTTCTGTGGGGCATCACCGTGGTCGCCGCGGGCACCTCGATTCCAGATGCCTTCGTATCAATACGTGCGGCCCGGGACGGTCGCGGCGTCACCAGCATCGCCAACGTGCTCGGCAGCAACACCTTCGACCTGCTGATATGCATTCCCATCGGCGTGCTCATCGCCGGCACGGCAGTCATCAACTTCTCTGTGGCGGCGCCAATGATGGCAGTGCTGACCGCCGCAACCATCGTGCTGTTCTTGATGATGCGCACCCAGATGATTCTTTCGAGGCGTGAATCCGTCGCCCTGCTCGTCATCTACGTCGCCTTCCTGATATGGATCAGCCTGGAAACCTTTGGCGTCGTCGACTGGGTGCCGAGTTTGCCGCCAGTGTGAGCCTAGCCTAGCAGCCCTATCGGCCGCCTCAGGTAAGAGCCGCTATTCGATTTCTCTGGCCTTCTCACTTCCTCCTGTGACTTTCGACATTTACATAAGGTATGGTGCATAAAGAGGAAGATGGCGGCTTTCGCTCTAAGCGGACGTATCTGGAAGACCACATATAGTTTATCTTATATGGTAAAGCGATCGGTTACTGAAATTTAACCAGTTTTTCTTTGAGTTTTTATGCAACTAAATTCATCTACCTCTTACACCAATCACCGGCGATAAAAACATGGATATTGAAGATCTTAAATTCAAAACAATTACCGCAAAGTACCTTAAGCCCTATACAAAAAGATCTCCTACAGAGACGATGCAATTCCTCAGATGGATTCTTGAGAACATCTTCCGGCTGGATGCCCAAGATGCTGATGATGCATGTGTTGATCAAAAACAAGACAAGGGTGTTGATGCCTTGCTCGTTAGCGACACATTGGAAACCGTTTATGTTTTTCAGTCAAAATTTCATAATTCAGAAAAAGCCACTCTTGGCGACACTGATCTGAAGGAATTCACTGGGACCCTCACTCAATTTAAAACTTCAGAAGGAATCGATACTCTTCTTTCAGGGAAGGCCCATGAGGGGTTAAAAGCAGCTATTCGCAGAATAAATCTGAAGGAAAAAATTGAAGCTGGATATTCTGTTGAAGGCGTTTTTTGTACAAACGCTAGCCTGAATGGTGAGGGGGTTGATTATCTTAAAAATGTCGACGAAATTACTGTATATGATTCAAAAAAAATCGCCTCCGACTTTGTTGATCTTGATGCAAACGCGGGCGTTAATGACACATTTGAACTAAACACCTCGGATAGTGAAGTAATTGACTATCAGACTGCAGACGGTGTTGCGGTAAAAATTTTTTTAGCAAACGCATTACAACTAACCCATATGAAAGGAATCTCCGACAGCAGCCTTTTCAGTAGAAATGTTAGATACTCCCTCGGCAACACCAAAGTCAATAAAAGCTTAATTTCCAGTATTAGAGATACGAGGGAACACAAAAACTTCCCTTTATATCATAATGGCATAACCATACTTTGCGACCACATGAATGCCCCCAGTGAAGATAAATTAGAAATTTCACGCTATATGGTTGTTAACGGCGCTCAGAGTTTAACCTCGCTAGTCAACGCAAAAGCCAAGATTTCAGCTGACCTAAAAATATTGGTAAAAGTTATTGCGCTTGGTGGAGATGAAATGTTGACCGACAAGATCACGCAAAATAGCAACAACCAAAATGCGATCAAAGCTCGTGACATGCGCTCAAACCATGGCATCCAGCAAAGGCTCAAGAGGGAGGTTGCAAATATTAAAAATGGGAATTATGAGTTACAAGTCAAACAAGGCGAAACAATTACGAAGGGCACAACGGCAATATCCAATGAGAAAGTAGGGCTTGCCTTGCTCGCTATGGACTTAGGCGAGCCGTGGAGCTGTCATCAAAAGTATAAGGTTATGGACGACTCTTACTCCAAGATTTTTGGTAGATTAGATGTTACCGGAGCAAAAATAATCGCCCTTCATTCAGCGTTAGAAGTAATTACCGGCTCACTTGGCTCGTTCGAAGACAAACTGTTCGGGTACTACACATTGACGACTTACTTTCTTGGGTATGTAGTGTCGGAGATAATTAAGAGCGATGACACTGGGAAAAATGTGTTTAAAAATATCGATAAGGTTGTTGAAAACGGGAAGTTACAAGAATTTCTAGATGTTTTTTCTTCTCTTGCAAGCACTACAGTTGCAGACCTAAATGCTGAAATCGAAGATCTTCGAGAAGAAGACGGTTTCGACTACAAACGTGATCTAAAGAGCTCCAAATGGTGCCGCGCTATGTGTGGAAAATTAAAAGCGTCTTACATTAAAGATGTCAAGCGAAAGAAGGCAGAACCCATTTCTACTTTACTAGAAAACATATTGTAAGATCGAAGAATAGCCCATGCTTTAATAGAGGTGGGCTTTCCAGAAGTGCATACATGTTTTTATTTCACCGCCCTTCTTCTGTCGGGCTGTCTTTCTTTCACTGCCTCAATGTGCTTTATCCCAATTACCCGTGCCCCAGCCTCGACGATCAGCGCCACCTTGAGATCGCGGCATTCTGCATACGCTGCTTGACTGCATCGATAAAATCATCGACTTATCCTTCCTTGACCTCGAACACCAGCTCGTCGTGGACCTGCATGACCATGGTGGCGTCGACGCCGGTCATGGCGTGATGGCGGCAGCCCACCGCCGGCGTGAGGCGTGGCCTATCGAACCCGGTAAAGGCGGCGCTATTGATTGGACTCAAGGAAGAAACCTTTTGCAGGTGCTCAGCCGCCCCGCTTATTGATACCTGACACGTTACAGGGTACAGTTAAGGCATGATACGAAGCTTCAAACATAAGGGCTTGGCCAAATTCTTCGAGTCCGGTAGTACAGCTGGGATTCAGACCGCTCACGCCAAGAGGCTTCGGCTCATCCTCGGTCGGCTAAATGCCGCTTCAGACGCCAAGGATATGGATTTGCCTGGTCTCCGACTACATGAACTAAAGGGCGATCGCTCGGGCATGTGGTCAGTTACAGTGAGTGGTAATTGGCGCGTGACATTTCGCTTCGATAGTAATGACGCCGAGGTTGTGAACTACGAAGACTACCATTGAGGCACTGCCATGTTGATGCACAATCCTCCCCATCCTGGTGAAGTGATAAAAGAACTCTGTCTTGAGCCGCTTGGCCTTTCCGTTACTGCTGCAGCGAAAGCACTCGGTGTCAGTCGCAAGACGTTAAGTGCGGTTATCAACGGAAATGCGGGCATTAGCCCGGAAATGGCTATCCGGCTGTCTATCGCTTTTGATACCTCGGCCGAAAGTTGGCTCAATCAGCAATCCCAGTATGAGCTCTGGCATGCAGAGCAGCGCCGCCATGAGCTACAAGTCAAGAAGTTGTCCGCTGCGTGATAAAAGTACATGACCATGCGCTTCAGCACCGTAGCTGGTCGGCCAAGTCCAACAGCGATGTGGCATGAAGATCGTTGGCAGGCGACGCTGAAACGTCCTTGGGATTGGCAGCGCCGAATTCCAAGGGCCGCTCGATATAAGCCGTTTTCAGACCAAAAGAACGGGCGCTATCCAGATCGTTCTGGTGGGCCGCCACCATCATCACCGCTTCTGGGGCCACATCGAACACCCGCGCCACGCCTAGATAGGTGTCCGGATGTGGCTTGTACTGGCGAAATACCTCCGCGCCGAGGATGCAGTCCCAGGGCAGACCGGCGCGCTTGGTCATATTGGCCAGCAGCCCTAGATTACCGTTGGAAAGCGTGCAGAGGGTGAAGCGACGCTTGAGGCGCGTAAGCCCTTCCACCGCATCCGGCCAAGGGTCCAGGCGATGCCAGGCCTTGTTGAGATCGCGCTTCTGCGCTTCCGTCAGCGATGTCACGCCGAACTGGGCCAGCACCTCATCCAGAATGCCGCGATGCAGGTCATCGAGCAATGTCCAGCCCTGCTTCCCGGCCATCACCCGCTGCATGGCCGGCTTGTAGCCTGCTCGCCAGGCCAGCGCGAACTCGCCGCCATCGACGCCTAGCCCTAACGCTTCGACCTCCCGGGCGATCGAGCTATGCCAGTCGACCACGGTGCCGAAGACGTCAAAGGCGAGGACTTCTACTGATCCTTGAGTGTTCATATTTCGCGATTCCTCAATGTCATGTATCAATTGTAGGTGTCGTGGATATTCACAGTGTGCGCCAGGTTCTAGAGGTCGATGATGCCGCGTTGCTGCTGAGATAGACTGGTAGCGAATAAATTCGGAGGATTCGATGAGCGAGTTGGTTTATTGGCTGGACCTGGCGGGCGTCGTCGTCTTCGCCTTTTCCGGGGTGATCGTCGCCTGTCAATCCCGCATGGACCCTTTCGGCATGTTCGTGTTGGGCGCGGTGACCGGAATAGGTGGCGGCACCTTGCGGGACCTGGTGCTGGGCGTGCCGGTTTTTTGGGTGACCGCACCGAGCTATCTTTGGATCATTCTTGCCACGGTACTTCTGTCAGTGCTGGGGTTTCACTACATTCATCGATTGACCCGCACTTTCCTGCCGGTGACGGATGCCTTCGGACTGGCCCTGTTCACGGTAATCGGCGCACATAAGGCGCTGATGCTGGGTCATTTCGGTATCGTTGCGGTATTGATGGGAATGATGACCGGCGTCGCCGGGGGAATGATTCGCGATGTGCTGGCGCACCGGGTGCCCATGGTGTTGCGCCGGGAAGTGTATGCCACCGCCTCGATTGCCGGCGGCATCGCCTACGCCATCCTATTCGTATCGGAGCTTAACAACATATTCGGTATTGGCGTGACTCTTGTCATTATCCTGAGCATACGACTAGCGGCTATTTATTGGGGCATTTCGCTGCCAACCTTTGCTTGGGTAGAGAGTCCAATAGGGCCGAAAAAGAATGCTCGCGCCAATCCATCATCGTCGGCTCGATTTAAAGCTCGGGTCAAGATGATTCGATCCGAGCCTTCTCGGCGTCGAAAACGCTGAGTTGATGAGCGGCCCCGAAGGGCTGCGTCGAAGCGCTTACTTCGCGCACTCGTCGGGGTCCTCGAGGTCAGTCTGTATCCACTCGCGGCTCAGGTGGATGTCGATGCTTTCCAGCGGCCCGGGCCCGAGATTTTCGTACTTGTGGGGCACGGCGGCGGGGCCGACGAGCACGTCGCCCTCCTCGGCGTCGATGTACTGCTCGCCGATCTTGAACCGCGCCTTGCCGCGCTTGATGATGAATATCTCGTCATAGGGGTGCACGTGCCACCTGGGCCCCTTGCCTACCTCGTCGGTGAAGAAGAAAAGAATCGTCACGTCGCTGTTGAGGTCGGCCCCCTCGACGGCGCCGCGCCAGTCGAACTGCCCTGAACGCTTGTCGCCGCCAGGGATATGTACGGCGGGTTTTGCAGGCTGCTTGGCCATATCGTCACTCCTGACTCTTTCAATCCGATCTATAACTCGACATGGTCCTTTCCAAGGCTGATCGCTTTCAATATTAGCTGATATGAACGTCTCAGGTGTGCCCCTTGTAGCTACATCAAGTCGAAGGGCGGGTTGGCATCTGAAGCTGCCCTTGCCTTTTGTTAACCATGGTTTACACTAGTGATCATGAAAATGATTAGTGAGACACCAGCCTACGCGAACTGGTTTGCCATGCTGCGTGACCAGCGAGCCAAGGCGAGAATCCTAGCTCGGGTGCGCCGGGCAGAGCTGGGTAATTTCGGCGATTGCCAGCCGATCGGCGAGGGCGTATCGGAGATGCGTATCCATTACGGGCCAGGTTATCGCTTATACTTTATGCAACGCGGGCATGAGCTGATCATTCTGCTGGCAGGAGGCGATAAATCCAGCCAGAGCAAGGATATCGATATGGCACGGCAACTAAGCCGGGACCTGAAGGAGGAATTATGAGCACATTGCGGAAATGGGACGTCACCGACCATCTCAATAGCGAAGAAGACATGGCGCTCTATTTGGAGGCCTGCCTCGAGGAGAACGATCCGGCACTAGCAACAGCGGCGCTAGGCGACATTGCCCGGGCGCGCGGCATGGCCCAGTTGGCTCGCGATACAGGGCTGACGCGCGAAGGGCTGTACAAAGCGCTATCCGCCGATGGCAATCCAAGCTTTGCAACGATCATGAAAGTGATGAAAGCATTAGGCTTTACGCTACACACCAAGGTGTCTTGAAGGTCAGTTGACGTAACCTGCCTAATGTTCGCGCTACGCTCTCGATTCTCTACCAGCCCGACCTCTATCGGGCTGTCTTCATGTCACTGCCTCAATGCGCTTCGTCCCAGTTATCCCCCGCCTCCGCTTCGACGATCAGCGGCACCTTGAGCTCAGCGGCGTTCTGCATGCGCGCCTTCACCTTGCCAATGAAATCTTCGACCTGTTCGTTTTTGACCTCGAACACCAGCTCATCGTGGACCTGCATGACCATCAAAGCGTCGAACTCGCTCTCGCCCTTTAAAGGATTGAGCCAGGCATCGACGTCGATCATGGCCAGTTTGATGATGTCCGCGGCGGTGCCCTGCATGGGGGCGTTGATGGCGGTGCGCTCCGCGGCCTGACGGCGGGCGTGCTGGCGAGAGTTGATCTCCGGTAGATAAAGACGCCGACCGAACACGGTCTCCACAAAGCCGTCTTCCGCGGCCTGGAAGCGGATGTTGTTCATGAAGCGGGCTACCCCCGGATAGCGATCGAAGTAGCGATCGATGTAGGTCTGGGCCTGGCCACGTTCGATATGCAGCTGCCGCCCCAGGCCCCAGGCGCTCATGCCATAGATCAGCCCGAAATTGATCGCCTTGGCACTGCGTCGTTGGTCGGGGAGCACTTTGTTTAGGGCCACGCCGAAGACTTCCGCGGCGGTGGCGGCGTGAATGTCCCGGTCGTTGGCGAAGGCATCCAGCAGCCCCTTGTCTTCGGACAGATGCGCCATGATGCGAAGCTCGATTTGGGAGTAATCCGCCGCGACGATCCTGTAGCCGGGCCGGGCGATGAAGGCCTGGCGAATCTTGCGCCCCTCTTCGGTGCGGATAGGAATGTTCTGCAGGTTGGGGTCCGATGACGACAGCCGCCCGGTGGCAGTCACCGCCTGATGATAGCTGGTATGAATGCGTCCGGTGCTCTTGTTGATAAGCCTGGGCAGCTTATCCGTGTAGGTGGACTTGAGCTTGGAAAGCCCGCGATGGGCCATGATCACCTTGGGCAACGGATAGTCCAGAGCCAGCTCTTCCAGCACGGCTTCCGCGGTGGAGGGCGCGCCCTTGGGCGTCTTCTTGATCACCGGGATCTTTTGCTCGTCGAACAGGATTTCGCTCAGCTGCTTGGGCGAGCCCAGGTTGAACTCCCGGCCGGCGATCTCGAAAGCTTCCTTTTCCTGTTCGCGAATGCGTGTTTCAAGCTCCTGGCTCTGGTTGTGCAGGCGAGTGACGTCAAGTGCCACGCCGTTTCGCTCCATGCGCGACAGCACCGGAATCATCGGGCGTTCGATGCTGTCCAGCACCTCACTTAGCCGCCCTTCCGCCTCCACCTTGGGCCGCAGCGCCTGGTGCAAGCGCAGGGTGATATCCACGTCCTCACAGGCATAGGGCACCGCTTGTTCGAGGGCCACCTGATTGAAGGTGATCTGCTTGGCCCCCTTGCCGGCCACCTCCTCGAAGCTGATGGTCTTCTGGCCCAGATATTTCAGCGCCAGGGAGTCCATGTCATGCCGGGTGGCGGTGGAGTTGAGCACGTAGGATTCCAGCATGGTATCGGTCAGCGGCCCCACCACGCGAATATCGTAGCGCGCCAGCACGGAAATATCGTACTTCAGGTTCTGGCCGATCTTGGTCTTGCTCGGGTCTTCCAGCAGTGGTTTGAGCGCCTTGAGCACCGCCTCGCGATCAAGCTGATCCGGCACGTCGAGGTAGTCGTGGGCCACGGGAATATAGGCGGCCTCACCCGCTTTCAGCGCCAGGCCGATACCCACGATCTCCGCGTCCATATAGTTCAGGCTGGTGGTTTCCAGATCGAAGCAGAACTCCTCCGCCTGCTTCAGGCGTTCCAGCCAGTCGTCGAATTCGGCCTGGGTCAAGAGAGTGTGATCATCCCGCTCCGGGGCGGTGAGAGTAGTATCCTCCTCGATCGCTTCGTCACTGCGTGTATTCTTGCCTTCAACGTCATCGACGCCCTGGTCCCTGCCCTCGAGCAGCTCGGACAGCCAGCTCTTGAACTCGAGCTCGCGGTAGAGCGTTGAAAGCGCTTCCCGATCCGGGTGGGCGATATCCAGATCGTCGAGCCCCACGGGCAGGTCGCAGTCGGTCTTGATGGTGGCAAGCTGGTAGGAAAGATAGGCCTGTTCCCTGTTCTCCTCGAGCTTCTTGGGCAGGGACTTGGCGCCGCGCACGGGCAGGGTTGCCACCTTGTCGAGATCCGCATAGATGGCGTCCATGCTGCCGACGCCCTGGAGCAAGCCAAGCGCTGTCTTTTCGCCCACCCCGGGCACGCCGGGAATGTTATCGACCTTGTCCCCCATCAGCGCCAGAAAGTCGATGATCAACTCTGGGGGCAAGCCGAACTTGTTCTCGACGCCGGCAACATCCAGGGTCTCGCCCTTCATGGTGTTGACCAGGGTGACATGGCCGTTGACCAGTTGCGCCATGTCCTTGTCCCCGGTGGAGATTACCGCGTCCCGGCCGGCTTCGGTGGCATGGCGGGCCAGGGTGCCGATGACGTCATCCGCCTCGACCCCCTCGATGCATAGAAGCGGCAGGCCAAGGGCTTTAACGCAGGCGTGCAGGGGCTCGATCTGCTCGCGCAAATCGTCCGGCATCGGTGGGCGATGGGCCTTGTACTGATCAAACAGCTTGTCGCGAAAAGTCTTGCCCTTGGCGTCGAACACCACCGCCATAGGGCTGTTTGGATACTGCTTGATCAGGCTCTTGAGCATGTTGATCACGCCCTTGACCGCCCCGGTGGGCTTGCCCTTTGACGTGGTCAGCGGTGGCAGCGCATGAAAAGCGCGGTAGAGATAAGAAGAACCGTCGACGAGAACGATGGGGGTTGCGGCCATAAAAAAGGCGTCCTGATAGCGCGTACGATGCGAACATGATACGCAAGCACGCTCGAAGCGTCAGGTATCCTCGGCGGAAGAACGCAATGACTACAGCGCCACCGCAGATCAAGTTAGATGCACAATCGCCGATATTATGAATACACTGGTACTATGACGTGAACATCAGATGCCCTGTTCGCCATTCGGGAGAACTTTATGATCCTAAACCGTCTTGTTCCAAGCGCGCTTCTCGCTCTCGTGCTACTAGGCTCGACGCCATTGGTATCGGCTCAGGAAGATTCCGATGCCCCGGATATCACCGTGCGTCAGGAAGAGGACCGCACCATTCGGGAATACCGGGTCAACGGCCAGCTTTACGCCATCAGAATCGAACCAAAGGTAGGCCCTGCCTATTTTCTGGTGGATGACGATGGCGATGGGGACTTCCAGCGTAGCGACAACGAGCGTATCGCCGTTCCCAGCTGGGTACTGTTCTCCTGGTAAGTTCTTGCCAGAACGCCTCACTGAACATCCCTCTTTGCCTGCGGTAGCGTAATCACCGCAGGCCCCTGCACGATGAAGAGTCGAGCCGCTACAATGCCCCCTCGACATCCAGCGCGAGACCACCATGGCTGTATTCACCCCGTTGAGCGATTCTCAGGTCGCCAATTTTCTCGAGCGCTTTGACATAGGCTGTCTCGAGATACTTGAAGGCGTCGCCAGCGGCACCGAAAACTCCACCTTCTTTGTCACCACGGATCGCGCGTCCTTGGTGCTGACCTTGTTCGAACAGGGCGAGCACGATGAGCTGCCGTTCTTCGTCGAGCTGCTGGACTACTTGGCTGAGCATCATCTGCCGGTTCCCGGACCTGTCCACGATCGCCAAGGTATTGCGTTACAAAGTCTGGCGGATAAGCCAGCGCTGCTGTTCCCACGCCTGCCGGGCAAACACCCCAAATCCCCTAATCTGGTCCAGTGCCGCGCTCTAGGGGATGCACTTGGGCGCATGCATCATGTGTCGCAACACTTCCCCAGGCAGCGTGACAACCCGCGGGATCTGAACTGGCTGCTGGAGACCCATCCTCGAGTGATGCCCTATCTGTCAGCCCAGGATCAGGCACTGATGCGCGAAGAGATCGCGGCTTATCAGGCGGCATTCGACAGCCAGGACGTGCTGCCCCAAGGCGCCATTCATGGCGATCTGTTTCGCGACAACACGTTGTTCGATGGTGACACACTTGGCGGGCTCATCGATTTCTACAATGGCTGCACCGGGGATTTGCTGTTCGATCTGGCCATCGTCGTCAACGACTGGGCCTGCAACCCGGATGGCAGCTTGAACCAGGAACGCCACGATGCCCTGCTCAATGCCTACGTGGCGCGCCGTCCGCTCGATAAAACCGAACGACAGTGCTGGCCGCTGATGCTGCGCATGACTGCCCTGCGTTACTGGCTTTCTCGGCTGCTGGTGGTTCATGTGGACCCGCCGGCCTTTGATCTGACCCCTCACGACCCGGAGCAGTTTCGCCGCATTCTCCTTCACCGCATCGAACACGGCGCCCTGGCGCTACCGGAGCAGACCCCTTCATGACATCCCCCGCTGCCAAGGCCCGCCGCACCTACAACATCGATCAGTGGGGCAGCGGCTATTTCGATGTAGACGATCAGGGCAATACCGTGGTCAGGCCGCTGGGCAGCGAGACCGAAGGCCCTGCCCTGCCCTTGAACGCCCTGGTCGATCAGCTGCGCGAGGCGGGGCTGCGCCTGCCGGTGCTGGTGCGCTTCACGGATATTCTTCACGACCGGGTCGAGCAGCTGTGTGCGGCCTTCGATGCCGCCATGCGGGAAGCGGCCTACTCCGGCGGTTATACCGCGGTCTATCCGATCAAGGTCAATCAGCAGCGCCGAGTGGTGGAGGAGATACTCGCCACCCAGGAGCGCGGCCATGGTCGGGTCGGGCTTGAAGCCGGCAGCAAACCGGAACTGCTGGCGGTATTGGCGCTGTCCGGTGGCAGCCTTTCTGATCATCCTCTTTGATCGTATGCAACGGCTACAAGGATCGGGAATACGTGCGTCTGGCCCTGATGGGCGAGAAACTCGGCCACAGGGTCTATCTGGTGGTGGAGAAGTTCTCGGAGCTTGCGCTGATCCTGGAGGAGGCCAAGCGCCTGGATGTGCGCCCGCGCATTGGTCTGCGGGCGCGGCTGGCCTCCGTTGGCAAGGGCAAGTGGCAAAATAGCGGTGGCGAGAAATCCAAGTTCGGCCTGACCGCGACCCAGATCCTTGACGTGGTCGAGCGGCTCTGCCAGGCCAAGTCCCTGGATAGCCTGCAGCTGGTGCATTTTCATCTTGGCTCTCAGATCGCCAATATTCGCGACATTCAGCGCGGGTTGCGGGAGTGCGCGCGGTTCTATCAGAGCCTGCGGGAACTCGGCGCACCGGTGGATACCGTGGATGTAGGCGGCGGCCTTGGCATTGACTACGAAGGCACTCGCTCTCGCAGCTTCTGCTCGATCAACTATTCCATGAGTGAGTATGCCAGCAACGTGGTGTGGGCCTTCCGGCAAGCCTGCGAAGCCGAAGGCGCGCCCCATCCCCATTTGATTTCCGAATCCGGTCGCGCCCTGACCGCCCATCATGCGGTGCTGATCACTAACGTGATCGATGAAGAGCGCATCGGTGAGAAGCCCCCGGAGCGGCGTCTGGCCATGCAGGATGTCCAGGTCGGGGAGCTATGGGAGGTCTTCGATCGACTGGCAACGACAGCCGAGCCTCGGGGCCAGGTCGAGGCCTATCATGATCTGGTACAGGCGATAGGCGAGCTGCAGGTACGCTTCGTGCTGGGCTTGGCGGGCATCGAGGCGCGGGCCGAAGGCGAAGCGGTCTATTTTGCCGCCTGTCAGCGCTTGAGAGCCAAGCTCGATAGCCGCAACCGCGCCCATCGCGAAATCATCGACGAACTCGCGGAAAAACTCGCCGACAAGCTGTTCGTCAACTTCTCCTTGTTCCAGTCCGTGCCGGACGTCTGGGGTATCGATCAGGTCTTTCCAGTGCTGCCGCTCTCCGGACTCGACCGGGAACCGACCCGGCGAGCGGTGATTCAGGACATCACCTGCGATTCCGACGGTCGTATCGATAGCTACGTGGACGGCCAGGGGCTCGAAGCCACTCTGCCGCTGCCGGAGTGGCAGAATGGCGAGGATCGGCTGCTGGGCCTGTTCCTGGTAGGCGCCTATCAGGAAATCCTGGGCGATCTGCACAACCTGTTCGGTGACACGGATTCCGTGGATGTGGCCTTGGATGCCCAAGGCCGTTGGCGGCTATCGACCCTGCGTCAGGGCGATAGCGTGGCCCAGGTGCTGCGCTACGTGGATTTCGATGCCCAGGTATTGCAAGAGCGGCTGCAGGCTCAGTTGCACAATAGCCACCTGAGCCAGGAGGAACGCTTGAGCTTCATGACCGAACTGGTCGCGGGGCTCGAGGGGTATACCTATCTTGAATGAAAGTGGCCGTCAGCCAGCGGTATGGGTTCTGATATCGAGCCCCGCATGACTTTCCCCTGCCTCCAAAATGAAGTGCAGCTCGGCACCAGGCGGTAGCGGCCCGACCCCTGCCGGGGTGCCGGTCAGCACTACGTCGCCCGGTTCCAGAGTGAAATGCCGGCTCATTTCCGCTAGCAATGTCGGTATCTGAAACAGCATGTCGCTGGTGTAGCCGCTCTGACGCCGCTCGCCGTCGATATCCAGGCTAAATGCCAGGCTGTTCCAGTCCGGAGCGCTTTCGATCGCCACAAAAGACGACAGCGGGCAGGCTCCATCGAACGCCTTGGCGATCTCCCAAGGGTGGCCTTTCTCTTTCAACCGGGCCTGAACGTCGCGCCGGGTCAGATCCAGCGCCAGACCAATCCCCGCTACCGCCTTTTCCGCCTCTTGAGCCGAAGCGCCAGTCAAGGTCTCGTCGATCAACAGCGCAAGCTCGGTCTCGAAATGCACCTCGCCCCGCTCGGCGGGTATCGTGATCGGCTCCTCAAGCATCACGGCACTGGTCGCCGGCTTGATGAACAGAAGCGGCGTGCTGGGCACCGGATTATTGAGTTCCTTGGCGTGCTCCGCGTAGTTGCGCCCCACGCAGACGATCTTGCCTAGGGGTTGATCGAAGGATCGGCCATCAGTGAAACGGGAAACGAAGCGCATGGGGTCTCCTGCATGATCGGATAAGCGTCAAGCGACGCTATGACTTTCCCATGAGTCTATCCGAGACCGCTTTCTGCTTTAACGCCAAGGGAAACATTTTATCTTTCAAGGCATGGCTACAGCATCAGCATCTGCCAAACCGTACAACGTTTGCACAATTTTTTATTTCAGTTTCGTCCAATGCATGACTCTACTTTTCCATGGACCTGAAACAAGTACAGCAATGAGTAGTTGCTTCCTTAAGTTAGATACCTGGCTGCCGATCATCCTACTAGAACAGATCTTCGTACAACTCGTGAACAAGACCGGCTTATCCGACAGGAAACAGCATGAATCATTCGACATCGAATCAAATCCCCAGCAGCTATCGGCAGCGCATCGACCGTGTGATGTGGACGCTTGCACTACTCAATCTCGTCATCTGTCTGGCGGTGGGTGTGCTCAACGGCAGTTGGCCAACGGTCGCAGGCTTTGCCCTGACCGCAGTGCCGCTGGCCTATTTGATCACTCGCACTTGGGCCGGCACGCTGCTCAGCGGCATGACCATGGCAGCCCTATTCATGGGTTTTGCCGCACTGCTGATCGATCAGACTCAGGGCATGATCGAGGCGCATTTCAGCATCTTCATCATGCTCTCGACGCTGATTCTCTACTGCGACTGGCAGGTGATTCTGGCTGGGGCCGGGGTGATTGCCGCCCATCACGTTGGCTTTACCTATCTGCAGTATCTTGGCTGGGTCCATATCTACCAGGGCGTCACACCCAGCAACGTCATGCATCTCATCATGTGTCTGGCGATGCATGCCGGCGCCGTCGTGGTTCACACCGTCATTCTGGGCTATCTGAGCAACACCCTGCGCCAGGTCATTGGGGATGGGCTGAGCATCACAGATTTCGCTCGGGAAGCCGAACAGGGCAAGCTCGACGCGGAGTTCACCCAGGAACAGCGCCGTCGTCCGGCCATCGAAGCCATCGCCAGCATGCAGGCCAAGCTGACCAGTGTGCTCAAGGAGGTGCGCCAGACTGCGGTGACGGTACACACTTTGAGCGCCGAGACCACCGAGGCGCAGCAGATCCTTCATCAGCAGGCCCAGCGTAGCGCGGAGCAGATCGAGCGTACCGCTTCAAGCACCGAGGAGCTCTCGACCACCACGCGCCAGAACGCGGCAGAGGCGGAGCGTACCAATCAACTTGCCTCCAAGACCGGGGAAACCGTGCGCCAAGGTGCGGAGAGCGTTGCCAAGTTGAGCGAGACCATGTCGCATATCGACGAAGGCGCTCGCGATATCGCAAAGCTGCTGGGTGAGATCGACAACATCACTTTTCAGACCAACCTGTTGGCGCTGAATGCCTCCGTGGAAGCGGCCAGAGCCGGCGAGCAAGGGCGCGGCTTTGCGGTAGTGGCCAACGAAGTTAGAGGGCTATCCGAGCGCACGGCGCATACGGCGCAATCGATCCGCGAACGGGTCGACCATTCCAACCAACAAGTAAAATCCGGCGTCGAGCAGGTAAGTACCACTGGCGAGTTGATGCAGCGGGTGGTGGAAGCTTTCCAGCAGGTCTCTAGCCGCATGAATGAGATCACCACTTCCAGCCACGAGCAGAATCAAGGCATCGAAACCCTTAACGCCAGTATTCTGGAGATGCAGGAGGCGCTCACCCTCTCCGCCAGCTCCATCGACAGCACAAAAGGAGTCGCGGAACGCCTGGAAGAAGCGGCGCAGTATCTAACGACGACCATCGGCTACTTCCATCTGGAAAACGAAACCGCTCAGACATCAACGCTTCAGGAGCACGCTTTCAGGCAATCGATTGAATCCCCCGATGGAGCAGCGGCGGATCGGGAATGGCAGGAAAGCGCTCGCCCTCTGACACCGGCTTAAAATAATTCTGATGTTTTTACAGGTCTCAGGGCGACCCTGAGGCCTTTTTATTTGCCGCTCCAACCTGACCTTTCATTCAAAGTAAACCCATCAGTCATATTGACATGGATGTAATTCGAAGCCTATAACTAAACAAATGACCGAACGGTTCAGTCATAAAAGATTGCCGAAGGTGCCTGCCATGACCGCTTCATTGAAGTTCCTATGCGCTGCTGTTCTTTGCGGAACCTTGCTCCCAGGCTGTCAGGACAACGTGCCTTCGCAGGAGACTGCACCACGCCCGATTGCCTGGACGATCGTCGAGCGCTCTGACCGGCCCATCGTGCGCACGCTTCCCGGGGTACTCCGCGCCATACAGCGCGCCGAGCTGGGGTTTGAAGTGGGAGGCCGCGTCGAGACGGTTCAGATGAAGATCGGCGAGCATTTTGAGCCAGGCGAGGTGTTGGCCACCCTGGAATCGAACACCTATCAGCTTGTTCTGGGTGAGCGAAAAGGCGAGCTGAATGAAGCCCTCGCCGCTCTCACGGAGGCCGAGAGCGATTACGCGCGACATCGCAAGCTTTACGCCAAGGACTGGGTCTCGAAGGCTGCCTTCGACCAGGCCCTGTCAGCCCGGGACAGTGCCCGCAGTCGGGTCGACATGGCCCGGGCCCGGGTCTCGATTGCCGAAGACGATTTGGCGGATACGGTACTCAAAGCGCCCTATGCGGGCAGCGTTGCCCGGCGCCTGATCGAGCCATCCCAGCAGATCGCCGCCGGACAAACCGCGATCGAGGTACAGGGCAACGGTGGAGGGCTCGAGGTGGTCGCCTCCGTGCCGGAAACCTTCGTGGATCGGCTCGAGCTGGGTTCACAACATCCTGTCGCGTTCCCCGTGCGCCCGAATATAGATCTTGTTGGTACGCTGCGCGAGATCGGCACTCGGGCAGTGGACGGCAACGCCTTTCCCGTCACTCTGAGCCTCGAGGACGCACCCGGGGTGTTGCGCAGCGGTCTTACCGCCGAGGTTGCCCTGCACCTTTCTACCGACACCCCGGCACACGACAGCATGACCATACCGGTCACGGCCTATCTCTCTGGAACCGATGACGAGACCACTGCTTTCGTTTATGACGACGCGACCGGCCGCCTGTCACAGCGGAACATTCTGATCGCGGAGTTCACCGATGATCACGCCTTGGTCAGCGACGGCCTGACGCCTGGCGAGATCATTGCCACCAAAGGGTTGGCGTTTTTGCAGGACGGCCAGGCAGTCACGCGACTCGGTGTCGGTCCGACCCGCTACAACCCCTGAGGATACGGCGATGATGAATCTCACTCAGATCGCCTTCCGCTTCCGTCCGGTTGTCACCATGCTGACGCTTTCGCTGATGATCTATGGCGCCTTCAGCTACTTCTCGTTGCCTGCTCGTGAAGATCCGCAACTCACCATTCGTGAAACGGTCATCACCACCTCCTACCCGGGGCTGTCCCCACAGCGCATGGAGCGACTGGTGACCAAGACTCTCGAAGAGGCCGTGCGTCAGGTACCGGAGGTGGAGGAAATTCGCTCTAGCTCCATGGCCGGGGTGTCCATCATTCATGCCCAGGTCTATGCGCGCTACTTCGAGCTCGATCAGATCTGGGACGACCTGCGCGAAAAGGTGCAAGCCGACACCGCAGAGCTGCCCGAGGGCACCAGCGCTCCTCAGATCAACGATGACTTCGGAGATGTCGCCGTGGTCACCGCTGCCCTGACCGCGGATGACTTCCCCATGCGGGATCTGTTCGACATGGCCAAGCACGTTCGCGATCAACTCTACGCAGTGGCCGGCACCAAGCGCGTCGATCTGCATGGCGTACAGGACGAGCGCATCTATATCGAGATGTCCAATGCCCGACTGGCGCAACTTGGCGTTTCTCCGGACGCCATCACCGCGGCGCTGCGCGATCAGAACATCATTCGCCCCGGCGGCGAGATCGACACCGGCGAGCGCGGTTTCATCATCGAACCCAGCGGCAATTACCAGAGCGTGGAAGCGATCGGCGAGACCCTGATTCGGGTCTCCGAAAGCGATCTGGTACCGCTCAGGGACATGGCAACGATCACGCGGGGCTATCTCGACCCGCCCCGGACCAAGGCCTATTTCAACGGACGCCCGGCGATCATCTTCGCCGTGGCCATGCTCAATGACCAGAGCGTGCTGGACTACGCACCACGGATCAAGTCGCGCCTGAATGAGATCGAAAGAACGCTGCCCGTGGGGTATTCGATCGATCTGGTGACCTACCAGGCGGAGCAGGTCGAGAATGCCGTTTATGGCGTAACCGCCAACGTGCTGCAGACCCTGGCTATCGTACTGGGGGTGGTCATCCTGTTTCTGGGTCTGCGCATTGGCTTGATCGTGGGTGCCATCGTGCCTGCGGTAATGCTGATCACCCTGGCGATCATGGGCTTTGCGGAGATGGATCTGCAGCGCATGAGCCTGGCGACCCTGGTGATCGCGTTGGGGCTTCTGGTCGACAACGGCATCGTCATCGCCGAGGACTTCAAGCGCCGCCTGGAAGAGGGAGAAGATCGCGACACGGCGCTGAAACAGACCGGCGGCGAGCTGGCGATTCCCCTGCTTACTTCCACGCTGACCACGATCCTAGTCTTTCTACCCTTGATGCTTGCCCAGCATCAGGCCGGGGAGTACACCCGGGCGATCTCTCTGGTGATATTGATCACCCTGTCGGTTTCCTGGCTGCTGGCGCTGACCGTTACACCCATTCTTTGCCATCGCTTCATCGCGTTGCCCGACCCGTACAAGACAGGCGACAGCGAGCGCCGTGATATCACCCAGCGCCTTTTCGCCGGCATGAACGGCGGCTACGAATGGCTGCTGCGCCGAGTGATGCACGCACGGGGGCTGTTTCTTGCAGTGATGCTGGCGACTCTCGCCGGGTCGATTTTTGCCATCGCCAACGCCCCGGCCCGGTTCTTTCCCAACTCCGACCGTACTCAGGTGCTCGTCTATATCGACCTGCCCGCAGGGGTGACCACCCGCACCACGGATGCGCGCCTGGGGGAGGTATTCGCACTGCTCAAGGATGAAGAGCGCTTTCCCTATATCGATGATTTTGCAGGCTATGTGGGTTACGGCGGCCCACGCTTCGTGCTCTCCCTCACCCCCATTGACCCGGCGCCCAACAAGGGCTTTCTGGTGCTCAATATCGACGAGTTCGACAACATGTGCAAAGCGATCGCCGAACTGCGCACCGCCTTGGGTCAGGAATTCCCCGGTCTTGCCGCTCGGGTATCCGGCATGTTCCTGGGCCCTACCGACCCCGGGGTGATTCAAGTCCAGGCGCGTGGCCCGGACGCTCAGGTCATTACTCAGGCGGCAGCGGAACTCGAGGCCATCCTAGCCGGAGTGCCCAACACCATCGATATCTGGAATGACTGGGAGAATCGCGTATCCAAGCTTGTGGTGGAGATCGACCAGGCCCGAGCACGCCGCGCAGGCGTCACCTCCTCGGATATAGCCGACTCGATGACGCGCTATTTTTCCGGCAGCGCCGTCTCGGAATTTCGCGAGGGTGATGACATCGTCCCGATCGTCGCCCGCGCCGACGACGCAGAGCGCAGCAGTCTCGACCGGGTCGAGACGCTGAGCATTCATTCCCATCAAAGCGAAAACTCGGTACCGCTTATTCAAGTGGCGGATGTCAGGCTGCGCAACGACTTCGCTCGCATCGAACGCGAGGACATGACCCGCACGATGACGATAGAAGCCCGCAATACTCGCCTCTCCCCGGAGGACATGGTGCCCTTCGTCGCACCCCGGCTTGAGGCCCTGAACGAACGTTTACCCCCGGGCCATAGTGTCGAATTCGATGGCGTGGTGACGGATTCCGCGGAGGGCCAGGCGGCGCTGGCCGCCAATATTCCCCTGTGTCTGATGGCCATCGTCGTGCTGCTGGTGGCCCAGTTCAACTCCTTCAAACGCCCGGCAATCATTCTACTGACCGTGCCCCTAGTCGTGACCGGCGCGGCCGTCGGACTCTATGTCATGGGGGCGGATTTCGGCTTCATGGTCATCCTGGGGCTTTACTCACTGGGCGGCATCATCATCAACAACGCCATCGTGCTGATCGATCGTATCGATCTCGAACGCGCCGATCCGGAACCTACCGCGCAAGGCACCGATGCCTTCGAGGCGGTGATATCCGCATCCGTGCGCCGACTGCGTCCGATCCTTATGACCACGGTAACCACCGTGCTCGGCCTGCTGCCGCTGATCGTATCTCGGGACCCGCTGTTCTTCGGCATGGCCAGTGTCATCGCATTTGGCCTCTTGGTAGGGACCATCATGACCCTGGGGGTAGTGCCAGTGCTTTACAGTCTCTTTTTCGGTATTACGCCTCAGGCGTTCGACGCATCAACAGATGAGATAAGCCTATTGGGTGAGTGAGTTTTCCACCCCAAAGCGCCCAGCTCATTGAGCCAGGCCGCTAGATCGGGCGCTCAAGTCAGGCGTCGATGTCGTTTTGCGCCTCTTGCTCGTCGAAGTATTTGACCGGGGAGTCCGCGTTGCACTTGGGATCGTGCAGGAAGGTCCGTGTCACATCGAGCTTGCCCAGGTGCTGAATCGTGCGCCGACCGAGCAGTACCGGATAGAGCATGTCGCTGCGATCTCTCAGGCTGAACTGCTCTTCATAAATTGTATCGTTCATGCAGATCTTCAACAGCACCACCGGGCGCTCGTCCTTGCCCCCGGCACCGCGCACCGTCAGGTTGCGTTGAAGCGGCAGCTCCATGCGCTCCGCGACTCGCTCTTCGGTCTTTTGATCCTCTAGCGTCAAGGTAAAACGTACCCACTCATCACCGTCACGCTCGAAGCGCTCGATATTCTTGGCGTTTATCGATGAGGTCAGCGCACCGCTATCGAGCTTGGCCTTGGCAACCGCGCCTAATGAACCGATGCCGGCTTTCTCGATCCAGCCGTAGGTAGTGTCGTCTTCCGCCCAGACCATGCCAAGCCCGAATACGGTCATCAATACGGATAACACAACGCTTGCTGTCAGTTTACGCATCAACACAACTTCCTCCTGTTTAAATGACACATGGGCACATAGAGATCACGGCAGCGGCGAATCCTATCATCTGTTCGCGGGTTTCTCGCGCCTGCTGCAACCTCGAATTGGCAAAGTAAACCTAGGTTATAGCGCTACATTAACTCCGCATGGTTTCTTTCCGGGAAAGATTGCTTTGTTGCCGGGGAGTTATAGTGAATCGAGCCGTGTTCGATAGCATTTTTAAACGCTTCGATATTCACCGTACTCTCGAACAAGAGGTCGCGGCGCTACTCGAATGTCTTCCAGAAGACGAACTGCGCTATCTACGATCAGGAGACTCGCTGTGGCAGGAAGGCGAGAATGCCACTTCTTTGTTTGTTTTACGCAGCGGTTGGGCCTATTCGGCTCATTATCACAAAGACGGTAGCCGACAACTACTTGAAACCTATTTACCTGGCGATATTCTCGGGCTGTGTCAGCTCGCATTGGGAAATCGTCGTACCAATGCCGTGATGCTGACCGATGGCTGGGTATGCGAACTACCCCATTCATTGCTCTTAAGAATGTTCAACGATTCGCCAATGATGGCCGCATTGCTGTTTGCCACTGCAAATCAGCGCCAGGCAATGCTCGTCGAACGTCAGATCATCATGACCCATCGAAGCGCCAAGCAGCAGTTGGCTCATTTCGTCTGCGAATGCCACGCAAGACTGCTTGAAACTGGTGAGATCTATCGAGATGAGTTCCTGTTACCACTGACCCAGCAGGATCTTGCGGATACGCTGGGTATGAGTGCCGTGCACGTCAGCCGCATCTTCAGTCAATTTGCCGCGGATGGACTGGTACAGCGTCGTTTTTTCCAGCTGACCATTCTTGATGCCGATAGGCTCAAGGAAGTCGCAGCATTCGATGAGCGATATCTGAAGATCCAGTGGGATGAAAAGAACTTGCCTATTAACTAGCAACAGGCGATCGAGGTAATGAACCCTATTACTTCCGAGTTTATCGACGACCAAACCGGGGAAATTTCATAGAAGAAGTAGAAGACTCTTTTACAAACCTCTTGATAGGTGGTGCCGGCAAGTGGACTCGAACCACCGACCTACGCATTACGAGTGCGTTTACGCCATATTCGGACAGAAACACCCAAGAACAAATATAATCAATCAAACCATTAATATCATATACTTATATAAACAAAGCTTGTTCTCTATTGTTTCTCAGCATAGCTCGTTATACCCTCCTGCTGTCACCTATTTGTCACCTAGAAACGAGCCATCATGTCAGTCCCCACTAAAATGAAGCTGACCGCTAGAGCGATGGAGCAGCTTGCCAAAGCACCGCCCGAAGTCGATGTATGGGATAACGAGTTGGCGGGTTATCACGTTCGTCCTGGTAAGCGTGGCCTGACTTTTCGGCTTTATTACCGCACCAAAACCGGACAGCGCCGCCTATTGACCCTTGGCGGCTATGGCGCCCTGACCGCCGCTCAGGCTCGTAAAAGCGCACAGGAAGCACTGGCTATCGTGGCCCAGGGTGGTGATCCACGTGCTGTACTGGAAAACGCCAAAGCCGAAGCCCAGCGCCAGCAAGAGCAAACGCTACGTGCCTACCTCGATGGTCCCTATACTGCGTTCCAGAATCGCAAGAAAGATGGGCAAGCCAACCTGCGGCGCATCCGCAATGCCTTTACTGAATGGCTAGACAGGCCAATGAGCGAGTTATCCCGCGCTGACGTAGAGCGTTGGCAAGCAATCCAGGAAGCCAAGACCAGACCTTGCACCTATGGCACTCATAAACGCGCCTATGATGCTCTGTATGGCCTACTTTCCCATGCAACCGAACGAAAAGTGATACCGGCTCATCCACTCAAAGGCATCAAGTTACAACGCCCAACGATGACCGATGAGGCAATGGCCAAGCAGTCCGCTAGTCGTCGCTACTTGGAAGAAGAAGAAGTAAAAGCTCTTTTCGCAGGTCTAGATGCCTATCAAGAGCGCAAACGCGATCAGCGGCGTCACAGCCGCGCACATGGCAAAGCGTATCTGCCGAGTCTAGAGAACGTGATCTATGTGGATCACGTCGCGCCATGGATTCTAACCATGTACTACACCGGCTTTCGTCCAGGTGACTTATTCGGACTGCGCTGGGAACACGTCAACCTGACCTTTCGCACCATCCGCAAAGTGATCGAGAAAACCGCACATAAACGATCTGAGCCGATGGCTTTCCCAATGTCTCAAGTTGTCGTTAATATTCTCTCGGCGTGGCATCGCCAGCAAGGTGAGCCCAAAACAGGGCTGGTTTTCGCGAGCCAGAAGACCGGTCAGCGGATGAGCGCCACTGCCATGCAAAAGCCTTGGGCTGCAGTGCGCCAGCTGGCACAGCTATCGGACGACTTGCTGCTATACAGCTTGCGCCATAACTTTGCCAGTCAACTGGTAATGGCAGGCACCGATCTACTCACTGTTTCCAAGCTGATGGCTCATAGCGATATCCAAACAACGATCGCGCACTATGCCCACCTACGCCCCGACCACACCCGCGATGCTGTCGAAGTGTTTGCTAAGCAGACCTATATGCGCGGCACAATGGACGTGAGCCGCTTTACCGACTTTTGCCATAGTCGATGAATACCTACGAAGCTGCGTTGCTGCTAGATAGCGCAGGCTGGAAGTGACCAGAAGCGTCCCGGCGCCTGACACAATTTCGCAGCGATACTCTGCGAGAGTTTGGCACTCTCTACTCGGCACAACCAACGGCTAGTTGGAGCGATACATCACTTTCCAGTGCCAGTATTGCGCCCTGGAGAGCGAGCTTTTCGCCAGGCGTAAAGGTATTGAGCCCGTAGTGTCCGAGAACTTCGTGGGCCAGAGTATATTTCGCGTCTCCCTCGTCACGAAGGTTGGCAGCGGCAAGTACAAGTCGTCCGATGGAAGAATAGTAGGTGTCTTTGATGACCTTTCCGGTGAAGCCCTAGATTCCATTGGGTCCATAGGCATCCTCCTGACATCCGGCAACATGAAATTTAAATAGTGGGTTGTCATTAGTGGACCATAAATACATCAGCGATCCGATGAGGTTTATTTAATGTTATGCCCGACAGTTCCGCCCCGACGACTATGGTGTTGGCACAGTTCATGTCGGCCTCATCAGATTCCGCCATTCCTATTTGCCCGGTACGTCGCTCTGTAGCTTCTGGTAGACGCTCGCATCTCACTGTATCCAGACGTACCATCACACAGTGTGCAAGGCAATTGCCGCACCCTTCGACTGGTCTAAGGATCATACCCGAACGTACGGCGTATTCCGTGCGTTGCCCCCCCATTCATTTGGAGCTCTTACGGAGTTGCGCAATGGCGTTAAGACCAAAAAATATTATTCAGTTGCTAAATTTTGAAGAGACAGCCCGCATATTAGCTGGCATAGATACAAAAACAGTTTCAAATGCCTCGCTCAGTGCAGACGAGCTTTCACGTTTGTATGAATGGCGAACGGCCATTGTTTACGCAATTATCGACAGATCGTTACAAACTACTGACGGTGTAGCCTGGATCACTCAAAATATGATTTGTGGAGGAGACTTGGGGCCACCACCACTCCGTAACTATGATCCTAGCAGACACGAAATGAATGCTATCTTCCTGCGAAAAGACGTTTTTCACTGGCTAAAAACGGTCGGCGTCTCTGAGGCGGATATCCCTGATGCTTTTAATATTGCGTCAACTCCTAAAGGTGATGAGGTCGATGTCCATCCAAGAAGGGAGGAAACTTATCATCGCATCATAAAGTCACTTTTGGCGTTGCAGTATGGAGAACAGACCGAGCCCTATGCGTTGGCGGACGAGTTTCTTGATGACTGCCGAAAACAAGGCATCCGGGCGCCAGCTAGTCGCTCTACACTAGGTGGACTTTTTACGCAACTCCCACCAGTCCAGAAGGCTGAGCTGGACTGACAGTAAGTCCAATTGGACCACAACTATATTCTGCTGCAACAAAATTGCAGGCACCAATACGCAACAAAGGATGCCTGCAATGCCTTCCAAGAACCAACTGTCCAGCAACCTGCTTTCTCAAGCCCTATCTCGCTACCGAGATGGCCATGACCCAAAGCTAATTGAGTTGCCTGAGCAGGCTGTATTTCCTGGCCTGATTCCTGCCGCGCCTACTACCGGAAGAAAATCTCGTTGTACCGGCATTCTGCTTGGTAGACCCGCCCCACGCTTCGTCAAGCGAAACCGTGCCGTCTTCTACAGACTCAAAGACGTTCTGGACTGGCTTGAGAATGCTGATGATTACGGTAGCACTGCTGAAGTGGTAGCACGGAGTGGAGAGGCCAAATGAAAAGTAAGAAAAAGCCCGGCGGCAACCGGGCAGTTCAAAGCAGTTCGAGCGTTAAAACTACTCAGCATACTACCACCGGCCCCGCTGATGTTCACGCCCTGTTGTCACGGCTGGATAACGTGAAGCAAACGCGCAGTGATGCTTGGAAAGCCTGTTGTCCGGCACATGATGATCGAGATCCGAGCCTAAACGTTCGCCTGGCTGACGACGGTAAACTACTGATGAAGTGTTGGGCTGGATGCCAACCTATCGATATTTTGGCTGCCATAGGCATGGATTTGTCCGACCTATTTCCTAAGCGAGAGCGCGACAGTTGGAGCAAGCCTGTTTCTCCTAGCCAGCGCTGGATACCGCGTGACGTGCTGTCGGCGCTCACCAGTGAGCACTTGATTGTGCTACTGGTGGCTGAAGAGGTTTACCAAGGCAACGCGCTATCCAAAGCTGACATGAATCGTTTTGCCTTGGCGATCGGCCGGCTGCGCAACGTCGCTAGGGAGGTTGGCGGCCATGAGTGAACATGCCATCGACCGCGGTGCCGCCTGGCTGGACAGCTTGAGCGAGTCACAGCCAAAGCAGCATAAGCCGTCCCTGTCCCTCGAGGAGCGGGCTCAGCAGAAAAATCGGCAGAGCAGTATTGGGCAGGAAGCCCAGTCCGAGAGTAAAGATAAACGCGAGTCTCAGACCGATGACGGCCAGAGGGATCAGGCTGAGGGCGATGATAAGCGTGAGTCCCAAGCCGACAAGATCGTTGCCTTCGTGCGCACTTGGAACGACCTGTTCCATGACGATAACGACAATGGCTATGCCCAGAATCGGGAGACCGGCGAAGTCCGCTCGTTGAGTAGCCGTGCCTTTCGTAATTGGCTGACCGCTGCATTCTATGAGCAGACAGAAAAGGCTGTCCGTGACCAGTCGCTGCGTGAAGCCAAGATGACCCTGGAAGGGTTGGCCATGCAGGAGCATCGTCCGGTGCATATTCGTGCTGGCGGTGTCGGCGGCGACTACTGGCTCGATCTTGGATTGACCGGTAGCAGTCGCGCCATTCGCCTACGCCCTGGCCATTGGACTATCGAAGAATCTGGCCTGATGTTCTGCCGTTCCAATAGTGGCCAGACGCTGCCCGAGCCAATACACGGCGGCGACATTGATCTGCTATGGCGTATTGCCAACGTGCCCGAGGGATCGCACCTGCTGATCGTGGCCTGGCTGGTGGAGTGCCTGCGTCCCGACACGCCTTATCCCATCGTAGAGCTTTTAGGCGAACATGGAAGTGCCAAGTCTACCGCGCAGACAACGATGCGCCGATTGATCGACCCCAACGCCGCCGATCTACGTGGCGTACCCAAGTCAGCAGAAGACCTGTTTGTGACTGGTGGCGCGAATCACATCATCAGCATCGAGAACGTCAGTCACCTACCGTCACCACTGCAAGACGCCATGTGTATCGTGGCGACAGGAGGAGGCTTTGCCAAGCGCAAGCTGTACTCGGATAGCGATGAGTCAGTTATCACGCTCAAGCGTCCTATCATCCTGAACGGGATCGCCGCTGCCGTGACGCAGCAAGACCTTGTAAGCCGGACGCTCACTATCGAGATGCCGGTAATCAAGAGCGCCCAGGCCAAAGACAAGCTGGAAGTCGAGTTCAAGGAGAACCGCGCCAGCATCATCGGTGGCTTGTTGGATATTGCCGCCAAGGCATTGGAATACCTGCCCGAGATGACGCTATCTGATGCCGAGCGTCCGCGCTTGGTGGAGTTCGCCTATCTTGGCATGGCCGTGGCCAAGGCGATGGGCAAAGAGCCTGCCGACTTCATGCGGCAATTCAATGATGCGCGTCAGGACGGATTGGAGCGCACCCTGGATGCCAGCCCGGTAGCTACCGCCATCCGCGATTGGGCAGAGATTCACCCCGGCGAAACACGAGAACTGCCCGCAAAGCAGTGGCTTTCGATCCTCGAGGATTACAAGCCCCGAGGTCGTGATTCCTGGCCGCGATCTGCCAAGGGGTTAGGCGACGCGATGCGCCGTGCTGCTCCAGCGCTACGCCAATTAGGCATCAAATGTAAGTGCCTCGGAAAAGTGGGTGGCGTAGTGAAATGGCATATCGGCCAGGAAAAGTCTCAGAATGAAGGTCCTGAACGTCCTGATGTCCTGACAAGCGACACTCAGCAGCAGGACATTAAGACTTCCAGGACATGCTCTCAGAATAATTCTTTGTCAGACGACAGAAGCGTTCGCGCGTCAATGAAAGATGAAGAAGAGGTGTTCTGATGACGGCTATCGACTATCTCAGGGAGCGCGAATTGTACGCCGGAGCACGACGCGATGGGCGGATAACTGTCTGGCCCAAGCACAATATCACTCCGCAGATCCGCGCCTGGATACAGCAGCACAAGAACCAGTTGCTGCTGGAACTGAAGCCAAGAGGAGATTTGAACGTCTGGCGGATCAAGATCGACGGCAAGCCCATCACGATGCTTTCACTATGCAGCACCCAGGATGAAGCACTTCAATCGGCGAGAGGCCGCTGGCCTGTTGCATACATAGAGATACTGACAGATGGCTAAATCTATTACCGCAATGCGTATCAACACTACATCCCGGCCACTTCTAGGAACCCATTTCTTCAAGAGGATTGCACAATGAGTAAGTACGACTGGGAAGCTATCGAGCGTGACTACCGCGCCGGTCAGCTCTCCATCCGCCATCTTGCCGCCAATCATGGCGTACCCGAATCAACGGTCCGCACCAGAGCCCGCAACTTGGGCTGGAGCCGTGACCTGACCCGCCAGGTTCAGGCGGCGACGCGTGCCAAGTTAGCGCAGGGGTCGCGCAGCAAAACCGCGCAGGACGATGCGCGGATCATCGATGACGCCAGCAACGATGCCGCTTCAATTATCGAGATTCATCGCAAGGCTATCGGCCAATGGCGCGATCTTGCCGTACGCCTGGCGGATCATCTTCGCACATTGGATATTTCTAATGAGGAACACGATAGGTTCGCGCGCAGCTTGAATACTGGCATCGATGCCCTGATGAAGGCCGTCAAGGGCGAGCGTCAGGCGTATAGCCTGGACGATGATCGCGGTGAAAGCCCGAAGGACGCTATAGCCGCCCTCAGCGACGAAGAACTGGATGCACGCATCCGCGAGCTATCAGTCAGTCTTGGTTACATGTGAAGCATTTGGAGAGCTGATGCGTATTTCATGCAGGCGGGCCTACAGGCTCGCCTGCTGTTAGGTTTTCTTCAAAGACGCCTGATAGTCACCCTGCCATGCAGCGTGCAGTTTGACCGCCCTGTCGCGGATACGATCATAAGCATGCAGCTGACGACACCATAATGCTGGAATGGCAGTCACTCCGTAGAAGGCGCCAGCCAGCTGACCCGTAACGGCTGCTGTGGTATCGGCATCGTCTCCCAGGTTGGCGGCCTTGAGCACCGCATCTGCGAAATTGTCGCTGTGCCACAGGCACCACAGCGCCGCCTCCAAGCTCTCCAGGACGTAACCGCTACCTCGGATTTCCTCCTCAGCCTTGTCGCGGTACTCACCGGCGAGCAATGGCATGAACATACTGTGGTAATCACCACTCTCCAGCCCGACGGTATCCAACCACCTCGACTTGGTGGTCTCACCCAGCAGCGCTCGCTCAAGCAGCAGGGCCATGAGACGACAGGCAGAGAGGCACAGCGGGGAAGCATGGGTCGTTCGCGAACTGGCTTCGGCATGGACTGTCAGCGAAGGAGCACCGGCATAGCGCATCGCCACCGGTGCAAGACGCATGATTGAGCCGTTTCCAGAAGCGGACAAGGCATCGCTGCCGCACCAAGGCTCACCGGAACGCTGGTAACGTGCTACGGCTTTAGCGACGGTCTTTCCGATGCCGAACGCACGCTGGCGTGTTGAGTTCTCACCATCGTTAGCCCAGCGCCAGTAATGGGCCATCTGGTCGGCGGCATTAAGGCCATCGCAAGCAAGCAGGCTGTCAGCGAGGCACAGCGCCATCGCCGTGTCGTCTGTCCACTCACCGCGACGCATGCGGAACTTGCCTCCCTCAATCATCCCCGTAATTGGGATGATCCGTTCGCGCCGCTGAAACTCCAACGGCGCTCCCAAGGCATCTCCAACTGCCAGGCCTAGCAGACAGCCTTCCCAACGGGATAGTGGCTTGGCTTCGGTCATAAGACGGCTCTTGCATGGTGTACTCCCCAATGCAGCGCCGATCATCAAGGTGTCGCGTGGCACTTCCACGGCCGGGTCAACAAGGGCGATTCATTGTTCTCCAGCGCAAGAACCGTATCCAAGAGCGCACGCTTTCAGCCAGACGTAAAGGTATTGAGCCCGTAATGTTCGAGAATTTCGTGGGCCAGGGTATCTTTCGCGTCTCCAGCGTCACGAAGGTCGGCAGCGGCAGGTACGAGTCGTCGGGCGGTTGGGTAGTAGACGTCTTTGATGGTGCCAACGGCTCGCGTGGTGACGTTGGGTCCATACGCATATCCCTCCTGATGTTCGACCACGCTCAAGAAGCTCTTAACTGGCGGCGCTGCTGAACTAATCATACTGGCCCGAGTATTCCATTTTGGTCACTGGCGGCCATCGCTGACAAATCGCCACCAGTAAGCCATCGAACGACAAGTTATTTGTCATATCAGCATTTGCTGAGCTGTCTACGAACCCCAGGACGATTCACTATACTAATTAGCAATACCGCCAGCCATCAGCTCAGCCTGGCGGATAACCAGCCGGGTAGCTGCCTCTTGAGCATCGGGTGGATAGCCATACTTAGCCAACAGGCGCCGCACGGTTCTCCTCATATCAGCCCGTACGGTATCGCGCTGAGTCCAGTCAAGTGTTGCTTTAGCCTTAATCTTTTCGGCTAAATCATGTGCAATCTTGCGTAGCGTATCGTCGGCGATCACTTCACGAGCAGACTCATTGCTGGCCAGCGCATCATAGAATGCCAGTTCGTCTTCTGATAACCCCGTTTCTTCGCCGCGATTCACTGCCTCACGGATGGTGCGTGCCAGGCCGATCAGCTCTTCGATTACCTGAGCAGTAGTAATAGCGCGATTGGTGTAACTCGTGAGCACGGCTTCCAGCGATTCGCGAAAGCTCCGCGACTGGACGATGTTCACTCGCTCACGACTGCGAATCTGGTCGGTCAGTAGCTTACGCAGTGTCTCCAATGCCAAGTTTCTTTGTGGCATGCCTGCCAACTGACCAAGAAATTCTTCGGATAGAATCCCAACGTTCTGTCCACCAAGACCAGCAGCTTGGAACAGGTCGATCACACCATCCGAGGCAATAGCGCCCGAAAGCACCTGGCGCACAGCGGCTCTGTTGTCCGGGGCCGGCGGCGGGCCATCGTCTGCTAGACGTTTGCGGATGGCTGCTCGCACAGACTGGAAGTAAGCCAGGTCGTCACGGATGGCCTCAGTTTCCGGCCGCGGCACAGCCAGCGAAAAAGCTTTAGACAGCCCCGCCACCATATTCATAAAACGACGCTTGCCGTCATCCTGTTCGAAAACATAATCGGCGCCCGCAGTAACGGCCCGCATCTGTGCCGCCTTATCGCCTCCGGCAAAGCCGCTGTAATCCAAGCCGTTGAAGAAATCTCGAAGCGCCTCAAACTGGCGCTCCATCAAAGGAACAGCCTCGTTTTGGATGTCCTCTACCGGGCTACCTTCCCCGCCGGCTTGGGTGTAAGTCTGAACGGCATCACGCAGTTGATCGGCAATCCCGAGAAAGTCCACCACTACGCCACCAGGCTTGTCACCGAAGACACGGTTCACGCGCGCAATGGCCTGCATCAAGTTATGCCCTGCCAGAGGCTTGTCCAGATACATAGTGTGCATGGGCGGGCAATCGAAGCCGGTCAGCCACATATCACACACAATGACCAAGCGTAGGTCGTCGTCCGGGTCTTTGTAGCGACGAGCTAAAGCCTCACGCCGTGCCTTAGTGCGCGCGTGGTGCATGACCTGCTCGCCCTCAGCTTTCGAGCCGGTCATAACTACCTTGATAAAGCCAGCGTCGTCTTCGTCCGCGTGCCAGTCCGGACGAAGAGCAACAATCTCGTCGTACAGACTCATACAGATGTTGCGGCTCATGCACACCGCCATGCCCTTTCCCTCGATTACCTGCCGCCGCTGCTCGAAGTGCTCGACAATGTGCTGAGCGACCAACTCCAGGCGTTTCTTGGCACCAACCAGTGCCTCCAGTTCCACACGGACGTAGTCGTTCGCGGGCTGGCCCACCTTGTCGGCCTCAGCGGCTTGCTCTGTCAGCTTGTCTTCCGCCTCACGGACCCCCTGCTCATCGGGCACCAGCTTGACCAGACGCATTTCGTAGAAAATCGGCACCGTGGCTTCATCGGAGATCGCCTGGCGAATGTCGTAAATGTCCGCGTACTTTCCGAATACCGCTTCCGTGCTTTTGTCATCGCCCTCCAATGGTGTGCCAGTGAAACCAACGAAGGTGGCATTGGGAATGGCATCACGCATCCAGCGCGCACCGCCATCGAGGAAACCATATTGACTGCGGTGAGCTTCGTCCGCCAGCACCACGATATTGGCCCGTTCACTGACCGCCGCGCCGCGCTCGCCGAACTTCTGGATAGTCGTAAACACCACTCCGCCAGAGGCTCGGTTAAGTCGGGCGGCCAGATCTTCCCGACTTTCGGCCTGCTCCGGATCCTGGCGCAGCAGTGCGCGCCCATCTGCGAAGGTACCAAAAAGTTGCCCGTCCAGATCATTGCGGTCAGTTACCACCACAACGGTGGGGTTAGCGAATTGCTCGTCGCCGATTAATGCGCTGGCAAGCATCAACATGGTCAGGCTCTTACCTGAGCCTTGGGTATGCCAGATCACACCCCCGCGCCCATCGCCCTGACCGGCCGGCGCCTTCAGAGCGCTCTTGACCGTTGCCCTAGCCCGTAGCACAGCGCGGAACTGATGATAGGCGGCCACCTTTTTAATGATAGTGCCGCTACGTTCGTCTTCCTCGAAGGCGATGGCGTGGCGAAGATAATCTTCCCACCGACCCTGTTTGAAAAGCCCCCGGATGAACGCCTCTAGAGTCGGCTCCCCTGGCGCCCTTGCATCGTCCAGACTGCGCCAGGGCGCGAAACGATCGGAGCCGGCGGTGAGCGCTCCTACCCGTGTTCGATCGCCGTCGCTGACCGCCAGTAGCGCGTTATAGGCAAATAGCGGCGGGATCTGTTTCTTGTAATCCTGCAACTGCCGATAGGCTACCCATAGGTCCGCCTGTTCATTGGCGGGATCCTTTAACTCAATCACCACTAGCGGCAAACCGTTGAGGTACACCACTAGATCCGGTCGCCGCGTAGCATTACCGCATTGTACGGCGAACTGCTGAACCGCTAGCCGGTTGTTGGCCGCAGGGTGAGAAAAATCCACTAGCCAGGCCTTGTCACCGCGTATTTCGCCGTCTTTAGAGCGGTACTCCACATCGACACCATCGGTCAGCAGGTGATGAAACCAGCGGTTGTTCTGTTCAAGCGCCGGTTCCGGTGGGCGCGTCACAATTTGCACCACCTGATCAATGGCATCATAGGGCAGGTTGGGATTGATCTTGCGCAAGGCCAAGCGCAGCCGTGGCTCCAAAACCACCTGTTCATAGCTGTTGCGTAGGGACAAATCCGCCCCGGGGGAGATGTCCGCGCCCCAGGAGGTATCGAAACCCAAGGCTTCGAACCAGCCCAAGGCCGCTTGTTCGACAATATCTTCGTTCATGCCCCCTCCTCGCCGGTATCATTCTCCGCCATCGCTTGCTCCTGCTTGAATTGCACCAGCGCTGCTCGATAGGCTTGAAAATCCGTGCGATAAAGAGCCTCACTGGCAAGCAACGGCGTTTCCAACACCTCAAACATGCTATGGCCATTGTCGATGTATTCGTTAAAATCGGCGTGCTCTTCATAGGAAAATCGCGTCAACGGGTCGCGGTGGGCAGATTGCAGGTGGGTGCGAAACAGCAAGCCCACTACCGCATCAGTGGAACGCGCCAAAATCTCGGCATAGCGGCTGTCCAACAAAGGCGCGTAAGCATCAGCGCCATGGGCTGCAGAGCCGTGAGCGTTACGGATCTGTACAACCCCGTCGATAATCTGACTCAAGCCTGCGAAAAGCGACTTTGTAGCATTTTGAAGCTTGGAATCAATTTCGGTGGTGGTAGAAACATTGAGACACTTTATAGTCTCAGACGCCAACCTCGGTGCTTTCCAATTGTTATCTAACTTGACGCTACGATCATTCAGAATCGTTTTACATGTAGTCTCGATAATCGAGCGGCAGAATGAGACGACTATGCCAGGTCGATCCGGCATAGCGTTCTCCAACGCTTCCACTTGTTCACGAATGCGCAGCGATTCGGGATGAGCTTCTAGTAACTCCCGACATGCGGCGAGCTGGAAACTAGCTTGGGCGTACTCATCTGCCATTGGCTTCTCTCTCGGCGGCAGGGACACGTAGTTTTCCCGAAATTAGTTCAGGGAGCAGGGTGTCACGAATGGCAGTGAGGGTTTGCGTTTCTCGCTCGTTGGAAGCGATGCGTTTAAAAAAAGGATTGGCGAGATTGCCAAATTCGAAAAGAGTTGTGTCATCAGGTCGTAATGCTGGAATCTGCCTGAAATTCTTCTTGCTAATCTCGGCAAACGTGCTTCCACCGGCCCTCGATTCGATGGCCTTCATGTTTGCTTCCGTCCACAACAAAATATAAGTATTCGGAATTTCGCCGGTCACCATCGCAATAATTCCTTGGTTCACTGAGACTAGCGTTTCCGCTAATGCGAGATAACCGATCGGCGCACGCGACGAAAGAATAACTGTACCAATCGGCAATTGACCCGAACTAATTCTGTCAACGCCTGCCTGGGTGATATAACGGTCGGTATCTAAAATCACCGGTGTCGATAGCCTAGACATATCTTTAGGAGTACAGAAAGCATGTTCACCGCCCTCCCAGAAATCGGGGTTCTTCGTGCTGGGCGTGCCTCCACCAATCACATCAACGAGCTCACCAATCGGGGCATACTCCCACCCCTCCGGCACCGGGCCCAGTTCGGAGTCGGTGAAGCGGTCGGGGAGCTGGTCGAAGACAGCCTGGGGCATGCCGCGAAAACCCGTGGCGCCAGCGGCCTTGGCTTTAACTGGCTCAAAATCCACGAACCAGGCCTTAAAGATGGCCCGCGCCATGGCCTCTAGAGTACCGTTCATCTGGCGGTTAAGTTCTATCTTATCGTCGAGGGTGCCGAGAATGTCGGCGATTGTCCGCTGCTCGTCTATCGGAGGAAGCTGGAGAGTTATTTTTCGGAGCTCCCTTTGCTTAATACCCACTACCGTCGTCCCAGTGGATCGGGAGAGCAACTCATTTTGTACGGCAGCCGACTGCAACAGATATTTAAGGAAGCTGTTGTCGAGCGTTTTATCATTTCCGCGTAGAGCAATTAATCGTTGGGCTAGAGCAATTCTTGAATCTCGAACCTGGGCCACCTCACCTAGAGGCGCTTCAGTAGTAAGAAGCACATCTCCGACTTTAGGTAGGCCACGGCGCATCCAAGAGTCATAGTCTTCGGTAGCAATAAATTCTTGCGCATCTTCGATACGGCCATTCTTGACTATTTTTGCGGTGATAAGCGGTATGCCACTCGTGGTCTTTTTAGGTGACTTCCCACGGTAATCGATGATAGCTTCCATCGCTTGTGCGAGTTCAGTGGATTGCCACCCTCTAGGCAACTCATCCCCCATAACCTAACCCCTTCAGATTGGTCTTAATACGCGCTTCCAGCACATCGGATTCCGCAAACTGCGCTTGCAAATCGGCGGTGAGCCGCTGCATCTTGTCCTCGAAGGGTTCGCCGTCGTCCTCGATAGCGGCGGCGCCGACGTAGCGGCCGGGGGTGAGCACATATCCATGCTTTTCAATTTCCCCCAGGCTGGCTGCCTTACAGAAGCCAGCTTCGTCAAAGTATTTGCCTACACCTTCTTCGCCGCGCCAGGCGTGATAGGTGCGCACGATCCGGCCGATGTCGCTTTCCGGAGGCGGGTTGCCCTCGGCATCGGCGCCGGAGAGCACGCGCAGCACGCGAGTTTGCAGGGTGCCCATCTGGCGGGCGTCGATGAACAAGGTCTCACCGCGGCGATCGCGGCCGCCGTGCTTGATGTTGCGACCTGTCTTGTCGCGGCTAATAAACCACAGGCAGACGGGAATGCCGGTGGTAAGAAAGAGCTGGGCCGGCATGGCAACGATGCAGTCCACCAGGTCAGCCTCGATGATAGCCTTGCGGATATCGCCCTCACCTGAGCTGTTACTCGATAACGAGCCATTGGCCATAACGAAGCCGGCGATACCCCCGCCGCGTCCGTTGGGTGGGGCCAGGTGGTGGATGAAGTGCTGAATCCAGGCGTAGTTGGCATTGCCGGTGGGTGGCACGCCGAACTTCCAGCGCACGTCTTCGCGCAGCAGCTCACCTGACCAGTCGGAAATGTTGAAGGGCGGATTGGCCAGAATGTAGTCGGCTTTCACGTCCGGATGTAAGTCACGGGTGAAGCTGTCCGCCGGCTGCTCGCCCAGGTTGGCCTCGATGCCACGGATAGCCAGGTTCATGTGCGCCAGCCGCCAGGTGGTGGGGTTGGACTCCTGGCCGAAGATGGATATGTCGCGCTTGTTGCCTCCGTGGGCCTGGGTGAATTTCTCGGACTGCACAAACATGCCGCCGGAACCGCAGCAAGGGTCGTAAACGCGGCCCTCATAGGGCTCAATCATCTCTACTAGCAGCCGCACCACCGAGCGCGGGGTAAAGAACTCGCCGCCCAGCTTGCCCTCGGCAGCAGCGAACTTGCCGAGAAAATATTCGTAGACCCGGCCCAACACATCCTTGGCGCGGGCTTCGTCGCTGCCGATAGTCATTGAGCCGATCAGGTCAATCAGTCCGCCTAGTCGCTGTGGGGCGATGCCGCGTCGGGCATAGTCGCGCGGCAGTTTGCCCTTGAGCTTGGGGTTGTCGTGCTCGATGGCATACATGGCATCGTCGATCAGCTTGCCAATGTTGGGCGTCTTGCCCTTTGCCTGGATCTGTTCCCAGCGCGCCTCTTGGGGCACCCAGAACACGCCCTCGGCGGTGTATTCGTCGCGCTGTTCCAGCAGGTCTTCCGCCTGTTTACCCTCGATGCCGTCCTCAGCGAGCTCCTCCGTCAGCTTCGTCCGGCGTGCCTGGAAGGCATCCGAGATGTACTTGAGGAAGATCAAGCCGAGGACTACGTGCTTATATTCGGCGGCATCGATAGAACCGCGTAACTTGTCGGCAGTTTGCCAGAGGGATTCGGGGTCAACGCCAAGTTCGTGATTGTTGGCGCCTTGCTTGCTGGATGTCATCCGATATCTTCCTTAACCGATGCAGGGTCGCTGAGCGAGTTGCTGAATAGTGACTGCCATGCGAACCAAACAGGACACACTGCTTCGCTAAGGCTGACAACAGGTATTTAGGTCCTGTCTAGTTACGTCCTAGAGGTTAGAAAAGCCATGATCGCAGCCTCGGTAGGCCGCAGCAGGCTCAGCGGGGACATACTACATGCTACCTATAGATCAAGGAATATGATCGCCAACTGCTAATGCTTACCTGGCCAGTCAAGGGCTGTTCCATATCGCCATTCCCCGCACAACCACGACCTACATCAAGAGAGCGCAGTGATATCAGCGAACCCAGGTTGGCTAACTGCCGCCTCACCAAGCGTTAGGAGAAACGCCTGGCCAAGATCATAGACCGGCTCAACAACCTCTACGGCGCCG
This sequence comes from Halomonas sp. PR-M31, assembly GCF_001039575.1. Classification (GTDB taxonomy): domain Bacteria; phylum Pseudomonadota; class Gammaproteobacteria; order Pseudomonadales; family Halomonadaceae; genus Modicisalibacter. The sequence goes on from NZ_JIBT01000016.1 coordinate 76,688, forward strand.
AGGTCAGCGACGACTACAAGCTGTACTTCGCCAACGGCACCGTCTACTGCACCGAGCGCGACGAAGCGGTAACGGCCCAGATATGCAGTCGCGACGGTGGATAGGTGATGCACTGCCTATTTTTAAGAAGAAAAGGCCACCGATGCGTTACAAGACGTCCTGAGTGAACACGAGAAGCTTTCACTGCCGCTGCTAGAGGGCGAGGACGGCGGACTACAGTTTGCGTTGTTGTTTCTCAAGCTGCTGGCAGGACGGGAGAAGTGGCAACAACCAGATCAGCAGTAAGGATTATCAAACCCAGACGAGTGTCACCTATATGTCACCTAGAGACAAAATAGACAACAGGTTCTTTTGAAGTATTCTGGCGACCTACTGAAATAATTATACCTTTTGGTGCCGGCGAGTGGACTCGAACCACCGACCTACGCATTACGAGTGCGTTGCTCTACCAGACTGAGCTACGCCGGCATGCCTGGCTAATGTGGGGAAAAAATCGGTTCAGGAATACCGAAGAAGGATCAATCATCACCTTCTGAGTTTTCACTGCGTATCTTTTCGGCGAGCTTGTATAAGTAACCGGGCGTCACGGAAGCAATGCCCGCCTCTTTCATGGCGTTTGCTAACCTCAGGTATGCTTCGGCATCGCAATCCGCAAGACGTGCCTCTTCCAACTCAAGCTCAGTCATTCCTACCCGATCTCCGTAATGTCCACTGGGGGATGCCATCTCTCATGGCGAGCATGAGTAGTCTAGCAAACCATGCCATGACAAGGCTTTGCCTCTGGTCAGGAAATTGCACCAGGAATGTAAAACAATGCAAAAAAATGTTGGTCAAATTCACTTTATCCCAGTTTTTCAGCACGGCTTGGCAGGATTACCCGTCACCGTGGTGCCTACGGGAACATCTCGCGTGACCACGCTGCCCGCGCCTACGATGGCATCGTCTCCTATGGTAACGCCGGGTAAGATGATCGCATGGCCGCCAATCCAGACGTTTCGGCCGATAACCACCGGGCGCCCACACTCCAGCCCCTTGTCGCGACTGGCCGCATCCCGAGGATGATCCGCCGCATAGATCTGCACACCGGGGCCGATCTGTGTCTTGTCGCCGATGCGAATGGCGCAAACGTCGAGCAGCACACAGCCGTAGTTCAGGAATACGCCATCGCCAATGAAGAGGTTGTACCCATAGTCGATGAAAAAAGGCGGTCTGATAACGCTACGTGTACCAAAACTACCCAGACATGCCTCGAGCAACTCTCGCCGCAAACCACGATTTTCCACCGTGGTCTGGTTGTAGCGATGTGCGAACAGTTGTGCACGGTTGCTGTCTCCGGCCAGCTCTTCATCCCCTGGATCATAAAGCGCACCTGCGAGCATCTTCTCTTTTTCGGTCATGCTGTGCCCGTTTTCTCGTCTTTAAACACTAATCGAACAGGATTACCTGTCTGATCGCCACGCCGTTGGCAAGACGATCAAACCCTTCATTGATGTCATCGAGCTTGATGCGATGGGTGAGCAGCTTATCCACCGGCAGGCGGCCCGCCATGTACAGTGCAATGTATTCCGGGATATCCAGTGCAGGGACGTGCCCGCCCAGATAGGAGCCCATGAAACGGCGCTCTTCCGCCACCATCTTGGTGGGACTGAGCTCCAGGCGTGTATCCGGATGCGGCAATCCAGCGGTGACGGTTGTGCCCCCTTTGCCCGTGGCGGCCAGAGCAAACTCGAGCGCCGATGCTACGCCAGCGAACTCTGCCGCAATATCCACGCCTCCATCACTGAATGATTGCACCTGCTCCAAAGCGTCCTCATCGGCCGAATTGACGACATGGGTGGCGCCGAGCTGTTTCGCCATGTCCAGTTTGTCCTGAGCGATATCTGCTGCAATCACCTGGCGAGCGCCGCCGGCAATGGCACCCAGCACGGCAGACAGGCCAACGCCACCCAGCCCCACCACCAGCACGGACTGACCGGCCCGCAGCTTTGCGGTATGCACGACAGCGCCTACACCGGTAAGCACGGCGCAGCCAAATACCGCGGCGATATCGAAAGGCAGATTCTTGTCGATCTTGACCGCAGAGCGGCGTGAGGTCACCACATGTTCGGCAAAGCCCGAAACGCCCAGATGATGATTGATCGTCTCGTCATCCTTGTACAGGCGATGGTCGCCGCCTAGCAGCACCCCTTCGTTATTGGCCTTGGCGCCAGGGGCACAGAGTGCTGCACGCCCTGCAAGACAGTAATCGCAGGTGCCACAGCTGGGCACGAAGGAGAAAACCACATGATCGCCCACCGCCAGATCGCTGACCCCGGGGCCAATCTCGAGGATCTCCCCGGCGGCCTCATGGCCCAGCGCCATGGGAAGCGGTCGAGGCCGATTGCCATCGATGACCGATAGATCCGAGTGACAAAGTCCCGCCGCATGAACGCGCACTAGAGTCTCACCGCTGCCCGGTGCGTCGAGTTCCACCTCTTCGATCTTCAGGGGCCGGGAATCTTTGTAGGGCGTTCGAGTGCCCATTTCTCTGAGTACTGCTGCGCGGGTTTTCATGACAACGCCTCCTGTCGCTTCTGGTTTCGGCTTTGAGTTCGGACATGTTCAGTGGTCGGCATCCTTGGTAAACGTCTCGTCGTTTTCACCACCAAAGAAGTGGCGACCGTAGATCAAAAGACACAGGCCTACTCCTACGGCGAATGCCCAGGTAGCCCCTTGCGCCGCGAGCACTGCCGCAGTGACGCCTGCAATGCCCAGATCACGCTGGCTGCGTGCCTGCATGATGCCGATCCGCACGCTCACATAACCCTGAATCAGCAGGGTCAAGGCCAAGGCGACGCCAAGGATCGGCTCCACCAGGCTGACAATGGGCATCAGCAGCAGCCCGGTATTCGTGCCCCAGCGAAAAGAACCGGCGCCGCCGAAGATCGAGTCCATGGCCTTGCGTCCTTCCTTGAAGCGCTCGACGATCACCACGTGCATGGCCGCCCATAGCGGGCCGCACATGGCCACATCCGGTCCGATGATGCTCATGGTGGCGTTACGCCCGCCGAATATCATGTGGGCGCGATCAGGGTTGTAGTCTACGTCCTCATCCGGTCGGCTCTCATCTGCTTCCCGTAGCAGCGCCTTGCCCTGAAGCACATCGCCGAACAGCACGATATAGGCCGCCAGCACCGTGGGGATGGCCTGCAGAAACATGCCGGGAGACGGCAACCCCAGCCCGAACACGGTGTATTCGGTCCATAAGGTCACGAAGTCCGGCGAGGTGATACCCCATTCGATGGTCGGCCAAGGCGCCTCACCGAACAGCGGAGCCAGCACGATCGCCAAGGCGATGATAGGAAAGATCCCTAGCTTGCCCAGAGTGGCCCAGAACGTGTTGCGCGTTTTCAGCGTATTGAAATGCCGGGAAAAGATGAGATAAAAAGCGATACCGATGGCGATCGAAATGGTCCAGGGAAAACTCTCGAAGCGTCCGCCCACTTCAAAAACGGTAATGACCGCGGCAATACCGGCGCCCATGATAATGCCGGCCTTGATGGCGGGTGGCACCAGACTGACCACTCGTCGGGACAGGCCCGACAAGCCCAGCGCGATACAGAACAGCCCTAGCATCAGCTGAAAAGCAATCAAGGCATGAACACGATCCGGTCCCTCCGGGAAGGTCGTGCAATACGCAATTAGCAGCGGAATAGCCGGGGTGATCCAGCCTGGCACCACAGGGTCGCCCAGCAAATGGTGAGCGAGATAAAGGAACCCATTGAGTAGCACGACCGCCAGCGCCGCCTCGAAGGGCATTCCCAGAAGTTCTGTCATCAGTGGAATGGCGGCCAAGTCCACTGCACACATGAGCAGCCCTTGAAAGTAGTCGGGCCATTCGAAGCGATAGTGCAGAAAAGGCAAACGCAGTTTGAAAGGCCCAAGGGGCCAATACAGGGTCTCGCCGTCGGAGCGTCGATAATCGCGCATTTTATTGTTGTCCTGGCTGGGAAAATGTATCCCGCCGGCAGACGGGGACTACACATCGAAGATGCGTCGTGAGGACTAGAGGTCGATGCTCAGGCATTTCCACCAGGCGCAATGAAACTATGGGTGGGAACCCATAGGACGTCAAATATCGATCGGTGGCTCGTACCTCAAGAGAACATAGAGAAGAGCATTCGGATAAGGATGCTCTTTGGAGAGGTGTGGAGGTATTGCTTAACGCACGATGACTACGGCACAGGTGGCAACATGTAGCACTCGGTGAGAAACACTGCCTATCACCAGACTTTTTATGTTGCTGTTGCCACGACTCCCCATGACGATGGCGTCGACGCCTAGCTGGTTGGCCTCGGCAAGAATACCGGTGGCGGGTTGACCGGCACGCACGATGTGCTTAACGCGTTCACTCTCGACCTTTGCTGCCTGGCACGCCTGCTTGATGAGCGCCTGCCCAGATTCTTGCACGAGCGCTTCGGCATTAGTTGCTGGAACGCCGGCGGAACGTCCAAGTGCGTCTTTGGCAAGGGGCGCTTCCTGAACACTGAGAATGTAGAGCATGCCTTGCTCAGGATCGAGCAGATTGGTGGCCAGTGTCAGTGCCTTATGGGATTGAGTTGAGCCATCGATGGGAACAAGAATCGACTTGTACATAGAGCCTCCGGATCAATCGAAATGAACAATTGCGAGTTCTTCATCATTCAATCTAGCGTAATTCAAAGAAAGCTTCTTGATCTGGATCAATAGGAGAAGTCTTGCTGCTAGATAGCCGACTTTAGGACCAATAGGTATCGAAACGCTCAATGCGGTGCATTGGGGGTTTTGTATTTTGGAAGATGAGAATTCGCATGGAACGCCATTGGGGCCGAATCGTCACATATTACGAAAATGTTGTATTAGCGTTGACTGGTGACAAGCGTTAGATCGCTATGCTGCCAGGGTCGAGCATTACCAGGTTTCACGAGGAGGCCAGAACATGGTGTTTGCGTGGAACGAACCAAACTTGGTGCGGCTCTTCATGCGCTTTAGCTTCGACATTGGCCGAATAAGAATACGACTCTTGAAGGAAGCGAAGCATGGACATCATAGCCTTGAGATCAGAGAATCGATCATTGCTACGTCTACCAAAGGTGTGTGCTATCACTAGCCATCGGTTTGGAGGCGCAAGATGAGCTATTACGAACAAGAGGTTGCATGCCTCAACGACACAGTGCACCGCCTGCAGATCGAGCTTTCCCGAGCACGTCGAGAGCGTGATGAACTTGCCATGTTCCTTGCCGGTACAAAACGTAGACTTGCCGAGGCCGAAAACCAGCTCATCGTCGCGACACGCTACAATGACAAGATCCCCAGTTTCCGCAGTAGCAAGGCCAAACGAACGCTTACCAAAGTCAAACGTAAACTTGCCATTACGAAAGTATTATGATGAGCGCTTTTCCGACTGGCTAGCGGATAATCGGACAGCTCCTGATTTTAAGCTGGACTGAGGGCGTTGTGTCAGTAAGGAGCATGAGAAGAGACAAAATTCTTACGTAGCGTTTTCCATAAACAACAAAAAAGCCGCCCTTTAGGCGACTTTTCGAATAACAAAACGCTTGATCTTGCTAACTTCGTTGTGGTGCTGGCACCAGGAGTCGAACCCGGGACCTACTGATTACAAGTCAGTTGCTCTACCAACTGAGCTATGCCAGCGCCTAACGAAGCGTTGGCGTGGCTGGGGTACCAGGACTCGAACCTGGGAATGCCGATACCAAAAACCGGTGCCTTACCACTTGGCTATACCCCAGCAGTGTGGTGGCCAGAGACGGAATCGAACCGCCGACACGAGGATTTTCAATCCTCTGCTCTACCGACTGAGCTATCTGGCCGCTGCCAACGGGGACGTATTTAAACGTAAAGCCTTAGAGTGGTCAAGCCTTCCATTCCAGAAAGATGCCAAGCCCGAGATAACGGCGTGTTCATGCTGAAGGCGGTACATACCCTTCGGCCTGATCGGTGTCACGATTATCAAGAAAACGCTCCATTTGCTCCATCAGGTATTCCCGGGTCTGAGGCTCTAGCAGATTGAGATGCTTTTCGTTGATCAAACGGGTCTGCTGGGCCTGCCATTCGTCCCAGGCCTTTTTCGAGACGGTGCGCTGGATCTCTTGACCCTTTTCTCCTGGCAACGGAGGAAACGGCAAGGCTTCGAGTTCCTGCTGATACTTGCGACAAAATACGGTCTGGCTCAACGGTCGTTCTCCTCAGCGTAGGTGGTCAGTTGTGTCAAGCGTTCGAGTAGCGCCTTGACCGGTGCGGCAAGCCCAATGCTGGCAGGTGCGTGCGGGTTATACCAGTGCCTAGCGGTCTCGCCAACGGCATCCGGCTCGGTATCCAGCGTTGCTGGCCGAGGCTGAATCTTCAGATGAAAATGGCTGAAGGTATGGGTGAATGCATTCCAAGAAGGCTCGAGCCTTGCTGTGGGCGCATTCTGATCGAGCCATTCCTGCAGCGCCCGCTCGTCGTCGAACTGCGGAAAACACCATAGACCGCCCCAAATACCGCTGGGCGGTCGCTGCTCCAGCAGCACATGCCCCTTGGCGTCCTGCAGCAACAGCATCTGGGTGCTGCGCTCAGGCAGCGTCTTGCGCGGCTTGCTTTCTGGAAAACGCTTTTCTTCGCCCCGGGCATGTGCCTGACAGACGTCCACAAAGGGACAGAGCAGGCAGCTGGGTCTGCCGCGAGTGCAAAGCGTTGCCCCCAGATCCATCATCGCCTGGGTATAGTCAGAAAGGCGCGTGTCAGGCGTGTAGTGCTCCGCAAGCTGCCACAGCTTACGTTCCACTACGGGTCGGCCTGGCCAACCCTCGACCGCATGCAGGCGACTCAGCACGCGCTTGACGTTGCCATCGAGAATCACTGCGCGGCGTCCGGTGCTGATGCTTATGATGGCCCCGGCGGTAGAGCGACCAATACCGGGAAGCGCCATCATGGCCTCCAGGCTATGCACCGGAAACTCAGCGTCGTGTTCTGCTACGACAACCTGGGCCGCACGATGCAGATTGCGTGCCCGGGCGTAATAGCCAAGTCCGGTCCATAGATGCAGCACCTCGTCCTGGGCAGCCTCGGCCAAGTCCTCGACTCGCGGAAAGCGCGCCATGAAGCGCTCATAATAGGGAATGACGGTCGCGACCTGAGTCTGCTGCAGCATGATCTCGGAAATCCAGACCCGATAAGGCGTCTTGTTCTGCTGCCAGGGCAATGTCTTGCGACCATGACGTTCGAACCACTCGAACAGACGCGCTTGAAACGTATTCGCCGTCAGATCAATAGAATGTGATTGGCTCATGGCTCCCGAACGTGAAAACGGCATAAAAAAGCGCCGACTCATTAGTCGGCGCAACAACTGGCTTGCTAGTGATGCTCAGTTGAATAGACCACGTAGCGCATCACCAAGTTCCTCGCTGGCATCTTTTCCCAGTCGCTCTTCGATTTTCTTGCTAATCTTCTCGCTGGCCTTGCGCTTGACTTCGTCTCGCGCAAGCTCGGTCAGGGATTGCTGGAAGGCCTGGCGATCAAAGCCACACCACTGCTTTGGCTCACCTTCAAGGGCACCTTCACAGTGCAAGGGAAGCGGCACACGCTCAAGGCGAGGGTTGACCTTGCAGGCGGCATCTACTGTATCGACAAAACGCGCCCTGGCATCGTAATCAAAACGCTGGGTGGGCAGGTTCAGCCGGCCGTCTCCTGTAAGCTCGATACCGGGAATGACGATCTTGAGATCATCGTTATGAGCGACACCATTGATCACTCGAATGCTGCCGGACAAGCGTTCGAACTGGGTGTCTTTGCTCCAGTCCCGAGTCGTGCTTTCGCCCTCGAGCATAGCGACTGCGGTACACAGCTCTTGAGAGACATTGACATCGAACACCGCCCCATCCGCCACCTGGAAATTGGCATTGCCGTTGAGATTGCTGATCAGGGTATCCGAGGAGTTGGTCCGAGACGTGAAGTCGCCGTCAAGATTGAGGCGTCCACGCAAAGGCGATGGCTCGCCGCTGTAATCCTCGACCAGGGGTACGATCTGCACATCTTTCAACTGCGGCGCGAATGCCCAACGAATAGGGGGCTCTCGAACGTTCAACTTGGCCCCGACGTTGAGAGTGCCGTCGTAGAGCCTGGCGTCAAAGCGTTCCAGTGCTAGACGCCCGTCATCGCCCTTTAAACTCAAAGAGGGTTGAGATAGCGTCAGGTTCTTGATCTTGAGCTCTGTTAGGGAAAGCTTGCCGTCCACCGTCAGATCCCGCAATGCTTCGACCGGCACCAGCTCATTCGTTTCTTCCTGAGCATAGGCGGAGTCGATCCCCAGCGGCCCAAAAAAAGCCGCACTCTCTTTGGCGGCATCCTTCTCAACCGGAGGTAGATAGTCATCAAGATTCAGGCGTTCGCCCTCGAGATCGAATGTATACGCCTTGCCATCCAGACCGACTCCCAACTGTCCGCCGAAGGTATTATCGTCCATCACCAGGGTCAGATTGGTCAGATTGGCTTTCTGCATATCGCCTTTTATCGGGCTCGTAAGCGCTACCTGGGACATAGCCTTGTCGTCGGCGGTGTTCAATTTGCTACCGAAGCGCTCGAGCCAGGGTCTTAGCGATAGTGGCGCCAGCTTGATTTGCCCGGTGTAGTTTGGCGAACTCAAAAGCTCGGTGAACGATAGTGTCCCCGTAAGCTTGAGCCCCTTCTCACTGGTCAACAGCAGATCATGTATCTGGGCGGTTTGCTGCTCGGTATTCGCCTCACCTTCGAAGGTCAGATTCAGTGGCAGTGGTTTTTCCCCCAGCGTGGGATGAGCAAGGTTGGCTTTGAGTTCAGCACCTTCGAGTCGATAGTCTCCACTATTGATCTCGCCCAGCACCTGCTTGGCCTTTAGCGAAAGTGTCTGTTTGCGATCTGGCCACTGTGCCATTTCAGTTTGAGAATCGAGACTCAAGCCCTCGAGCACATAGCGTCCATCGTCAAGGCCAAGGCGCACCTTACTTTTGAGATCGACCTTGCTGGAAAGCTGTGGTGCCACGCTATCTATAAGGAAGTGACTCTTGATCGGGAACGCTTTCTCAGGGTTGACGTTACTGCTGCTGATCGAGAGATCGCGTACCGTAACATCCAGATCGCTGCGCCGGTCGGCATAGCTGACCTGACTGTTGTTTATTTCGACACTGGCAATATCAAGGGCTACATCCGGGCCGTCCTGCTTCATGGCCGGCCCTGCGGACGCAGGTGCCAGGGCTTTTTCGGTCTTTTCATCCTGCAGGCGCTCCAATAACGTTTCCCAGTTGCCGCGACCTTGCTCATCGCGCACGAGATCAAGGCGCATGCCGTCTAGCATCAATCCATCGATGGCGATATCACCCGAGAGCAGAGGCGCGAATGCCAGGCTGACTTCGGCGCTATCGATAGCTGCGAAAGGCGTATCTTCCTGGGATTGCTTGGGCAGCCAGGCACGAGCATCTTCAACGCTGACTCCCAACCGCGGATAGAATGACCAGCTAAGGGGGCCTTCCAGGGCAAGCTCTAAACCGCTTTGCTCGCGCACTGCCTCAACCAGCCTAGGCTTCAAGTCGTTGGGATCGAAGAATGTGGTCATATAGACCACGGCGGCCACCACTATCAGCCCCAATATGCCAACGACGGCCAATAGTGTCCGCACCAACCTTTTCATCAATAGCCTCCTGCAGCCAACGGATTGAGTTCGAAATAGACACCGTCGGCCTTCGGACGATAGCCCAGACGGGTTAACAACAGCTGATCTTCCAACTGCAACTGCGTCGCCTCGACGCGCAGCGCCTTGCCCTGCTCACGCGCCGCCTCAGCAATGAGCGCCATTAGCCGCGAACCGATACCGCGCCGACGCATGCTCTTGCGCACACAGAAATAGGCAAGCCACCAAGCGTCTGTTTCCTTCTGCACGCTAACCGCCGCCAATAGTCGATCATCAAACAGCGCACAACAGAATACGCCGCCGCCGCTTAGATGCGATTGAACGAACGTATTAGCATTCTGGGGCAAACGCTCACTAGGCGCATCATGATAAATGTGTGAAAGATCGACTTTCATCTGATCATTGGCTTCCCAACACCCATGATCGACTTCCGTGAGCGTTACCGCCATGCTCTATCTCCTTGATGCCGCTATCGCCCTGAGGTTCCTGACCCGCATTGTAGCGGATGGCCATGGCGATTCTCTATAATGACAGGTCAGGCTAAAGAAGCGTTCTTTCGAAGCACTTGTTCCTGTTCCAATTCACAATCATTCACCATTTGCCTTGCGTGAGTATCCGGATGGAGACCCCGATGGAATCAGCCCGGCTGGATAGCTCGGATGTGGCCGAGCGTATTGCTACGGTATCCCGCGACACCTTGGAAACTCAGATCACGGTCAGTGTGAACCTGGATGGCCAGGGTCGTTTTGTTGCCGAGACCGGCGTGGCGTTTCTCGATCACATGCTCGAACAGATTGCCCGCCACGGTCTGATTGATCTGGACATTAACGCCAAGGGCGATCTGCATATCGACGAACATCACACCGTCGAGGATATCGGTATTACTCTGGGTCAGGCTTTTGCCAAGGCGCTCATCGATAAACGCGGCATTCGTCGCTATGGCCACGCCTATGTACCGTTGGATGAGGCACTCTCGAGAGTGGTGATCGACTTTCCGGCGCCGGGCCTGTTCATGGACGTCGAATTCACCCGCGCCGCCATCGGACGCCTGGACACCCAGCTATTTCGGGAGTTCTTTCAGGGGTTCGTTAATCACGCCCAGGCGACGCTACATATCGACAACCTGAAAGGCTTTAACGCCCATCACCAGATCGAAACCATCTTCAAGGCCTTCGGTCGGGCACTGCGCATGGCGGTGGAGCGCGATACCCGCATGGCCGGGCAGATGCCCTCTACCAAAGGCAGCCTCTGACCTTTACCTTCAAGGAGCGAGCATGACGATCGCCGTCATTGATTATGGCATGGGCAATTTGCACTCCGTTGCCAAGGCACTGGAACACGTGACCCATGAGCATGTGGTGATCACGCGTGACCCAAGGGTCATCGGTGGCGCGACTCGACTAGTGCTGCCGGGTCAAGGCGCTATTCGCGATTGCATGGGGGAGCTTGAACGCACGGAATTGAAGGGCCTGGTACAAGAGTTACTCGCTGCTCAGTCCAAGCCGCTGCTGGGCATCTGTGTCGGCCAGCAGATGCTGATGGACGAAAGTGAAGAGAATGGCGGCACGGCTTGCCTGGGCTTTCTGACAGGGAAGGTACGCTATTTCGGTCAGAACCTGTTGAGCAAGGATGGCGAACGTCTCAAGGTGCCTCACATGGGCTGGAATCAGGTGAGCCAGTGCCAGGATCACCCCCTTTGGGAAAGCATCGAGGACGGCACGCGTTTCTATTTCGTGCATAGCTACTATGTCGATACCGAGCACGACCGCGACGTTTTTGGCACTACGCACTACGCCGGTGTCGACGCTCATGTGGCGACAGGACGCGATGCGGTTTTCGCGGTACAGTTTCACCCTGAGAAAAGCGCCAGCAGCGGCCTGAGACTGCTTGAGAACTTCGTGAACTGGGCGCCCTGAGACCAAGTTCGCGACAGGCTGCCAAGAATATCCAAGCGACGATCTCCAGGATCCCGCACTGACGAGGACACGACATGCTGGTTATTCCCGCCATCGATCTAAAGGATGGTCACTGCGTCCGCTTAAAGCAGGGGCGCATGGATGACGCCACGGACTACGGCGATGATCCGGTGGCCATGGCGGCGCGCTGGGTCGAAGCCGGCGCCCGCCGTTTGCATCTGGTGGATCTCAACGGTGCCTTCGAAGGCAAGCCGGTCAATGGTGAAGCGGTTACCGCCATTGCCCGTGCCTACCCGAATCTGCCCATTCAGATCGGCGGCGGCATCCGCTCGGCGGCCACCATCGAACACTACCTGGCAGCCGGGGTAACCTATGTGATCATCGGCACCCAGGCGGTCAAGGAGCCTGCCTTCGTCAGCGAGATGTGTCGCCTGTTCGAGGGCCATGTGATCGTCGGCCTGGATGCTCGGGACGGCTTCGTGGCAACCGATGGCTGGGCAGAGGTTTCGAGCGTGAAGGCCACCGAATTGGCCAAGCGTTTCGCTGACGCCGGCGTTTCTTCGATCGTTTACACCGATATTGCCCGGGACGGCATGATGCAGGGTGTCAATATCGAGGCCACCCTGGAAATGGCCCGGCAAGGCGGGTTGCCGGTGATCGCCTCCGGCGGTGTGACCGATCTCGATGACATTCGAGAGCTCGCCGAAGTCGCCGGCCAAGGCATCCTGGGCGCCATTACCGGGCGCGCCATCTATGAAGGCAGTCTCGATGTCGCCGAGGCACAGCGCCTGTGCGACGAGTTCAATTCTACTGCTTTACGGGAGGGCTGATCATGGGACTGGCCAAACGCATCATTCCCTGCCTGGACGTCGATGCCGGGCGGGTGGTCAAGGGGGTCAACTTCGTCGGCATCCGGGATGCGGGCGATCCGGTGGAGGTTGCCAAACGCTACAATCAGCAGGGCGCCGATGAAATCACCTTTCTTGATATCACCGCCAGTCACGAGGACCGCGCCACCACGGTAGAAATGGTCAGTCATATTGCCGGCGAGGTGTTCATTCCCTTGACCGTCGCGGCGGCATTCGCACCTGCGACGACATCCGCACCATGCTAAACGCCGGGGCGGACAAGGTCTCGATTAACACCGCCGCCGTGACCAATCCTGATTTTGTACGTGAAGCGGCGGAACGTTTTGGCAATCAGTGCATCGTAGTGGCTATCGATGCCAAACGCGTATCCGCGGAAGATGAAACGCCTCGTTGGGAAATATTCACTCATGGCGGACGCAGGCCCACCGGGCTGGATGCGGTGGAGTGGGCGCGCAAGATGGTGGATATGGGTGCCGGCGAACTTCTATTGACCAGCATGGACCGGGATGGCACTCGGGTTGGCTTCGATCTAGCATTGACCCGGGCGATTGTTGAGGCGGTACCGGTACCAGTGATCGCCTCCGGGGGCGTAGGCAATCTCGATCATTTGGTAGAGGGCATTACTAAAGGGGGCGCCGACGCGGTGCTGGCCGCCAGCATTTTCCACTTCGGCGAATACAGTATTCCTCACGCCAAGCGCTACTTAGCCGAACACGGTATCGAAATGCGTTTATGAGGGTTGTATGCACAAGGCCGCTACACTGACTCTAACCGTGCTGTTGACAGCTGTCAGCTCTGCTCACGCCGAAACGGCCTCGTCCTTTTGGCGCTATGATCACGGCCTGGTGCAAACCAGCCTCTTTACTGAGCATTTCCGCTCGGACTCGGACTACGACGAGCAGCAAAATCTGATCGGCATCGAGCTGCACAACCCCCAGCGCTGGTTCGCCGGCACCGCCTGGTTCAAGAACTCCTTTGATCAGCCCACTTGGTATTTCTATGCCGGGCGTGAAATTCCGCTATGGCAGCTCAGCCATGACGTCAATGTCCGCGCCAAACTCACCGCCGGCCTACTGCGCGGCTACGATGGTGATAAACGCGACAACATTCCTCTCAATCATCTGGGCATCGCGCCGGCCATACTGCCGACCATAGGATTAAGCTGGAAACGCCTGGAGGGAGATTTGATCGTCTTCGGAACTGCCGGAATGATGTTTACTGGTGGCATAAGTTTTTAGCTAGACGTTTCAGGAAATCATTCCAGGCCCAAACCCAAATTACTGACACCTTCATTATGCCCTTGGCGGCGTAGAGACTTGAGCGCCTCACGATCCAGCGTTGTCTCCGCGTGCTCCAACACCATTGCCTGAAAGTCATGTTCTTCATCCATCAATGGATGATCCCGCAGCCGGGCAGCATTGCGCTCGGCGTCGTCGTCGTCACTGCCTTCGGTCATTTCGATAAAGGCCTGCACACCGTTACGGGACACCTGGCTGACTTCCAAGGGCGCCTCCGGGGCGTCGCCCTGCAGAGCATCAAGTATCGCCGACAGCGCCACGACGGCCTCCGTGGCTCGGCGGGCGCCGAAACTGTCATCATCGTCCGGCGGCTCGAATCCCGCTAGCTTCTCCGCCTGACGGGCAAAATCGATGCGTGCGTCCCGCACCTGCAACGCTTCCCACACTAGATCCAGAATGACCCGCAGCCCCTGCACGTCACCCTGCCCCGTCATCTGAACATAGAGCGCGTAGTTAGGCAGCAGCCGTTCACAGAGGGCGGCCATGAACGCCAACTGCTGACGCCGATTCAGCTGGCGCAGTCGTGTCTTGAAACCTAAAGGGGATACTTGACTCATGGGCTCCTTCGCTCATCGGGTGTTACTTCAGCTTTCTTCATGGCCACAGCAGTTCAGAATTGATACAGCCCTTGGCATCGAAGACAACACCCTCGGCGCGCAGCTTCTCCCGCTGGCGCACGGCGCCGCCATGTTCGGTGACCTTAAGCCCCGCATTGATCACCCGATGCCAGGGCAACTCATGGCCGCTGGGCAGGTGGCCCATGGCACTGCCGACCGCACGGGCCGTTGCACCATCGGTCATTTTGGCGATACGCCCATAGGTAGTCACTCGCCCGGGGGGAATCTGCGCGACGATGGTATAGATCTGCTCGCGCAGCTCGCTTCTCATTGTCTCTCGATCCTGCACTGTTTGAGTTCGAACTGGAATTCTCGCCTTTCTGAATCTCCAAGGAAAGACCGGCCACAGCGACGATTGAGAACAGAGCGTCTAGAAACGATAGCGCACCATGCCTTGAAAACGCAGAGCGTCGCCGTCGCGCCCATCCGCTACTTTACGAGTCTGGTAGCTGGTTTCCAGGCCGTAATCGATATTCTTGACCGGGGTCCAGATATAGTTCAAATAGACGTTCTCGAAACGCTTGTTGGCGGCGTCGACGTTGGGTAGATCGGTTTTCTTGAGATCGTCGAGATCCGCATTGGTGATCGAGTAGGCAAGATGCGCCTCCCCCGGGCCGATTGCGACACTGGTGCCCAGAATACCACCGGTGGCCTTGATGGTTTCGACCTTGTCACCATCGTAGTAGGCAGGGGCACTCGGGTTACCCTGCATGTATTCCCCGATGCCATCGCCGTGGGAGAGTTCGGCACGCAGCGTCACTCGCTCTCCGAGCGCATATTTCGCGGCCAGGTTCAAACCCCAACCAACGGCGCTGTCGTCGTTGGCGCCGCCATCGTCGACTTCCAGCTGACGCACCATGCCCGATACAGCATAGGAAAAACCGTTCCAGGCATTCTGGTAACGCAAGGTCAAATCCGGTAGCCCTTCCTTGTAATCGCTGCTGGTTTGATAGCCACCGCTGTTTGCATTGAAGCCTACCGCAACCTCGTCGGTGTAATATTCCGGATCCGGTGTTTCCAGCGCCACGTGCCAGTTGTTCCAGCTATAGCGTAGCTGTGCCTTGCGGCCCACCTTGCTCTGACCCGGTGCCGGTCGCACGTTGATGATTTTGGGGCCGGTCTCCACGGTACCGAAGTTGGTCCAGGTCTTGCCCGCCAGTATGTTGTTCCATTCGCCGTAGAAATGGCGTAGCCGCGCATCGCCACCGCCTTCATCGAACCAGTCGATTTCCATGCGGGTCTTCAGCGTGCTGCCCTGTACCGGTGTCGCCGTCGTGAAGCCAAGACGGCTATGATAGGCATGGATGGTGGTATGCCCATCTGAACCTTTCTGGTCGTCCAATCGAATAGCGCGATTATTGCCCGCATTACCCAAATCCGCGTCGGCATCGTAAATCATGTTCAACTTGGCGAAGCCGTAGAGGGTAACCTTGGTGTTTTCGACGTCGAAATCGATGGCTTGAGCGCTTGCGGCCAGCAGTAAGCAGGAGACACTGGCAAAAAAGATTAGCGGTGGGCGGTAAGCGAAATTGGACATGGAAAAGGCCTTGTATGCTTATGAGTAGAGCAGGCTGGACGCAGCCGTGTTGCCAAGCGACGCTGCGTTTAGCAAGCAAATAGTAAGCGACGCATGCCCAGCTTCACTTGACAAAAATCAACAATGGCCGGCGCTATCTTCGTTTTCGTCCACTCGATGGTGAAAAGCAGCGTACCGATCTTCGCTTGAGCCAATACTGGCTAGACAGGAACAGACGCTTTATCCATCATGAGCTCATCATGCATATCTATTTTCTCCAGCACGCCGCCTACGACGGCCCCGCACGACTGGCCGACTGGCTCGTCGGCATGGGGCATAGCCATAACATCAGTCATCTTTATGCTGACGAAGCACCGCCCCGACTCGAGGATTGCGACGGGCTAATCGTGCTTGATGGCCCCCAGGATCTCGATGATGAGGAGCGCTTTCCTTGGCTCAAGCGAGAAAAAAAGCTGATCACTCGCGCCTTGAAGAGTGGCAAGCCGGTGCTGGGCATTGGTCTGGGTGCGCAGCTAATCGCCGCAGGACTAGGCGCTATCGTCTCTCGAGGCACCTACGCCGAGATAGGCTGGCATCCGGTCACGCTGGCGCCAGAAAGCCCTTTTGATTTACCCGAGCAGTTCGAGGCTTTTCACTGGCATCGCGATATCTTCGGCCTGCCCGAGGATGCGCTACCGCTAGGCGCAAGCTCGGCAAGCCCAGTACAAGGTTTTGTCTGGGATCAAGGCAGAGTGGTCGGGCTTCAGTGTCGTCTGGAGGTCACTCATGCCAGCGTGGAAGCGCTACTGGCACACATGCCTGAAGCATTCGAAGCAGAGGGGTCCTTCGTGCAGAGCCGGGAAGAAATATTTGCCGATTCTAGGCGGTTTGATCGTCTTGCCGCATTACTCGATCGGGTATTGCTGCGCTGGGTAACAAGCACCGCGTAGCGCCCGCTTGTATTACTGGTGATCTTGCCAATCCCTTGCAAACGACAAGCAGCTTTCCCAGTCGCCAACATGCAGATAGGTGCGAGCATGTTTTTCAAGCTGATGTCGATACAGCGGGTCGTAGTACTCGGTCAGCAGCGGCGCAAGCCAAGCTTCATGGGCCTGGGTATTGCCTTGCTCATGCTCGCGAAAGGCCAACTGCTGTAGTCGTGACAACCGCGCCAGACGGGCGCTACCTAGACGCTTTTTGAGGCGACCAAGGGCATTACTCAGCTGTTTACGCATTAGCGCCCAGCCCAGCCATTCACCGTACTGGCGGCGATAGATCATCCACAGATCCTCGATATAGTCCTTGTGGATCCGCGACAGCCGCCAGTCCAACGGCATCTCCACCCGTATTCGAGGTGCCTGCTCCATTGCCTGCCAGAACGTCAGTGGAATATTGGCGACTCCGATATGCCGCGACTCATCCTCCAGCACACAGCCACCTGAAACCTCCATGAGTTGATGTGCTAATGCATGCTCGAAATCGATTTGCGAAGGTGCCGGAAGCGGATGGCGGCCAAAAGCCGATCCTTTGTGTCGCGCACAGCCTTCCAGGTCGACGCCGCTTTCCAGACGCTGTATCAGCTCGGTCTTGGCACAGCCGGTCAGGCCACCAACGATAAGCATGGGCTTTTCCGCAGCCGCATCGATACGCTCGCACAGTGCCCTACGCATGGCCTTCCAACCGCCGCGAATACGGGGCAACTCAATGCCTTCTTTAAGCAGCCATTGCTGAGCGATCTTTGAACGCAGTCCGCCGCGAAAGCAGTAGATTGCCGCGCCTGGTTGCTTTTCGATGGCGCGCTGCCAAGCCGTTACTCGGGACGCCTTGAGACCGCCAGTCACCAGACGATTGCCAAGCTCGATGGCCGCCTGCTGGCCATGATGCTTGTAACAGATACCGACCAGGTGGCGCTCCTCGTCATCCATCAGCGGCAGATTGAGGGCACCGGGTAGACTGCCCTCGGCAAATTCCACCG